>NZ_JANUEA010000010.1:0-333113 GCF_024810135.1 Pseudomonas sp. BIGb0164 | reverse complement strand
CGGCGGCCCCCCAAATCACTGTCGGATTACGGGCACACCGAGCCTAGGCGAGGTGCCGAGTGTTGGGGCAAGAGCGTTTTGCTTACTTTTGCGCTTTTCAAAAGTGAGCCGCTGTAAGAGCGGAACCATAAGCAGCCGTTACGCAAATAACGGATATGTACTCAGCCAACCCCCTCAGCGATGCTGAAACCTGGGCAACGAAGCAATCCGCAATTTAGGCTCCTGCAACCGCGCCAAATCCGCCGCAATCTGCGCCCGCCAAAAATGCGCCCCCGCCAACTGCGCATCCACCCATGCCTGGCGCAACAACACCTTCGCCTTATCCACCGACCCATACTGCGCCTGACGCAACGTCAACTGCGCCTTGATCCGCAGCATCTGCGGCACAAACCAACGCTCCTGGCGGCCCACCGCCAATTGCAGCGTATCCTCCAACACCTCCAACGCCAGCTTCTCCAGCCCCAGGCGCGCCAGGCCTAGCGCATATTCACAGCGCAACAGGCTATAGAGTTGGCTATCCCCCTGGCCCTGCAATTGCTGCAACGCCTCGCCCAGCTGCGGCACACCTTCTTCCGGCGACCCCTGGCGAATCAGCAGAATGCTCTCGAAGCACAACCGGAATTGCCGCCAAATGTGCAGGTCCTGACGCGTGGTGCTGTCTTGCAGCAGGCTCAAATAATGCCGCGCCTTGGGCAGATTAGAAGCCAGCAACGCCAGCGGAATCGCGCCCAGGCACAGGGTGTACCAGAGCGTCGCCGGGTGATCGAGGGAGATGGCTTCATCCACGCAAGTGCCGATCAAACGCAGCGCCGGATCGACGTCACCTTCGAGCAACATCACCTTGGCCTTCAGGCAGCGCGCCGCGATGCGTTGGTCAAAATGCACGTCGATGATGTGCGAACGTGGCGCCGACGGCGAGCCGAGGGCTTCGTCGATGTTCTGCCGTGCGCCCGCCAGGTCGCCCATGTGGAACAGCGCCACGGCGCGCATGCGTTTGCCCAGCAGGTGCTGGTTGCCGCTGCTGTTGAGGGCGATGTAGCGCTCGGCCAGTTCCAGGGCTTCGGTGTATTGGTTGCAGCCGCAGCGGTCGGTCCACAGGCCCCACAAGGCGCGCAGTTTGTGTTCGGCATCGCCGAGATCGCGGGCGTCTTCGCGCACCTGGCGCCAGGCTTCGCGCATGGGGCCGCCGGTGCCGTAAGTGAGCATCAGCACACTGGCCAGGGCCGTCTGCAGCAGCATGCGCTGGCGCTGCGGCAGGGGGGCCACGCTGTTGCTCGCCAGGCCTTTTTCGACCCAGGTGCGGCACTCGCTGACCAGCGACAGGCGCAGCCACAGCGGCACGCCGCCCAGGGTCAGTTCGATGCCCAGGGGCAGGTCGCCGGCCAGCGAGAACGCCCAGTCGAGGGCCGAGCGGATGGTGTTGATTTCGGGCCCGTAGAGGGCCAGCCAGGTTTCCGGCGAGAGGCCGTCGAGGGTCTGTCCGGCTTCCTGCAACACGCCCAAGGCGTAGCGCGCATGGCGCTGGGCGGTGAAGTTGGTTTCGCCGTGCTCGGTGAGTTTTTCCTGGGCGTAGGCGCGGGTGGTTTCCAGCAGGCGGTAGCGCTTGAGCAACTGCGATTCGCCGGCGATCAGCAAGGACTTGTCCATCAGGCTTTCGAGCAGTGGCAAGGCGTTACGCGGGTCGAGGCTGCTACTGGCGGTCATGGCCTTGACCGCGTCGAGGGTGAAGGAGCCTGTGAACACCGCCAGTTGGCGCAGCATCGCCTGTTCGTCGCTGCTGAGCATGGCGTAGGTCCAGTCCAGCGTGGCGCTCAGGGTGCGGTGGCGGGCGAGGGCGGTGCGTCGGGCGGTCATCTGCAGGCGGAAGCTGCCATCGAGCAGCCCGACCAGGTCCTGGATGCCAAAGGTGCGCACCCGGGCGGCGGCGATCTCGATGGCCAGGGCATTGCTGTCGAGCTTGCGGCAGATGGCGCTGACCGCCGCCACGTCGGCGTCGTGGAACACGAAATCGGGGTCGAGGGCACGCACGCGTTCCACGAACAGGCGCACGCCGGACCAGGCCAGGGCTTCGTTGGCACTCAGGCGCGCGTGTTCGTCCGGCACTTGCAGCGGTGCCAGATCGTGCACCCGTTCGCCGTCGGCGCGCAGTGGCTCGCGGCTGGTGGTCAGCACGCAGCAGTGGGGCGCGTGGCGCAGCAGGCTTTCCACGGCAGCGGCGGTGGCGGGCAGCACGTGTTCGCAGTTGTCGAGCACCAGCAGCAAGCGGCGCTCGGCGAGGGTGGCGGTGATGCTGTGCAGTGGGTCGTCGCTGATGGTCTGGATGCCCAGGGCGCTGGCGAGCATGCCGGCCACCCATTGCCCGCTGGTGGCGGGCGCCAGGTCGACGAAGCAGGTGGCCAGGTCGGCGTCGCTGGCCAGTCGCTGCGCCACGGCCATGGCCACGGTGGTCTTGCCGATGCCACCGGGGCCGGTGAGGGTCACGAAACGCTGGCTCACCACCTGGTCGGCGAGGTTGGCGATCAAGCCGTCGCGGCCGATCACTTCGGCGCAAGGCGTCGGCAGGGCGCTTTCTTCGACGCGCACGTAGGGCACCGGCAAGCTGTCTTCACTGGCCGTTTGCAGCGTTACCGGTGCTACAAAACGATAACCCCGGCCCGGCACGGTAACGATGTAGCTGAAGTTGCCATCGTCACCCAAGGCCCGGCGCAGGGCGACGATTTGCGCACGCAGGTTGCATTCCTCCACCACCACCTTGGGCCAGGCAAAGGAGATCAGTTCGGATTTTTCCAGCAGTTCGCCTGCGCGGGTGGCCAGGGCGATCAGCAGGTACAGGGCGCGGCTGCCGAGGGTGACGGGCTCGCCATTGCGCAGCAATACATGCTGGCGTGCCAGTAACAGGAAGGGGCCAAAGCCAATGGCGCTCTCGGCGGCTGCCGGGGCCAGGGGGTCTGCGTCCATACAGGACACTGCGTGGTTCTTGCTCGAGCTCATCAATTCGTCCTTTTTATAGTCGGGCTTGTTATTGGCGATCAGGCCATTCGCCCTTTTGGGTGCAGATGTGCAGCAGCAGTCTTGGAAAGTTGATGTCGATCAAAAAGTCGGAAGGCCGCCCTCCTTTGGGGCATGGTCGTTTTTATAGGCGTTTCACGGATCGTGTTTCAGGGGATGAGACTGTCTCAGAGCTGAAACATTTTATTACCAGAAACACGGATAAAGCAGAATGTATGCCAGTTGGCATGTAACAAAGATGACAACAACCGCATGAAATTTATGGTGATTTTTGCGGTCGTCGAACGCTCGCAAGCGGCTGCGTTCGGAAAGGCGAATATTTCTAATTGTGTCGTTCGGGATGCCGAATAAAACGGCGGTGGTTTGGCGTCTGTTATTTGGCTGTGTATCGAACTGTATCCACGCCCCATCCTGATACACCGGCATGACGTTCTATCGCGTTCGCGACACAGACCGGATACACGCCTGGCTTTAACTCTGTTCACCAGCCGGCGCCGGCGGTCAACCCCCGTCACACGCGCCCTGGCCACACTCAGTCAAGCCAGGAGATACACCGATGAAGCGTCCTTACGCCGCCCTCGCGGCCACCCTTGCCCTGTCCCTCAGCGCCTTCGCCGCCGTGGCCCACGCCGATGAGGCCAAACCCCAAGAGAAGTGCTTTGGCGTGTCCCTCGCCGGGGCCAACGACTGCGCAGCCGGCAAGGGCACCTCGTGCGCCGGCACCGCCACCGCCGACTACCAGGGCAACGCCTGGGTGCTGGTGGACAAAGGCACCTGCACCCAGATCAAGACCCCCAAAGGCTACGGCAGCCTGACGGAGCAGCCATGAGCCGAGCGGCCCCGGCGGTGCTGATCCAGCGCCTGCTGCCCGAAGCGTTGCTGTTGCTGGTGGCGCGGCTGGGGATCGCGGCGGTGTTCTTTCTGTCGGGGCGCACCAAGGTCACGGGTTTCCTGAACCTCAAGCCGTCGACCTACACGCTGTTCCGCTCGGAATACGCCTTGCCGCTGATCCCGCCCGACTGGGCCGCGCACCTGGCGACCTATGCCGAGCACCTGTTCCCGCTGTTGCTGGTGCTGGGCCTGCTGACCCGCCCGGCCGCCGCCGCGCTGCTGGGCATGACCCTGGTGATCGAGGTGTTCGTGTACCCCGACGCCTGGCCGGTGCACCTGACTTGGGCGGGCTTGCTGTTGCCGTTGCTGGCCTACGGCGGCGGTGCCTGGTCCCTCGACCGCCTGATCTCAGGCCAACGTTCCTCACTGTGATGGAGAGTTCCAATGCGTATGCTTTCTTCCCTGGCCATTGCCATGGCCCTGACGGTTCCTATGTTCGCCCAGGCAGCCGATGCCCCACAGCCTGGCGCCGGTAAAAGCGTGGTGATCGTGCCCGGTTCGTTTGTCGACGGTTCCGGCTGGCGCGTGGTGCACGACATCCTGATTCACAAGGGCTACAAGGTCACCGTGGTGCATCAAGGCCACGAAAACCTCGCCGCCGACGTGGCCGAAGCCCGCGAAGTGCTGGAGCAGCAAGTCGGCCCGGTGGTGCTGGTGGGCCACAGTTCCGGTGGCGGGGTGATCTCGATTGCCGGCGACCGCGACAAGGTCAAGGCGCTGGTCTACGTCTCGGCGCTGCAACCGGAAGTGGGCGAGAACATGGCTCAGTTGATCGGCTCCATGCCGTCGCCCAGCGATGACATCAAGCCGAGCCGCGACGGCCACCTGTTCTTCGACCGCACCAAATTCAACGCCGACTTTGCGGCCGACCTGACCACCAACCGCACCGACTTCATGGCCGCCTCCCAAGTGCCGGCCACCACTGCGCTGTTCGGCGGCACCGTGTGGGCTGCGGCCTGGCACAAGAAGCCGACCTACGCCGTGGTGTCCACCGAAGACCGTGCCTTGAGCCCCGACTTGCAACGCTGGATGTACAAGCGCGCCGGTTCCAAGGTCACCGAAATCAAGGCCAGCCACTCGGTGTACATCTCCCAGCCTGAGGCTGTGGCGAAGGTCATCGAAGACGCGGCCTCCGTCATCAAGTAATTCACCCACCCCCCTGGAGAAACACCCATGAACACTGCATTCAAATCCCGCCTGAGCCTCGCTGCCGCTGCTGCAATGATCGCCATGGCCTCCGCCTCGTTCGCCACTGCTGCCAGCGCCGCCGACCAGGCGGAAAAGCCCGGCCGTTGCTACGGCGTCAACACCTGCAAGGGCACCAGCCTGTGCGCCACGGCCAAGAACGATTGCAAGGGCCTCAACAGCTGCAAGGGCGAAGGCGTGATCGTCAAGACCCCGTCCGAATGCCTCAAGGCGGGTGGCACGCTGACTGAACCTAAATAACGCCTCACCCCCTGTGGGAGCGGGCTCTTTTTGTGGCGAGGGAGCTTGCTCCCGCTGACTGCGCAGCAGTCTCCGGCTTTTTCGGGGGCGCTTCGCACCCCAGCGCAAGCAAGCTTGCTCGCCACAACAAGCCCGCCCCACAGTTTTGATGGAGAGCCTCGAATGTCCATATCCAACCCCCACTTTTCCGGCTACGGCCTGGGGCTGCGCAAGGAGCACTATTGCGACTTCCTGGAAACCTCGGTGCCCGTGGATTTCGTCGAAGTGATCTCCGAGAACTTCATGGTCGCAGGCGGCCAGCCCCGCCATATCCTGCGCCAGGTACGCGAGCGTTACCCGGTGGCGCTGCATGGTGTGTCCCTGTCCATCGGCACCGCCGAAGGGCTGGACACCAATTATTTGCAGCGCCTCAAGTCGTTGGTGGACGAGGTGGAACCGCTGTTCGTCTCCGACCACCTGAGCTGGTCGCGCAGTGCGGGTTTCAATGCCCATGACTTGTTGCCCGTGCCCTATACAGATGAGGCCCTCGACCGGGTCTGCGCCAATATCCATCAGGCCCAGGACGTGCTGGGCCGCACGATGCTGTTTGAAAACCCGTCGAGCTACCTGGCGTTCGATGGCGCGTCCATGAGCGAGTGGGAATTCATCGCCGCCATGGCCAAGCGCACGGGGTGTGAACTGCTGCTGGACGTCAACAATGTGTTCGTCAGTGCCAGCAACCACGGTTTTGACGCCCTGGCGTTTCTGGACGGCATCCCCGCCGAGCGCGTGCGCCAGGTGCATTTGGCCGGGCATAGCCAGGGCCGCGAGCTGTTGATCGACAGCCATGACAGCCCGGTGTGCGCCGGGGTCTGGGAACTGTATGCCGAGGCCATGACCCGGCTCGGTCCCGTGGCCACCATGATCGAGCGCGATGATGAGATTCCGCCGCTCACCGAGCTGCTGCGTGAGTTGTCGAGGGCACGGGCGTTGGGAGCGCAGCGATGAACCTGGCGGAACTGCAACAGGTCTTCAGCCACTGGTTGGTGAGCGCGTCAGATGAGTCTGCGCAGTTGCTCGGCAATAACGCTGCAGGCCTGGCGGTGTACCAGAACAACTACCGCGCCCAGTTGGTGGGCTGCCTGGAACAAGCGTTTCCCCACCTGCGCCGGTGGGTCGGCGAGGAGGCGTTCCTGGCGGCGAGCATCACCCATATCGACAGCCACCCGCCCCATGCCTGGACCCTGGATGCTTACCCGGAAGGTTTCTACGCCACCTTGAAAGACGTGTTCCCGCGCAACCCTGATGTGCATGAACTGGCCTGGATCGAATCGGCCCTGAATGAGGCGTTCGTGGCCGCCGACGCCGAGCCACTTGCCCCGCAGGTGTTGGCCGAGCTGGATTGGGACGCGGCCGTGCTGAGCCTGACGCCGTCCCTGCGTTGCCACGGGCTGACGACCAATGCCGAGGCGATCTGGTCGGCGCTGTGGCAGGAAACGCAGGCGCCCGAGGCGGTGATGCTGGAACGGGCAGGCGGCGTGTTGGTGTGGCGTCGCCAATTCACCTCGCGCCTGCGCCAGGTGGATGCGCTGGAACTGGCGGCGCTGCAACAGGTGCAGATCGACGGCAGTTTTGCCGGGCTGTGCGAGTTCTTGGTGGAACGCCTGGGCGAAGAGGCCGGCGTGATGCGCGCAGGCGAATACCTGGCCACGTGGCTGGGCAGTGAATTGATTGTGGGGGTGAGGGATGTTTGATCGTCGAGGTTTTATGTTGCTGGCGGCGGTAGCGGTGTGTGCGCCGGCGTTTGCCGTGCAAACGGTCAGCACCGATGAACAGGAAATTCGCTACGAGCGTTTCGGGCCGGAAGAGGGGCACGCGATTATTTTGCTGGCGGCCGACACCCAGGTGTTTGCCGCCGTCACTGGGCCTTTGGCGGCCCAAGGGTTTCGGGTGATCGTGCCGTACTTGCGCGACAGTGACGACGGGACACTGGGCCAGGATGTGCTGGAACTGATGAACGCCCTGCATATCCCCGAGGCCGTCCTGGCGGGCGTGGAGCAGGGCGCGCGGGTGGCGGCCAAGGCGGCCACGTTGAAGCCCACCCGCTGCGTGGGGCTGGTCACGCTGAACACGCCACCCCAGCCCGGGTTTGCCGAGGCGGTGGCGCTGATGGCGAAGACCGGGCATTGGCGAACATGAAAATATTGACAGCCAGGCAATAGGCCACTGAAAAAAATCCCGTCTGCCCTTACTCTAGAGGCCTTCGTCACCTGTGTGGATTGTTCATGTCTTCTGTCGCCGATGGGTTGCCCTCCAATAAACGCTTGCCGGCCGTGATCGCCCTGTCTTTGGGGATCGGCATGGCAACCCTGGACACGGCGATCGTCAACACGGCGCTGCCAACGCTGGCCGAGGGCATCGGCACCGATTCGGCCTCGGTGATCTGGGTGGTCAATGCCTACCAGCTGGCGATTATCGCCACAGTGCTGCCGTTTGCGTCCTTGAGTGATGTGCTGGGGCACCGTCGGGTGTACCTCGGCGGGTTGTTGCTGTTTATCGTGTCGTCGCTGTTTTGCGGGCTGGCCGGCTCGCTGCTGACCCTCACCGCCGCACGGGTGGCGCAAGGTCTGGGCGCGGCGGCGTTGATGAGCGTCAACACCGCGCTGCTGCGGCACATTTATCCCTCGAAAATGCTGGGGCGCGGCCTGGGCTACAACTCGCTGGTGGTGGGGTTGGCGTTCACGTTGGGGCCGACCGCTGCGTCGGCGATTCTGTCGGTGGCGACCTGGCACTGGTTGTACCTGATCAACGTGCCGCTGGGCCTGCTCGCATTGGGCCTGGGCCTGCGCTCATTGCCGGTGCTGCCATTGACCGGCCACGCGTTCGACCGCTTCGCCGCCGTGTTGTGTGCCGGGTTGTTTGCCTTGCTGGTGTTGGGCCTGGGCACGGCGGTGCATGGTGCGCAGGGCGCCTTGACCCTGGGTTTGATAGCGGTGGCGCTGGTGTGTGGCGTGTTGTTGCTGCGTCGTGAGGCGGGGCACCCGGCGCCGATGTTGGCGGTGGACCTGTTCAAGCGTCCGGTGTTTGCCCTGTCGTCCCTCACGGCGATCTGCGCATTCAGTGCCCAGGGCCTGGCGTTTGTCTCGCTGCCATTTTTGTTGCAGGCAGTGCTGGGTCATAGCCAGGTGGAAACCGGTTTCCTGATGACGCCCTGGCCGGCGGTGGTGGCGGTGATGGCTCTGGTGGCAGGGCGCCTGGCGGACCGGGTGTCCCTCGGCGTGCTGTGCGGCATCGGCCTGTTGATGCTCAGCGTGGGCATGGCTGCACTGGCGACCCTGGGCAGTGGCGCGTCGGCGTTTGATATCGGCTGGCGCATGGCGTTGTGCGGTGCCGGTTTCGGGTTCTTCCAGTCACCCAACCTCAAGGCGATCATGACCAGCGCACCCTTAGTCCGCAGCGGCGGGGCCAGCGGCATCGTGGCGATTTCACGGTTGCTGGGGCAAACGTTGGGGGCGTCGCTGGTGGCGTTCTGTTTCCATTTGTCCCTGGGCAGTGGACCGCAATACGCGCTGTGGCTGGGCTGCGGGTTTGCGCTGGTGGGCGCGGTGGCGAGCCTCTTGCGCTTGTTGCCGTATGACAAAAAGGCGTGATTGAGCGTTGTAAAACACCGTTCGGGAAGGCTACCGTGGCGACCTGAATATTTCGGGATGTTTCAGATTTATGTCCAGCCTGGCCCAACGCACTGCTGATGTGTCTTCCCGCCGCGCCGCGCTGACCCTGGCTTTATGCTTGCCCAGTGACGTGTTGCTCTACCTGCTGCTGCCCATGGAATCCCAGGCGTTCGGCATCACCCTGGCCCAGGCCGGGGTGCTGCTGGCGGCCAACCGCCTGGTGCGGATTTTCGGCTACCGGCATGTCCTCAACTTTTATGCACGCAACGGTGACCGCCTCACCTGCATGATCGCCGCAGGTGCCGCGACCGTGTGTGCCCTGGGCAACTCGATGCTATCGGGATTCGCGGCACTGCTCTGCCTGCGCCTGATCTGGGGCCTGTGTTTTGCCGCGTTGAACCTGTCGACCCAAGTACTGGCCACCTCCGAACCCGCAGGCGCGGCGCGGAGGGCAGGGCGCTCGCGGGCCATGATCGCGCTGGGGCCGATGCTCGCGCTGCCCTTGGGCGGCTGGCTGACACTGTGGGCGGGGCCGCGTCCGATCTTTCTGATTCTGGCCGGTTGTTGTCTGCTGGGCTTATGGGCGGCCCACGGCCTGCCGCGCACCGGGCATGATCTGCACAGTACCGGGCGGCGCTTCAAATGGCCGGACAGCGTGGCGACCTGGTCGTTTATCGAAGGCGTGGCGCTGGATGGGCTGTTCATTTTTGGCCTGTCGATCCAGGCGCAGAAAATTCTGGGTGGCAACGCGGTGCTGATCGCCGGTGGCCTGATGGCCCTGCGGTATGCCTCGGAAATGCTCCTGAGCCCCCTCGGTGGCCGGGCGGCCCAGCGCTTTGGCGCCACTTCGATGCTGTTGCTGTTTTCGTTCCTGAGTGCCCTGGCCCTGACCGCGTTTGGCAGCTACTGGGTGATCGTCGGCGCGGCGGCGGTGCTGGTGCTGCGCGCCCTGCAATTGCCGCTGGTGACCACGCTAGTGGCCGAGCGCAACCCGGGTTCGATGCGCGTTTCTGCCCTGGCGTCCAACGCGGTGTGGCGCGACGTGGGCGCGGGGCTCGGGCCGCTGCTGGCCGGTTTGTTGCTGCCGGTGGCGTCGGCCCCCTGGGTATTCGGCGTGGCAGGCGCCGCGATCGCACTGAGCGCGGTGTTCTGCTGGCGGGCAAAAGTTTCCCACTGACGATGTGAGGTTGTGTGTGTCCCTTCAAGAAAATTTCGTAAGCGTGCTGGATGAGGCGTATCGACACTGGACCGGCCAGGGACTGCCGGCCCCCGAACACCTGGACCCGCACCAACGCCTGGCCTGGCTGCACGCCGAGGCCCCCTACAGCCTGCTGGCCCACGACGGCGCCGCCGATCCGCTGTTTACCTACGTCAACGCCTGCGCGCTGAGCTGCTTCAAGTACCCGCGTGAAGACTTCATCGGCATGCCGTCGCGCTTCAGCGCCTCGGAACTCGACCGCGCCGCACGCCAGGTGCTGCTGGAACAGGTCACCGCCCACGGCATTGCCGACGGCTACAGCGGCTGGCGGGTGGACGCGCAGGGTGAGCCGTTCATGATCCACGCCGGGGTGGTGTGGACGTTGCTCGATAACGCCGGCCAACCCTGCGGACAGGCCGCGCTGTTCTGGCCGGATGAACAACGTATCGGCGTGTTGGCCTAAGCGCTTTTAAAGCGTTCCAGCCAAGCGGGGTCGAACCGGGTTTGCTCGGTGTCGATCCCCAGCGCCTGCAGCTTCGCCTTGTGCGCTTCAAGCTCGCCCACCAGTTGCGCCTGGGCGCTGGAATTGGCATCCAGCGCATGCATCTGCGTCAGCCCCAGGTGATAGAAACGCAGCACCTTGAGGGCGGTCGGGTCGTTGGCTTGTACGCCCTCGGTGACCCGGTGCATCACGTTGGTGATGCTCATCAGGCTGCGCTTGAGTTGCCAGCCATACAACGCCGGCGCCAGCCACGGCTGGTTCCACAGCGGGCCACGCACCAGCGCGACGGTGACCAGCACGCCCGCAAACACACCCCCCACGTTGAAGCGGAAGTTGTCACCCCCAGGCTCCCCAAACAGCATCACCGCTAGGCTCGACAGCAGCATGGCCAGGGCCACGAACACCGCGGCGATGATCAGCGTGCTGCGGCGGGTGAGTTGGCGGTAAGTGACGGGGTCGCAAGGTTTGAGTTCGAACATCCGGTTCAGCTCTCCAAGAGGGGCAGGGCGGCATCTTCTCATGCTTACGCAAAAGAGTTGAACGATGGTTCCCGGGGCTTTCTCTAAAACGCTGTAGGCCACCCACTTGAAAGGTGAACCGTCATGCCCGAATACAAACAGCCGCCGCCTGGTACACCCAACCCTGACCGCACACCCGGCGAAGAGGAGCGCGACAACGATGCGTTACGCCCCAATGACCCGGCGGAGCGTCAGGACAACGACGTGGAACAGGTAGAAGAAGACCTGGAAAACCTTCACGACAAGGCCCGCCCCTTGTAACGAGAGTGGGGTGTGAGTCTGCCTTGGAAGCGGTCGACTCATACCCCGTCGTTGACTTTACGTTGCGAGACAGCCATACCTGTTTTTTCAGGCTGGCGAAGGTTGATCTGGCAATGGTGCAAGTGGATGCAGACCTGATTACCGATTGGCAAACCTTCCACAGTGTTTTCGCCGAGACGTTCGGATTTCCGGATTTTTACGGTCGCAACATGGATGCTTGGGTGGATTGTCTTTGTTACCTGGATGACCCTGGCGCAGAAATGTCTTCTGTTCACGTTCAAAGCGGACAAACGCTTTTGTTGGTCATCGAAAATGCCCAGGGCTTCAAACGCCGCTGTCCTGAACAGTTTGAGGCGTTGGTGGAGTGTGCGGGATTTGTGAATTGGCGAATGGTGGTCGCGGGCGGGGCTCCGCTGTTGGCGCTTGCTTTTAATGTTTGAGTGTTCACATGGAGCTGACGCACTTTGAATGTGCTTTTCATCTGCAGCAAAAACCGCCTACGCAGTCCGACCGCCGAACAGTTGTTTGCGGATTGGTCAGGTATTGAGACGGCATCTGCTGGCGTCAGTAACGATGCAGATGTGCCTGTAAGCCAAGAGCTTTTGGCATGGGCCGAGCTGATTTTTGTGATGGAGCCGATCCATCGTAAAAAACTGACGGCTCGCTTTGCCTCGGAGTTGAAGGGTAAGCGTATTGTCTGTCTGCATGTTCCTGATGATTACGAATACATGGCACCGGCTTTGATCAAGCTGCTCGAGGGGAGAGTGGGGCGTTATTTTTCCATGTGATGTTATGTCTGCTTCCGGCCATAAGCGGACGTTCAACAAGGCCGCAAACAGCCAAAAGCGGCAACTCCAAGCTTCTACGAAACTAGAGGCGACTCACTCTGCCTTCCGTAACCGGGTGCGATTGTAATAAGGTAGTGGCTTAATGCCTGTATGTTTGGTACGTTTCGTTTTCTAAGAGCGATAACCTGCTGAGGTTGTGATGGAAAAGGACTTGGTTGCTGATTTCGATGCAAAAAGGGAAGTTTATAATTCGTTTGCAAAAACGGTTTCCGATCTTTTGGAAAGGTTACTGCTAGCAAAAAAAACCTCGTATCACTCTATCTCTTTTAGATGTAAGGCACGAGAAAGCCTTGAGCGAAAAGTAGATGCTAAGCAGCGTTATAACGCGCTTGAAGAAATTACAGACTTAGCAGGCGCCAGGATAATCACACATTTCTCAGATGATGTAGATGTAGTGGCCTCAATGGTGGAAAGCGAGTTTAAAATCGATAGGGCCAACTCTATCGACAAACGCGCATCGTTAGATCCTGATAGGTTCGGTTATTTGTCTCTGCATTACGTAGTGTCGTTAAAGCGTGAGCGGGAAAAACTTCAAGAATATTCTGCTTTTAAAGGAATGAAGATTGAAATTCAGATACGTTCGATTTTGCAGCATACTTGGGCAGAAATAGAACACGACATAGGATATAAAAGCTCAGTTGAGGTTCCTCGAGCCACAAGACGAAAATTTTCTCGAATGGCTGGTCTGTTGGAACTGGCTGATCAAGAGTTTGTATCTATAAGGTCAGAGCTACAAAAATATGAGAAGTCTGTAAAATTGGAAATCCTTAAGAATCCAGAAAAAGTTGCGCTTGATAAAATTACGTATCTAGACTTTATCTGCTCTGATGAGAAATGTGTCTCAATGGATTCCGAAATTGCTAGCGCGTGTAATTTTAAGTTTTTTGAAGAGCCAAAAAATGTCGCTAAACAGTTGGATGGGCTCCTGTTTTTCGGCTTGAGAACTATTGAGCAGCTCAAAAAATCTTTGGTTGAAAATGAGCGCGAAATAATGCGCCGCGCCGCGGACGTTACTGCTCAGATAGGTACAGGTGATAAGCCTAGGTTTGTATCAAGAGGGATTTCTATCTTTTATCTTTCGCATGTTTTGGCTGCGAAGAGCAAAGATCCTGAAGTGATTGAAGCGTTCTTTGCCGCACGCGGGATAGGCGGTGCTAAATTCAAAGAGTACCTTCTTGAGTTCGCGCGATGAGTTAGTTTTTTCAGCCGCATATTTCTGCTCGTAGAACTCCCTGCACCATTGCTTATAAATATTTAAAACGGACAGATTGGTTTTTATACCACTGTCCGCTTTTGGCCGAAAGCCGCCGATCGCCAACGGCAGATATCGGGCAAGAAGCGGTCATTTTTACCCCTTAGGCGTTGACCTGTGGGGTGTGATAGCAGAAGCTTGAAAAATACCAACTTTAGAGTGTTCCCCATGAGAGAGATTATTGAGGCAAAATCTGTAGATGATCTCGAAAAAATTGGCAGCGTTGAATTTTTGCGCTCTCAATTGGACGAGGCAGTAGCGCCATTAAAGGTCAGCGCCAATTCGTATAACGAAATATTCGACTTAATTAAAGCCCTTAAACAGAAATGGCTGCCTTTCTCCGATCAAGTTTTCACAAGTGAAAGACAACAGGTTATTTACTACCTGGTTGATCATGATGGCGAACAGCGAAATGATTTACTCGGCATTACGGATGAAATGTATGAAGATCCCGATGCCGCAAAAAAATGGTTTAGGAAGCTTGCTCAAACCATACGCGCCGATATTAATATGGATGCCAGATCAGTAAAGGCTTTTCAAGTACTTCAGGATATCCGCAGCAATCTTGTAGATGATGAAGCGTTCGGAGGGGGTGATGAGTGAAAAAACTGAAGGGACTCAGATCCGTGTGACCTCATTGAAGTCGACTCCACTAAAATTTCCTAACCCTGGTGAATTTGTGGATAGGGAGCATGCTGAGGCGGTGCGCAAGGCCATTCAGCAGCATGGAGTTTACGATGAGAAAGGAAAAACTGCGCTTGGGACTCCGGCTTTACATACTGTACTGGGTACAGATCCTACAGGTGCGAAAAAGTTTTACAATAAACTCCCGGATAAAGATAAGTTCAAGATTGGCGGCGACCGGTTTGTGAGAACGCCCGCGTTAAGTCGTGAGATTAACGAACGCATCGAGAAGTCCTTTGATGCAGTAAAAAATGAGCAACTAATCGAAAGTGATCGATGCTTAGGGGCACTTAGGGATAACCCAGACTCTAGGACCCGACGTCTTTTGAATGAAAGTGCAAATAGATCCGGACAAAGAGCCCTAAAAAAACAAAAAATAGCCCGCGATGGTATTAGTGCTTGCCAAAAAACTGGTGAGCCGCTTGAGCCGGATGCGCAGGCGCACCACATAGTTAGAAGGGCTGATGACCCTGACTTGGCGTTAAATCTTGATAATATTGAGATTGTTAACAAGGCTGCGCATGCTGAACATCATAAGCAAGAAAAAAATATTGAATATGAGTGAGTGCTGAGGGCTCAAAATATTAGAGTATCTAATTTCTGCCGAATTAATATCCTTGAGTAGTAGTAATTTCGATATTCATCGGCTGGATTCGGACCACCAAAAGCGGATCGTCATAAAAGGTCTGCTTAGGGTCGAATGCAGCCAATTGCAACTCCAGCTTTCGACCCATCGCGCACGCTCGATCTAGGTGCTCAGACTCTCCTGATACCACTGACAAGATCGCGCCCTATGCGTGATCCTCAGTGATATAGGAAACACATCTATCACTGGCATCCTTGTGCACCCAAAGGTGTCCACCAGTATGCGTCCGACCAGTTCTCCTTCCAAACGCCAGCATTAAGGACCACGGTGCCTGCGTATATTTACGCGGGCGCGATAGCCCTTAATGTCAGGACTTCCATGCTTCAACGAAGCGCTTACTCAAAACCCTTCAAGGCCCAGGGTGTTCTGGAATGTCTCAACCGGGAGCAGACCTTTCCAGCATCGCCATCGGCCACGGCATCAACGCCAACGTGATACGTAAGTGGCCGCAGCGTCTCCTGGTCTTACCTCTTGAAAACTTAGCTGGGATGACGCTCACGTAGGGCTTGATCCAAAAACAAGGCAGCATTTTTTACCGCCTGCATCCCTTCCGGCAAGATGGCTGCGAACATGTGCCAGACGTGAAACATCCCCGGCCAGACTTCCAATGACACACGTACTCGGTTTTCTCCCAGATGGATAGCGAGCCGCATGGCGTCGCTGAGCATCACTTCGTTTTCACCTATTTGCACCAGGATGGGTGGCAAGCCCCTGACGTCCGCGAAGACAGGTGATGCATCGGGATCATTGGGCAGCGCGCCGTTGAGAAACGCTTTGGCCAGCAACGTAAGGCCCAGGCGTGATGCTTGCGGATCCAGGCCGTCACGGTTGTCGATGGATGCACCCGTGTGCTCCAGATTTGCCCAAGGGGACAAGGCGGCTCCACCCGCTGGCAACGGCAAGCCTGCGTTGCGGGCCTTGACCATCACCGATACCACCATTGCACCTCCAGCGGAGTCGCCGCAGAACACGATGGACTTGGGATCGTGGCCTTGGTCGAGCAGCCATCGATAGGACGCCAGTGTGTCATCGATGGGCGCCGGGAATGGATGTTCAGGCGCCAGGCGATAGTCCGGCAGAAAGACGTTGGCGCCGAGTCGTTTTGCGAAGTGCCCAGCCAGACCCAGATAGCCAGTCGGGCTGCCGCCCACATAACCCCCGCCATGGATGTAGAGCAGAATCCGATTGCCCTCACGTTCATCGGGCACCACAACCTTGCCGGGTACACCGCCCATATCGACGTCATGCCAGGTTACGCCCGCGGGAACCGGGTGCGTGGACAACACCCGTTCGTAAGCTTTGCGTTGCTCATCAAGGGTCGTGTTCGTTTCCTGTCCTAGCAGAAAGGGCCCAAAGTCAGCCGCAGATGCAACCCAGGCGTCGAGACGGGCCTGAACAAGGGGGGAGAAGGGCATGGGTAGTTCCTCACATGAGATGCCGATGCAATGCATCAGGATTGGCGATTGTGGTTCCAGTGTATTCTTCTCATTGACGAACAGATTTCCCCTCTGTGGTGCCGCTTGGAGTTGCGTGTGAGTCGTTTGAATCTAGATGAAATGAGCGCGTTCATGGCCGTGGTCGAGACGGGAAGCTTCGTTGCGGGTGGCCGTTCGCTCGGGCTGACACGCTCGGCAGCCGGTAAGGCAATTACTCGCCTTGAAGCCCATCTTGGTGTGCGGCTCCTCAATCGCACGACGAGGAACATGAGCGTCACGGATGACGGTCAATTGTTCTACCAGCACTGCATTCAGATCTTCAGCCAGTTGGAAGAAGCTCAAGACAGTGTGGGGCAGAAGGCAGGTGCACCAAGAGGTAATCTGCGCATCAGTCTGCCTGATGCACTTGGCCGGTTGTTGGTACTTCCCTTGCTGGCCGAGTATCAACGGCTGTGGCCCGATGTTCAGGTCGATGCAAGCTTTTCGGATAGGGTGGTGGACATCATTGACGAAGGCTTCGATCTAGCGGTGCGCATTGGCAACCATGCAACCGATTCCAGCCTTGTCTCTCGCACGGTGGCCCATCATCGCGCAGTCATTTGTGCCGCTCCCGCTTACGTCCAGGCGTATGGCGCTCCTCAAACGGCGGATGATCTTCTGCATCATCAATGCCTGGTGTTCAGCAGCCGCATGAAGCGCCAACCTTGGCGATTGCAAGAAGCAAGCGGCGAGTGGCTGAAGGTCAGTCCGAACAGTCGGCTAAGGCTGGACAGCGCAGAGGCCATTCGAGATGCGGCTCTTCTGGGCCTGGGTCTCGCTTACCTGCCGGCGTTCCTGGCGGCTGACTACCTTGAGAATGGCCGCCTGAAGCAGTTGCTTCAGGCGTATGGCACCGAAGAGGTGCCCGTTCAAGCCATCTATCCCAGCAAGCGTCATTTACCCCCGAAGGTTCGGGGCTTCATTGACTTGATGGTTGAACGCTGGAAATGCTGAATTTCAAGGCAGATGCCGGAGGGCTGAGCAAGTGATCCAGCACTCAACCGACTCATCCTTTCGCAGCAAACCGCCACGCCTTGGGTGCGAGCCCCGTCTCCCGCTTGAAAGCATGGCTGAAGGCGCTTTCGGATGCGTACCCCAGCGCCTGCGCAACCGTACCGATAGGCTCGTTGCCCTCACGTAGCGCGCGCTCAGCCAGCCGCATCCGCCAATGCGTGAGGTACGCGATTGGCGTCATCCCCGCCACGGTGCGAAAGTGGTGTGCAAACGTCGTTCGTGACATGGCGCATGCGCGTGCCAGGTCTTCCAGGTGCCACGAGCGGGCAGGATCGCCGTGCATCAGTTGCAGGGCCGGTGCAAGACGGGCATTGCCAAGCACGGCCAGCCATCCCGCCAGCGGTGAACCGTTGGTTTCCAGGTGAGCGCGCAGGATCTGGATGAACAGCAGTTGAGCCAAGTGAGCGGATGCCAACTGCGCGCCTGGCTTTGGGGTTAGCCGTTCTTGCACCAGTTGATCAAGCAGCCCGCGAAAAGAAGCGGCCTCAGGCGCCGCCGCTGGCACGTGAATCCACGGCGGCAGGACCTGTCTCAACAGCCTCCCACTGACAGGGTCGAGGAGTACGTGACCCCCAATGTGGGCGAAATCGTCGCCCTCACCAATGGGCACGTGGGATTTGCCCGGGCCCGAAAACACACGCATTGCATCGGTGGGTTCGACCTCCGGATCACTGGCGAGTACGAAAGCGCGTTTGGCACTGAGTAGCCCCACATCACCCGTGCGGAACAACATCGGGCTTTCGTCGCCTTCGAACGTGACCCAGCAACTGCCTTTGATGACCGCAAAGAATTTGATGTTGTCCGGAGCGGGAAAACGCAGCGCCCAGCGCCCGCCTGCGGTAAAACCGCCTGTCACCAGCGATTCGGCGCGGGCGAGTTTGAGGATGTCGGAAAAAGGATCGTTGTGCATTTCCGTACTATCGCGCAAGCCTGGCGTACGATCAAATATTCAGAATCCGGTAGCAGGCCGGTAGCCTTTCCTGACGATCAATCCGGTGAGGAAGGCAGGCATGAGTGAACACAGTGTATTGGTAACCGGTGGCACAGGTTTTATAGCCCAATACTGCATCATCACACTGCTGGAGAAGGGCTTTAAGGTTCGTACGACTGTGCGCGATCTGGCGCGCGAAGCTGAAGTGCGCAGGCATCTGAAACAACGCAATGTCGACCCGGGGAGCGACCTGTCGTTTGTGGTCGCCGACTTGATGTCCGATGACGGTTGGAAAGAGGCTGTCGCCGGTTGTCGCTACGTGATTCACGGTGCATCGCCTACACCGTCAGGCAACCAGGTGACTGAAGCGGACTGGGTCAATCCAGCCATTGAAGGAAACTTGCGTGTACTGCGCGCCGCGAGCGAGGCGGGAGTCAAGCGTGTTGTCCTCACCTCGGCGTTCGGTGCGGTTGGCGTCGGCCATTCAGTTGACTACCGCCGCCCGTTTGATGAGACCGACTGGAGTGATGTCAGCGGCGATGTCTGGGCGTATCAGAAATCAAAAACGCTGGCGGAGCGCGCGGCCTGGGAATTCAACCAGAGTGCGCAAGGGCAAGGTCTTGAACTGGCGGCAATCAACCCGGTCGCGGTGCTGGGCCCGGTATTGGGCGCAACCTATTCTCACTCCACCCGGATCATCAAAGACATGCTGGAAGGACAGCCTGGCTGCCCGAACATCAATTCGTGTTTTGTGGATGTCAGGGATGTGGCCGAGTTGCACCTGCTGGCCATGACGCATCCGGCCGCTAACGGCGAACGTTTCCTGGCCAGTTCGGGCGACAGCTTGCCGATGGTGCAGGTGGCACGCACGCTGCGCGATCATCTGGGTGAGGCTGCCAGGAATGTTTCCACTCAGGAACTGAGCGATGACAACATTCGTGCCGCTGCCAAAACGAATCCGATGATGCTGGGCATGGTCAAGCTGTTGGGCGTCGATATGAGCGTCACGGCGGCCAAGGCCATGACACTGTTGGGCTGGGCACCTCGTAGCCCGGAAGACGCCATTGTTGCAACGGCCAGGAGTTTTATCGAACTCGGCTTGATTGAACCTCGCTGAGGTGAGGCGTGCGGGTGTTTGATGGCTGGCAACCGCGCGCTTCGGGTCGAAAGCAGCCTGATGTGAGGGGCTGCTTTTGACCGAACGCTGGCAGTTCGAATGTCGCTTGATTCGGTGGGAATTCACTGTAAAAAGGCTGCGGATGTTTCACCAATCACTTGCTTCAAAAAGGTCACAGGGAATGAGATCAGTAGAACACAGTCCTCCAGCGTTCACGCGTATTCCGCTGGCCGCCATCGGTGTCGGGCTGGGTCTCGCCGTTGCCGTCTACACCACGGGAAAAGGCCCGTTCTTTCTTGAGAACTTTGCCTCCTCCTGGTTACCCCAAGCGGCCGTGCTGTGCATCGCGCTGCTGTGCAAGGCGTCACGGGAGTCGCTGGGGGGAATGGCTGTGGCCATGGCGCTGTACTTGTTTCTTTTTCACCTGTGGGTCACAGACGCCATGGGTTGGCTTTTTTACTTGTTCAGCTTTCCCGGCATCCTGATCGGCGCGTTGCTTGGGGTTGTTTTCAGCCCCTCGCGCAAGGTGTTCAAGGCGCTGGTGGCGTTTGCGTGGGTGGTGACTGGGATAGGGGGGAATTTGGCGGTGCTCGCTGTGATGGTCACGTAAGCGTCCTCGGTGGTCACTCGCGAATTTCCCTCAATCCCTTGAATGCAGGCGAGCCAGCTTATGATTTTGAACCCCGTCATTACCGCTCATTTGGTCGCTGAAGCCAGGGAGCTTTTAGCGTCACCGCGTTGGCAATATCCAGACACTCCCGGGGCGGCGCAAATAGTGGAGTTGAGTGAGCGCCTGTGTTCTCCAATGATGTACAGAGCTTTTCAACGTTGCGTTGGGCTTCTCGCTCCAGGCGTCGGCTCGACTGGATGCGGTTGAGATATCCATAGACACAGATCTTCAACAGGACCTCAGGGTGGTAAGCAGGTCGGCCCGTATCAGCAGGAATAGCACCGTCGAAACCCAAATTGACCAGGTCGAGCTCGTCGACGAAGACGTCGGCTATACGTACCGGGTTGGTATCGTTGACGTAGTCATCGAAGCTTTCGGGAAGTAAGGTGCCTTGACCTCTATGCTCCCCTTGAATAAAGCGCTTCACGAGACGATCCTCTTCTGGAATTCGAATGTTGGATGCTGCTGTGAAGATAGTGAAATCTACCCGTTTTGACGATGTCGACCATGATTTAGGGTATGAGTACCGTGGTCATAATTACAGCGTGCAGAGCGATGGGGACATATTCCTGATCAGAACTTACGACGACGAACCAGGGTGTGCGACTGTCGTAAGTCCGACCACGGCGCATGCCAAGGGCAACCTTAGACAGCTCGTCACTTTCTTGCAGGCGGAGTTTGGGGTCTCTAGGATCTGCCTCTACAAGGCGGATTTGGGGCGTTACGCTGAGATCAACCTTGAAACGTTGGCATTCCTTCCCATTTGAGTTCGGCGGCGACAGCGCGGTTAGTGTTTTTACACACTATGGGCCGTTAGCTGCCCTCTAGGGGGGCGGAATCGACCCAAAACCGCCTTCCAGAACGGGAAGCTAATGACCAATACAGACCTAAGCGACAAATTTCGCCGCCTGGCTCCTAACTTGCAGTCACGATAAGTCGCGCGCACCTCGGGAAAAGATGTTCACCAATGTGCCATCTGGGTCGCGCAACAGCGCCGAGGTATTACCCCAAGGCATCAGTGTGATCGGCATTACGACTTCTGCGTTTGCCTTTTCTGCGAGCATCAAGGCCGCCTCCACGTCGTCGACTTCGAACTCCAGGATAGCGGAGCGATTTGCCGCCGCCGAGGCAAGCCCATTGTTAAAAAGCCGGATCAAGCGTTCTTCGCTGATTGCCAAAACGATGCCATTGAAATGAATTTCGGCGAATCCCTCAGCGAGATGCTTAGGCTCAATGGCGCAGAGTGTTTTGTAGAAGTCGACGACGCGTTTGAAGTTTTGGGTGACGATACGTACGGAGGCAAAGTTCATGAGCAGACCTGGCGAGAGGGAGAAATCTCACCTTAAAGCCAACCCGTGTCAGTTTCTGACAGTATCGTTATGCCCCTTGCCGGCATCGAGCGACGCCATTCTTCAAGCAACGCCTGTTTGCTTTGAGGGTAGCGATCCGTTGAGAGCACCACTTGATTGATGCGATCAGTACGAAAATTGCGGAAAGCCCCTCTCAGTTCGCACCAGCACATTAACACCTGCACCCGCTCGAAGTATGCGAGTGCAAACGGCCAGACTGTGCGTTGGGAGACTGCTCCAGCCGCAGTCTGGTAGCTCAGTTCCAGCTTGCGTTCAAGCCGGACGCTCTCCCTTAGAAGGCCCGAGTGAGCTGTGGCATCTGTCGATGTTTGTCCCATGCCAGCAAACAGCGTGGAGACCTCCAATTCGCGCCGCAGGGGCGGTGGCAAAACCGCCGATATTTTTGTCAGCATCGCCTGCGCACCTTGCGTCAGCTCGCTGTCTCGGCGCTCCATTACCAGCCGCATCCCAAGAACCAGCGCTTCCAATTCGACGGAGCCGAACATCAGTGGAGGCAGCATGAAGCCGGGTTTCATGATGTAGCCGACGCCGACACCCCCTTCGATTGCCGCGCCCTGTGCCTTCAGGCTGGCAATGTCGCGATAGAGTGTGCGAACGCCGATGCCGAGTTCGTCAGCTAGCGTTTGCCCGCTGACGGCATGCCGGTAGCGTCGCAGGATTTGCAGGAGATTGAGGAGGCGTTCAGATCTGGACATGCCGGAAGAATATTGAATATTCAAACCGCGCGCTATTTTCAGGTGCCACCGGAATAGGTGGCGTTGTCAGGTTGAGAGGCTACTCGCTAGTTTGAACGTCTACTGCTGGCCGTTTTCTGCCCTTTGGGAGAGGCAGACAGCGGACTTCAAACGCCGCTTAGCCTCGACCAGCATTTGGGGCGCTGCGGTCTTCTGGTTCAGAAAAGTAGCGACCTCCAGGTCTGAAAGCTCGTCAAGCCGCGTATTCCAGGCGTCTCGGCATCGCTCTTGTAACGAAGTTTCGGCCACGCCTTTCCAGGGGCCAATGAGGCTGCTGACGGTCGTCGATTGGGTCATGTAAGTCGATTTCTCTTGGTCGGTTACAGGAGGCACTACCACCACTTCCACCAGGCCTTCTGAACAATCACCTCAGGCTCCATCGAAGCCCTCTCAGAACTTGCGATCTTCATCGGTGTGACCTCCATACCATCGAGGCAACCCAGGCCCAGCGGTGGGCTTTCTACGCGTAGGAAACCCATGATTTCTGCCGAAGCCACCCCATGCGGCAACGACGACGGCGCTCTGTCCCGCCTCAATACCTGTATCCCATTCTCCGGGGCATGCAGACTACTCACATCGCAGCCTTCAACGCCCTCCAGCAGCAGCGGCTGGACCGTGACTGTCCCAGGCTCATAAGTGATTTCCAGATCACCGCATACACAACGCAGCCTTTGCAGTTCACCCTTCGACGAGAGGCACACAAAATCCAGCCCGTCGTCATCGGTGCAAACGCTGAAAATCTCTAATTGAAGGCTTTTACTGAGCGCCAGGTTCAGGTTCAAGAACGCTCTCTTGAACGTGTTGGCTAGCCGGGCACTCTCAAGCAGGTTGTATACCCGCGACAACGCTGCCAGTTCTTCAGGCAGCTCAAGCGGTACATCCTTGATGGGCGGCATGGACGTAAAAGGCCATTTGCGTTCTGCGCCTGCCTTGTACGTATCCAGGTAGAACGACGTGGTGTTTTCATCCCTGTGCAACGACCAGCCAATGCTCTTCGGTAACGCGGAAAGTGGTTCCAGCGCCGGCATCACGTTCATCGCGTGAGCCACGACAAGGTGTCCCATGGTTTAGATCCTTCTGGTACAGGACTGAATCGGCGAGTGGCTCGAAACGGGCAGGCACAGCGTAGGCAGAAAACATCCAGGCTGCCAGAGCCGGCTCACAACCTCCCCACACGCGGCACCTCAAGGTCGAGCAACAGCTCTTCGGTGGCGCGACCGAACTGCTCAGTCAAAAAATCCAGCAGCACCCGCACCCGGGGAGCCCGGTAGCGGTTGCCGTGCAACACCGCGTACACGCCGGCCTCACGTACACAAAACTCCGGCAACAGAACTTTCAGCCTTCCGGCACGGATATCGGCTGCGGCGTCCCAAATGGTCTTGCGGGCGATGCCGTGCCCGGCCAGCGCCCAGGCGCGTGCGAGTGCGCCATCGTTGGTTTCCCAGGCCTGGCTCATGGGCACGGTGTGGTTCCATTCCTGGCCGTCCACCGTGAAGTGAAAGGTGTTCAAGGGGCCTGCGGACGTTACCAGCACAATGAATTTGTGCTGATCCAGGTCGGCGGGTGTTTGAGGTTCGCCGTATCGCGCCAGGTAATCGGGCGAGGCGCAGAGTACCCGCCAATTGGGCGCCAGTTGCTTGGCGATCATCGAGCTGTCCTGGGGCTGGCCAAACCGGATGGCCAGGTCGACATCATCCTGCACCAGGTTCGACACCGAATCCGACAAGGTCAGTGCCACGCACAACTGCGGATGCAACGTGCTGAATGCCTCCAGCCAGTCGTTCAAAAGGTGGCGGCCAAAATCAGCCGACGCGGATATCCGCACCTTGCCGCGCACCTCTGTTTGACTGGCCTGAAGCCCGGCTTCGGCCTCATCGATCGCCCGCAACGCAACCCAGCACTGCTGCAAGTAAAACCGGCCTTCTTCCGTGAGGCGCAGCTGGCGCGTGGTGCGATCAAACAACTTGGTGCGCAACGCCGCCTCCAGCTTGATAAGCCGCGCGCTGGCCGCAGCAGGGGACAGCGCCAGTTTGCGCCCCGCAGCCGACAAACTGCCGAGTGCCGCCGCCTCGACAAACAAACGCATATCACCCAATCGGTCAGTGGCCATATTCAATTCAGTTTTGATAATTCATCAAAGAGTAGGCCAATTATCAAAACCAATGCAATTCCCCACACTGGCGCTTCCTATCCCGTTGAGCACAGGTCATGAACGGCGAATCGCAACTTGAAAATAACGCTTTAACCCCATCCGGCGAGAGCGAACATCGCACCACCGCACGCCTGCCACTGGCGGCCCTGCTGGCCCTGACACTGGGCAGCTTCATCGCCACCGCCAACGAAACCGTCCCCGCAGGGCTGCTGCCACAAATCGCCGAGGCATTCGGCGTGTCGCAAGCCTGGGCGGGCCAGTTGGTGACCCTGTGCGCACTCGGCTCCGGGTTGGCGGCCATTCCGTTGACCCTCGCACTGCAGGGCTGGAGCCGGCGTTTGGTGCTGCTGCTGGCCGTCGCGCTGTTTGTTGTGTGCAACGCGGTGACGGCCCTGTCGCCCTGGTTCTCCTTGACGCTGGCTGCCCGCTTCTTCGTCGGCATCGCCACCGGCCTGGCCTGGAGCCTGCTGGCCGGCTACGCCAGACGCCTGGTCGCTCCGGCATTGCACGGCCGCGCCATGGCACTGGCCATGCTCGGCATCCCACTGGCCCTGGCCCTCGGCGTACCGCTGGGCGCCTGGCTCGGCCAGCTCCTGGGCTGGCGTTGGGTGTTCGGCACGCTCTCCGGGCTGAGCCTGCTATTGATGGCCTGGACCTGCCTCAACGTGCCCGACTACCCAGGCCAGCGCCCCGACCGACGCCTGCCGCTGCGCACCGTCCTGCTGACCCCAGGTGTGCGGCCGGTGCTGGCGGTGGTCATGCTCTGGATACTGGCGCACTACACGCTCTACACCTACATCGCCGCGTTCCTGGCCTCCGTCGGGATGGCTGATCAGGTGGAGCAGGGGCTCTTTGCGTTCGGCGTGGCGGCGTTGGTTGGGCTATGGATCACGGGCGTGCTGATTGATGGCAGGGTTCGGCGCCTGATGTTGCTGAGCCTTACCGCCTTTACCTGCGTTGCGTTTGCCTTTGGGGTGGGGGGGCTGTCTGTCAGTGCGATGTATGTTGGCATTGTGCTGTGGGGCATGAGTTTTGGTGGTGCGCCGACCTTGTTGCAAACCGCGTTGGCGGATGTTGCCGGGGAGGGAGGGGATATTGCGCAATCGATGTTGGTGACGGTTTTTAACCTGGCGTTTGCGGGGAGTGGGGTAGTGGGTGGGGTGATGTTGGCGACGTGGGGCGCGGGGGGGATTCCGTGGGTGGTGTTGGGGGTGTTGGTGTTGGGGGGGCTGGTTGTTTGGGTGGGGAGGGGGGAGGTGTTTGGGGGAAGGAGATTAGTGGTGGATTGAATTATTGCTCTGCGGGAGGCTGTTATTGATCCAATGTTGCCGATCGTGGGAGCCCGCTAACGATAAGGAAGGGCAGTGGACACTATGATGGCAAATGGATATCTTCCTATGCCTACTTTCGAACCAAAAGGGCAGCAAGGCATGTCATTTAGTCAGAGGTAATAGTTACTGACTATTTGATTTGCAAATCTCATTCAAGGAGTGAATTGATGAATATAAAGTTTATTGCGGTCATTTTTTCCTTAGTACTATCTGGCTGCCAGTCCTCTGGCGACATAGATCCGGCACAAAAAAATAAAATAAATTTTAGCGAGGGAACGCTTGCTAATGAGAAACTGACATCTGACACCAACGCGGGATTGAAAAAGATACTAGGAGGTTTTGAGATTACGCCGCAAACCAATATATTGAAAACCGTAATTCAGCAGCCTGTTGGAAGCCCCGGCGTCAGCGCATGGAGAGAAATGTGGATTGTTGACTCACCAGGCGCAGTCGAAAAGTTTGTCATAACGTTTAATGAGACTGGCGCGGGCGGGACAGATTTTCAAATCAAAAGATTGAACCAACCAAACCCTACGCCTTCTGAAAGTTGCCCAAAAACCTTTGGTGACTACAAAGCAGGCGAATTAACATCTCAGGAAGTTCAAAGCTGCCTGGGCTCGCCCTCTCATGAAAACTACAATCCGGACGGTCGCTACGTATACCTTTATAAACTTAAAACCAATACAATATTAGCTTTTGTATTTGACAAGTCCGGGATGCTGCTCAATACGCGTGGTTACAAGCAAGACTAACTATCCAGAAGTCATGTCATCAACTTCTCTCGCGGGGTCTACTTCCGTTCTTAGTTGCGGCGAGATGAAATACTGCCTATGTACAATGGCCTCTCAAACTTAAGCTAAGCTTTGGGGGGCTTTTTGGGCGTTAACTACATTCTGTCAGCCTGATATGGCAATCCTGCTCCGCGTACCTCATCTTCATTGACTGCATCCCATAGTGCTGGCGAAAACTAACTTCAGGCGTCGACAGCGTCCGATTCAGCGCCAGCAATGACTGCTATTGGGCGAAAGCGGTCAGTCCCCCTCAACGTTTTTACCCAACATCCCCCGCATCACCCCAACCCCCCAGAAAACCTCACACCCCCAACCCCCCGCACATACCTCCCCGGCGACGCCCCCAACGTCTTCCTAAACATACTGATAAACGAACTCACCGACTCATACCCCAACGCCTCCGCCGTCCGCTGCACTGACTCCCCCTCGGCCAGGCTCTGCAACGCCACGATAATCTGCCACTGCTTGCGCCACTGCCCAAACGTCAGCCCCGTTTCGCGCTTCACCAACCGCGCCAGTGACCGTTCGCTCATCGCCACTTGCTTCGCCCACTCGGCCATGGTGCTGCGATTGTCTGGCGCCTGGGCCAGTTGGCGGGCAATGGCGCGCAACTGAGTCGAGGCGGGTAGGGGCAGGTACAGCTGTTCCGAGGGCGCCTGTTCCATTTGTTCGATCAGCACGCTCGCCAGGCGGGCGGTGGGGCTTTCGGGTGGGTAGTCCTGGGGCAGGGTGCTCAGGTGCAGGATCAGTTCGAGGATGAGGGGGGACAGCACCAGGGTGCAGCATTTTTCCGGGAGGGCAGCGGCGCCGGGTTCGATGAACAGGAAGCCGACTTTGCCGTTGGCGGTGATGCGGTTGCTGTGGGCGACGCCGGCCGGGATCCATACGCCGAACCCGGTGGGCACCATCCATACGCCGTCTTCCACGGTGCACACGATGCCGCCGTGGCAGGCCACTACCAGTTGGCCTTTGCGGTGGGTGTGCACGGCGTATTCGGCGTTGTTGCGCTGGGTGCCGAGCATCACCGCGACGGCGGGTTGCTTGAAATCATCGAGTTCAAACTGGCCCACGGTGTAGAGGGTGGTCTCGTCCATTGCGCGGCACTCAGGTGTCTGAATTTGATTATAAGTTGGCAGCATACTCAATATCGGCACGCCCGGGCACTGCCTACCATGGCAGCAGGGCCTTCAAGGTGAAGGCCGATGGTGAGACTTCTGCAATGCTCAGCGAAATCACGTTTGCCAACCTCTACCTGCCGCCGTTTCTGCTTTATGTGGGCGCTGCGGCGTTGATGTATGCGGTGCTGGAACGGCTGATGCGCCGGTGGCTGGACTGGACCTGGCACCCCAGCCTCACGCGGTTTTTTGTCTCGCTGATTGTGCTTTCCACCCTAGTGCTGAAGCTGTGAGGGCGACGCGATGAGGCTCAACAACACGTTGAAAATCCTGGTGACGCTGGTGCTGGGGCTGGTTGCCTTGTTGTTCTGCACGCAGTTATGGCGCGCCTATGTGCTGGCGCCCTGGACGCGGGACGGGCGGGTCAGCGCGCAGGTGCTGCGCATTGCGCCCGAGGTGTCCGGCCAGGTCGAGCGGCTGCTGGTGGGCGATAACCAGTGGGTGGCCAAGGGCGCGTTGCTGTATCAGATCGATCAGCGTGCTTACCTGTTGGCCCAGCAACAGCGCATGGCCGAGCTGGCCGAGGCGCGCAGTGTGTTTGCGCAGCGCACCGCGCAGTTCCGGCGGCGCACTCAGTTGGGCGACGCGATTGCGCGGGAAGAAACCGACAACGCCGCCCAGGACCTCGCCGTGGCCAAGGCGCGGGTGGACGCGGCGCAGAGCCAGTTGGCCCAGGCCGAGCTGGACCTGGCGCGCACGACGATTCGTTCGCCGGTGGACGGCTACGTCACGCAACTTCGCCTGCAACCGGGGGATTACGCGGTGGCGGGCAGCACCAATATCTATGTGGTCGACGGCCGCAGTTTCTGGGTCACCGGGTACTTCGAAGAGACCAAGCTGCCGGGCGTATTGGTGGGCGCGCCGGCCTCGATCAAGCTGATGGGCTTTGCGCCGTTGCTGGAAGGGCATGTGGCGAGCATCGGCCGGGGCATTGCCGACGGTAACGAGTTGCGCAGTGACAGCGGCCTGCCCCAGGTGGCGCCGACGTTCAGTTGGATACGCTTGGCGCAACGCGTGCCGGTGCGCATCGAGCTGGATGCGGTGCCCGAGGGTGTGGAGCTGGCGGCGGGGATGACGGCCAGTATCGAAGTGACCGAGCCCGGGAGCGCGCCGCATTGGCGGCTGTCGCGCTGGCTGCAGGCGTTCATGTGATGGCGGGGTATGTGGGGCGGCTATGGGCCGTACTGCCTCGGCCGTGGACCCAGGCCACCTGGGGCTACGTGGCGCGCAGTGTGATGGCGGCGACATTGGCGTTGTGGCTGGGTTTTCAATTGCACCTGGACTCGCCGTTCTCGGCGGCGTCGACGGTGTTGTTGCTGATCCATCCGCTCCAAGGCGCGGTGATCGGCAAGGGCTTCATGCGGGTGGTGGGCACTGCGCTGGGGCTCCTGGTGGCGGTGATTCTGCTGGGGTTGTTCGCGCAGAAAATGCTGTTGTTCATCCTCGGTATCGGCGTGTGGTTGGGGCTGTGTGTCGCTGGCATGACCCTGCTGCGGCACTACCACGCCACGGCGGCGGTGGTGGCGGGTTATACGGTGTGCCTGGCGCTGGGCCCGGCCATCGTCGCGCCTCAGCAAGGGTTTGATCACCTGGTCACGCGGGGCACGGCGGTGGTGCTGGGGGTGTTGAGCCTGAGCCTGGTGGCCTCCTTGTTTGGGCGAAAGACCGTCGAGCGGCGCCTGGGCCCGATGCTCAAGGATGTTTCTTCGCGCGCGCTGCGGTTGCTGGCGAGCCAGTTCAAGGGGGAGGGTGTAGCCGCTGCCGAACGGCGCCAACTCGCCCTCGACATCGCCAAGGTGGATGACCTGCTGGGGATCGGTCGAGGCGAATCCGTGCTGATCCGTTCCCGGTTCGCGACGCTGCAGGCGGGGCTGGCGTATCTGCATGCCGTGGCCCTGCAACACCTGTCGGTCAGCACGCCGGTCGTGGGCGTGGCTGAGGCCCTGCAAAAGCTGGCTGAAACCGATGCGGATTTTTCCACGACCGCCGCGCGGATCAGGGCGTTGCAAGATGGCCTTGATGAAGAGTCGGTACAGCTGAGCGATCCGTTGGCGGACCTCTCCAATGCCTTGCAGAACTTCGCCTGCCTCGAACACGACACCCCGGCGCCGGCCCGTGCGGTCGGCTTCCACCGGCACTATGGCGACGCGTTGCTCAACGGCCTGCGCGCCCTGGTCGCGACCCTGGCGACCGCTGCCGTCTGGTACTTCACGGCGTGGGATCAGGGGCCAACATTGCTGGCCGTGCTGGGCCCGTCCTGCACCTTGCTGGCGACCAGTCCCACGCCTACAAAGGGCCTTGCCGGTCTGTTCAGGGGCACGATTTACGGCATCGTGGCGGCGGCCGCGTGCAAGTTCTTGCTGCTGCCGCACATCAGCGGCTTCGCGTTGCTGGCGGTGGTGCTGATCGCCTTCTGGGTGTGGGGGATGCAAGCCACCACCCAGCCGCGTCATGCCTTGCAGGCGATTGCCTACCTGATCGCCTTCAACACGCTGGTCGGCACCGGTGGCACCGCCCAATACGACTTTACCGACTTCGCCAACCAGGCCCTCGCCTGGCCGGTGGCGCTGGCGATCTGCATGCTGGCTTTCCAGATACTGCCAAGAAACCCTGTCGCCCAGGTGCGCGCACTGAAACGGGCGCTGCACACAAGCACCGGGCGGTTACTGCGCGATGGCGCGCACATGGACCTGTTGAAATGGCAGGCCAGGCAACAGCATCGGATGGTGTCATTGCAGGCCTTGCCGGGGTGCGAGGGTGACGCGGTGGGCGCGTTGTCGTTGCAATTGAGTCGCAGCTTGGGGCGGGTGTATGCCAGGACACGGGAACTGGCGCCGGGCACACCGGTTGCGCGGTGTGCACAGCGGGGTATTCGGCGGCTCTCCAGGCATGCGTCCGAGCCTGGGCTGAATGCGCTTCAGGCTCGGCGCACGGCACAGGGTTTGCGGTTGCTGGGGGCAGGGGAGTTGGCGCGGTGTTATCAGGAGGTGGCGCAATTGCTGGGGGCGTACGCGGCGTCCGGCGGCCAATCCTCATAGACAAAGCAGCCTTCAGAGACCGGGTTGCCATCCATGTGGTAGGCCACCCACGCCAGTATGTGCGCCATCCGCTTCGTCCCCGACGGCGTCAATTTGCAGGCCTCGGCGACCTCGTGCAAGCGCGCCCGGCAAATATCGATGTGGCGCCGTACCCCCGAGAACCCGCCGAGGTAGTGATAAAATTCATCGAGATAAATGCCCACACCGCTCACGCCATAGGTGCCGGCAACCCCTGGAGCGTCCTCGTAAATGGCCATGATGTCGTGGCCTTCCAGTGCTGCGACGCGGGTCAGCACGTCGCAAAAAGCATCCTTCAGAGCATTGCTGATCCAAAGGTTATAGCTGTCACCGATGATGATGGGGGCGCCCATGTGGCTGTTCTCAGTGTCTAGAAAGAAGTGGAGTCGAATCTGATGCCGTGTCTTCGATGGCAACGTTCGGTCAATAACGAATCCGCTTCCGGCCATACTCGGAAAAAACTGTTGGTCTCGTCAATTCAAACCTTGACGCCGGTCGTTCCAGCTACAGTCCAATAGGCTTCTGCTTCCCAGCGAATCGCGATGGAGTGCCAGTGCTTGATGGTCTTACGTGCGTTCGCAGCTTCAATATCATTGACGTCTAACGGTCGCCATTCGACCCCTCGTCGAAATCCCCCTGCATGCTGAACAGATCTTGGGTATTTGTTTAAGAGGCTCATCTGAGCGGCAGCGAGGGACATCGAATTTGCGCCTCCGTCTGACGTTGGATTAGCTAACTGGACACCATCGTCTTCCCAGCCACAGAGGGCGCAAATAGTGTACGAGCCGTACTCGTATTCCAATGTCTCGAAACCGCAGCACGGGCAGGGTAGATCACGCATACGACATCACCTGGTTTAATCGTCTACGGGTATCGGCCAAGTGATCTTTTACTTGGGGAGCAGATTAAAAAATAACTGACGGCCAACTCCACTCACTGAGAAGAGTTGCTAAGGGCGAGGTTGAGGTCATCCATCGTAGCGTTCCTGTTTCCAGTGAGGCGAGCTCAGGATACTGTTCCGAGTCTAAGCCTACGGATGACCTTATGACTTCCCTACCTACCCACCGCGTCTGTAATCGCTGCGGCGAACGGATAACCGCTTATTGCCCTTCGATTGAAACGCTATCAACTATAGGGGTTTTCCATGACTTGGGTGACCAGGCTGTAGTCGATGAGATAGTGCGACGGGAACACATTGATCCCGTCATTGTGTGGGAGTACTTCCACCATCGGATGAGGCTTCGTTGCGTGCAAAAGGTTGCCTTCTGTTCATTCTGCGGTGGGCAACTGAGAACCTGGCGTGCACGACAATGTATGCACTGCTTAAGGGATTGGCACTGATACTCGCAACTTCGAAGATGGGCACTACAACGCCCGCACCGGAATACAGATCTCGCAGTTGAATTCCCCGGTCCGAGGATCAATCACCGTAGGCGCCGAAAACATCTCGAAGCACGGGCGGTCGTCGCATTGCAGCCCGCTGGACGGCATCCATTCTCGCGTCAGCCACATCCAGGCGTTGGCGATCTGTTCCGGTTTGCCCTTGAAGCGCGCCACGGCATACCGGCCGCCCGGCAGCGTCTGGGTATCGGCCTGGCCGCTGGCGACAAACTGCGCCGGTACTTCGACACACGCGTCATAGCGGCACTTGTTGGCGGGGGTGAGCGACGGGTCGTCATAGCCTATGCCGTAGCAGGTTTGATCGCTGAGGCCATGAGAATGCATCCACGGCGCCATGACCCCGCGCCAGAACTCGCCGATGGCAGGCCCGTAGGGGCCGATCAAACGTTGGTACGCGACACGTGCTTTAGGTAAATCGATGATGCGTACATCCATGGCAAAGTCATCCGCTGGCCGATAAGAGCCGTCAGATTCGCCGAACTCGCGCTCGCCCGCCTGATGTGGATTGCCGAAGACCTGATCAGGATTGCTCTCCTGGCTGCCAGGCGGCTGCCCAATCGCGGCGGCCTGGGCTTTGAGCCGCTCAAGCGTCGTGGCGCGCCAGGCCGAGGGCGTGCAGCCGAACTTGAGCTTGAAAGCCCGCGCAAAAGCTTCACCGGATTGGAACCCGGTGGCCAATGCGGTTTCCAGTACGGTTTCCGGGGTGCCGCAAGACAACCGGAAGGCCGCTTTCTCCAGCCGTCGCCGTTGCGCATAGCTGCCCAGGGTTTCACCCATCCAGGCGGCGAAGATGCGATGAAAGTGGAAACGCGAGAAATTGGCGATGTCAGCCAGCTGCGCGCCATCCAGCGGTTGATCGAGGTGCGCGTCGATGTGGTTGAGCACACGGTTTATGCGGCGTGCGTACTCGGCGCGGGAGGCTTGGGGGGCGGGTTTGGTGGGCATTCTAGATGTCAGCGTTCAGGTAGCTGTCGAATCGTTGATTTTATAGCCCGTCACCTTTGAAAAAGGCAAATAACCTGCAAAAACCCCGCCTTATAAGGCGGGGCTTTTCCCTTCACTTCGGCGCAACCCACGTCACCTCGGTAATCCCGAACTTCTCCGCCCAGGGCCGTGTGGTCTTTTTAACCTGCTCATGCCCCACACGCCCCACGCGGCTGACGTGGGCGATGTCGGCATCCACCGCCGCCCAGTGCCAGGCTTCGGCGTTGTTCATGATTTCGGCGCGCACTACAAAGGATTTCGGTTGACCGTGCAGCTGGTAATGGATGGTGTAGATTTTCGCGGTACTCATGTTGCCTCCCTGTCTTGTTATGAATGGATAGGTTGGTGTTCAAAAAGGTTCACTCAAAATGACAAGGTGCACGCTGGCGCGGCATAGTGACGCCTCTGCCACGTGCCCAAGGAATGTGCCATGCCCCACCTGACCCACAGCCAGCGCTACCTGCAGCGCCTGGGTTATGACGCGCCGCCACCGCCTACCCTGCAGACCTTGCAGGCGCTGCAACTGCGCCACGTGTGTACCTTTGCGTTCGAGAGCCTGTCGACCTTGATGCACCTGCCGGTGCCGATCGACCTGGCCAGCGTCGAGCAGAAAGTGTTGTTCGATGGGCGTGGTGGCTATTGCTATGAGCTGAACCAGATGTTCCTGGCGCTGTTGCAGGCGCTGGGCTTCGAAGCGCGCGGCATTACCGGTTGGGTGGTGATGGGCGGGCCGCCGGACGTGCGCACCGGGCGTACCCATCGCCTGAGCCTGGTGACCCTGGACGGCGTTAGCTATATCACCGACGTCGGCTTTGGCGGCATGGTGCCCAGCAGCCCGCTGCGGCTGGACACCGAAGCGCCGCAAGCCACCGCCCATGAACCCTATCGCCTGACCCATCATGAGGGGCAGTACACGCTGTGGGCCCAGGTCGCCGAGGAATGGCGTGGCCTGTATGTGTTCGACCTGCAAGAGCAGGTGGCGATCGACTATGAAATCGGCAACTGGTACGTCTCCACGCACCCGGGCTCGACGTTTGTGGGCCAGTTGAAGGCTGCGCTGCTGGCGCCGGGCAAACGCTATACCTTGAATAATACGAACTACGCGGTCCATTCCCTCGACCAGCCCAGCGAAAAGCGCACCCTGGACAGCGCCGATGAACTGCTGGCGTTGCTCGGCGACACCTTTGGCCTGCGTGTGGCGCAACTGCCTGCGCTGCGCACCGCCCTCGAAGGCCTGTTGCAGGCCTGACCGCCCGATGAGGGGGCAGGGTGGCTGGCCGCCCAAGCCCCCCTTTGTGTCCCCCAAAACCCTCAACGCCGCGAGACGGCTGCCTTAGTGTGGACTGCACTTTCCACCGTATAAGAAGAGAGGGTGGCCATGCGCCGCATCGCGTTACTGTTGGCTCTGCTCGGCCTGCTGACGGCCTGTGACGATAAACCCAAACCCCGCCCTGATAGTGCCTCCGCTGCCACCGCCATGCCCGCCGACCCAGCGCTGGCCCAGGTCTACGACACCAGTTGCAAGCTGTGCCACGCCAACCCGGCGTCCGGCGCGCCGTTGACCGGCGACCGCAGCGCCTGGAGCCCGCGTGTGGCCCAGGGCGCGGACACCCTGCTGGACCACAGCATCAACGGCTACAACGGCATGCCGCCGATGGGCCTGTGCATGCAGTGTTCCGAAGAGCAGTTCCTAGCGCTGATCAGCTTTATGTCCGGTACTCAAATCCAACAATAAGAAGGGGTGGTGGATGACGCTTTCACGGCGGCAACTCTTGCAACGGTCGGCGGCGGCCGGCGCCTTTCTGGCGCTGACCAGCAACCCGGTGCTGGCCCAATTGGCGCGTGCGCCGCGGCTGATTCCGTGGCGCAACTGGTCGGGAGCGCAGACCTGCCTGCCCTTGGCGCGCCTGGCGCCGAAGGACCTGGATGAGCTGGTGCAGGTGATACGCCAGGCGCCGGGCACTGTCCGGCCGGTGGGATCGGCCCATTCGTTCAGCGCGCTGGTGCCAACCGACGGCACGCTGCTGTCCCTGAGCTATTTCAACGGGCTGCTCGACCATGATCCCGCCACGTTGCAGGCTACTTTTGCGGCCGGTACGCCGATGTCGCGCATGGGGCCGGCGCTGAAGGCGGTGGGGCAGGCGCTGCCGAACATGGCCGATATCGATTACCAGACCCTGGCCGGGGCGATTTCCACCTCCACCCATGGCACGGGCGTGGGCTTCACCTCGTATTCCGGTTGCGTCACTGGCATGCAACTGGTGACGGCCCAGGGCGACGTGCTCGATTGCGACGCCGAACATCATCCCGAGGTGTTCAGTGCAGCCCGGGTGTCCCTTGGCGCCCTGGGCGTGGCCACCCGCATCCGCTCGCAGAACCGCGCGCCGTACCGACTGCGGGAGCGCCAGTGGATCGCCAAGACCGAAGAACTGTTGGAAGACGTCGAGAAGAACACCCGGGAAAACCAGCACTGGGAAATGCTGGTGGTCACCCATTCCGACTACGCCTTGTCCATCGCGCTCAATGAAACCACCGACCCCGAGACGCCGCCCATTGACCCGGCCGAGGCAGGCGGCAATGAGTTCGTGACGATCATCGAGAAGCTCGACAAGTACGCCAGCGACTTCCCTGACACCCGCCGCACCTTGCTCAACAGCCTGCGGTTCTTTGCCAGTTTCCAGGACCGGGTGGCCGAGTCGTTCCAGGTGTACGCCAATGTGCGCAATGTGCGCTTCAACGAAATGGAGTACTCGGTGCCTGCTGAACATGGCCCGGCGTGCCTGCGGGAAATCCTCAAGCTGATCAACGACAAGGACCTGCGCACCTGGTTTCCCATCGAGTACCGCTACGTCAAGGCCGACAACATCCCCTTGAGCATGTTCGAAGGCCGCGACAGCTGCTCGATCTCCGTGCACCAGCACTACGCGATGGACCATCACAACTTCTTTGCCGCCGTGGAGCCGATTTTCTGGAAGTACGCCGGGCGCCCGCACTGGGGCAAGTTGCACACCCTCAACGCCCGCACCTTGCAGCCGCTGTACCCGCGTTGGGACGAATTTACCCGGGTGCGCCGCGAGCTGGACCCCAGCGGCAAATTCCTCAATGCACACCTGTCATCCATCCTGGGAGTGGCCTGATGAAGCGTCGACATTTTGTACTGGGCAGCGCCGCTGTGCTGGCAGCCGGCGCCTGGTTGCTGCGCCCGAGTGATCGCGGCGGGCCTTACAACGAGTATTTCCGCACCCTCAATGCCGAACTCAAGGCCCACGGGCCGATGCGCCCGGTGATGCTGATCGACCTCGACCGCCTGGACCACAACATCGACGTGGTGATGCAGTCGGTGAAGCGCGGCGGCAAGCACCTGCGGCTGGTGGAGAAGTCCTTGCCGTCGCCGGGGCTGCTGGCGTACATCGCCAAGCGCGCGGGGACGCAGCGCTTGATGTCGTTTCACCAGCCATTTCTGAACCATGACGCCCAGGTGTTTCCCGAGGCCGATATCCTGATCGGCAAGCCGCTGCCGGTGCGGTCGGCCGAGCTGTTTTATCAAACCCACAGGGGCACGTTCGACCCTGCGCGGCAGTTGCAGTGGTTGCTGGATACGCCGCAGCGCCTCCAGCAGTACCTGGGTTTGGCGCAGGGCTTGGGCACGCGCTTGCAGGTCAATATCGAGCTGGACGTGGGGTTGCACCGTGGCGGTATCAGCGATAACGCCGTGCTGGGGCAGATGCTTACGCTGATCGGCGCCCACCCGCAGCACCTGGCATTTGCCGGTTTCATGGGCTATGACCCGTTCGTGGGCATGGGCGTGCCGGGGATTCTCGGTTCGCCCCAGGCATTGTTCGAGCAGGTGATGCAACGCTACAACGGCTATGTCGATTTCACCCGCCAGCACGTCACCGGGCTGTGGAGGGAAGGGCTGACCTTGAACACCGCCGGCAGCCCGAGCTATCGCATTCATGAGCAAGAGCGCTTGAGCACGGAAGTGTCGGTGGGCACGGCGTTGCTCAAGCCCACCCATTACGACCTGGCGTCCCTCAGCGAGCACGTGCCCGCCGCGTTTATCGCCACGCCGGTATTAAAAAGCACCGGGCCGGTGAACATCCCGGCGCTGGACGGCAAGTCGCGGGTGTTCTCGTGGTGGGACCCGAACCAGCGCAGCACGTTTTTTATCTACGGCGGCAATTGGATGGCCGAATTCGAATCGCCCCAGGGGCTGCAGAGCAACGACCTGTACGGGCGCAGTTCGAACCAGGAAATGGTCAACGGCTCGCCGTCGGTGGGTTTGAATGTCGAGGACCAGGTGTTCCTGCGGCCCACCCAGAGTGAGTTCGTGCTGCTGCAGTTTGGTGATTTGCTCGCGGTACGTGGCGGCAAGATCGTCGACACCTGGCCCGTCTACACCTGACGAAACGCGGTAAAAATGTGGGAGCGGGCTTGCTCGCGAATGCGGTCTTTCAGTAGCAACTACGCTGACTGACACACCGTATTCGCGAGCAAGCCCGCTCCCACATTTACAGGGCAAACGGAATCGTCAGCTTCGCCCACAACATGTCGCCTTCCGGGCGGTTCTTCACGTCGAACTCCTTGGCCCAACGAATCTCCGCACTGGCGTATTTGAGAAAGGTGAAATACACCGCAGGACCGATCGCAAACACCTGCCCGCGCACGCCGTCGTTCACGTCCTCGCCGAAGATGTTGACCACCGTGCGCCCGTACTGCTTATCGTCGGTGGTCTGCTTGAGGTAGTAGCCGTTGACCCCCAGGCTCAGGTTGTCGGTCACTTTGTAGCTGGCCGAATAATCGAAGTGGAAGATCTGCCCGGAGCGGTAGTCGGTGTCGTGGTTCTCTTCGTTGAAGCTGTAGGTGGTCTTGATCGACAGTTCGGTGCGCGCGTTGGGCATCCAGGTGGCTGAGACCAGTGGCTTGTAGGTGTAGAAGTTATTGCTGGTGTTGGCCAGGCGCGTGGCGTCGTATTCGCCGGTGGGCAGGGTGATTTCCACGGCGGCCGCCAGGGTCAGGTCCTTGCCCATGTCCCACAGGATGATCGGCGCGACGGTGGTGTCACCCATGCTTTCGCGGGTGTCAGACATGCCGAACAACGACACCTGCTGTTTGAGGTAGGGCTGCGCGATGTAGCCACCCAGCCGCCCGCCGAAGATGCGCACCGGGCTCAGGTAATCCAGGCGGGGGATGATGGCGTCGGACTTGATGCGCACGTCCGGCACCTTGCCGCCCAGGGAGCTGATGTCCAGTTTGCGCGCCTCGTAGTGGTTGTAATACAGGTTGAAGGCGAACATATGGTCCGGCAGGTTGTTCACGTCCAGGGGCAGGATGTAGAAGCCATCGGTGCCGGGGCCGATGTTGTCGACGCCGCCTTCGGTGGCCAGGGCCGGCAGGCTGATCAGGCTTAACAGCGCAACATGCAGGGGGTGAAACGCACGGGTGGGGTTCATGTCTGGCCTCTTTATTATTGTTAGGGCACCGCAGGCCATAGAAATAAGCCCTCGGCGCGCAGTGAGGCAGGGTTTTGGAGGACAGATAGGGGGACTTTGCCGGACAGGTTTCACTCAGTATGCAACGACTCTTGCAAGCGCCTATGATTGTCAGAATGTTTCTAAAACAAGAACTGAAGCACTCAGTCAGGAACCCGTGATCCATGCAAAGGAAAGCCGTTGACCCACAATTCGAGCTGGCGCTTGTGTCGCCGTTCCTGTTGCAGACCCTTGGGCAGGTGGTGGCGCAGAAGGGCGCCAGTGCCGAAGCGCTGTGCCGTGGCCTGGGCTTTACCCTGGCCGACCTGGATGACCCAGCCCAACGCATTTCCTATCGCCAAGCGGTAGCAATGATCCAGCGCGCGCTCAAAGTGCTGCCCGACCAGGGCCTGGGCCTGTGTGTGGGGCACCAGAACGTGTTGGGCACCCTGGGTTTGCTCGGCCATGTGATTTCCCTGTGCAAGACCCTGCGCGACGCCTTCGCCATCGGCGAGCGCCACCAGCACACCTCCGGCGGCATCGCCACCACCCGCACCCACGAAAGCGCCCACGAAGTATTTATCGACGTCGAATGCCTGCTGCCCTACGCCGAGGTGCAGGTGTTTGCTGCTGAAGAGTTCTTCGCCAGCATCATGGTGTACGGCCGCGCGTTGGTAGGCGCGGACTTCATGCCGCTGCGGGTGGAGTTCATGCACGCCGCGCCGCCTTATGAAACGGAGTACCAGCGCCTATTCGGCGATGACGTGCGCTTCGGCTGCCTGCATAACCGCATGGTGCTGGCGCCGCACTGGATGGACGTGCGCTTGCCCAATCACCATGCCTTGGCGTTGCGCCAGGCCTTGGAATTACTTGAGCTGGAAAGTGCGCAGTTGCACCAGAAGATGGACCTGATCCAGGCCGTGGAACGCGCCATCTCCCGCGACCTGCAAGGCAGCCAGTTGGAGAAGGTCGCCAGCGACCTGAACATGAGCGGCCGCACCCTGCGCCGGCGCCTGACCGAGCACGGGTTGACCTTCGAAGGCCTGCTGGAACAGGTACGGCGTGCGCGCACCATGGGCTTGCTGGGCAACCCGGGGTTGTCGATCGAGCGGATTACCGAAGAGGTTGGCTACAGCGATGTGCGCAGCTTTCGGCGGGCGTTCAAGCGCTGGACGGGGGTGAGCCCCAGTGCGTTTCGCGGGGAGGGAGGAGGGGTGGCTTAGTCCTTCGGGTGGTCCCGTTGCGGACGCCGGCCTAGAGCGGTTTCAGGAGGTTGACGAGTTGGCGGGGCGAGCGCGCAAAGGTTTGCTTTTTGGCGAATCAAAAAGCGCGCCGATCGCTTGACGCGCCCGCGACAGCCGGCTCATCACCGTACCGATCGGCAGGTCGAGCATCTCGGCCGCCTCCTTATAGCTGAAGCGCTCCACGCCCACCAGCAGCATGACTTCGCGCTGGCCGTCGGGGAGTTTTTCCACGGCTTCGATGATTTGCCGGTGCATCAGGTCCGATTCCGGGTTGGGTGCCTCGGGGTCGCTGACGGTTTCCAGGAATTCGTCGTTCCAGTCCATGCGCGAACGGCTGCGCACCTTGCGTGAACGCAATTCGTTGATCCAGGTGGAGTGGACAATCGAGAACATCCAGCTCAGTACCGAGGTGTCGGGCTGCAGCTGATGGGAGCGTTCCAGCGCACGCACGCAGGCGAGCTGAACCAGGTCTTCGGCATCGTGCTTGTCGCCGGAAATGCGCAACGCGAATGCCCACAGGCGTGGCAGCAGTTCTGGAAGCAGTGCGGGTAAGTCAGCACCGGTGATCGACATATTTCCTCTTTTTATTTCTTGATGCCTAAAATGGTGCGGTCAGGCTACGAGGTCGATACCGTAGCGGATGCCTGTGTCGCGGCGTCCTTTTTGCGGTGCTGGGGCTCCTTTGATGACGGCGAATTGTATCAAGTCGTTAACAAAATGTATCAGTTTGGCAGGGTTTTGAAAGGTTATTGACAGCTTATGCAGGTACCAGGCCAAACATTCTGACAATCGTGTCAGGAAAAGTACCCCTAACACATGGTGAAACATATAAGATTTATTCGGCCCTGGGAATATTTTCAGTCCCAGGGTGTTTTCTTAATGTCTTTGTACGTGTCGCCGAGTGTTTTTGCGGCTGTTTTAAAAGTGCTTTGGCCCCTGTTGCCAGGGCATCGATGATGTCAATATGATGGCTTGTCGCTACCCGCTGACTCGCCGCTTCGGCCCATAAGGCCGAGAACCACCTAGCAGAAACTGATGATGACAAACGGAGAGATAACCCCATGGTAGCGGATGATGCCTTGCTAATGGCCTATGTTGACGGCGAGCTTTCGTCGCAGCAGAACCAGGAGCTTGAGCGGCTGATCGATGCGTCGCCGGACCTGGCTGAGCGCGTCTCTCGGTTGATGGCTTCGTGCCTGCCTTATGAAGAAGCCTTCGCCCGCCAGAACCTGCCGCCTGTGCCCGAGAGCCTCAAGCTCAGTATCGCGGCCCTGGCTGCCCAGCATTCGGCGGCGGCCGAACCCGAGGTGGCGCCTGCCCAACGCGCGGCTGCCCATCCGTCCGGTAAAGCAGACAGCGTTTTCTCGCGCCTGTTCGCGTTCCTCCAACCTAAATTTGCATGGCCGGCCCTGACGTTCGTGGCCGGTGCCGCCTGCTACGCCCTGGTGCTCCAGGTTGGTGCATTCAGCGGTGCCCTCAAGCCCGGTTTTGATGCAAGTGCGCCAGCCGTTGCCCAGACCTCTCCCTGGGTTCAGCAGGCTGCTGCCTACCAGCATCTCTACACCCGCGAAACCGTCGCCTACGGCGCACAGCCCTCGGACGTGGTGACCAAGACCCTCGCCGATATCCGCGACATCGACGGCCTGGCCCTGCGCGTGCCCGACCTGAGTTCCGCCGGCCTGACCTTCAAGCGCGTGCAACGCCTGCGCTTCAACAACAAGGCTTTGATCCAGCTGGTGTACCTGCCGGCCAACGGTGCGCCGGTGGCGCTGTGCGTGATGAAGGAGCCCAAGCCGGACCAGTCCATCACCCAGCAAAGCGTCGCGCAGATGAACGTAGTAACCTGGCGCCAGTCTGAACTGGGCTACGCGCTGATCGGCGAGCCCGAACAAGGTGTAGACCTCAACGCCGTTGCCCGACTTGTCGCCGACCGAAGTGCTGCCCAGCTGTTTGCTGCTGTGCCTGCACCGATGTGGATCGCCGCTATCCAGAAATAACCGCTCTGGGGTCGGGCATGGGTTTCCAATGCCGCGACCCCAGATAGCTAGATGAAAACAACCTTCTCGCTGCAAAAACATCATTACCTGCCCCTCGCCCTCGCTGCCGTGGTGGTCACAGGCCTCGCTGCCTGGCTGCTGCCGTCGTTTCATCCTGCGTCCCCCACTGCCGTGCAAATCGTCGATGAGATGGAAGCCGTGGCGGGCGGCACTCACCCCGGGTTTCGTCGCAACCATGCCAAGGGCCAGTGCATCAGCGGCCACTTTGAAAGCAACGGTAATGCGGTAGAGATTTCCAGCGCGTCCTTGTTAAAACGTGGCAACTTCCCGCTGATCGGACGGTTGTCTGCGGCCGGGGGGGACCCGTCCCAGGCCGATGTCCATGGCATGATCCGCAGCATGGCCCTGCGCCTGGCCGATGCGGAAGGGGAGGCCTGGTACATGGCGATGAATTCCGTGCCGGTGTTCCCGGTCAACACCCCCGAAGGCCTCTACGAACAGCTGCGCGCCTCGATGCCGGAATACGGCGGCAGCGGCCCCGACCCGCAAAAGATGCAGGCTTTCAAAAACAGCCACCCCGAAATCCGCCCGTTCGAGAACTGGCTGGCCTCCCACCCGGAAGCGTCGGGGTTTGATAACTCCACGTTCTACAGCGTCAATGCCTTTCGCATGACCGACGCCAGCGGCCGGGTGCACTTCGTGCGCTGGAGCATGGTGCCAGAGACGCCTTACAAGCCCATGACAGCCGGGCAATCGCGCGACCCCGACTTCCTCGCCTTCGGTTTCGCCACCCGGCTGGAGCAAGGCCCGGTGCGCTGGCACCTGATCATCACCCTGGCCAACCCCGGCGATGTGACCACCGACGCCACCGTGCGCTGGCCGGAAGGACGCCGCCAGATCAATGCCGGCACCCTGGTCATCGACCGCCAGCAGTCCCAGGTGGAGGGCGCCTGCCGCGATGTGGACTTCAACCCGCTGGAACTGCCGGCCGGCATCGGCCCTTCGGATGACCCATTGCTGATGGCCCGCGAAGCCGCGTATGCCGAATCCCATCGGCGGCGCGTCGAGGAAGAACGCGCGCATTAAGAATTTTTCTCGCCGCGCGGAATAAATCATTTCCCTCGCTTGTTCTATTCCCAGAACAACTTGAACGAGGGAAGTACGATGGGCCTGCCCACCGAAGCTCAACCACTGGATTTCACCGCGCTGGCCTTGCCCCTGCTCTTGGGAGAGGGCGAGGCCGACGCCTGTGGCCAGAACTTCGAATACGACCCCCAGTTTCTTGAGCTGGAAGAAGAAGCCCTCGGCAAGCCCGAAGTGCAGTACGGCGACACCATCACCCAGGCCATCGAGCCGAGCTGGAAGCGGGTGATGGCCCTCGCACTGCCGCTGATGGAGCGCAGCCGCGACTTGCGCCTGGCCATCTGGCTGACCCGCGCCCAACTCAACCTCAATGGCTTCAATGGCCTCGCCGCAGGCCTGGAACTGGTGCAGGCCCTGCTGGAAAACTGCTGGGACGGCCTGCACCCGCAGCTGGATCCCGACGACGACAACGACCCGCTGTTGCGCATCAACATCCTCGCGTTCCTGTGCGAGCCCACCGGCCTGCTGCGCGACGTGCTGGATGCGCCGCTGGTCAGTGCCCGCAGCCTGGGCAGCGTGAGCCTGCGACAGGTGGAGGCGGCCACGGGCGAGCAAAGTGACGGCGAGAACGCCACCCTGGCGATCATCGACGGCGCGTTTGCCGAAGCCGATCCCCAGGACTTGAGCGCCACTGAGGCGGCCCTGGCGCAGGCCTTGAAGCACAGCGTGCAGATCGAGCAGCTGCTCACCGAGAAGGTCGGCGTGGGCCGTGCCATCGACCTGAGCGGCCTGGCGACCCTGTTGCGCCGTGCCGGCGAGGTGATCCGGCGCCGTCTGCCGGGGGTTGCGCCCATCGAAGCGGCACCGGTCGTCACTGCCACGGCGCCCATCGCTGTCGCGGCGCCGCACGCCGTGCGCGGTGAGATCAACAGCCGCGAAGACGCACGCCAGACCATCGACCGCCTGTGTACCTATTTCCAGACCTTTGAACCCGCAAGCCCGGTGCCGATTCTGCTGCAACGGGCCAAGAAGCTGATCGACAAGAATTTCATGGAATTGCTGCAAGACCTCGCACCCGACGGTCTCGCGCAACTGGCGCTGGTCAGCGGTGTTCGCAACAGCGACGACTGACCCTTTTAGTACTCACCCCCACTCACCGGAGCTATTCCTGTGGCCAAAGAAAGCAGTCAGAAGTTCATCGCTCGCAACCGGGCGCCACGTGTGCAGATCGAATACGACGTGGAGATCTACGGGGCGGAAAAGACCGTGCAGTTGCCCTTCGTCATGGGCGTGTTCTCGGACCTCTCCGGCAAACCGGCCGAGCCTCTGCCACCGGTGGCCGAGCGCAAGTTCCTGGAAGTCGACATCGACAACTTCGACGAACGCCTCAAGTCCATGAAACCGCGCGTGGCGTTCCAGGTGCCCAACACCCTGACCGGCGAAGGCAACCTGCCGGTGGAGATCACCTTCGAATCGATGGACGACTTCACCCCGGCCGCCATCGCCAGCAAGGTGCCGAGCCTCAACCAGCTGCTGACGGCGCGCAGCCAACTGTCGAACCTGCTGACCTACATGGACGGCAAGGTGGGCGCCGAGGAATTGCTGGCCAAGCTGCTCAGCGATCCGGCCGTGATGCAAGCCTTGAGCAGTGCACCCAAACAACCTGAATAACTGAAACAACGTTAACGCCGCCGGTGCCCCGTTTGCCCCGGTACGGGGACGCTTTGCCCAAAATTTGAGGATGCCTTCATGTCCACCACCCAATCTGAACAGCCAGGGCAACTTGCCCCCGCCACGGCGTTCGACGCCGGCGACTTCGCCAGCCTGCTGCAAAAAGAGTTCAAGCCCAAGACCGACAAGGCCAAGGAAGCGGTGGAAACCGCCGTGCGCACCCTGGCCGAACAGGCGCTGCAAGGCACGCAGCTGATGCCCAACGACGTGCTCGGCACTATCGAGGGCCTGATCGCCGCCCTGGACCAGAAGCTCACCGAACAGGTCAACCACATCCTCCACCACGAGGAATTCCAGGGCGTGGAAAGCGCCTGGCGTGGCCTGCATTACCTGGTCAACAACACCGAGACCGACGAGACCCTGAAGATCCGGGTGATGAACATTTCCAAGAACGAAGTGCACAAGACCCTGCGCAAGTTCAAGGGTGTGGCCTGGGACCAGAGCCCGATCTTCAAGAAGCTCTATGAAGAGGAATACGGCCAGTTCGGCGGCGAGCCGTACGGCGCATTTGTCGCCGACTACTACTTCAACAACAGCGCGCCGGATGTGGAGCTGCTGACCCAGATGGCCCGCGTCAGCGCGGCGGCCCACTGCCCGCTGATCACGGCTGCCGACCCTAGCGTGATGTTGATGGAATCCTGGCAGGAACTGGCCAACCCACGGGACTTGACCAAGATCTTCCAGACCCCTGAGCACGCCGCCTGGCGCAGCTTCCGCGCCAGTGAAGACTCGCGCTACGTGGGCCTGGCCATGCCGCGCTTCCTGTCCCGTGCGCCCTACGGAGCCAAGACCAACCCGGTGGAAGCCTTCGACTTCGAAGAAACCACCGACAGCGCCGGCGCCAAGGACTTCACCTGGGCCAACGCCGCGTATGCCATGGCGGTGAACATCAACCGTTCGTTCAAGCACTACGGCTGGTGCTCGCAGATCCGTGGCATCGAATCCGGTGGGGTGGTGGAAGGGTTGCCGGTGCACACCTTCCCGACCGATGACGGCGGCGTCGACATGACCTGCCCGACGGAAATCGCCATCAGCGACCGCCGTGAAGCCGAGCTGGCCAAGAACGGTTTCATGCCGCTGGTGCACAAGAAGAACAGCGACCTGGCTGCCTTCATCGGCGCGCAATCGATGCACAAACCCGCCGAATACGACGACCCGGACGCCACCGCCAACGCCAACCTGGCCGCGCGCCTGCCGTACCTGTTCGCCACCTGCCGGTTCGCCCATTACTTGAAGTGCATCGTGCGCGACAAGATCGGCTCGTTCAAAGAACGCGACGACATGCAGGTGTGGCTCAACAACTGGATCGGCCGCTACGTGGAACACAACCCGGCCACCGCCACCGACGCCGACAAAGCCCGCAAACCCCTGGCCGGCGCTGAAGTGGTGGTGGAAGAAATCGAAGGCAACCCCGGCTACTACGGCGCCAAGTTCTTCCTGCGCCCGCACTACCAGCTCGAAGGCCTGACCGTGTCCTTGCGCCTGGTCTCCAAGCTGCCGTCTACCAAATCCAACTGATCAACCTGAAAGGTAACCACCATGATCCTGCTCAACTTCAAAGGCACCCAAATCAAGGGCACTTCCACCGTCGACGCGCACAAGGACTGGATCACCATCGACGCCATCCAGATGGGCGTGGGCCGTGCGATCTCCATCAGCGGCGGCGGCACCGACCGTGACACCAGCAACCCGTCGTTCTCGGAAATCTCCCTGACCAAGGCCACCGACCTGGCCTCGGCCGACCTGTTCATGCAGGCGGTGTGCGGCAAAAGCCTGGGCGATGCCGAGATCCACTTCATCCAGACCGGCGGCCCGGACAAGAAGCAACAGGTGTTCCTCAAGCTGATCCTCGGCCAGGCCATCATCAGCTCCTACTCCGCCAGCAGTAATGGCGAACGCCCGAGCGAAACCTTCTCCATCAACTTCACCACCATCAGCTACGAGTACGACTCCTTCACCGGCGACACCGTGATCACCGGCACGCCGAAGAAGTGGGACCTGGAGAAGAACCAGAAGATCTGACTCAGGCTCTGGAAAAGGCCCTGTAGTGAGCGGGCTTGCCCCGCGCTGGGTGGCGAAGCCGCCCCAAACCCATTCGCTTCGGTCTGTCTGAAACGCCACGGCGTCCTTGATTGGTACGGGTTGGCGCTGGCGCGGGGCAAGCCCGTTCACTACAGGAAACGTAATTCCATGGCAGAGCTGACCAGTCGTGAACGTTTGCAACCGTCGTTGCTCGATCGCTTGAGCGACGACGACACCGAGCACGCCGTGGAGCCGCGTGACAAGCGTGTGCTGTCCATGCGCGGCCTGCGCAAGGCGGTGTTGCGTGACCTGGGGTGGCTGCTCAACAGCACCAGCCTGGGCAGTTTCCGCGACCTCAGTGCCCACCCGCTGGCGGTTCAGTCGGTGATCAATTTTGGTTTGCCGGACCTCGCCGGCAAGACCGCCGCAGGTTTGGACCGGGAAGAGCTGGGGCGGCGCATCCGCCAGGCGATCTGGGATTTCGAACCGCGGATTTTACGTGACAGCGTCCGAGTGGTGCCGGTGGCGCCCTCGGGGGCGGCGGCCAGTCCTAACCAGATGGCCTTTGAAATTCATGGCGAGTTGTGGGGCCAACCGTTGCCCGAGCGCCTGTACCTGAAGACCGAACTCGACCTGGAAGCAGGCGAGGCCCGGGTCTTCGATATCGAGACAAGGGACGTGCGGTGAACGCCAAACTGCTGCGCTATTACGAACGTGAACTGGCCCACCTGCGGGAAGTCGGCGGCGAATTCGCCCGCGACTACCCCAAGGTCGCCGGCCGCCTCGGGCTGGAAACCTACGCCTGCGCCGACCCCTATGTGGAACGGTTGCTGGAGGGCTTCAGCTTCCTCGCGGCCCGGGTGCAGTTGAAGATCGACGCCGAATTCCCGCGCTTTACCAACCACCTGCTGGAACTGGTGTACCCGCAATACCTGGCGCCCACGCCGTCGATGGCCGTGGTGCAGCTGCAGCCGGACATGAGCGAGGGCAGCCTCGCTGCAGGGTTCAAGGTACCGCGTGACAGCGCGCTGCACAGCCAACTGGGCAAGGGCGACCAGACCGCCTGCGAATTCCGCACCGCCCATGACGTGACCCTGTGGCCGGTGGAACTGGTGGAGGCGCGCTACTTTGCCTGCGGCGCGCAGGTGGCGGGCGTTGATCTGTCGCGCCTCGGCGGGGTCAAGGCGGCCTTGCGTCTGCGCCTCCGAGTGGGTGCTGGCCTGACCTTCAGCGACCTGGCCCTGGACGACCTGGCGCTGCACATCCGTGGCGGCGAAGCCATGCCCTCGCGCATCCTCGAACACCTGCTGGCCCAGGCGGCCGGGGTGCTGGTGATGCCGGTGCAGGAGCATGTGGACTGGCACCAGTTCCTGCCCAAAAGCGCGATTCGCAGCAAGGGCTACAGCGACAGTGAAGCCTTGCTGCCCACGGGCCCGCGCTCGTTCCAGGGCTATCGGCTGCTGCAGGAATACTTCGCCATGCCCCAGCGCTTCCTGTTTGCCGACATCGTCGGGCTGGCCAACAGCGTGAGCCGTTGCGCGGCCGAACAGCTGGACGTGATCGTGCTGTTCAAGAAGCTCGATCCGGTGCTGGAACAGAGCCTCAGCGCGGCCAATTTCGGGCTCTACTGCACGCCGGCAATCAACCTGTTCCCGATGCGCACCGAGCGTGTGCACCTGTCGGACCAACAGTCGGAATACCACGTGATCCCGGACCGCACGCGGCCGATGGATTACGAGATCTACCAGATCGAAGGCGTCACCGGCTACGGCAGCGGCGCCGAGGCCAGCCAGACGTTCGAATCGTTCTACCGCGCCAACGACCTGCATGCGCGCACGCCACCGAAGGCCTTCTACCAGGTGCGCCGCGATACCCGCGTGCTGTCCGAGCAGCAACGGCGCCAGGGGCCGCGCTCCAGCTACATCGGCAGCGAGCTGTTCCTGTCGCTGGTGGACGCCCAGGAAGCGCCGCACCGCAGTGACTTGCGCCAATTGGGCATTGACACCCTGTGCAGCAACCGCGACCTGGTGTTGAGCATGCCGGTGGGCAGCGGCCGTACCGACTTCACGGTCGAGAGCGGCGCGCCGGTGCAGTCGGTGCGTTGCGTGGCCGGGCCGACGGTGCCGGCGGCGTCGTTTGCCGAAGGGGAAACTGCGTGGCGGCTGGTCAGCCATTTGTCCCTCAACTATTTGTCGCTGCTGGATCAGGACAAGGAGCAGGGCGCCACCGCCTTGCGTGACCTGCTGCGCCTGTATTGCCGCATCGACGATGAAGCCGCGCACAAGCAGATCGAAGGCCTGCGTTCCGTCACCGCCGAGAGCATCGTGCGGCGTCTGCCACTGCCGGGGCCGATCACTTACGGACGCGGTCTGCAAATCAGCGTGACCCTGGATGAGTCGGCCTTCGAAGGCGCTGGTGTGTTTGTGTTGGGTTCGGTGTTGGAACAGTTTTTTGCCAAGTACGTGTCACTCAATTCGTTCACTGAAACGGTGATCAAGAGCACGGCACGCGGTGTGATCATGCAGTGGCCGGCGCGGGTGGGCAGATGCGAGATCCTCTGAGCCTGCTCAGCGCCCTTGAGGCGCACCCCGGACGCTTCGACTTCTACGGCGCGCTGCGCCAACTCGAATGCGCGTTCCCGCAGTTGCCGCGCATCGGCCAGGCCGCGCGCCCCGCGGATGAGCCCGTGCGCTTCGGCCAGCAACCGTCGCTGGCGTTCGAGCCAGCGATGATCGCCGCGCTCAAGCCGGGTGTGACGCCCAAGCTGCTGTTGAATTTTTTCGGCCTGATGGGCGCCAATGGCCCGTTGCCGATCCACCTCACCGAATATATTCGCGACCGCCAGCGCAACCTGAATGACCCGACCCTGGCCGCGTTCTGCGACGTGTTCCACCACCGCATGATCAGCCTGTTCTACCGCGCCTGGGCCTGTGCCCAGCCGGCGGTGAGCCTGGACCGGCCGGGGGCGGACCGTTTCGCCCAGTACCTGGGTTCATTGATCGGCATCGGCCAGGCGTCGTTGCTTAACCGCAATGCCGTGCCGGACGTGGCCAAGTTGCATTTTGCCGGGCGCCTCGGGCCACAGACGCGTAATGCCGAGGGCTTGGCGGCATTGCTCACCGATTACCTGGGCGTGCCGGTGCAGGTCGAGCAATTTGTCGGCCACTGGATGACCTTGCCGGCCGACGGGCTGTGTGCGCTGCGCAGCGGTCCCGATGCGGCCGTGCTCGGCCAGACCACGGTGATGGGCAAGAAAGTCTGGAACACCCAGCACAAGTTCCGTCTGCTGATCGGCCCCCTGGATCTGGCGCAAACCCGTCGCTTGCTGCCCGGTGGCGACAGCCTGCAGCGCGTGCAGGACTGGGTGCGCCAGTACGTCGGCCTGGCGATGGACTGGGACGTCAACCTGATCGTCAAGAAAGAACAGCTGCCGGGCCTGCGCCTGGGGTCTGCGCCCCTGGGCTGGACCAGTTGGCTGAGCAGCAAAGCCCCTCAACACGATGATCGGCAATTGCTGATCAACCCTCGCATTTCTTTTCAAGGACCTGCCCATGGCTGATATCAGTCGCGTCGCGCTTTTCGGCAAACTCAACAGCCTGTGCTACCGGGCCATCGAAAGCAGCACCGTGTTCTGCAAGATGCGCGGCAACCCCTATGTGGAGCTGGTGCACTGGTTGCAGCAGATCCTGCAACTCACCGATTCGGACCTGTTGCGGCTGGTGCGCCATTACGGCATCGACCCGGCGGTATTGGCCCGCGACCTGACCGCCGCGCTGGACCGTCTGCCCCGTGGCTCGACCTCGGTGACCGACCTGTCTTCCCAGGTGGAAGAGGCGGTCGAACGCGCCTGGGTCTACGCCACCCTGATGCTCGGCGAGTCCCAGGTGCGTTCCGGGCATTTGCTGCTGGCGCTGCTGAAAACCCCGAGCCTGCGCAACGGGTTGTATGGCGTGTCCCGGGAGTTCAACAAGGTTGGCATTGATGATTTGAGCGAGCGATTCGCCGCGTTGCTCAACGACTCGCCCGAAGCGCAGATGGCTGCCAGCGACGGTTACCAGCTGCCGGGTGAAGACCTCGGCGCGGTGGCGCCCGCCAAGCAGGAAGCCTTGAAACGCTTCACGGTCGACCTTACCGAGCAGGCGCGCAGCCGCAAGATGGACCCGATCGTGGGCCGCGATGAAGAGATCCGCCAGGTCATCGACATCCTGATGCGTCGCCGCCAGAACAACCCGATCCTGGTGGGCGAGGCGGGCGTTGGCAAAACGGCCGTGGTCGAAGGTTTCGCCCAGCGCATTGCTCGGGGCGACGTGCCGCCAAGCCTGAAAGAGGTGCAGTTGCTCGCGCTTGATGTCGGCCTGTTGCAGGCTGGCGCGAGCATGAAAGGCGAGTTCGAACAGCGTCTGCGCTCGGTGATCGACGAGGTGCAAGCCAGCGTCAAACCCATCGTGCTGTTCATCGATGAAACCCACACCCTGGTGGGCGCGGGCGGTGCAGCCGGCACCGGTGATGCGGCCAACCTGCTCAAGCCGGCGCTGGCCCGTGGCACCTTGCGTACCGTCGGGGCGACCACCTTTGCCGAGTACAAGAAGCACATTGAAAAAGACCCGGCGCTGACCCGGCGTTTCCAGACCGTGCAGGTTGACGAACCCGACGAAGCCCGCGCCTTGCTGATGCTGCGCGGCATTGTCGAGACCATGCAGGACCACCACCAGGTGCACATCCTGGACTCGGCGCTGGAAGCGGCGGTGCGCTTGTCGAATCGCTACATCCCGGCACGCCAGTTGCCGGACAAGGCCGTCAGCCTGATCGACACTGCCTGCGCCCGCGTGGCCATCAGCCTGCACGCCACGCCTGCCGAGGTGGACGACAGCCGTCGGCGCATTGAATCCCTGGAAACCGAACTGGCAATTATCGAGCGTGAAACCGCGATTGGCGTGGAAACCGCCAGCCGCCGTGCCTCGGTCGAGGCCTTGCTGGCCAGCGAACGTGAACGCCTGGATGAGGTGGAAGGGCGCTGGGATAACGAGCTGGCACTGGTGGAGCAGATCCAGCGCCTGCGCAGCCAGTTGGCCGATGCCACTGACCGTGAAGCCGGGCTGATCGAATTGCGCCAGTTGCAGGACGAATTGGTCGCGCAACAGGGTGAACACCCGCTGGTGCTGATCAGTGTCGACGAACAGGCCGTGGCCTCGGTGGTGCAGGACTGGACCGGCATCCCCGTGGGCCGCATGGTCAAGAACGAAATCGATAACGTGCTGCGCCTGGCCGAGCGCCTGGGCCAACGCATCATCGGCCAGAACCATGCGTTGGAGATGATCGCACGGCGCATCCAGACCTCCCGCGCGGGCCTCGACAACCCGGGCAAGCCGGTGGGTGTGTTCATGCTCGCGGGCACCTCCGGCGTGGGCAAGACCGAGACCGCCCTGGCCCTGGCCGAGTCGCTGTATGGCGGTGAACAGAACGTGATCACCATCAACATGAGCGAGTACCAGGAAGCGCATACCGTCTCCACCTTGAAGGGCGCGCCACCCGGCTACGTGGGGTACGGCGAGGGCGGCGTGCTGACCGAAGCGGTGCGGCGCAAGCCTTACAGCGTGGTGCTGCTGGATGAAGTGGAGAAGGCCCACCCGGACGTGCATGAGCTGTTTTTCCAGGTGTTCGACAAGGGCTGGATGGAGGACGGCGAGGGCCGGATCATCGACTTCAAGAACACCTTGATCCTGCTCACCACCAACGCTGGCACTCAGTTGATCAGCCGCCTGTGTCGCGATCCGAAGACCACGCCCGCGCCGGATGACATCGCCAAGGCCCTGCGCGAGCCACTGCTGGAAGTGTTCCCACCGGCCTTGCTCGGCCGCCTGGTGGTGATCCCGTATTACCCGCTGAGCGACGCCATGCTCGGCCGCATCATCCGCCTGCAACTGGGGCGCATCGAAAAACGCATCGCCGACAACCACAAGATCCCGTTCACCTACAGCGACGACGTGGTGCACCTGATCGCCAGCCGTTGCACTGAGCTGGAAAGCGGCGGGCGCATGATCGACGCGATCCTCACCAACTCGATGCTGCCGGCGATCAGCACCGAATTTCTCAACCGCCTGCTGCTGGGCACACCGGCGACCCAGGTGCAGGTCAGCGTGGAGGCGGGCGAGTTTGCCTATGCCTTTACGGCCGAGGCCGAGAGGTAAGCCCCGATGGCAACGACCCAGACCCATCGCGAGATCCAGGTGACCAGCGTCCTCGGCCCCGACGTGCTGTTGTTTCGACGCATGCAGGCGAGCGAAGGCTTGTCCCAGCTCAGCGAATACCACGTGGAGCTGTACAGCGAGCGCGCCGACCTGAACATCGACGACCTGCTGGCCACCCAGATGACCGTGGCCGTGGACCTGCCCAAGGGCGGCAGCCGCTATTTCAGCGGGCATGTCAGCCACTTCTCGTTCAGCACGCGCCAGGGCCGCTACGCCACCTACAAGGCGGTGCTGCGCCCGTGGTTGTGGTTCCTGACGCTGACCAGCGACTGCCGGATCTTCCAGGAACTGAGTGTGCCGGACATCCTCAAGCAGGTGTTCGCGCCCTACAGCATTGCCGACGTCGACACCTCGGGCCTCAGCGGCAGCTACAAGCCGCTGACCTATTGCGTGCAGTACCGCGAGAGCGATTTCAACTTCGTCAGCCGCCTGATGGAGCAGGAGGGCATCTACTACTACTTCAAGAGTGCCGCAGGGCGTCACACCTTGGTGCTGGCGGACTCCTACGGCGCGCACTCACCGGCGCCGGGGTACGCGCAGATCCGCTTCATGCCCGCCGAAGACCACGCCATGCGCGAAAGCGAAGTGATCTATGACTGGCGCATGGGCGGCGACGTGGAACCGGGCGGCTATACGCTGCAAGACTTCGACTTCGAGAAGCCCAGCGCCAACCTGCTGGCCAAGTCCACTCTGGCCGGCAGTTACCCGCAGTCGCGCCACGAGCGCTATGACTACCCGGGCAAGTACACCGAACGCAAACAGGGTGAAACCTATGCGCGCACCTTGATTGAGTCGCTGCACACCGGCACCCAGCGCGTGACCGGTGCGACCCGTGCCCGAGGCCTGTTCCCCGGCGCCCTGTTGACCCTGACCGAACACCCGCGCAGCGAACAGAACGCGCAGTTCCTGTTGCTGGAGGCGCGTTATGCATTGTCTTCGGACACCTACGAGCCCACCCCGCCCGCCGACCCCGCGCCGGTGCTGAGCTGCGAGTTTGTCGCGCTGTCACGCCAGCAGCAGTTCCGTGCGCCTTGTGTAGCGCGCAAGCCGCTGATGCACGGCCCGCAGACCGCCATGGTGGTGGGCAAGCAGGGCGAAGAAATCTGGACCGACAAATACGGGCGCATCAAGGTGCAGTTCCACTGGGACCGCGAAGGCAAGCGCGACGAAAACAGCTCGTGCTGGATCCGCGTGGCGCAGAGCTGGGCGGGCAAGCGCTGGGGCGCGCTGTACACGCCGCGCATCGGCCAGGAAGTGGTGGTGAGCTTTCTGGAAGGTGATCCCGACCAGCCGCTGGTCACGGGCAGCGTCTACAACGCCGACACCATGCCGCCGTATTCACTGCCGGAAAACGCCACGCGCTCGACCCTCAAGAGCAACTCGTCCAAGGGGGGCGGGGGCTACAACGAGCTGCGTTTCGAAGACAAGAAGGGGTCGGAACAGGTGTTCCTGCACGCGCAGAAAAACCTCGACCAGCGCGTGCTCAAGGACTCCCTGGACTGGGTGGGCGGCGACCGCCATTCCAAGATCGACCAGGACCTGCGCGAGAAGGTCGGCGGTGACCGGCATTCGTCGGTGGGCGGCCATCGCAACGAGAAAGCCACGGGCGACGTGTCGATGGCGGCCGGCGCCAACATGATCATCAACGGTGGCATGAAGACCGGCATCACCGCTGGCATGGACACCTACATCAAGGGCGGCATGAACGTGGTGATCGAGGCCGGGGCGACCATCACGCTCAAGGTCGGCTCCACTTTCCTGACCCTCACGCCGGCGATGATCGTCGCCTCGACCATCCCGCTGCCACTGCCCGAAGCCGCCTCGGCGGCACAAGCCCTGGCCCTCACGGCCGCCACCGGACCGGCCGGCGTGCCGTTGCCGCCCAAGGAGGCCGACGATGGCAAGTAACTCACTCTGGAGCCCGCTATGAACCTGATCCTGCTGGTCAAAAGCTACCGCGACCAACCCATGCCCGGCGACGTGATCTGCCGCTTCACCGAAGTGGGCGGCTCCATTGGCCGTGGGCCGGACAACGACCTGACCTTGGACGACCCGGGCAAATACATCTCCCGGGTGCACGCGCGCATCGACCTGCGCGGCGAGCAGTTCTACCTCACCGACACCGGCAGCAACCCCAGCCTGGTCAACGAACGGCCGCTGGGCAACGGCCGCGAGCGTGTGCTGGAGGAGGGTGATCGCCTGGTGATCGGCGACTACGCGTTGCTCGTGCGCCTGGAACAGCCCCAGGCGCCGGAACCCGAAGACGACGCCCTGGCCACGCGCATCCTGCCGCCGCTGTTTGTGCCGCCACCACCGCCCGTGGCCGCCGAACTGCCGCCGTTGGAAGTGCCGCAGGCGCTCGTGCGCGACCCGGAGGTGGTGGTGCCGGTGCTGTTGCACGACGACCTGGCCGGTGCGCGGATCCTCGAAGGCCACTCGCTGTTCGACGGGGCGATGCCGCTGTCGGACCCGCTGGGCTTGAACCCATCGCTGACCCCGGTGTTTCGCGGCACCGAGAGCGACCATGTGGCGCCGCAACTGCAGGCGTTCAACCCGCCAATCTGGCAAGCCGAGCCCCAGGTGATCCCGGAGGATTACGACCCGTTACTTGGGCTGTCCACATCCCCTGTGGGAGCGGGCTTGCCCGCGAAGAACGATAATGCGGTCATCCAGGAACAACCCGTCGTCCTTGAGACCTTCGCGAGCAAGCCCGCCCCCACAGGGGATGAAGGTGTTCTCACGGCCCTGCTTTTGGGCCTGGGCCTTCCCGACCTGCACACCACCCGCACCCCCACCGAACTCGCCCAGCTGGTGGGTGAAATGCTGCGTGCCGCCACGGGCGGCACCATGGATGTGCTGATGGCCCGTGCGCTGACCAAGCGTGAAAGCCACATCGACATGACCATGATCGGTGCCTATTCCAACAACCCGCTGAAGTTCTTTCCTGACGCCGACAGCGCCTTGACCCAGATGCTCAACAGCGATTCACCGGCCTACATGCGCCCGGTCAAGGCGCTGAATGCCTCGTTCGATGACCTCAAGGCCCACGAGCTGGCGGTGATCGCCGGCATGCGTGCGGCGCTGGGCGCGGTGGTGCAGCGCTTCGACCCGGCCCGGGTCGAGCAGCGGCGCACCACCCACGGCGCGCTCGACAAGTGGATGCCTGCGCGGCGCAAGGCGCGCCTGTGGGACCGCCTGGTGGAACGCTACGAAGACCTGGCGCGGGATGCCGACGAGGACCTGCAACGCCTGTTCGGCGAACTGTTTTCCAAGGCTTACGAAGAACAAGTCGCCCGCATGCGCACGTGATCATGGCCACGCAACGCATTCATTTGATGAGAAAAATTTATGTCCTGGAACAACAAAGTCGTCTGGTCCGAAGGCATGCTCCTGCAGCCCCAGCACCTGCAGCAGCATGATCGTTTTCTGCAAACCCAACTCGAAGCCCGGGTCGCGACCTTGCGCGCCTACGGCTGGGGTTTTTCCAAATTGGACATCGACCCGCAGCAGTTGGCGATGGGCAAGCTGTCGCTGCTCTCCTACAGCGGCGTATTGCCCGACGGCACACCCGTGGGCCTGCCGTTTGATGATGAAATGCCGCTGCCCCTGGAGATCCCCGACGATGCCCGCGACCTGAAAGTGGTGCTGGCCTTGCCGAGCCTGCGTCCGGGTGTCTCGGAAGTCGACGACAACCCCAGCTTTGAAAACTTTGCCCGCCATCGCAGCAGCGAATACGAGGCCTGGGACAGCAATGGCCTGGACAGCAGCGCGCTGATGAGCATCGGCAAACTGCGCCTGCGCCTGGCGTTCGAAGGCGATGTGGCCGACACCCATAGCGTGTTGGGCATTGCTCACGTGGTGGAAAAACGCGCCGACAAAAGTGTGCTGCTCGACCGCGATTACTGCCCGCCGTGCCTGGATGTTCGTGCGGCCGAACGCCTGCGCGCATTCAACGACGAACTGCTGGGCCTGGTGCAGCAACGAGTCGAAGCCCTGGCGTCGCGCCTGACCCGCCCGGACGGCAGCGGTGCGGCGGAAATCGCCGACTTCCTGCTGTTGCAAGTGCTCAACCGCAGCGTGCCGCTGGTACGGCACCTGGCGGCAATGACCGGTTTGCACCCCGAACAGCTGTACCGCGACCTTGCCTCCCTGGCCGGTGAGTTGGCGACCTTTACCCGTGATGACAAGCGTGCCGCCAGTTACCCGGTGTATCGCCATGGCGCCCTGGCGGAGACCTTCGCCCCGGTGATGCTCGACCTACGCCGCGCGCTGTCGGCAGTGATGGATGTGCGCGCTATCGCGATCCCGCTGGAAGAGCGCCAGTACGGGATTCGCGTGGCGGTGCTGCCCGATCAGGAACTGCTGCGCTCGGCGACCTTCATCCTGGCGGTGCAGGCGCAGATGTCGGCTGAAAGCGTGCGCAACGGTTTCCCGCCGCAGGTGAAGATCGGCTCGGTGGAAAAGATCCGCGACCTGGTCAACCTGCAACTGCCCGGCATCGGCCTGCGCCCCTTGCCGGTGGCGCCACGGCAGCTGCCGTTCCACGCCGGCTTCACCTATTTCGAACTCGACCGCAGCAGCGAATATTGGCAATTGCTCAGCCAGTCGGCGGGGTTTGCCATGCACATCGCCGGGGTGTTCCCGGGGCTCGATATGCAGTTCTGGGCCATCCGCAATTAAGGCAAGGTGACTGACGTGAACGACACTTTTGAAGGCGGCCAGGACCCGGACCGCACCTTGCTGATCCCTACCCCCGGCGGACGTCGGGCCACACCGCCGCCAACCGCGGCCGCGCCGGTGCAACGCGCCGCGCCTGTGCTGCATGGCCAGGGCCTCAACCCGCTGGTACGGGCGGCCAACCCGCTGCTGGACCTGGTGGTGCCGTTGCGCACCCTGACGGCGATGCCGGACATGGAGAGCCTGCGCCAGCGCCTGATCCAGGCGGTGCAGGCCTTTGAAGCCCAGGCCCGCGCCAGTCAGGTGGATGTGGAAACCGTGGCCGCTGCGCGCTACGCGTTGTGCACCCTGGTGGACGAGACCATCGCCAGTACGCCCTGGGGCGCGGGGGTGTGGGGCAGCCGCAGCCTGTTGGTGACGTTCCACAACGAGGCGTGGGGTGGCGAGAAATTTTTCATGATCCTGCAGCGCCTCAGCCAGGACCCGCGCACTCACATCGATGTGCTGGAGTTGATGTACCTGTGCATGGCCCTGGGCCTGGAGGGCCGCTACCGGGTGCTGGAGCGCGGCCTGGATCAGCTGGGCCTGTTGCGCGAGCGCCTGTTGCAACTGATCAACCAGCAACGCGGCCAGCAGGAGCAGGACCTCTCACCGCGCTGGCGTGGCGCCGAGGCCCCGCAAGCATCAATGCTGCGCCGGGTACCGTTGTGGGTGCTGGCGTCGGTGGCGGCGGTGCTGTTGTTGAGTGTGCAGTTGACCTACAGCTGGCTGCTCAACCGTGCGTCCGACCCGGTGTTTGCCCAGTTGGGTTCGATTCGTGTGGCCTCGCCGCTGAAGGTGGCGGTGCCCACGGCGCCGGCGCCAGTGCGCCTGGCCGGGTTCCTCGCGCCGGAAGTGGCCCAAGGGCTGGTGGCGGTGAAAGACAGTGCCGACCGCTCGGTCATCACCTTGCGCGGCGACGGTGTGTTTGCCTCCGGCAGTGCCGAGGTGTCGAGCAATTTTGACGGGCTGCTGGCGCGCATTGGCGACGCCCTGGCCACGGTGCCGGGGGATGTGGTGGTGGTCGGGCATACCGATAACGTGCGGCCGTCGGCGACGTCGCGGCTGGGGTCCAACTTCGACTTGTCCCAGGCGCGGGCCAAGACCGTGGCGCGTTTGCTCGCGCAGCGTGCCGGGCCTGCCGAGCGTTACCGCAGCGAGGGCCGTGGCGAAACCGAGCCGCTGGTGCCCAATGATTCGGCGGCCAATCGTGCACGTAACCGCCGCGTCGATATCACCGTGCTGATCCCTTCCCAGGCGCAATAACCATGAACTTTTCTTCGTTTTTCTCATTGTTATGGTCCCCGGTGGAGCGCTTTATTCTGTGGCTGCTCAAGCCGTGGTTGCTGTCGCTGATCGGCGTGGCGCTGCTGTCGTTGCTGGTGTGGTACGAAGGCCCGCTGCTGGCGTTCAACGGCAGTGAGCCGCTGGCGCCGGAGTCACGTCGCTGGGGGTTGATCGCGCTGTTTATGCTGATTTGGCTGGGCTATTTCGCCTGGCGCCTGTGGCGTGCCTGGCGGGCCAATCGTGGCCTGATGGCTGGTGTGGCCGAGGCGCCGGTGGTGGCGCCTGGTGTGCGTGAAACCCAGGCCGAAGTGGCTGAGCTGGGCGAGCGCATGCGCTCGGCCATGGCCGTGCTGCGCAAGGCCAACCCGGGCTGGAAGATGAGCGGGCAGTACCTGTACCAACTGCCGTGGTACATGTTTGTCGGCGCGCCGGGCAGCGGCAAGACCACCGCGCTGACCCACTCCGGCCTGCAGTTTCCCCTGCGCGAAGCCATGGGCAGTGGTGCCATCGGCGGCGTGGGCGGTACGCGGCATTGCGACTGGTGGTTCACCGACGAAGCCGTGTTGCTCGACACCGCCGGGCGCTACACCACCCAGGACAGCTACACCGAGGTGGACAAGGCGGCCTGGGGCGGCTTTCTCGACCTGCTGAAAAAGTACCGTCGCCAGCGCCCGGTCAACGGTGTGATCGTGGCCTTGAGTGTCAGCGACCTGCTGCAACAGACCGACGCCCAGCGCCAGGCCCAGGCCGTGGCGATCCGCGCGCGCATCAACGAGCTGTACGAGCGCCTGGGCCTGCGGTTTCCGGTGTACGTGATCATCACCAAGTGCGATTTGCTGGCGGGCTTCTCGGAGTTTTTCGAGACCTTCGGCCGCGATGAGCGTGCGCAGGTGTGGGGGGTGACCTTTCCATTGCCCCAGCCACCGCAGCCCGACACGGGGTTGGCGTCATTCCCGGGCGAGTTCGATGCGTTGGAGCGCCAGTTGCAGCGGCGGGTACTGGAGCGTTTGCAGCAGGAGCGCGACCTGTCGCGACGTGCTTTGCTCTATAGCTTCCCGCAACAATTTGCCAGCCTGGGCGATGGCCTGACGCGCTTTCTCAACACGGTGTTTGAAACCAACCGCTACCAGGAGCCGGCGCTGTTGCGTGGGGTGTATTTCACCAGCGGCACTCAGGAAGGCAGCCCGATCGATCGCGTGCTGACTTCGCTGGCAGCCTCGTTCGGCCTGGGCCGCAAGGTGCTGGCGCCGAATGTGGCCAGCGGGCGCAGCTATTTCATCACGCGGTTGCTGCGTGAGGTAATTTTCAAGGAGGCCGGGCTTGCCGGGGTCAATCATCAAGAGGAGCGGCGTCGGCGCTTGCTTGGCCGGGCCGGGCGTATCACGGCGGCGGCAGTGTTCGTGTTGCTGCTGGCGGCGATGACCATCAGCTACAACCGCAACCTGCAATTGATCGCCGATGCGTCTGGCGCCGCCACCAACGTCGCGCAATTGGCCAAGGCACTGCCGGTAGAGGGTGATGTGCTGGTGACGTTGCCGTTGCTCAATGCCGCGCGCAGTTTGCCCAGCGGTTACAGCGACGCCGACAACAGCGTGCCGCTGCTCAGCCGCATGGGCCTGTACCAGGGCAACAAGCTGGGTGCGGGGGCGATCACCCTGTACCGCCGCCTGCTGCGCAGTACGTTGTTGCCGCACATCGTCGCCAACATGGAAAACGCGTTGCGCCGGGGTGATGCGAGCAATCAGGAGTTTCTGTATGAAACCCTGCGCGCTTACCTGATGCTGGGCGAGCGGCAGTTCTTCGACGCGCCGTCGGTGCAGGCCTGGGTCGATGTGGACTGGCGCCGCGAACTGCCCCAGGCGACGCCGGCGCAGTTGCAGCAATTGTCGGATCACGTGGCGGCGTTGCTGGAGGCCGATGACGAAGCCGAACCGGTGCAACTCGACAGCGCGTTGATCGCCAAGGTGCGCCTGGCGCTGGCGAGCATGCCGTTGTCCCAGCGTATCTATAACCGGGTCAAGCGCCAGGTGGATCAGCAACATCTGCCGGAGTTGAGCGTCAACAGCGCGGTGGGGCGGGACGTATCGTCGCTGTTTACCCGCGCCAGTGGTGAGCCATTGTCCCGTGGGGTCAGCGGTGTGTACCGGATCGCCGGTTACCGTGAGTTGACCGACAAAACCCCACAAGCCGTTGCCGACATGGCCAAGGACAGTTGGGTGCTCGATCGCCAGGAGTCGGCGCAGATCGCCGGCGGCAACCCGGCGATGCAGGCGGCGGTGCTGGAGTTGTATTACGCGGACTACATCCGCCAGTGGGACACCTTTCTCGCGGATGTGCACCTGGTGCCGTTGACCGGCCTGGGCCAGGCATCCCAGGTGACCAATACGCTGGCTGCCACTGATTCACCGCTGCGCGCCTTGTTGCAAGCCGTCTCCAAGGAAACAACCCTGGACGGTGCCCTGACTTCGGCTACCAGCAAGGACACCGACCAGCGCGTGCGCGACAAAATCGCTGCCGCCACCCAGAAACTGCAATCGGCCTTGGGCGGTGACACCCCGGCTGCGGTTGCGGACGCTTCGGCCAACCCGGTCGATCAGCATTTTGCCGCGTTGCATCGCCTGGTGGGTACGGGCACCGGCCCGCAGCCGCTGGATGATGTGCTGGCGTCCCTGAAAGATGCTGGGCAGTTTTTCGACAGTGCCGATGCGGCCCGCCGCAGTGCTGTGCCGGCACCCTCCAACGAAGTGCTGGGGCGCTTGAAGCGTTCGGGTGACACCCAGCCGGCGCCTTTGTCGACCTTGCTGCGTGATGTGGAGGCCGGTGGCAGCGCGCTGACCCTGGGCAACGAGAAGGCCCGCTTGAACGCGCTGTGGGAGGCCACTGGCGCGCCGTTCTGCCGGGTGGCGATTGAGGGGCGCTACCCGCTGGTGCGCAGTTCCGGGCGTGATGCCACCGCCGATGACTTCGGCAAGTTCTTCGGCCCGGGTGGGTTGATGGATGATTTTTTCAGCAAGAACCTTGCGCCTTACGTCGACATGAGCGGCAGCCAGTGGCGCTGGCGTTCAACCGGTGTGACGCCGCTGAATATTTCCCAGGATGTGCTCAACCAGTTCCAGCGCGGCGCCAAACTACGGGACATGTTCTTTGTGGCGGGGGCGCGCCAGCCGTCGATGCGTTTTGATCTGAAGGCCCTGGGGGCTGATCCGGCGTTGACCAAAGTGACCCTGGACATCGATGGCCAGCCGGTGGTGTACGACACCGGCACCTCGCCGGACTTCACCAGCATCTCCCTGCCCAGCGGCAAGTCCGGAGGGTTGGTGCGCCTGGACGCCACGCCGGCGCTGGTCAACCCGTTGCGCAGTGACGGCCCTTGGGGCTGGCTGCGCATGATGGACAAGGCGGCGGTGAGCGCCCAGGGCGAGCAATTGCAATTGACCTTCACCGTGGAGGGCCACCGCGTGGCGTACCAGTTGCGCGCCAGCAGTGTGATCAACCCGTTCCGGCGTGACAGCCTTGAGCCGTTCCATTGCCCCAGCAGTTTTTAAGGACCCGTCATGAATGGATTTTTCGGCAAGGTCGCAAGCCATGGGGATTTTGTCAGCCGCCGTTTGCCGCCGGCGTTTTTGAATACCTGGGACACTTGGCTGCAGGCCGGTTTGCAGTGCAGTCGTGAGCGCCTGGGGGAGCAATGGCTGGACGTGTACCTGTGCAGCCCGATCTGGCGTTTTGCGCTGGCGGCGGGGGTGTGTGGTGACAGCGGTTGGGCGGGGGTGATGATTCCCAGCGTGGACCGCGTGGGGCGGTATTTTCCGCTGACCCTCGCCAGTGCAGGAGAAGACGTGCCCTTGCTGGCGCGGTTGGAACGGGATGGGGTGTGGTACGGCCAGTTGGAGCGCCTGGCGTTGTCGGCGCTGAGCGAAGGGTTTGCCCTGGAATCGTTCGACGAGGTGTTGCAGGCCCTGCCATTGGCCGGCTGCTGGACACCGGCAAGCCACGCCGACACGGCCTGGGTACCCGCACAATGGCTCGACTTGCCCGATCCGGAGCGGATTGGTGACGGCATGCCGCAATTAAGCGCGCAGATCGATCCTTCGGGCCTCGCGCGGCACTCACTGTTCTGGACCGAAGGCTCGCCCCGCGTTGCGCCTTCGATCTGGGTAGGGGAGGGGCTGCCGGATGGCGAGACCTTCGCTGACATGCTGGGTGGACGGTAGAGCCTGGTGATCACCTGTAGTGAGCGGGCTAGCCCCGCGCCGCGATCTACCTGATGTACCGCGTCACCTGAGACACCGCCGCGCGGGGCAAACCCGCTCACTACAACTGCTGATTTCTGTAGTGAGCGAGCTCGCCCCGCGCCGCGATCTACCTGATGTACCGCGTCACCTGAGACACCGCCGCGCGGGGTAAACCCGCTCACTACAACTGCTGATTTTTGTAGTGAGCGGGCTCGCCCCGCGCCGTGATCTACCTGATGCACTGCGTTACCTGATACACCGCCGCGCGGGGCAAGCCCGCTCACTACGGGCTGCGTTCACCTAATCATTTTTTAGTTCAAGGCTGCAAGTTGTGCGACGGTTTCTGGGAAGCGCGCCACCAGCCGAATCAAAGTGACCGCCTGGGCATTGGGCTTAGCGCGGCCTTGCTCCCAGTTTTCCAGCGTGCGTGTGTTGGTGCGCAGGTACATGGCAAACACCGAGCGGGAGAGATTGAGCTGCTGGCGCACGGCGACCACTTCCTCGGCGGTGAGTGGTTCCAGCTTGTTGAGGTGAACCTTGTGGGTACGCAGGGTGATTTTGCCTTGGCGTTCGTCCGCCAGCGCATCGAAGCCTTCGACCAGTTCGGAAAAGATTTCACGTTTCATGATGTGTTCTCGCTTTGATTTCCCTGTCCAGCATGTGTTTAAGCGCTTTTTTGTGCTGTGGCGTCAGGTCGTCCTGTTCGTGTTTGCCGTACAAGGTGAACAACCAGAACTGCGTACCACCCGACCACCAGTAGTCAATGACCCGAAGGCCACCACGCTTGCCTTTGTTGCGTCGCTCATCGACGAAGCGAACCTTGCGCAGCCCGCCTGTGCCCTCGATCACGTCTCCTGCTTCCGGGTTTTTCATCAACGCCTGTTGAAAACCCTGGAAAAGCTCGTCACTCAGATAATCCCTGCGGTGCCGCTCGAAGGCCGGCAATTCGATAAATAGAGCATCCATGTTCTGTACGTAGCCTGCGTATAGTTTGGTGGCCCACTCGTGATGGGTCAAGTGACCCTGCTGTGGGAACTTTCCTAAAACGCAAACACCATACGACGCCCTCCGGCGGGCAGATGCCAGATGAATAGGCAGTCGGGAGAGGACATTTCTGCGTTTGTAATGAGCAGGCTTGCCCCGCGCGGCGGTGTATCAGGTGACGCGGTGCGTCAGGTAGATCGCGGCGCGGGGCAAGCCCGCTCACTACAACGGTATATTCTGTGGTGAGCGGGCTTTGTTGTTCCCGGGAATGCAAAACGGCGCCCGAAGGCGCCGTTTTGTTTTCTACGTTGTGCTAAGCGATCAAACGCCCAACACCGCGTGCTGCACCAGGGTGAGCAGCGGTTGTGGGTATACGCCCAGGAAGAACGCGAGCAGGGCGATGGCCAGGAGCATCACGCCGCCTGCCTTCTGTTCCCAGTGCAGCTCGGCGTCCACGCGACGCAGGTTTGGCTCGATCAGGTACAGGGTGACCATCACGCGCAGGTAGTAGAACACGCCGATGGCGCTGCCCAGTACCAGGGAGGCGACCAACCACCACTCGTGGGCTTCAACACCGGTCGCGACGATGTAGAACTTGCCGATGAAGCCGGCAGTCAGCGGGATACCGGCCAGGGACAGCATCATCACGGTCAGTACGGCAGTCAGGTACGGACGGCGCCAGAACAGGCCGCGGTATTCGTACAGGGCGTCGGCGTCACGGCCTTTGAATGGCGAGGACATCAGCGTGATCACGCCGAATGCACCCAGGCTGGTGATCACGTAGGTCACCAGGTACACGCCCATGGCTTCCACGGCCAGGCCTTTGCTCGCCACCAGGGCGATCAGCAGGTAGCCGAAGTGGGCGATGGACGAGTAACCCAGCAGACGCTTGAGGTTGTTCTGGGTCAGGGCCAGCAGGTTGCCGAACAGGATCGACGCAATGGCGATCACGGTCAGCACGGTGCTCAGCACGCCGGTATTGGCGGCAGGGGAGATCTGGAACAGACGCACCATCACCGCAAACACTGCAACCTTCGACGCAGTGGCCAGGAACGCAGCCACCGGCGCCGGGGCACCTTCGTACACGTCCGGGGTCCACAGGTGGAACGGCACCAAGGAGAGCTTGAACGCCAGGCCGATCAGCATCATGGCCAGGCCCAGTTGGGCAATCGGCGCAGGCATGCTGGTGGCGGCCAGGGCGTGGCCGATACCGGTGAAGCTCAGGTTGCCGGCTTCGGCATAGAGCAGGGCCATACCGAACAACAGGAACGCGGAACCGGCCGCCGACAGCACCATGTACTTGATGCCGGCTTCCAGGGAGCGCTTGTTGAAGAACGCATAGGCCACCAGGCCGTAGGTCGGGATCGACAGCAGTTCCAGGCCGATGAACAGGCCCGCCAGGTGCTGTGCGCTGACCAGCACGATGCCACCGGCCGCAGCCAGCAGGATCAGCAGGTACAGCTCTTCGCGGTTGCCTGGGTAGCCGGTGCCGCCTTCGCCGAGGTAGGCGTGGGCGAGGGTGACGCAGGCCAGCGTGGCCACCAGAATCAGCGCGATGTACAGCAGGGCGAAGTCATCGACCATCATCAAAGGCGTGACCGCCAGTGGCGCGACCTTGAGGGCCGGGATGATCGACAGCAGGGCCAGGTTCAGACCGGCACAGGACAGCAGGAACGTTTGCGAGTGATTGCGGCGCCAGGCGATCGCCAGCATCACCACCACGATGGTGAGGCTGGTAATCAGCAGCGGCGCAAGCGCGATAAAGTGTTGGATCGTGAATTCCATAGCGCTCTTACCGGGCCGAAGCGAGTTGAGAGAAGGCGGTGCCGAACCACTGCTGCACGCCATGCATCGTTGCGGCAGAAGTGTCCAGGAACGGTTGCGGGTACACGCCGATGTAGATCAGCAGGACCGCAAGGCCGAGCACCATGATCAGTTCGCGAGCGTCCATCCCTTGCAGGACGGTGTCGGACTTGGCCGGGCCGAAGTAGGCGCGGTGGATCATGATCAGCGAGTAGACCGAACCGAACACCAGGCCGGACGTGGCGATGGCGCTGACCCATGGGGTCTGTACGAACGCGCCCATCAGGATCAGGAACTCGCCGATGAAGTTACCGGTGCCCGGCAAGCCCAGGGACGCGGCGGCGAAGAACAGGCTGATCGCCGGCAGGTAGGCGATACGCGACCACACCCCACCCATTTCACGCATGTCACGGGTGTGCAGGCGCTCGTACAGCTGGCCACTCAGGATAAAGAGGGCAGCGGCCGAAACACCGTGGGCCAACATCTGGATCACCGCGCCTTGCAGCGCCAGTTGGCTGCCGGAGTAGATGCCGATCAGTACGAAGCCCATGTGGGAAACGGACGAGAAGGCAATCAGACGCTTGATGTCGGTTTGTGCGAAGGCCAGGAACGCACCGTAGAAGATCCCGATCAGACCCAGGGTCATGGCGATCGGCGCGAACTCGGCCGAGGCATTCGGGAACAGCGGCAGGGCGAAACGCAGCAGACCATACGCAGCGGTCTTCAACAGGATGCCCGCCAGGTCCACGGAACCTGCAGTCGGCGCCTGGGCGTGAGCGTCAGGCAGCCAGGAGTGGAACGGCACCACCGGCAGCTTCACCGCGAACGCGATGAAGAAGCCCAGCATCAGGATGTACTCGGTGGTCAGGGACATTTTGGTCTTCAACAGGTCGGCGTAGTTGAAGGTGATCACGCCGGTGTTGTTGAAGTTGACCAGTACCAGGCCCAGGATCGCCACCAACATGATCAGGCCGGAAGCCTGGGTGAAGATGAAGAACTTGGTCGCCGCGTAGATCCGGGTTTTCTTGCCGTCCGAAGAACTGTGACCCCAGAGCGCGATGAGGAAGTACATCGGCACCAGCATCATTTCCCAGAAGAAGAAGAACATGAACAGGTCGAGGGCGAGGAACACGCCGACAACGCCGCCCAGGATCCACATCAGGTTCAGGTGGAAGAAGCCCACGTGACGCTGGATCTCTTTCCAGGAGCAGAGTACCGAGAGGATACCCAGCAGGCCGGTCAGCAGGATCATCAACAGCGACAGGCCGTCGAGGGCCAGGTGCACGTTGATGCCGAAGCGCTGGATCCACACGTGCTTGAATTCAAGCGCGAACGTTGGATCGACACCCGGTGCCGGAGCAAATGAATAGTCGCCATGGGCCCACAGCCAGAGGCCGAGCGCGAGTTCCAGGGACATGGTCAGCAACGCAATCCAGCGGGGGAGGGTGGCGCCGAAGCGTTCACCCATCCAGCAGAGCAGGCCGCCGATGAAGGGGATCAGGATTAGCCAGGGCAGAATCATGACAGGCTCGTTTCCTTTCGCAAGTTCGCAAAGTTGGCAATGTTCATAATCAGACCGCTACCACCACGATGGCGCCAATCACCAGAACGGCACCGGCCGCCATGGAGGCTGCATACCAGCGCAGTTGGCCAGTCTCGCTGCGGCTCAGGGCGGTGTGACCGGCCTTGGCGGCGCGCGGGATCAAACCGATGGTCTGGTCGAGCGGGTCTTTGCGCAGTACGTGGCTGATGGCCAGGTAAGGCTTGACGAACAGTTTGTCGTAGATCCAGTCGAAGCCCCAGGCAGCGAACCACCAGGCCGACAGGAAGCGGCCAATGCCACTGTTGGCAACCGCCGTCACGAAGCGACGCTTGCCCAGGAACAGCAGCGCGGCCAGCAGGATACCCGCGATAGCGATGGCGCCCGAGGCGATTTCCAGGCTGTGCTTGGCAGCGCCACCGGCATGGCCGGCGCTTTCTGGCAGCACGCCAGCCAGTGGCGGGGTGATCAGGGCGCCGACGAAGGTCGACAGCACGATCAGTACCGACAAAGGCAGCCAGTGCGAAATGCCGTGGCCTGCGTGTGCTTCGGTCTTGGCTTCACCGTGGAAGGTGATGAAGATCAGGCGGAAGGTGTACAGCGAGGTCATGAATGCCCCCACCAGGCCTGCGTACAGCAGGTTCTGGTTACCGCTGGCAAAGGCTTCCCAGAGGATTTCGTCTTTCGAGTAGAAACCGGCGGTCACCAGCGGCAGGGCGGCCAGGGCGGCACCACCGACGATGAAGCTGGCGTAGGCCAGTGGCAGTTTCTTCCACAGACCGCCCATCTTGAAGATGTTCTGCTCGTGGTGGCAGGCAACGATCACCGCACCGGAAGCGAGGAACAGCAGGGCCTTGAAGAAGGCGTGGGTCATCAGGTGGAAGATCGCCGCGTCCCAGGCGCCAACGCCCAGGGCCAGGAACATGTAGCCGATCTGGCTCATGGTCGAGTAGGCGAGGATACGCTTGATGTCGGTCTGCACCAGCGCGGCGAAGCCGGCCAGTACCAGGGTCACGCCGCCCACCAGGCCTACCAGGTGCAGTATTTCCGGCGCCAGGGTGAACAGGCCGTGGGTACGTGCGATCAGGTAGACACCCGCCGTTACCATCGTTGCCGCGTGGATCAGTGCGGAAACAGGGGTAGGACCGGCCATCGCATCCGCCAGCCAGGTTTGCAGTGGCAGTTGCGCGGATTTACCGACAGCGCCGCCCAGCAGCATCAGGGTGGCCAGGGTGATCCAGAAGTCGCCAACCTGGAATTTCTGCGGTGCCAGCACCAGCAGTTCCTGGATGTTCAGCGTGCCCACCTGTTGGAACAGGATGAACAGGCCGATGGCCATGAACACGTCACCGATACGGGTCACGATGAAGGCTTTGAGGGCGGCGTTACCGTTGTTGCGGTTGCTGTAGTAGAAACCGATCAACAGGTACGAGCACAGGCCCACGCCTTCCCAACCGAAGTACAGGAACAACAGGTTATCGCCCAGCACCAGGAACAGCATGCTGGCGATAAACAGGTTGGTGTACGAGAAGAAGCGCGAGTAGCCCGCTTCACCGCGCATGTACCAGGACGCGAACAGGTGGATCAGGAAGCCCACACCCACCACCACGCCGAGCATGGTGATCGACAGGCCGTCGATGTAGAGGGCGAAGTTGGGCTTGAAGCCCTCCACCGACATCCACTGCCACAGCACGAGGGTGTAGTGGCCGCCTTCCGGCGGCGCCACGTTGAATTGCCAGATGACGTAGGCGGCCACGATGGCCGACAGGCCAATGGAACCCACGCCCACCAGGGCCGAGAGGTTTTCCGACCAGCGCCCGCGAGAGAACGACAGCAGCAGGAAACCGATCAGGGGGAATACGAAAGTCAGAAAGATCATGTTCATCCGCGCATCTCACTGGCAGCGTCGATATCAAGCGTGTGGAAGCGACGATACAGTTGCAGCAGGATCGCCAGGCCGATACTGGCCTCGGCGGCTGCCAGGCTGATCACCAGGATGAACATGACTTGTCCATCCGGCTGGCCCCAACGTGCACCCGCAACGATGAAGGCCAGTGCGGCGGCGTTCATCATGATTTCCAGGCTCATCAACACGAACAGAATGTTACGGCGAACCATCAGGCCGACCAGGCCAAGGCAGAACAGGATGCCGGCGACCGCCAGACCATGCTCCAAAGGGATAGCAGGCATCGTCATTGCTCCTTGGCTTCGTTGCGGCCCAAGTGGAAGGCGGTGACGGCTGCAGCGAGCAGCAGCATCGACGCCAGTTCGACCACCAGCAGGTACGGGCCGAACAGGCTGATGCCCACGGCCTTCGCGTCTACGGTGGTGTGGCCGATGGCCTGGCCGCTCTGGTGAGCGAACAGTACATACAGCAGTTCACCCAGCAGCAGGGCTGCCAGGACGACCGGGCCGAGCCAGATGCCGGGCTTGAGCCAGACGCGTTCCTGGGCGACCGAAGCCGGCCCCAGGTTGAGCATCATCACCACAAACACGAACAGCACCATGATGGCGCCGGCGTAGGCGATCACTTCCAGCACACCGGCGAACGGTGCGCCGAGGCTGAAGAAGGTCATGGCCACGGCGATCAACGAAATGATCAGGTAGAGCAGGGCGTGCACGGGGTTGGTGTTGGTGATCACGCGAAGCGTGGACACCACTGCAATACCGGACGCGAAATAGAAAGCGAATTCCATCTTTCTTCCTTAAGGCAGCAAGCTCTTCACGTTGATCGGCTCGGCTTCGTTTTGTGCGGCGCCTTTTGGCTTACCGGCAACGGCCATACCTGCAACACGATAGAAGTTGTAATCAGGGTTTTTACCGGGACCAGAGATCAGCAGATCTTCTTTCTCGTACACCAGGTCCTGACGTTTGAACTCGGCCATCTCGAAATCCGGCGTGAGCTGGATTGCGGTGGTCGGGCAAGCTTCCTCGCAGAGGCCGCAGAAAATGCAGCGCGAGAAGTTGATGCGGAAGAAGTCCGGGTACCAGCGACCGTCTTCGGTTTCAGCTTTCTGCAGGGAGATGCAACCCACCGGGCACGCCACGGCGCACAGGTTGCAGGCTACGCAACGCTCTTCGCCATCGGGGTCGCGGGTGAGCACGATGCGGCCGCGATAGCGCGGCGGCAGGTACACCGCTTCTTCCGGGTATTGCAGGGTGTCGCGCTTGCGGAAGCCGTGGCCGAAAACCATCACCAGGCTTCGCAACTGGGTACCGGTACCCTTAACGATGTCGCCAATATATTTGAACATGGGTCAAATCCTCACTGAACCGCGCCCGCTGGCGTGTTCAACAACACAACGGCAGCAGTCACCAGCAAATTGATCAGGGTCAGCGGCAGGCAGAAGCGCCAGCTGAAATCCATCACCTGGTCGTATCGTGGACGCGGAATGGAAGCGCGCAGCAGGATAAACAACATGATGAAGAACGCGGTCTTCAGGAAGAACCAGAAGAAGGCCAACTGCGGCAGGATGCCGAACGGACCGTGCCAGCCGCCGAAGAACAGCGTGACCAGCAGGGCCGAGATCAAGATGATGCCGATGTATTCGCCAACGAAGAACATGCCCCATTTCATGCCGGCGTATTCAATGTGGTAACCGTCGGCCAGTTCCTGTTCCGCTTCCGGCTGGTCGAACGGGTGACGGTGAGTCACGGCGACGCCAGCGATGAAGAAGGTACAGAAGCCGAAGAACTGCGGAATGATGAACCACAGGTTCTGCGCCTGGTACTCGACGATGTCGCGCATGTTGAACGAGCCGACCTGCACCACGATGCCCATCAGCGCGAGGCCCATGAACACTTCGTAGGACACGGTCTGGGCCGAGGCGCGCAAGCTGCCCAGCAGGGCGAACTTGTTATTACTCGACCAACCGGCGAACAGCACCGCGTAGACCGACAGACCGGCCATGGCGAAGAAGAACAGCAAGCCGATGTTCAGGTCCGCCACGCCCCAGGTCGGGGTGATCGGGATGATCGCGAAGGCGATCAGCAAGGCGCTCATGGCCACGACCGGTGCCAGGGTGAAGATCACCTTGTCGGCAAACGGCGGGGTCCAGTCTTCCTTGAAGAACATTTTGAGCATGTCGGCAGCGATCTGGAACATGCCGAACGGGCCAACGCGGTTCGGACCGTAACGGTCCTGCCACCAGCCCAGCAGGCGACGTTCGACGAAGCTGAGCAGGGCGCCCGCGACGACCACGGCCAACAGGATCACGACAGCCTTGAGGACCGCAATGATCACGTCGATCACTTCAGGGGTGAACCAGGTCATTGCGCTGCCTCCTGCAGACCGTCAACGGTTTTGCCAAAGATGGCCGCTGGGATGCCGGCGAAACCTTTCGGCAGTGCTACCAGGCCAGCGCCCAACGCTTCGTTGATGCGCAGCGGCAGACGCAGGGTCTGGCCGGCCACGTTCAGGCTGAGCAGTGCACCGTCGTTGACGCCCAGGCGGTCGGCTTCGGACTTGGCCAGGGAAACGTAGGCGGTCGGGATGCGCTCTTGCACCGGCGCGGCCTTGGAAGAGTTCTCTTCGCTGCCGAACAGGTGGAAGAACGGCACAACCTGCCAGGTGCCCTGAGCCGGGTTGAACGGACGCGGTACGGCGGCGAACCAGTTCAGCGAGTCACCGGTGCTTTCGATCAGGCGGGTGCCCGGGTCGCCAGCGCGGATGTGACCACCGACTTCGTCCTGGAACTTGTTCCAGGCCTGTGGCGAGTTCCAGCCCGGCGACCAAGCGAATGGCACCTGCTGACGCGGCTCGACCGATCCCGAATAACCTTCCATGGAGAAGGCAAACGCGGTGTCCTGGTCTTGTGGGGTACGCGGTTCGTGCACGCTGATGTTGGCGCGCATGGCGGTACGACCGGAGTAACGCAGCGGTTCACGGGCCAGTTTCATGCCCTTGATGCGGAACGCGGCGGACGGTGCGGCGTCGACGATACGCGCCAGCTGCGGCGCGCTGGCAGCGGCGGCGGCGGTCACGTGGTCGAGCTGGGTCCAGTCGATCGGCTGGTTCAGCAGGGTGGCGCGCAGGGCATGCAGCCAGCGCCAGCCTTCGTGAACCAGGATGCTGGCGTCCATGTACTTCGGATCGAACACCTGGAAGAAGCGCTGGGCGCGGCCTTCCTGGCTGACCAGGGTACCGTCGCCTTCGGCGAAGGTGGCGGCTGGCAGGACCAGGTCGGCACGGTCGCTGGTGGCGGTCTTCTGGTGGTCGGCAACGATCAGCACCTTGGCGGCGTTGAGTGCAGCGTCAACCTTGGCGGCATCGGTGCGGGTGTACAGGTCGTTTTCCAGCACGACGATGGCGTCGGCCTTGCCATCCGTTACGGCTTGCAGCGCGGCGTCCAGGGACTCGCCACCGAGCATGGCCAGGCCAAGGCTGTTGGCTTCCGGCACGACCAGGCTGATGGAACCGTTCTTGTCGCGCAGTTTCAAGGCTTTGGCGATGTTGGCAGCGGCTTCGATCAGCGCCTTGGAACCCAGCGAGGTACCGGCAATGATCAAGGGACGCTTGGCGGCCAGCAGGGCGTCGGCGATGCGCTGGGCCAGTTCAACGGCTTCAGTGTCCAGGCCTTCGACGGCCGGCGCGCTGGCGTCCAGGGCGTGGGCCACGGCGAAACCGAGGCGGGCCAGGTCGTCTGGGGCTGCGTGGACGCATTCTTCGGCGATGTCGTCGAGCTTGGTTTCAGCGATGCTTGCGATAAACAGCGGGTTCAGCGCGTGCTGGCCGATGTTTTTCACCGCGGCGTCGAGCCACGGCTGTACGCGCATCGCGTCGGCCATGTCTTCAGCCTTGCCTTTGACCGACTGGCGCAGCGACAGGGCGATGCGGGCAGCGGTTTGGGTCAGGTCTTCACCGAGCACGAAGATGGCGTCGTGGTCTTCGATGTCGCGCATGTTCGGAACCGGCAGCGGGCTGTCGTTCAGCACTTGCAGGACCAGGCGGATGCGCTCCAGCTCACCGGCTTCGATACCGGAGTAGAAGTGCTCGGCACCCACCAGTTCGCGCAACGCGTAGTTGCTTTCGAGGCTGGCGCGGGGCGAACCGATACCGACGATGTTGCGGCCGCGCAGCAGGTCGGCGGCTTTATCCAGCGCGTTGTCCAGGCTCAGCTTGCCGCCGTTGGCCAGCAGTGGCTGGCGCGGACGGTCCTTGCGGTTGACGTAGCCGTAGCCGAAACGGCCACGGTCGCACAGGAAGTACTGGTTGACCGAACCGTTGAAGCGGTTTTCGATACGACGCAGTTCGCCGTAGCGCTCGCCCGGGGAGATGTTGCAACCGCTGGAGCAGCCATGGCAGATGCTCGGCGAGAACTGCATGTCCCACTTACGGTTGTAGCGCTCGGAGTGAGTCTTGTCGGTGAACACACCGGTCGGGCAGACCTCGGTGAGGTTGCCGGAGAACTCGCTTTCCAGCACGCCGTCTTCAACGCGACCAAAGTACACGTTGTCGTGGGCGCCGAACACGCCCAGGTCGGTACCGCCGGCGTAGTCCTTATAGAAGCGCACGCAACGGTAGCAGGCGATGCAGCGGTTCATTTCGTGGGAAATGAACGGGCCGAGGTCCTGGTTCTGGTGGGTACGCTTGGTGAAGCGATAACGGCGCTCGTTGTGGCCGGTCATCACGGTCATGTCTTGCAGGTGGCAGTGACCGCCTTCCTCACAGACCGGGCAGTCGTGGGGGTGGTTGGTCATCAGCCATTCGACGACACTGGCGCGGAACGCCTTGGATTCTTCATCGTCGATGGAGATCCAGGTGTTGTCGGTGGCGGGGGTCATGCACGACATGACGATACGACCACGGGTGTCGTTCTCGTCGGTGTATTGCTTGACCGCGCACTGGCGACAGGCACCGACGCTACCGAGTGCGGGGTGCCAGCAGAAATACGGGATATCGAGGCCGAGTGACAGACACGCCTGTAACAGGTTGTCCGCCCCATCGACTTCGAGCGCTTTGCCGTCTACGTGGATAGTGGCCATGGTTCAAAGTTCTTCGTTGGCCCGTTGTCAGCGGGCGTGGCTAATGGAATCTTGTTATTCATGTGCATCTACACAGCCGTTAAGGCGTCAGCACATGAGCAGTTGAAGGGCACGCGCCCTTCGCCTGTTTAAGCGTTACGCGCCGACTACGATCGGCCTTGCCAGAGGCGGGACGGCGGCGCTGGTAGGCGCGATGCCGGCTTCGAACTCCGAGCGGAAGTATTTGATGGCGCTGCCCAATGGCTCCACGGCGCCCGGTGCGTGAGCACAGAAGGTCTTGCCCGGGCCGAGGAAACCGACCAGACCCAGCAGGGTCTCGATGTCACCCTCGCGGCCTTCGCCTTTTTCCAGGGCCATCAAGAGCTTCACGCTCCATGGCAAACCGTCGCGGCATGGGGTGCAGAAACCGCACGATTCACGGGCAAAGAACTGCTCCATGTTGCGCAGCAACGAGACCATGTTCACGGTGTTGTCCACCGCCATCGCCAGGCCTGTACCCATCCGGGTGCCGACCTTGCCGATGCCGCCGGCGTACATCTGTGCGTCGAGGTGCTCAGGGAGCAGGAAACCGGTGCCGGCGCCGCCTGGCTGCCAGGCTTTCAAGGTGTAGCCGTCGCGCATGCCGCCGGCGTAGTCCTCGAACAGCTCGCGTGCGGTCACGCCGAACGGCAGTTCCCACAGGCCAGGGTTCTTGACCTTGCCGGAGAAGCCCATGAGCTTGGTGCCCATGTCTTCGCTGCCTTCGCGGGCCAACGATTTGTACCAGTCCACGCCGTCGGCGATGATCGCCGGCACGTTGCACAGGGTCTCGACGTTGTTCACGCAGGTCGGCTTGCCCCACACGCCCACGGCGGCAGGGAAGGGCGGCTTGGAGCGCGGGTTGGCGCGACGGCCTTCGAGGGAGTTGATCAGTGCGGTTTCTTCACCGCAGATGTAACGCCCGGCACCGGTGTGCACGAACAGTTCGAAGTCAAAACCGGAACCGAGGATGTTCTTGCCCAAAAGGCCAGCGGCCTTGGCTTCTTCCACGGCACGGTTGAGGTGCTTGGCGGCGGTGGTGTATTCGCCACGCAGGAAAATGTAGCCACGGTATGTTTTCAGCGCACGGGCGCTGATCAGCATGCCTTCGATCAGCAGATGGGGCAGTTGCTCCATCAGCATGCGGTCTTTCCAGGTGTTGGGTTCCATTTCATCCGCGTTGCACAGCAGGTAGCGGATGTTGATGGATTCGTCCTTTGGCATCAGGCCCCACTTAACACCCGTGGGGAAGCCTGCGCCGCCGCGGCCTTTGAGACCTGCGTCTTTCACGGTCTGGACGATGTCGTCCTGGGCCATGTCGGCGAAGGCTTTGCGCGCCGCGGCGTAGCCGTTTTTGGCCTGGTACTCGTCGAACCATACCGGCTCGGCATCGTCACGCAGGCGCCAGGTCAGCGGGTGGGTCTCAGGCGAACGCTTGATCAGGTTGGCCGGGCCGAAAGATGTAAGGGTCATGGGTAGCCCTCGAGCAATTGGGTCACGCCAGCAGGCTGCACGTCACCGAATGTGTCGTCGTCGATCATCAACGCCGGCGCCTTGTCGCAGTTGCCCAGGCAGCACACCGGCAGCAGCGTGAAGCGGCCGTCCGGGGTGGTTTGGCCCAGGCCAATGCCCAGCTTGTTCTGGATCTCGCTGACCACGGACTCGTGACCCCCGATGTAGCAGACCATGCTGTCGCACACGCGAATGATGTGGCGGCCTACGGGCTGACGGAAGATCTGGCTGTAGAACGTGGCCACGCCTTCAACGTCGCTGGCAGGGATGCCGAGGATTTCGCCGATGGCGTAGAGGGCGCCGTCCGGTACCCAGCCACGTTCCTTCTGGACGATCTTCAAGGCTTCGATCGACGCTGCGCGCGGGTCTTCGTAGTGATGCAGCTCGTGCTCGATGGCCGAGCGCTCGGTTTCACTCAGGGTGAAACGGTCTGTCTGGATAAGCGTGCTGTTCATGCTTAGCGGTCCACGTCGGCCATAACGAAATCGATACTACCCAGGTACGCAATCAAGTCCGCGACCATCTCGCCTTTGATCACCGAAGGGATCTGCTGCAAGTGGGCGAAGCTTGGGGTACGGATCCGGGTGCGGTAGCTCATGGTGCCGCCATCGCTCGTCAGGTAATAACTGTTGATACCCTTGGTCGCTTCGATCATCTGGAAGGATTCGTTGGCCGGCATGACCGGGCCCCACGAAACCTGCAGGAAGTGCGTGATCAGGGTTTCGATGTGCTGCAGCGTGCGCTCTTTCGGCGGCGGCGTGGTCAGCGGGTGATCCGCCTTGTACGGACCGGCCGGCATGTTGCGCATGCACTGCTCGATGATCTTCAGGCTCTGGCGCATTTCTTCGACGCGCACGATGCAACGGTCGTAGGCGTCGCCATTGGCCGCCAGCGGGACTTCGAACTCGAAGTTCTCGTAGCCGGAATACGGGCGCGCTTTACGCAGGTCGAAATCGCAGCCGGTGGAACGCAGGCCCGCACCGGTGACGCCCCATTCCAGGGCCTCTTTGGTGTTGTACTGGGCGACGCCGATGGTGCGACCTTTAAGGATGCTGTTATCCAGCGCGGCCTTCTGGTATTCGTCCAGACGCTTGGGCATCCACTCGACGAACTCCTTGACCAGGCGCTCCCAGCCATTTGGCAGGTCGTGGGCGACGCCGCCGATGCGGTACCAGGCCGGGTGCAGGCGGAAACCGGTGATGGCTTCGATGACCTTGTAGGCGCGCTGACGGTCGGTGAAGGTGAAGAACACCGGGGTCATGGCGCCGACGTCCTGGATATAGGTACCCAGGAACAGCAGGTGGCTGGTGATCCGGAAGAACTCGGCCATCATGATGCGGATGGTGTCGACGCGGTCTGGCACCTTGATGCCGGCCAGCTTCTCGACCGAGAGCACGTACGGCAGGTTGTTCATCACGCCGCCGAGGTAGTCGATACGGTCGGTGTACGGGATGAAGCTGTGCCAGGACTGACGCTCGGCCATCTTCTCGGCACCACGGTGGTGGTAGCCGATGTCCGGTACGCAGTCGACGATTTCTTCGCCATCCAGTTGCAGGATGATACGGAAGGCACCGTGAGCCGAAGGGTGGTTCGGGCCCAGGTTGAGGAACATGTAGTCCTCGTTGGTGCCAGAGCGTTTCATGCCCCAGTCTTCCGGGCGGAAGCGCGCTGCCTCCTCTTCAAGCTGCTGCTTGGCGAGGTTGAGGCTGAACGGATCGAATTCGGTGGCGCGGGCAGGGAAGTCCTTGCGCAGCGGGTGACCTTCCCAGGTCGGCGGCATCATGATGCGCGACAGGTGCGGGTGGCCCGGGAAGTCGATGCCGAACATGTCCCACACTTCACGCTCGTACCAGCTGGCGTTCGGCCAGATACCGGTCACGGTCGGGATGCTCAAGTCGCTCTCAGACAGGGCGACCTTGATCATCACGTCGCTGTTACGTTCCAGCGACATCAGGTGGTAGAACACGGTGAAGTCGGCGCCGCTTGGCAGCCCTTGACGCTTGGTGCGCAGACGCTCGTCCACGCCATGCAGGTCATAGAGCATGACGTACGGCTTGGGCAGGTTGCGCAGGAAGGTCAGGACTTCGACGAGCTTGGCGCGCGCCACCCACAGCACCGGCATGCCGGTGCGCGTGGCCTGGGCGGTGAAGGCGTCAGGGCCAAAACGGTTATTGAGTTCGACGACCACATCCTGGTCGTCTGCCTTATAAGGCGGGATGTACAGAGCACTGCCTGTAGTCATGGTTTTTTTATCGCTTTCGGTCAACGTAAAGAATGAAGCCAGGTGTTCGTTCTATAAAAGAAGCGGGCTGGATCAGACTTCGTCAGGGCTGCGCAGGTTGGTGACTGCGATTCGCTGTTCGCGGCGCTCTTCCTTTTGCGAAGGCATCTCGGCGCGATACACGCCTTGATCACCAACGACCCAGGAAAGCGGGCGACGCTCTTTGCCAATCGATTCCTGCAGCAGCATCAAGCCTTGCAGGAACGCTTCAGGGCGAGGCGGGCAGCCAGGCACGTAGACGTCCACGGGCAGGAACTTGTCCACCCCTTGAACGACGGAGTAGATGTCGTACATGCCACCGGAGTTGGCGCACGAACCCATGGAGATAACCCACTTCGGCTCGAGCATTTGCTCGTAGAGACGCTGAATGATCGGCGCCATCTTGATGAAGCAGGTTCCGGCGATAACCATGAAATCCGCCTGGCGCGGCGAGGCCCGGATAACTTCGGCGCCAAAGCGCGCGATGTCGTGGGGCGCCGTGAAGGCGGTGGTCATTTCCACGTAGCAGCACGACAGACCGAAGTTGTACGGCCACAGGGAGTTTTTACGCCCCCAGTTGACCGCGCCACTCAGCACGTCTTCGAGCTTGCCCATGTAGATGTTTTTGTGGACTTGGTCTTCTAACGGGTCGGAAACGGTTTCCCGTTCGCCGATGGGGTACTGCTCGTTAGGAGCATCCGGGTCGATCCTGGTGAGATTGTATTGCATCGCCAAAGCCTCATTGTTTCAGCTTCGCTTGCCGCTTACGACGAGCTTCCGGAGCCCAATCAAGGGCACCCACTCGGAATAGGTAGACAAGGCCTGCCAACAGAATTGCTATGAAAACGAGGGCTTCGACGAATCCGGTCCAGCCGCTTTCGCGGACGGACACAGACCAGGCAAAGAGAAAGAGGGCTTCGATATCGAAGATCACGAACAGCATCGCGACCAGATAGAATTTGGCTGAGAGCCGCAAGCGGGCGCCACCTGTAGGCAGCATGCCGGACTCGAACGGTTCATTTTTGCTGCGGCCCCAGGCTTTTGACCCGAGGAGGCTGGAGACACCGAGCATGAAGGCGCAGAGGCCGACAACACCGAGGAGGAAAATGGCAAAGCCCCAGTTGTGGGCCATGAGTCCTGTCGCTTCGGTCATGCTGGAAATCCTTAACAGAGAGCAAAGGTCTCTGAGCTCGAAAAAGTAACGATGCAGTGACGATATGTCGCACTGCAATCAATCGCGGTGATTTTATGGCTAAACACCGGGCAAGTAAAATTCCTATAGCGAAATTATTCGATGGAATAAGGACATAGTGCACCTTTGTGGGGCTGCAGCCCTTGTGCTGTGGGCATTAGCGGGCTTTTGAACAATTAAGTTTTGTTTGTCTGGTAACGAAGCTTTCATGCGCTAAATGATAATGAATATTGTTTGCGTGGGGTTTAAGCGAATGTTTCGCGTGTGGCGGGGGAAGTTGCCGTTACTTGCTTGATTGTCGCTTAGTTGTTGGGGTGGATCTTTTAACCGATCTGATCCTTGGGAATACCGCTCTGGATCAATGTTTTGCGCAAAATTCTGAGGTTGCACACATTCCCCTTGTGGGAGTCGCGAAAGCGGTGTACTAGTCGCTGATGGGCTGATTGACCTACCGCATTCGCGAGCAAGCCCGCTCCCACATTTTGATCTTCATTGTGTCAGGAGGCTTTCCATCGGGCAAAAAAACGCCCCGAACCAGTCGGGGCGTGATTGCTGCGCGGCACTGCGGTTAGGTCTTCCGTGGGGCCGCAGTGGCCGTGTACTCGCTGCTGCTTAGTGGAACTGTTCTTCTTCGGTCGAACCGGTCAGCGCGGTCACGGACGAGGTGCCACCCTGGATCACGGTGGTCATGTCGTCGAAGTAGCCAGTGCCCACTTCCTGCTGGTGCGCCACGAAGGTGTAGCCCTTGGCGGCGTCAGCGAATTCCTGCTCCTGCAGCTTCACGTAGGCGGTCATGTCATTGCGGGCGTAGTCGTGCGCCAGGTTGAACATGCTGTGCCACATGTTGTGAATGCCGGCCAGGGTGATGAACTGGTGCTTGTAGCCCATGGCGGACAGTTCGCGCTGAAACTTGGCGATGGTCGCGTCGTCCAGGTTCTTCTTCCAGTTGAAAGAAGGCGAGCAGTTGTAGGACAGCAGTTGGTCCGGGTATTCCTTCTTGATCGCTTCGGCAAAGCGACGGGCTTCGTCCAGGTCCGGCTTGGCGGTTTCGCACCAGATCAGGTCGGCGTACGGTGCGTAGGCCAGGCCGCGAGCGATGGCCTGGTCGAGGCCGGCGCGTACCTTGTAGAACCCTTCCTGGGTGCGCTCGCCGGTCACGAACGGCTTGTCATACGGGTCGCAGTCCGAGGTCAGCAGGTCTGCTGCGTTGGCGTCGGTACGGGCCAGGATGATGGTCGGCGTACCGGCAACGTCAGCGGCCAGGCGGGCAGCGGTCAGCTTCTGTACGGCTTCCTGGGTGGGTACCAGTACCTTGCCGCCCATGTGGCCGCATTTTTTCACGGAGGCCAACTGGTCTTCGAAGTGCACGCCGGCAGCGCCAGCCTCGATCATGCTCTTCATCAGCTCGTAGGCGTTCAGCACGCCGCCGAAACCCGCTTCAGCGTCAGCCACGATCGGTGCGAAGTAGTCGATGTAGCCTTCGTCGCCTGGGTTCTTGCCGGCTTTCCACTGGATCTGGTCGGCACGGCGGAACGAGTTGTTGATGCGCTTGACCACGGTCGGCACCGAGTCCACCGGGTACAGCGATTGGTCGGGGTACATGGATTCAGCGGAGTTGTTGTCCGCTGCCACTTGCCAGCCGGACAGGTAGATCGCCTGGATACCGGCTTTCACCTGTTGCACTGCCTGGCCGCCAGTAAGGGCGCCCATGCAGTTGACGAAATCTTTGTCGGGACGGAAGGAAGGCTTGGCACCTTGGGTTACCAGGTTCCACAGCTTCTCGGCGCCGAGTTTTGCAAAGGTGTGCTCAGGTTGAACCGAGCCACGCAGGCGGACGACGTCAGCAGCGGAATAAGCGCGGGTCACGCCTTTCCAGCGTGGGTTTTCAGCCCAGTCTTTTTCAAGGGCTGCAATTTGCTGTTCGCGTGTCAGTGCCATGGAGATAAACCTCGTCGCGTTTAGAAGATCCGTTTTCCAGCCGTGCATTCAATGCGTGGGCAGGGCTGCTCGCTGACCAGAAGCTTAGGCGGTCATGTCGGGTCTGGCGGGGAAGGCGACGGGATGAACGTGGTGCTCAAGGGGGAGTTGAGCAGGTAAGGGCAAACTGCGGACAGTCTTCGGGCGTCGTGGGCCTTTGTACGTTCCATCAGTGTGTAGCCGGGTTACCTGGTTAGCTTCCGTCCCTCGGGACAACTTCGTTCCAGTCGCAACCAAAGTCAAACACGCCTTGTGGGCGGTACAGACACGAATCGGCTCGGGTGGGTAGCTTGGAGCGGCGATCCGAAGGCCCTTGCCAGGGCCCCTGATTAGCGGGAGCGAGGCCATCATGCACAGGCTTTTTTGTATCGTCAAATGTTTTGTAGTGCTTTTTTTAAAGCACTACATCTTTAGTCTAAGACGACTCATCGGTCAGTTTTTGGTGCTTCAGTTCAGGGTGTCGACCTTGACCCGCAAAGTCAGGTCATCTCGGCCCTGAGTAGAGTAGCTGCGGGTTGTAGAGGATTTGTCGGCCTGGGTCTCGCGATTGATGCCGGCCAGGGTGATCCACTCGCCCAGGCGACCGCTGACAGTTGTGTCGGTGCTTTGCACGTTCACTACATCGGGACGTTCCTGGCTCATGCGGTCACGGTTAGTGCTGATGGCCAGGTGAACGGTCTCGCCGGTGACGCTTGCCGTCACGTAGAAGCCCTGGGTGACGTTGCGATACTGGGTCTGGTTCTGCGGGCGGCCGTAGGCGTCCGGCTGGGTGGTGGTGAGTGGCACGCTCTGCCCAACCTGGATCAGCGCAGGCACGCCTTCGCTGGCCTGGATCTGCTGGATACCACCGTCACGGCTGGCAGTGCCATAGCTGATGATGCGGGTCTGGCTATCACCGGTGTTCTGCTGGTTGTTCTCGTTGGTGTCGACGGTGATCAGCAGGCGCTTGGCCGGTGTGTCCAGTTGGGTGAGCAGGGCGCGCAGGTCCTGGATCTTGCCGGGGTCGGCCTTGACGATAAGCTGGTTGCCGTAGGCGCTGACGGTGCCGTCCTTGCCGATGAAGTTTTGTGCCACCGGGAGCAGGTCGGCACTGGTGCGGTTGCTCAGTTTGACGACTTCAGTGTCGGCCACGGCGGCGAAGCTGGCGGTCAGGAGGAGGGCGGTGAGCAGGGTGCGTAGGGACATGTCCGTTATCTCTGCGAGTCATTTAGGCGGGATAGTGCCAGTTTGTCGGCCTGGTGGGTCGCAAATTGAATCGTAGACGGCAAAATGCCCTGGCATGGCAGGGCATTTGTGTTGGTGCGGAAATAGCCTTCGCGAACGAGACAGCTCAGTCCTCGCGCACCATATCGACATGCGGAATCCCGACCTCAAGAAACTCATCACTGACGATCTTGAAACCCAAGCGCTCATAAAACGGCGCCGCATACACCTGCGCACTGAGGAACTGCTTGGTCTGGCCACGTTTCTGGGCCACGCCAATCACCGCATCCATCAGCTTGTCGCCCACGTTCAGGCCGCGCCAGTCCTTGAGGACCGATACCCGACCAATCTCGCCCGTAGGCAGCAGGCGCGCAGTGCCGATAGGAAAGTCGCCTTCAAATGCGAGGAAATGCACCGCGCCTGCGTCTTCCGAATCCCACTCCAGCTCCGGTGGAACCGATTGCTCCGCGATAAACACCGCTTCACGAATGCGCCGTATCTCGGCGATATCCTTTTGCCAGTCCGCGACACTTACGTGAATCTTATTCATCGGCAAATCCCAGGCTTCCTTGCTTGACCAGTTCGCACAGCAGGTCACGGCCGTCTTCGTCCGCCAGCCACGAGCCGAGGTTCTCGGCGTGCAGGGCGTCGGCGGAGCAGATCAGTTTCAGCAGCTCGCGCAGCTTGCCCGGCAGGTAACGGCTCTGGCCGCTGGCGAACAGCAGCACGTCGTCGTCCACTTCCGACCAGGCGAGGCGCGCGCTCGGGTTGCGCACCAGGATCGCGCCATCTTGCAGGGCGTTGATGAAGTCTTCTTCGCCCAATTCTTCGCCGGCCACCAATTCAGGATAGCGCGGTTCGGTCATGAACTGGCCGAACCAGGTCAGCAGCATGCGCTCGTCGCTCATGTGCTCGGCCAACAGGCTCTTGAGGCGGTCCAGGGCATCGCCCTGGATCTGGTGCGGGTCGCTGGCCGGCTGTGCGTCGGCGTCGGTGTAGCGCTCTTCGTCAGTCAGGTACTGGCTGAGGAAGTCGGTGAAGTGGGTCAGCACTTCAGCCGCGCTCGGTGCACGAAAGCCGACGGAATAGGTCATGCAGTCATCTTCGGCGATGCCGAAATGCGCCAGGCGTGGCGGCAGGTACAGCATGTCGCCCGGTTCCAGCACCCATTCGGCGCTTTCTTCGAATTCGGCGAGGATGCGCAGGTCAGCGTGCTGCAGCAGCGGGCTTTCGGAGTTGCACATCTGGCCGATCTTCCAGTTGCGCTTGCCCTGGGCTTGCAGCAGGAACACGTCGTAGTTGTCGAAGTGCGGGCCGACGCTGCCGCCAGGTGCGGCAAAGCTGATCATCACATCGTCGATGCGCCAGCTTGGCAGGAAGCGGAACTGCTCCAGCAGCTCGGCCACTTCCGGCACGAACTGGTCGACGGCCTGCACCAGCAGGGTCCACTCGCGTTCCGGCAGGGTGCTGAACGTGTCTTCAGCGAAGGGGCCGCGACGCAGTTCCCACGGGCGCTCGCCGTGCTCGATCACCAGGCGCGATTCGACTTCTTCTTCCAGGGCCAGGCCGGCCAGTTCGTCGGCGTCGATCGGGCTTTCGAAATCAGGGATGGCCTGGCGGATCAGCAGCGGTTTTTTCTGCCAGTAGTCGCGCAGGAATTCCCGTGCCGTGATGCCGCCCAGAAGTTGAAGAGGGATATCAGGATTCATGTGTAACCTATTGAAAGAAAGCACTTTTCAGACTGGAATAAAAACGCCCGGCGCGGCCGGGCGTCTCAAAGGGTCTTGCGAAGATCAGATGCGCTTGGCTTGCGCTACAGCGTTGCCGATGTAGTTGGCCGGGGTGAGCAGTTTCAGCTCTGCCTTGGCTGCAGCTGGCATGTCCAGGCCGTCGATGAAAGTTTGCAGCGCTTCAGGGCTGATGCCCTTGCCGCGCGTCAACTCTTTCAGTTTTTCGTACGGGTTTTCGATGTTGTAGCGGCGCATCACGGTCTGGATCGGCTCGGCGAGGACTTCCCAGCAGGCGTCCAGGTCAGCGGCGATCTTCTGCTCGTTGAGTTCCAGCTTGCTGATGCCTTTGAGGCTGGCCTCGTACGCGATCACGCTGTGCGCGAAGCCCACGCCGAGGTTGCGCAGTACGGTGGAGTCGGTCAGGTCGCGCTGCCAGCGGGAGATCGGCAACTTGCTGGCCAGGTGCTGGAACAGCGCGTTGGCGATGCCGAGGTTGCCTTCGGAGTTTTCGAAGTCGATCGGGTTGACCTTGTGCGGCATGGTCGACGAACCGATTTCGCCGGCAATGGTGCGCTGCTTGAAGTAGCCCAGGGAGATGTAGCCCCAGATATCGCGATCGAAGTCGATCAGGATGGTGTTGAAGCGCGCAATGGCGTCGAACAGCTCGGCAATGTAGTCGTGGGGTTCGATCTGCGTGGTGTACGGGTTGAAGCCCAGGCCCAGCTCGTCTTCGATGAAGGCGCGGGCATTGGCTTCCCAGTCGATCTCGGGGTAGGCCGACAGGTGGGCGTTGTAGTTGCCCACGGCGCCGTTGATCTTGCCCAGCAGCGGTACGGCCGCGACTTGAGCGATCTGGCGCTCCAGGCGGTACACCACATTGGCCAGTTCTTTACCCAGGGTGGTCGGCGAGGCCGGCTGGCCGTGGGTGCGCGACAGCATTGGCACGTCGGCGAAACGGATGGCCAGTTCGCGGATGGCGTTGGCGGTCTGGCGCATCAGTGGCAGCATCACGTCATCACGGCCTTCGCGCAGCATCAGGGCGTGGGACAGGTTGTTGATGTCCTCGCTGGTGCAGGCAAAGTGGATGAACTCGCTGACCTGGGCCAGTTCCGGCAGCTTGGCCGCTTGCTCTTTGAGCAGGTATTCGATGGCTTTTACGTCGTGGTTGGTGGTGCGCTCGATCTCTTTCACACGCTCGGCGTGCTCCAGGGAGAAGTTTTCCGCCAGGGTGTTGAGCACAGCGTTGGCTTCGGCGGAGAACGCCGGCACTTCGCTGATGGCGGGGTGAGCGGCCAGGCGCTGGAGCCAGCGCACTTCAACCAGAACACGAGCACGGATCAAGCCGTATTCGCTGAAAATAGGGCGCAGGGCCTGGGTTTTGCCGGCGTAGCGGCCGTCAACAGGGGAAACCGCAGTGAGCGAAGAGAGCTGCATGGGGTGTTCTCGGACAGTCGGGCAACGAAATGGGGCGCGTATCATACATGAAAAAATCCGCCGGTCCGTCGCCAACTGACCGGCGTATTACGCGTGAGGCTATAAAAAAACGGGTCGCTGCGACTTATTCGTTGCGCATCAACGGGTAAAGCTCTTTGAGCAATTTGCGCCGGCTGATCACCAGTTGCCAACGATGACCGCCCAACTGGCGCCACAACCGCGCCGAACGAATACCGGCCAGGAGCAGGGCGCGGATTTTCGAGGCGTTGTTCGGTTGCTGCAGGTTGCGCATGTCGCCGTGCACCTGGATGCGTTGGCGCAAGGTGCTCAAGGTGTCCTGGTACAGCGCACCACAGGCCGCGATCACGTTTTCGTGGGCGGGGCCGAAGTGTTCCACTTGGGACTGGATCTGCGGCAGGCGTTTGCCGATGGTTTCGAGCATGTCCTCGCGCTTGGCCAGTTGGCGTTCGAGGCCGAGCATCGACAACGCATAGCGCAACGGTTCGCGCTGCAGGGTGCTCGGGTCGCGCTCCAGGGCGCCGATCAGCGCGCGGTAGCCTTCACGCAGCGTCAGATCATCACCGCCATAGACTTCCAGGGTGTCCTTGGGGTCGCGGATCAGCAGGCTGCCGAGCATGCAGGTCAGGCCGGCTTCGGTGACCTGGCCGGTCTTGGCAATCTTGTCCACCAGCACCGCGGCGAGGAATACCCCGCCCAATGCCGTCAATTGCTCCTGGGTCGGGCTCATGCCGATGCGCTCCAGGCTTCGGCCACTTCAATCACGCCGCCGCCCAGGCAGATTTCGCCGTCGTAGAACACCACGGACTGGCCAGGCGTGACCGCGCGTTGCGGGTCATCAAAGGTGGCGCGGTAACCGGTGGCGGTTTTTTCCAGGGTGCAGGGCTGGTCGCTCTGGCGATAACGCACCTTGGCGGTCAGACGGCGCGGGGTGCTCAGGTCGATCGGGTTGACCCAATAGATCTCCGAGGCGAGCAGGGCGCCCGAGAACAACAGCGGATGCTCGTTGCCTTGGCCGACGATCAGCACGTTGTTTTCCAGGTCCTTGACCAGCACATACCACGGCTCTTCACCGGCATCTTTCAAGCCGCCGATGCCCAGGCCCTGGCGCTGGCCGATGGTGTGGTACATCAGGCCATGGTGACGGCCGATGACGTCGCCTTCGGTGGTCTTGATTTCGCCCGGTTGCGCTGGCAGGTACTGCTTGAGGAAGTCGCTGAAGCGGCGCTCACCGATAAAGCAGATGCCGGTGGAGTCCTTCTTCTTTGCGGTGGCCAGGCCGTGTTTCTCGGCGATCTTGCGCACTTCGGGTTTTTCCAGCTCGCCCACTGGGAACAGGGTCTTGGCGATCTGTTCACCGCCGACGGCGTGCAGGAAGTAGCTCTGGTCCTTGTTCGGGTCCAGGCCCTTGAGCAGTTCGGTGCGGCCATCGATGTCGCGGCGACGCACGTAATGGCCAGTGGCGATCAAGTCGGCGCCGAGCATCATGGCGTAGTCGAGGAACGCCTTGAACTTGATTTCACGGTTGCACAGGATGTCCGGGTTCGGCGTGCGGCCGGCCTTGTATTCGGCCAGGAAGTGCTCGAACACGTTGTCCCAGTACTCGGCGGCGAAGTTGGCGGTGTGCAGCTTGATGCCAATCTTGTCGCACACGGCCTGGGCGTCTGCCAGGTCGTCCATGGCGGTGCAATATTCCGTTCCATCGTCTTCTTCCCAGTTCTTCATGAACAGGCCTTCCACCTCATAGCCCTGCTCCATGAGCAGAACGGCGGAAACGGAAGAGTCCACGCCACCGGACATGCCGACGATGACGCGCTTCTTTTGTGTGTCAGAAGGGGCTGGATCACGCATAGGGTTTCAACGGGTGTCTTGAAAAAGGACGCGATTCTATCAGGCTCAGGCCTTCAAGGCTAAAGAGAAGGGCGGATCAATTCGAGACTGTGGCGCTGCCCGGCCAGATAATCGTCGATGCAGCGGATGATCAGCTCGCTGCGCCAGTCGTCGCGCACGGCCATCAGCTCGTCACGGGTCAGCCAGCGGGCGCGCAGGATGCCTTCGTCGAGCTGATAGTCCGGGTGGTGTTTCAGCGCCTTGGCGATGAAGCAGACCCGTTGGTAGGTCACGCCATTGCTCGGGGCCGTGTACAGGTAGATGCCGACGATGCCGGTGGCTTCCACGTCCCAGCCGGTTTCTTCGAGGGTTTCGCGCACGGCGGCTTCTGTCAGGGTTTCGTGCGGGTCGAGGTGGCCGGCGGGCTGGTTGAGCACGGCGCGGCCGCCCTTGAGTTCTTCGACCATCAGGAAGCGGCCGTTGTCTTCGACAATGGTGGCGACGGTGATGTGGGGTTGCCAGGTCATGGTTGCCTCAATGTGTAGTGACTGAAGAAACTCGATCGGTGTGGGAGCTGGCTTGCCTGCGATAGCGGTGGGTCAGCTGCTGCTGTGTTAACTGAAAGACTGCTATCGCAGGCAAGCCAGCTCCCACATTTGATTGGGTTTGTTCAGTGAGAACGGGGTGTAAATAAAAACCCCGGCACGGGGCCGGGGCTTCTTTGCATCCTTACAACCTTACTTCAACTTGGCAATGGCCGCGTTGAGGGTGTTGCTTGGGCGCATGGCTTTGCTGGTCAGCTCTGGGTTCGGCGCGTAGTAGCCGCCGATGTCCACTGGCTTGCCCTGTACGGCGTTGAGTTCGGCAACGATGGTCGCTTCGTTCTCGGTCAGGGTCTTGGCCAGTTCGCCGAACTGCGCTTGCAGTGCAGTGTCTTCGGTCTGGGCAGCCAGGGCTTGTGCCCAGTACAGCGCCAGGTAGAAGTGGCTGCCGCGGTTGTCGATGTTGCCGACTTTACGCGATGGCGACTTGTTGTTGTCCAGGAACAGGCCAGTGGCCTGGTCCAGGGTCTTGGACAGTACCAGGGCTTTCGGGTTGTTGTAGTTCACACCCAAATGCTCGAGGGATGCGGCCAGGGCCAGGAACTCACCCAGGGAATCCCAGCGCAGGAAGTTCTCTTCCACCAGTTGCTGTACGTGTTTCGGCGCCGAACCACCGGCGCCGGTTTCGAACAGGCCACCGCCGTTCATCAGCGGCACGATGGACAGCATCTTGGCGCTGGTGCCCAGCTCCATGATCGGGAACAGGTCGGTCAGGTAGTCACGCAGCACGTTACCGGTCACCGAGATGGTGTCCAGGCCCTTGCGGGTGCGCTCCAGGGTGAACTTCATCGCGTCGACTGGCGACATGATGCGGATGTCCAGGCCTTCGGTGTTGTGGTCTTTCAGGTAAGCCTGAACTTTCTCGACCACCACGCCGTCGTGTGCACGCTTAGGGTCCAGCCAGAAGATGGCCGGGGTGTTGCTGGCGCGAGCGCGGTTGACGGCCAGTTTGACCCAGTCCTGGATCGGCGCGTCTTTGGTCTGGCACATGCGGAAGATGTCGCCGGCTTCAACAGCCTGTTCCATCAGCAGGGTGCCCTTGCTGTCGGTGACGCGGACAACGCCGTCAGCCTTGATCTGGAAGGTCTTGTCGTGGGAGCCGTACTCTTCGGCTTTCTTCGCCATCAGGCCAACGTTTGGCACGCTGCCCATGGTGGTTGGGTCGAAGGCGCCATTGGCCTTGCAGTCTTCGATGACCGCCTGGTAGATGGTGGCGTAGCAGCGATCCGGAATCACAGCCTTGGTGTCGTGCAGCTGGCCGTCGGTGCCCCACATTTTACCGGAGTCACGGATCATGGCTGGCATCGAGGCGTCGACGATGACGTCGCTCGGCACGTGCAGGTTGGTGATGCCTTTGTCGGAGTTGACCATCGCCAGGGATGGGCGAGCAGCATAGACCGCCTGGATGTCGGCTTCGATCTGCGCTTGTTGCTCGGCCGGCAGGGCCTTGATGCGTGCGTACAGGTCGCCGATGCCGTTGTTCAGGTTGAAGCCGATCTGCTCCAGCACGGCAGCGTGCTTGGTCAGGGCATCTTTGTAGAATTCGGCAACGATCTGGCCAAACATGATCGGGTCGGAGACCTTCATCATGGTGGCTTTCAGGTGAACCGACAGCAGAACGCCTTGTTGCTTGGCGTCTTCGATTTCAGCGGCGATGAAGCTGCGCAGGGCTTTCTTGCTCAGCACGGCAGTGTCGATGATCTCGCCAGCTTGTACCGAGGTCTTTTCTTTCAGGACGGTTGCGGTGCCGTCTTGAGCGATCAGCTCGATTTTGACAGCGTCAGCGGCTTCGATCTGTACGGCTTTTTCGCTGCCGTAGAAGTCGCCGTTGTTCATGTGCGCGATGTGCGACTTGGAGTCAGCAGCCCAGGCGCCCATCTTGTGCGGGTGCTTGCGTGCGTAATTCTTGACCGACAGCGGTGCACGGCGGTCGGAGTTGCCTTCGCGCAGGACCGGGTTCACGGCGCTGCCCTTGACCTTGTCGTAACGTGCACGGGTTTCTTTTTCCGCGTCGGTGGTTACGGTTTCCGGGTAGTCCGGCAGGGCGTAGCCCAGGGCCTGCAGTTCCTTGATCGCCGCTTGCAGCTGTGGGGTCGAGGCACTGATGTTAGGCAGCTTGATGATGTTGGCTTCAGGCGTAACGGCCAGGTCGCCCAGTTCGGCGAGGTGGTCCGGGATGGCCTTGGCGCCCAGTTGCTCGGGGAAGCTTGCGAGGATGCGCCCGGCGAGGGAGATGTCGCGGGTTTCCACGGCAATATCAGCGGAAGCGGTGAAGGCCTCTACGATAGGCAGCAGTGAATAGGTGGCGAGGGCTGGGGCTTCGTCGGTGAAGGTGTAGATGATCTTCGAGCGGGTGGGCATATTCGGATTAACTCTCTTCTTTGCTGAAAGCGTGCGCAGAAACTCGAGATGCGCCGGGTGGAGCGCGTTCGTTCAAAGTCATCCATGAGCGAAATGTCGAGGTTTCTTCGCGGTGATGTTGGGTTGCATCAGTCGAGCGTCAAGCGGGTGGACTATTGTTTAGTCCGGCTTTTCTGGCGGAGGGCACTGTTATAGAGCGGTCGGCCGTCGTGACTCTTTGGTCAGCGGCGGCATTATACATAGGTCGCTATGCTTACGCCGAGCCTTCATACAAAAGGTGTGTCGTCCATTGGTCTAAAGGTCGCAGGGGCCGGGTTGCGCCAGAAGCCGCACGTTGTGCTCAAGATTGGCACTTTTCCCGTTTCTTTCAGGCTTGTAGGCCACTAAATGTGCTGTTTTCGATGCAAATGAGCATGGCGCGAGGTTTCAGTCGCCATTTATCTGGAGTAGGCTCGAACGCAGCCAGATGTTCAATCCATAGATGGAGTTCAGCATGGGATACAAGAAGATTCAGGTTCCGGCAGTCGGCGACAAAATCACCGTCAATGCAGACCATTCTCTCAATGTTCCTAATAACCCGATCATCCCTTATATAGAAGGTGACGGTATTGGCGTCGACATCAGCCCGGTGATGATCAAGGTGGTCGATGCAGCTGTTGAAAAGGCCTACGGCGGCAAGCGCAAGATCTCCTGGATGGAGGTGTATGCCGGCGAAAAGGCGACTCAAGTCTACGACCAGGACACCTGGCTGCCTCAGGAAACCCTGGATGCGGTCAAGGATTACGTGGTTTCCATTAAAGGCCCGCTGACCACGCCGGTGGGTGGCGGCATCCGTTCGCTGAACGTGGCCCTGCGCCAGCAGCTCGATCTTTATGTATGCCTGCGCCCCGTGCGCTGGTTTGAAGGTGTGCCAAGCCCGGTCAAGAAGCCCGGCGATGTGGACATGACCATCTTTCGTGAAAACTCCGAAGATATTTACGCCGGCATCGAGTGGAAGGCTGGCTCGCCGGAAGCGATCAAGGTCATCAAGTTTCTTAAGGAAGAAATGGGCGTTACCAAGATCCGTTTCGACCAGGATTGCGGGATTGGCGTGAAGCCGGTCTCCAAGGAAGGCACCAAGCGCCTGGCGCGCAAAGCCCTGCAATATGTGGTGGATAATGACCGCGACTCGCTGACCATCGTGCACAAGGGCAACATCATGAAGTTCACCGAGGGGGCCTTCAAGGAGTGGGCCTATGAAGTGGCGGCTGAAGAGTTTGGTGCGACGCTGCTGGATGGCGGCCCGTGGATGCAGTTCAAGAGCCCGAAGACCGGCAAGCATGTGGTGGTCAAGGACGCCATTGCCGACGCCATGCTCCAGCAGATCCTGCTGCGCCCGGCTGAGTATGACGTGATCGCGACCCTCAACCTCAATGGTGACTACCTGTCCGACGCGCTGGCGGCGGAGGTGGGTGGGATTGGTATTGCGCCGGGGGCCAACCTCTCCGACACCGTGGCCATGTTCGAAGCCACCCACGGTACGGCGCCCAAGTATGCGGGTAAGGACCAGGTGAACCCCGGCTCGCTGATCCTGTCGGCGGAAATGATGCTGCGCCACATGGGCTGGACCGAGGCAGCCGACCTGATTATCAAGGGCACCAATGGCGCGATTTCGGCCAAGACTGTGACCTATGACTTCGAGCGCTTGATGGAGGGCGCCAAGCTGGTGTCATCGTCGGGCTTTGGTGATGCGCTGATTTCGCACATGTAAGCGGCTGGGCATAAAAAGCCGGCCATACCGTCGAAGCGGAATGGCCGGTTTTTTATTGGGCGCTTGCTCAGTGGCCAATCAGGCCAATTCGTTTTCTGATTTTCGAGCAGTGCCGTTAGTTGCTGTGTCGTTGGTGCCTGGCACACTGATATTCACTGCGTGCATACCTTTGGGTCCCTGAAGAATGTCAAAGGAGACCGGCTGCCCCGCCTTCAGTGTTTTGTAGCCTTCCATGTTAATCGCTGAGTAATGCGCAAAAAGGTCTTCGTCCTTGCCGTCTTCAATGATGAAGCCGTAACCCTTGGTATTGTTGAACCACTTGACCTTACCGCTAGTCATGCCCATATCCCTCTGCACCAGACTCCATCACTGGAGTATCATCCAGTTTATCCGTCCTAACCCGAATAAATAAGGTTGACTGCGCGGACCTTTTTTACCCACTGTGGGTTCTATTGGTTGTAACACCGTTTCGCCGATAGTCAAGGCGACCAGCCGGTCGGAGTTGAAATTCTGACAGGTCGCCCCCACCACTGTATTTGAACCACTGACGAACCTTTCTTTCCATGCATGCAAACAGCCAGATTCGACTAACATTCAATCAGGATCGCCCGGATCAGGAACATGACGACGACGGTTCTGCAGGCATTGCTGTTCAGGAGGCCAAGCCCGCCCTGCAGGCTCCGCCGATGTACAAGGTGGTTTTGTTCAATGATGACTACACACCGATGGATTTCGTCGTCGAAGTGCTCGAGGTGTTTTTTAACCTGAACCGCGAGTTGGCGACCAAGGTAATGCTGGCCGTTCACACAGAAGGACGGGCAGTATGTGGAGTGTTTACCCGCGACATCGCCGAGACAAAGGCCATGCAGGTCAACCAGTACGCCAGGGAAAGCCAGCATCCGCTACTCTGTGAAATCGAGAAGGACGGTTAACGCCGACCACTTGGGTATGAGGTGAAGCTATGTTAAACCGCGAGCTCGAAGTCACCCTCAATCTTGCCTTCAAGGAGGCCCGTTCGAAACGTCATGAATTCATGACCGTCGAACACCTGCTGTTGGCACTTTTGGATAACGAAGCTGCCGCCACCGTCTTGCGTGCGTGCGGCGCCAACCTCGACAAACTCAAGCATGACCTGCAGGAGTTTATCGACTCCACAACGCCACTGATCCCCGTTCATGATGAAGACCGTGAGACCCAGCCGACCCTGGGCTTCCAGCGGGTGCTTCAGCGTGCCGTGTTCCATGTGCAGAGCTCCGGCAAGCGAGAAGTCACAGGCGCCAACGTGCTTGTGGCGATCTTCAGCGAACAGGAAAGCCAGGCAGTGTTCCTGCTCAAGCAGCAGAGCGTTGCCCGTATCGATGTCGTCAACTACATCGCCCACGGTATCTCCAAGGTGCCCGGGCACGGCGATCATTCCGAGGGTGAGCAGGATATGCAGGACGACGAGGGCGGTGAGTCTTCTTCTTCGGGCAATCCACTGGATGCCTATGCCAGCAACCTCAATGAACTGGCGCGCCAGGGGCGGATCGATCCGCTGGTGGGGCGTGAGAATGAGGTTGAGCGTGTAGCGCAGATCCTCGCGCGTCGTCGCAAGAACAACCCGTTGCTGGTGGGTGAGGCAGGCGTGGGCAAGACCGCGATTGCCGAAGGCCTGGCCAAGCGCATTGTCGACAACCAGGTGCCAGACCTGCTGGCCAACAGTGTCGTCTATTCCCTGGACCTGGGCGCGTTGCTCGCCGGGACTAAGTACCGTGGCGACTTCGAGAAGCGCTTCAAGGCGCTGCTCGGCGAGCTGAAAAAACGCCCGCAGGCGATCCTGTTCATCGACGAAATCCACACCATCATTGGTGCCGGTGCGGCGTCCGGTGGGGTGATGGACGCCTCCAACCTGCTCAAGCCGCTGTTGTCGTCGGGTGATATCCGCTGCATCGGCTCGACCACGTTCCAGGAATTCCGTGGCATCTTCGAAAAAGACCGGGCACTGGCGCGTCGCTTCCAGAAAGTCGACGTGTCCGAGCCTTCGGTTGAAGACACCATCGGCATTCTGCGCGGGCTCAAGGGGCGCTTCGAGGCGCACCACGGCATCGAGTACACCGATGAAGCCCTGCGCTCGGCGGCTGAGCTGGCGTCGCGCTACATCAATGATCGACACATGCCGGACAAGGCCATCGACGTGATCGACGAGGCGGGTGCCTACCAGCGCCTGCAACCGGTCGAGAAGCGTGTGAAACGCATCGACGTGCCTCAGGTCGAGGACATTGTGGCGAAGATCGCGCGGATTCCGCCAAAACACGTCACCAGTTCCGACAAAGAGCTGCTGCGTAACCTCGAGCGCGACCTGAAACTGACCGTTTTTGGCCAGGATGCGGCGATCGACTCGTTGTCCACCGCGATCAAGCTGTCCCGTGCGGGCCTCAAGTCGCCGGACAAGCCAGTGGGTTCGTTCCTGTTCGCAGGCCCGACGGGCGTCGGCAAGACCGAGGCGGCGCGGCAATTGGCGAAGGCCATGGGGATCGAGCTGGTACGTTTCGACATGTCCGAATACATGGAGCGTCACACTGTGTCGCGCCTGATCGGTGCGCCTCCGGGCTATGTCGGTTTCGACCAGGGCGGCCTTTTGACCGAGGCCATCACCAAGCAACCGCATTGCGTGTTGCTGCTCGATGAAATCGAGAAGGCTCACCCGGAAGTCTTCAACCTGCTGCTGCAGGTGATGGACCACGGGACCCTGACCGACAACAACGGGCGCAAAGCGGACTTCCGCAACGTGATCGTGATCATGACCACCAACGCCGGTGCCGAAACGGCCGCGCGGGCTTCGATTGGCTTCAGCCATCAGGATCACTCCTCCGATGCCATGGAAGTGATCAAGAAGAGCTTCACGCCGGAGTTCCGCAACCGTCTGGACACCATTATCCAGTTTGGTCGCCTCAGCCATGAGGTCATCAAAAGCGTGGTGGACAAGTTCCTTACCGAGCTTCAGGCGCAGTTGGAAGACAAGCGCGTGCAGCTGGAAGTCACGGACGCGGCACGCAGCTGGCTGGCCGAAGGTGGTTACGATGCGGCAATGGGCGCTCGCCCGATGGCGCGTCTGATCCAGGACAAGATCAAGCGGCCATTGGCCGAAGAGATCCTGTTCGGCGAGTTGTCCGACCATGGCGGCGTGGTGCACATCGACCTGAAGGACGGCGAGCTGACCTTCGAGTTCGAAACCACGGCTGAAATGGCCTGATAGCTGACTGCAATAAAGCAAAAGGCGCCGAAAGGCGCCTTTTTGCTGTGTGTAATGAGGTTGGCCGCTATCGCATGATCACTGAAGATCCACTGTGGGAGCTGGCTTGTCTGCGATAGCGGCGGCCCAACTCGCCTATGTGTGACTGATCCACCGCCATCGCAGGCAAGCCAGCTCCCACAGGAGAATGGTGGTGATGGTTAAATAGCGCACACACAAAAACGCCCGGCATAACCGGGCGTTTTGTATTGACTTGCTTAGCGAGCGCGGTAAGTGATGCGCCCTTTGCTCAAGTCATAGGGCGTCAGCTCGACGCGCACTTTGTCACCGGTAAGAATACGAATGTAGTTCTTGCGCATCTTGCCGGAGATATGCGCGGTTACGACGTGCCCATTTTCCAACTCCACACGAAACATGGTGTTGGGCAGGGTGTCGACGACAGTGCCTTCCATTTCGAAGCTGTCTTCTTTCGACATGCAGTAAAGCCCTCGGTATCCAGTGAATGGCCCGGTGCAACTGCGCCAGGCAAAAGCGGCGTGCATTGTGCCCGAAAAAGGGTGTTTAAGCCAAGGGGTTCTAGTTAAGCACGACCCATCTTTGATTAATCAGCAGTTCAATGGGCCGATATTGGGTCTTGTAGTTCATCTTTTTGCAGTTTTTGATCCAGTAGCCCAGGTACACCGCTTCCAGTTCCAGGCGCAGGGCTTCGCCGATTTGCCATAGGATGGCAAAGCGCCCGAGGCTGCGGCGCTCTTCGGCGGGTTCATAGAAGGTATAAACCGCCGAAAGGCCGTTGGGCAGCAAGTCGGTGACCGCGACGGCCAGCAGGCGGCCGTTGAGGCGAAACTCATAAAATCGCGAAAACGGCAGGTCGCGCACCAGAAACGTCGAAAACTGATCGCGGCTTGGCGGAAACATATCGCCGTCGGCATGGCGTTGTTCGATGTAGCGCTGGTAAAGGTCGAAATATTCTTCGCTGAACCGAGGTTTGGTGGCGGTGACCGTCAGGTCGGCGTTGCGCTTGAGGATGCGCTTCTGATTGCGGTCCGGCAGGAATTGCGCCACCGGAATGCGCGCCGGTACGCAGGCGTTGCAATTCTGGCAGTGAGGACGGTACAGGTGATCGCCGCTGCGCCGGAAGCCCATCTCGGAAAGGTCGGCATACACATGCACGTCCATCGGCTGGCTGGGATCGAGGAACAGCGTCGTGGCCTGCTCGTCGGGCAGATAGCTGCAAGAGTGGGCTTGAGTGGCATAGAACTTCAACCGCGCCAGCTCGGTCATGATCAACCCTCGGGATAAGCTTTGAAATAAGTGTAAGCCAGGTGCGCGCAAGTCGCCTAGGAAACCCACGGTCCGGAGCTGGCTTGGTCCAGGTGGTCGCGCAGGAAACCGGCAAAAACGTCGCGCGGTATGGCCCGGGCGCCGAGGCTGTGCAGGTGGTCATTGGGCATCTGGCAGTCGATCAGGACGAAACCCCAGGCCTGCAGTTGGCGGGTGAGCGTGGCAAAGCCGAATTTCGAAGCGTTGTCGGCGCGGCTGAACATGGACTCGCCAAAGAACAGTTGCCCCATCGCCAGGCCGTACAGGCCGCCCACCAGCGTGCCCGCATCCCACACTTCCACAGAGTGTGCGTAGCCGCGGTGGTGCAGCTCCAGGTACGCATTCTGGATACCTTCGGTGATCCAGGTGCTGTCAGCGTAGGCGCGCGGCGCAGCGCAGGCCTTGATGACGGCGGCGAAGTCCTGGTCGAAGGTCACGGTATAGCGCTGCTGGCGCAGCAATTTCGCAAGGCTGCGCGAGACATGCAGCTCGTCGGGGAAGATCACGGTGCGCGGGTCCGGCGACCACCAGAGGATCGGCTGGCCATCGGAGAACCACGGAAAGCAGCCATGGCGGTAGGCCTGTACCAGTCGTTCGGCCGACAGGTCGCCACCGGCGGCCAGCAAGCCATTGGGTTCGCGCATGGCCTTGGCCAGCGGTGGGAAAGTCAAAGAGTCGCGTTGCAACCAGGTCAGCATGGCATCCAGGCTTACGGAAGGGGAGGGGAGTGGCAGGTCAGGCGCCTGCCGCACAAGTGCTGATTATTGTCGACGCAGCGCTGTGGGGCCAGCCCGAATCGGGTGTCGGCACGGATTAGCGTGAGCAGGTGTTTCTGCAACTCTGGGTCATCGTCGCGGTCGTAATCGGGTCCGCGCCGTGCAGGCCATTTGGCAAGCTAGTCCGGATTGATAAAAACAGCTCATAAGCCTTTGTCAGCAAAGACAATGCATGCTCAAATTGACCGCGTCATGACAACACAATTGTCTATGCTGCTGGGTAAGGGGCAAGGGCGTGGCATCGGGGGCACAAACCCGTACAATGCGGCCATTGTGGCGTTATCGCCATTTCACCTAGCCGTTATCCGGTGTTAAAAGTAGATTCAACGACATTCGTTCATTTTTCAGCTGCTCGGATTGGGCAGTCATGTGCAGTCATTCAACAGATGGACGCGCTGATGGCGCAGGAATAGACCCGTTTTGAAGAAATCCGCCGCAACACCCAAAGCAGCAGTCGTGCCGGCCTGGCGCCAGCACCTGCATTATCGACTCAAGGAAGGTGCGTTGATCGCGATCGGCGCGCTGTGCCTGTTCCTGATGATGGCCTTGCTCACGTATGGCAAGGACGATCCGGGCTGGAGCCACAACAGCAAGATCGAAGATGTGCAAAACTTCGGCGGGCCTGCCGGTTCCTACAGCGCCGATATCCTGTTCATGGTGCTGGGTTACTTCGCTTACATCTTCCCCTTGTTGCTTGCGATCAAGACCTGGCAGATCTTCCGCCAGCGTCATGAGCCATGGCAGTGGAGCGGCTGGCTGTTTTCCTGGCGCCTGATCGGCCTGGTGTTCCTGGTGCTGTCCGGCGCGGCGCTGGCCCATATTCATTTCCATGCACCCACCGGTCTGCCGGCGGGCGCGGGCGGCGCGCTGGGCGAAAGCCTCGGTGACCTGGCCCGCAGGACCCTGAATATCCAGGGCAGCACCCTGATGTTCATCGCGTTGTTCCTGTTCGGCCTCACGGTGTTCACCGACCTGTCCTGGTTCAAGGTGATGGACGTGACCGGCAAAATCACCCTCGACCTGCTGGAGCTGTTCCAGGGCGCCGCCAACCGCTGGTGGGAAGCGCGTGTCGACCGCAAGCGCATGGTGGCCCAGTTGCGTGAGGTGGACACCCGCGTCAACGAGGTCGTCGCCCCGAGCACACCGGACCGTCGCGAGCAGGCCAAGGTCAAGGAGCGCCTTATCGAGCGCGAACAGGCCCTGAGCAAGCACATGTCGGACCGCGAGAAGCAGGTGCCGCCGGTGATCGCTCCTGCGCCGCCCAAGGCCCCCGAGCCGAGCCATCGCGTACAGAAAGAGAAACAGGCGCCGCTGTTTGTCGACAGCGCCGTCGAAGGCACCTTGCCGCCGATCTCGATCCTCGACCCGGCCGAAAAGAAACAACTCAACTATTCCCCGGAATCCCTGGCGGCCGTCGGCCACCTGCTGGAAATCAAGCTCAAGGAATTCGGCGTCGAAGTGTCGGTGGACTCCATCCACCCCGGCCCGGTGATCACCCGCTACGAAATCCAGCCCGCCGCCGGTGTCAAGGTCAGCCGTATCGCCAACCTGGCCAAAGACCTGGCTCGCTCCCTGGCCGTGACCAGCGTGCGTGTGGTGGAGGTGATTCCCGGCAAGACCACCGTGGGTATCGAGATTCCCAACGAAGACCGCCAGATCGTGCGCTTCTCCGAAGTGCTGTCGACACCGGAATACGACAACTTCAAGTCGCCGGTCACTCTGGCCCTGGGCCACGACATCGGCGGCAAGCCGGTGATCACGGACCTGGCGAAAATGCCTCACCTGCTGGTGGCCGGTACCACTGGTTCCGGTAAGTCGGTGGGTGTGAACGCGATGATCCTGTCGATCCTGTTCAAGTCCGGCCCGGAAGACGCCAAGCTGATCATGATCGACCCGAAAATGCTCGAACTGTCGATCTACGAAGGCATCCCGCACCTATTGTGTCCGGTGGTCACCGACATGAAGGACGCCGCCAACGCCCTGCGCTGGAGCGTTGCCGAGATGGAGCGCCGCTACAAGCTGATGGCGAAGATGGGCGTGCGTAACCTGTCGGGCTTCAACGCCAAGATCAAGGAAGCCCACGAGCGCGGCGAGACCATTGACGACCCGTTGTACAGGCGCGAAAGCATTCACGACGAAGCGCCGAAGCTGACCAAGCTGCCGACCATCGTGGTGGTGGTCGACGAATTTGCCGACATGATGATGATCGTCGGCAAGAAGGTTGAAGAACTCATCGCACGTATCGCCCAGAAGGCCCGTGCGGCCGGTATCCACCTGATCCTCGCCACCCAGCGGCCATCGGTGGACGTGATCACCGGCCTGATCAAGGCCAACATCCCCACGCGCATGGCGTTCCAGGTGTCGAGCAAGATCGACTCGCGGACCATCATCGACCAAGGCGGCGCCGAGCAACTGTTGGGCCACGGTGACATGCTCTACATGCCGCCCGGCACCAGTCTGCCGATCCGGGTTCACGGCGCGTTCGTGTCCGACGATGAAGTACACCGCGTGGTGGAAGCCTGGAAGCTACGGGGCGCACCGGAATACAACGACGACATCCTCAACGGCGTCGAAGAGGCTGGCAGCGGCTTTGAAAACGGCGGCGGTGGCGGTGAAGACGACGCCGAAACCGATGCCCTGTATGACGAAGCCGTGGCGTTCGTGCTGGAAAGCCGTCGTGCCTCGATCTCTGCGGTACAGCGCAAGCTGAAGATCGGCTACAACCGCGCCGCCCGCATGATCGAAGCCATGGAAATGGCCGGCGTCGTCACCGCAATGAACACCAACGGCTCGCGCGAAGTCATTGCCCCCGGGCAGATGCGCGACTGATCCCGCGCCGCGTGGCAGCACGCGGCGCGCCCTGACCATTCAATGAGGACTCCCATGCGTCTTATCCGCATGCTGTTGTTGCCGGCCCTGGCCCTGACCGCTGTTTCGGCCCATGCCGACCCGGCTTCCGTTGCCAGCCTGACCAACCTGTTGGACAAATCCAAGACCCTGACCGCACGTTTCTCGCAACTGACCCTGGATGCCGGCGGCACCCAGCTGCAGCAAACCGAAGGCGAAATGGCCGTGCAGCGCCCAGGGCTGTTCTACTGGCACACCGAAGGCAAGTCCGAGCAGACCATCGTCTCCGACGGCCAGAAAGTCACCCTGTGGGACCCGGACCTGGAACAGGCGACCATCAAGAAGCTTGACCCGCGCCTGAACCAGACCCCGGCCTTGCTGCTGTCCGGTGATGTGTCGAAGATCAATGACAGCTTCGAGATCACCTCCAAGCAAACCAGCAACGTGATTGAGTTCACCCTCAAGCCCAAATCCAAGGACACGCTGTTCGACAGCCTGAACCTGTCGTTTGGCAACGGTGTGATCAACAACATGCGCCTGATCGACAGCGTCGGCCAGCGCACCGATATCCTGTTCTCCGGGGTCAAGGCCAATGAGCCGGTGCCGGCGTCCAAATTCAAGTTCGACATCCCCAAGGGTGCCGACGTGATCCAGGAATAATCTGCCCAGAGGTTTCAAACGCTGCCCATGGATTTGTTTCGAAGTGACCCGATTGCTCAACCTTTGGCCGCGCGCCTGCGCTCGACCAACCTGGATGAGTACGTCGGCCAGGAACACCTGCTCGCCCGTGGCAAGCCATTGCGCGAAGCCCTGGAGCAGGGTGCGCTGCACTCGATGATTTTCTGGGGGCCGCCAGGCGTGGGCAAGACCACCCTGGCGCGGCTGCTGGCGAAAGTCTCGGATGCGCACTTCGAAACGGTCTCGGCGGTGCTTGCCGGGGTCAAGGAGATCCGCCAGGCGGTGGACGTGGCCAAGCAGCAGGCCGGGCAGTACCGCAAGCGCACCATCCTGTTTGTCGACGAAGTGCATCGCTTCAACAAGTCGCAGCAGGATGCGTTCCTGCCCTATGTCGAAGACGGCACGCTGATCTTCATCGGCGCCACCACCGAAAACCCCTCGTTCGAGTTGAACAACGCCTTGCTCTCGCGGGCGCGGGTTTACGTGCTCAAGAGCCTGGACGAGGCGGCGATGCAAAAGCTGCTGCAGCGCGCCCTGAGTGAAGACAAAGGGCTGGGCAAGCGCCAGCTGAGCGTCAGTGACGAAGGTTTCAAGATCCTGCTCAGTGCCGCTGACGGCGATGGGCGGCGCTTTCTCAACCTGCTGGAAAACGCCTCGGACCTGGCCGAAGATGGCGGCGAGATAGGCGTCGACCTGCTGCAGAGCCTGCTCGGTGATACCCGTCGTCGTTTCGACAAGGGCGGCGAAGCCTTCTACGATCAGATCTCGGCGCTGCACAAATCCGTGCGTGGCTCCAACCCCGACGGCGCACTGTACTGGTTTGCACGGATGATCGACGGTGGTTGCGACCCGCTCTACCTCGCGCGCCGTGTGGTGCGCATGGCCAGCGAAGACATCGGCAATGCTGACCCGCGCGCGCTGAGCCTGTGCCTTGCCGCGTGGGACGTGCAGGAGCGCCTCGGCAGCCCCGAAGGCGAGCTGGCCGTGGCCCAGGCCATTACCTACCTGGCCTGCGCGCCCAAAAGCAACGCGGTGTACATGGGCTTCAAGTCTGCGTTGCGAGCTGCCGCCGAGTACGGCTCACTCGAAGTGCCGATGCACTTGCGCAATGCGCCGACCAAACTGATGAAGCAATTGGGCTACGGTGATGAATACCGCTATGCCCACGATGAGCCGGACGCCTATGCGGCGGGTGAAGACTACTTCCCCGATGAGCTTGAGCCGCTGGCGCTCTATCAGCCGGTGCCCCGTGGGCTGGAGCTGAAGATTGGTGAAAAGCTCAATCACCTCGCGCAACTGGATCGACTCAGCCCCCGGCAGCGGAGAAAGTAGTGCTCAAGACGATTCTTGCCGTGTCCGCAGCCGGCATCGCTGGTACATTATTGCGTTTCGCCGCGGGCACCTGGGTCAGCGCCAACTGGCCGAAGCATTTTTATGCGGCGACCCTGGCGGTCAACCTGGTGGGCTGCCTGATCATCGGGCTGTTGTACGGCTGGTTCCTGTTGCGCCCGGAAGTACCGATTGAAATTCGCGCCGGCTTGATTGTCGGCTTTGTAGGCGGTCTGACGACCTTTTCATCCTTTTCACTGGATACGCTGCGCCTGCTGGAAAGCGGGCAGGCCCTGGTAGCCTTCGGTTATCTGGGCATCAGCGTGTTCGGCGGGCTGCTCGCCACCTGGGCTGGCCTGTCCTTGACCAAACTTTGATAAACGAGAGACCGACATGCTCGATTCCAAACTGTTACGTAGCAACCTTCAGGACGTAGCGGACCGCCTGGCATCCCGTGGCTTTGCCTTGGACGTCGCGCGCATCGAAGCGCTGGAAGAACAGCGCAAGACCGTCCAGACCCGCACCGAAGCACTGCAGGCTGAGCGTAATGCGCGTTCCAAATCCATCGGTCAGGCCAAGCAGCGCGGCGAAGACATCGCGCCGTTGATGGCGGATGTCGAGCGCATGGGCACCGAGCTGTCCGAGGGCAAGGTCGAGCTGGACAAGATCCAGACCGAGCTGGACTCGATCCTGCTGGGCATTCCAAACGTGCCTCACGAATCCGTGCCGATTGGCGAAGACGAAGACGGCAACGTCGAAGTGCGCCGCTGGGGCACGCCAAAAGCCTTTGATTTCGAGATCAAGGACCACGTCGCCCTGGGCGAACTGACCGGCGGCCTGGACTTCGAAACCGCGGCGAAAATGTCCGGCGCACGCTTTGCCTTACTGCGCGGTCCTATCGCGCGCATGCACCGTGCCCTGGCGCAGTTCATGATCAACCTGCACACCGCCGAGCACGGTTACGAAGAGGCCTACACCCCTTACCTGGTGCAGGCGCCGGCGCTGGTGGGCACCAGCCAACTGCCGAAATTCGAAGAAGACCTGTTCAAGATCAGCCGCGACGGCGAAGCCGACCTGTACCTGATCCCGACGGCCGAAGTGTCGCTGACCAACATCGTTTCTGGCGAAATTCTCGACGCCAAGCAACTGCCCCTGAAGTTTGTGGCGCACAGCCCATGCTTCCGCAGCGAAGCCGGTGCTTCGGGCCGTGACACCCGCGGCATGATCCGCCAGCACCAGTTCGACAAAGTCGAGATGGTGCAAGTGGTCGAACCGTCGAAGTCGATGGAAGCCCTGGAAGGCCTGACCGCCAATGCCGAACGTGTTCTGCAACTGCTGGAGCTGCCGTACCGCGTGCTCGCGCTGTGCACCGGCGACATGGGCTTCAGCGCCGTGAAGACCTACGACCTCGAAGTGTGGGTGCCGAGCCAGGACAAGTACCGCGAGATTTCGTCGTGCTCCAACTGCGGTGATTTCCAGGCCCGTCGCATGCAAGCGCGTTTCCGTAACCCGGAAACCGGCAAGCCGGAGCTGGTGCACACCCTCAACGGTTCCGGCCTGGCCGTGGGCCGTACGCTGGTGGCAGTGCTGGAAAACTACCAGCAGGCTGACGGTTCGATCCGCGTACCGGACGTGCTCAAGCCTTACATGGCGGGCGTTGAGGTCATCCGCTAAATGGAATTTCTGCCGCTGTTTCATAACCTGCGCGGCAGTCGTGTGTTGGTCGTCGGTGGCGGGGAGATTGCCTTGCGCAAGTCCCGGCTGCTGGCCGACGCCGGTGCGTTGCTGCGGGTGGTTGCTCCCCAGATCGAAAGCCAGCTCAACGAGCTGGTGCTGGGCAGTGGCGGGGAACTGATTTTGCGCGGTTACCAGGAGGCCGACCTCGACGGGTGCACCCTGATCATCGCCGCCACCGACGATGAGCCACTGAACGCGCAAGTGTCCAGTGATGCCAAGCGTCGTTGCGTACCGGTCAATGTGGTGGACGCGCCGGCCTTGTGCAGCGTGATCTTCCCGGCGATTGTCGACCGTTCACCGTTGGTGATTGCAGTGTCCAGCGGTGGCGATGCGCCGGTGCTGGCACGCTTGATCCGCGCCAAGCTGGAAACCTGGATCCCGTCCACCTACGGCCAACTGGCCGGGTTGGCGGCGCGTTTTCGTGCCCAGGTGAAGAATTTGTACCCGGATGTGCAGCAACGTCGCGCGTTCTGGGAAGACGTCTTCCAGGGCCCGATTGCCGACCGCCAACTGGCCGGGCAGGGCGCCGAGGCCGAGCGGCTGTTGATCGAGAAGGTCAACGGCGCACCGCCAGACGCGCCGGGTGAGGTGTACCTGGTGGGCGCCGGCCCCGGCGACCCGGACCTGCTGACCTTCCGCGCCTTGCGCCTGATGCAGCAGGCTGACGTGGTGCTGTACGACCGCCTGGTCGCACCGGCGATCCTTGAGCTGTGCCGTCGTGACGCCGAGCGCGTGTACGTCGGCAAACGCCGCGCCGATCATGCCGTGCCGCAAGACCAGATCAACCAGCAATTGGTCGACCTGGCCAAGCAAGGCAAGCGTGTGCTGCGCCTCAAGGGGGGCGATCCGTTCATCTTTGGGCGCGGTGGCGAAGAGATCGAGGAATTGGCGGCCCACGGCATCCCGTTCCAGGTGGTGCCGGGTATCACGGCGGCCAGCGGTTGCGCGGCGTATGCCGGGATCCCGCTGACCCATCGCGATTATGCGCAGTCGGTGCGGTTCATCACCGGGCATTTGAAGGATGGCACGTCGGACCTGCCTTGGCATGACCTGGTAGGCCCTTCGCAGACCCTGGTGTTCTACATGGGCCTGATCGGTTTGCCGATCATCTGCGAACAATTGATCAAGCATGGTCGTGCGGCGGATACGCCAGCGGCGTTGATTCAGCAGGGCACCACCTCCAACCAGCGCGTGTTCACCGGCACCCTGGCCGACTTGCCGCGCATGGTGGCGGAGCATGAAGTGCATGCCCCGACACTGGTGATCGTTGGTGAGGTGGTGGTGCTGCGCGAGAAGCTCAAGTGGTTCGAAGGCGCCCAATCTCAACTCTGAACCTTGTAGTGAGCGGGCTTGCCCCGCGCGGCGGTGTGTCAGGCAGACTCTAGGCGCCTGGTATATCGCCGCGCGGGGCAAGCCCGCTCACTACAGACTTACCGTTTAATCGTTCGCGGTTGTGCTGGGTATCGAACGATTGCGAGGGCCCTTTAGGCACAATCCCCGTCGGATTGATCGTGCGATGGCTCGCGTAGTAATGCCCCTTGATGTGCGCAAAATCCACCGTCTCGGCCACTCCCGGCCACTGATACATTTCCCTTAACCAGTTCGACAGGTTCGGATAATCCGCAATCCTGCGCAGGTTGCATTTGAAGTGCCCGTAATACACCGCATCAAAGCGAATCAGCGTGGTGAACAGGCGCACGTCGGCTTCGGTCAGGTACTCACCGGCCAGGTAACGATGCTCGCTCAGGTGTTGTTCCAGGTGATCCAGCTCGGCAAACACATCATCAAACGCACGCTCATACGCCTGCTGCGACGTGGCGAAGCCTGCGCGGTACACGCCGTTGTTCACGGCGGGGTAGATGCGCTCGTTCAGGGCGTCGATGGTCGGGCGCAAGGCCTCGGGGTAGAAGTCCAGGGTATTGCCGGTCAGGCCGTTGAAGGCGCTATTGAACATGCGGATGATCTCCGCCGACTCGTTGCTCACGATGCGCTTGAGCTTTTTGTCCCACAGCACCGGCACCGTGACGCGGCCGGTGTAATCGGCGTTATCGGCGGTGTAGCGTTGGTGCATGAAATTGAAGTCATCCAGCGTGTCGCCGGTGGAGCCGTGGGCCTTGTCGAAGGTCCAGCCGTTCTCCAGCATCAGCCAACTGACCACCGACACGTCGATTAGGTCTTCCAGGCCCTTGAGCTTGCGCAGGATCAGGGTGCGATGGGCCCAAGGGCAGGCCAGGGACACATACAGGTGATAGCGGCCGGCCTCGGCCTTGAAGCCGCCTTCGCCGCTCGGGCCGGGCGCGCCGTCGGCGGTGACCCAGTTCCGGCGTTGTGCCTGTTCGCGTTGGAATGCGCCATCGGCGCTACTTTCGTACCACTGGTCTTTCCAGTGTCCTTCGATCAGCAAGCCCATGACTGGCTCCTCGGCTAATAAGCGTTGGAGGCCAGTCTAAAGGGCTGAGTTCGATTTAAAAGCGCAAAGACCGGGCGTGAATAATCGATTAAATCGATTTGTCCCGCGCGTCCCAGTACTGCTGGGCCAGCACGAACGCCTGTTCCCGCGGGTGACCGAGGCCACGCAAGGCCAGGGCCATGGTGGCGATCAGGGCCAATTGCGGGTAGCTGTCTTCGACATCGCCACGCCACAGGGCCTTGAGGTGTTCGGGATCCAGCGCCGCCGGCTTGACGTGGCGCTGTGCGGAGAGGGCAGGCCATTCTTCGTCCCAGCTTTCGCCACCGGTGGTGCCGTACAGATGGCTGGCGGAGTCGGGATTGATCTCGATTTCGCCGCCATCGCCTTTCACCACAATCACGTTATCGCCCAGCAGGCCGCTGGCATCGCGGTGCACGCCCTGATAGCCCGGGTGAAAGATGCTTTGCAGGCCCAGGCGCGCATTCAGCGGGTTGAGCAGGCGCGCCAGGGAATGGATCGGCGAGCGCAGGCCCAGGGTGTTGCGCAAATCGATCATGCGTTGCAGTTGCGGTGCCCAGTCGCCCAGCGGGATAAACGCCAGGTTGCCATGCTCATAGGCCGCCTCGACCTGCTGCCAAGTGCGGCACAGCGGGATCTGCAAACCTTCCAGCAATTGTTCGGTGTACAGCCGACCGGCCGTGTGCGCGCCGCCGCCGTGCATGAGGATGCGCACGCCGTTCTGTGCCAGGCACTTGGCCGCCAGCAGGTACCACGGCAGGTGGCGCTTCTTGCCGGCGTAGGTCGGCCAGTCGATATCCACGTTCAACGCCGGGGCGTCGAGGCGTTCGCGCACGGCTTCGGTGAAGCCGGCGAGTTCTTCCGGGCTTTCTTCCTTGTGGCGCAGCAGCATCAGGAAGGCGCCGAGCTGGGTGTCTTCGACTTTTTCATCGAGCAGCATGCCCATGGCTTCGCGGGCTTCCTCGCGGGTGAGGTTGCGCGCGCCGCGCTTGCCTTTGCCCAGGATGCGCACGAACTGCGCAAACGGGTGTTCGGCCGGGGTTTGGAGGGTCAGCGGGGCAAAGTCGGTCATAAGCAATTCGTCGGCCTGGGCAGGCCCGCCAGCTTGGCGGCGAGTTTGGCGGGAGTGCCGTTGAACAGTTTGTTGAGGTGCAGGCTGTTGCCCTTTTCCGGGCCGAGCTTCAAGGCGGTGTACTTGATCAGCGGGCGCGTGGCCGGGGACAGCTGGAACTCGGCGTAGAAACCGCGCAGCAGTTCGAGGATTTCCCAGTGGGCCGGGGTCAGCTCCAGGGACTCGGCGGCGGCCAGGGCGTTGGCCACGTCGGCAGACCATTGATTGAGGTCGACGAGGTAGCCGTCCTTGTCCAGCTCAAGGGTGTGTTCGCCTACGGTCAGGGTGTTCATAGCCAGGTGTTGACCTTGTCGTAGTCGATCGACAACTGCACGAAGCCCGGGTAGTCGACGCTGTCGGCCCAGTCCGGCAGGGGCAGGTTACGTGCCTGCATGTCTTCGGCCAGCACAAACACCTTCACGCCCTTGGTGTGCAGGGCGGGGGCATGGAGCCCGTAGGCGCCGTCGCCGCACAGCAGGATTGCGTCCTCGGTGCCGCAGATACGCAGGCAGCTGTCGAGACGGCTATCGGAAAACGGCGAGTGAGACACCACGTGTAAAGTCGACATCAGAGGGTAATCACCTGGTCGTAACGGTCAATCAATTCGGAAATGGCTTCGTTGCTCAACGGTTGCGCCTCGGTGGGCGGCGTCAAGCCACGCACGGCCATGCTATGACGGCAGACAAATACGTCGTCGACGCCGAACAGCCCCAATGCCTGCAGGTTGGCGCTGAGGTCCTTCTGTTGTACGGCCTTGGCATTCTGGTGCGGTGCGAGCTGGAACACGCCGTCATCCATGAACAGCAGGCCGATCGGCAGATCGAAGGCGCCACCGGCCAGCACGATGTCCAGGGCTTCCCGCGCACTCGGGCCGGACCAGGGCGCCTGGCGACTGATCACCAATAAGGATTTGGACATCTCACGGCCCTCCAAAGCAGATCAGGCGGTCGGCGGCCTGCGCAGCATCGTGCAACTGCCCCAGGCCGGAGAGCGCCCACGGCGCTTCCAGGTTCACCGCGCTGCGTTGATAGCGCGTGGCTTCCTCCTGGTTGAGCACGCCACGGCGCAGGGCGGCGGCGATGCACACCACGCCGTCGAGGCTGTGCTCGCTGACAAATTCGCGCCATTGGCGGGCGATGTCTTGCTCGTCCTGAGGGGCGACGATGGCGTTGGAAGCGCTGTACACGCCGTCCTGATAGAAAAACAGCCGCACGATCTCATGCCCGCCGGCCAGCGCGGCCTTGGCAAACAGCAAGGCGCGGCGCGAGGAGGGCGCATGGGCGGCGGAAAACAGGGCAATTGCAAACTTCATGGAACACTCTGCCAGCAAACGTGGGCCAATGATAAAGCCGCCGCCACGAAAAAGCCCGCCGTGATCAAAACGGTCACTGTCGCTGACCGTTCCGGCGATTGCCGACGGGCCCAAGGCTGCCTAGTCTGTGGGCACCCGAAACGGAATTGGAGTGCCCATGTCAGGTCCCTTGGCGTCCCTCAAAGTACTGGATTTCTCCACCTTGCTGCCCGGCCCGTTTGCGTCGTTGATGCTGGCGGACATGGGCGCCGAGGTGCTGCGTATCGAATCACCCACACGCCCGGACTTGCTGCGGGTGTTGCCGCCCCACGACCGCGGCACTTCGGCGAGCCACGCCTACCTCAATCGCAACAAACGCAGCCTGGCGCTGGACCTCAAACAGGCCGAGGCGCTGGAGATCGTGCGCACGCTGGTCAAGGAATACGACATTGTCCTGGAGCAGTTCCGGCCCGGCGTGATGGAGCGCTTGGGCCTGGGGTATGAGGCGCTGAAGGCGATCAACCCCGGGCTGATTTATGTGTCGATCACCGGTTACGGCCAGACCGGCCCCTACAAGGACCGCGCCGGGCACGACATCAATTACCTGGCGCTGGCGGGGGTGGCCAGCTACACCGGGCGCGAGGACAGCGGGCCGGTGCCGCTGGGCGTACAACTGGCGGATGTGGGCGGGGGCTCGTTGCATGCGGTGGTGGGATTGCTGGCCGCGGTCATCGCCCGGCAACAGAGCGGGGTGGGCCAGTACCTGGATGTGAGCATGACCGATTGCTCGTTCAGCCTGAACGCCATGGCCGGCGCGGGCTACCTGGCGTGCGGGGTGGAGCCGGCGCGGGAAAACCATGTGCTGAACGGCGGCAGTTTCTATGACTACTACCGCTCGCGGGATGGGCGCTGGATGTCGGTGGGCAGCCTGGAACCGGCGTTCATGCAGCAGCTCTGCGAGGCGTTGGGGCGGCCGGAGTTGGCGGCGTTGGGCTTGTCACCCAAACTCAAGGCGGCCCTGCAGGTTGAATTTGAGAAGCGCAGCTTTGATGAGCTGTGTGAGCTGTTCGCCGGGGTGGATGCGTGCGTGGAGCCGGTGTTGAGCTTGAGTGAGGCTGTGGAGCATCCACAGCTTAATGCGCGGCAGCTGGTGAGCCAGGTGCCGAGGGGGGATGGGTCGACCCAGGCGCAAATTGCTTGCCCGTTGAAATTTTCCGAGGGTTTGCCAGCCCCCAAGCATATTGGGGCCGCCGTGGGGGCGCACACGGATGAAGTGCTGGCAGAGCTGGGTTTCAGTGTTCAGCAGATAGACGCCTGGCGGCAAACCGGCGCAATCCTGTAGGAGCCGGCTTGCCGGCGATGGCGATCTTGAGGGCGCAATCGCCGGCAAGCCAGCTCCTACAGAGAAGGTCATTCCACCCGAGTTTCCCCGGTAAACACCAAGGTCTGCCGGCACCGCCGACACAAATACCGCCGCCCCTGAGCGACGAGCCCATGGCGCTGCGACGAAAACGGAAAATCACTGTCCGCACACGGGCAGCGGTAGATATAGCGGGTCACCTGGCGGCGCTTCACTTCATAGGTGTGGCAACGATCAGGCGGCAGCTCGTAGACCCCACGCATGATCAATTGCCATTCCTCGCCATGGGGCTGGATGCGCTCGCCAAATAATTGGTGGGCGATCAGGTGCGCCACTTCGTGGGCCACGGTCTGCTTGAGGAAGTGCTGGGTGTTTTCACGGTACAGCTGTGGGTTGAAACGCAGCAGGTTCTCGTGCAAATGCGCGACACCGGCCTTCTGGCCCCGCAGCTTGAGGCTGACCTGGGGGCGTTTGAAACTTCGTTTGAAAAAGGATTCGGCTTGTAGGAAACAATCTTCGACGCGGGTATTGAGTTGCTCGGGCATGCTTTACATATCTCCAGAGACCTCCAGTATGCCGCAAAGCTGGGTGTTTCCGAATCTGTCAGGCGCCGAATGGTCATGCATAACGCACAAAGCCACCTTGCGGTGGCCTTGCTCACAGTTTGAAACTGGCTAGTTGGTGTAGATCGGCCCCACGCCCAGGCCCCACACGATCACGGTAAACGCCATGATCGCCACCAGCACCACCAGGCCCACGGCCAATACCGAGCTGGAAAACAGGAAGCCCTCATCCGGGTCGATGTTCATGAAGGTCGGCAGGCCCACATACAACAGGTACACCGTGTAGCAGATCGCCGCCGTACCCACGATCATGCCCAGCCACATATGCGGGTAGAGCGCGGCCAGCCCACCGATGAACAGGGGGGTGGCGGTGTAGGTGGCAAACGCGACGCAGCGCGCCATGCTGGGGTTGGCGTCGTAGGTGCGCGCCATCCAGTGGATGAACGCACCCATCACCGCCACGCCGCCGAGCATGGCCGCGTAGGACATGAGGGTCATCCACAGCGCGCTTTCCTGGGTCAACATCACCGGCGCACGGCTGCCGATGACCCAACCGACCTGGGTGGTGCCGATAAAGGCTGATACGGCGGGGATCGCCGCGAGAATCAGGGTGTGAGTGAGGTACATGTGGCCGATGCTTTCTTCCTTATCGCCACGGATTTCCCGCCATTCCTGGTCGGGATGGGTAAAAAGCCCCACGACGTGATGGATCATGCCAGTCACTCCTGTCGTTATTACCATCGCCCCCCATCGGAGCGCCCACGGGCCAAATGGCCACAAAGGTCTGGATATATGTGCGACCTCAAGTCGCAGTATAGGAAGTGATGACCGGAAAAACTGTAGGGCTTTAGAGCAAATCGCGCTGTAAACGGGGGGCTTAATCGCGGCGAGGTCTGTCTGGACTGCCACGGTCGATGTGGGAGCTGGCTTGCCTGCGAAAGCGGCGGGTCAGAAACAAATGAGCTGGCTGACCCACTGCTTTCGCAGGCAAGCCAGCTCCCACATTGGATCGGCGTCGCCCATTGAAGTATTTTTGCGTAAAATGCTGCGCTTTTCGTCACACACCTCTAGCGGATCCAAGCGCCATGGGCACTCTTACGGTCAACCAGAACAAACTGCAAAAACGCCTGCGTCGCCTGGCCGGTGAAGCGGTCGCCGATTTCAACATGATTGAGGACGGCGACAAGGTCATGGTCTGCCTCTCCGGCGGCAAAGACAGCTACACCATGCTCGACGTGCTGTTGCACCTGCAGAAGGTCGCACCGATCAAGTTCGAGATCGTCGCCGTCAACATGGACCAGAAACAGCCGGGCTTCCCGGAGCATGTGCTGCCGGCCTACCTCAAAGAGTTGGGCGTGGAGTACCACATCGTCGAGAAAGACACCTATTCGGTGGTCAAGGAACTGATCCCTGAAGGCAAGACCACCTGCTCGCTGTGCTCGCGCCTGCGCCGTGGCACGCTCTATACGTTCGCTGATGAAATCGGCGCAACAAAAATGGCACTGGGGCATCACCGCGACGACATCGTCGAGACCTTTTTCCTCAATATGTTCTTCAACGGCTCCCTCAAGGCGATGCCGCCCAAGCTGCGTGCCGACGACGGGCGCAACGTGGTGATTCGCCCGCTGGCGTATTGCAACGAGAAGGACATCCAGGCCTACTCCGACCTCAAGCAGTTCCCGATCATCCCGTGCAACCTGTGCGGCTCCCAGGAAAACCTGCAGCGCCAGGTGGTCAAGGAGATGCTGGTGGACTGGGAACGCAAGACCCCGGGCCGTACCGAGAGCATTTTCCGCAGCCTGCAGAATGTGCAGCCGTCACAGTTGGCTGACCGCAACCTGTTCGATTTCACCAGCTTGAAGATCGACGAGACGGCCGCATCGCGCTTCGTCAATGTTGTGAACCTCTGAGCCCAATCAACGCTCTGACACACGGCGCTCGCGGGCGCCGTTTTCAATTCCATTGCCAGGAGAGGGCATGCGCGATTACAAGTGGCTGCACGAATATTGTCTGAACCGTTTTGGTTCGGCGGCCGAGCTGGAAGCCCACCTGCCTGTACCCCATACCCCGGCGCAATTGCGCAAGATCAGCGATGATCGTTACCTGTCCACCCTGGCGCTGCGGGTGTTTCGCGCGGGGCTCAAGCACAGCGTGGTGGATGCCAAGTGGCCGGCGTTCGAAAAAGTGTTTTTCGGCTTCGACCCGGAAAAAGTCGTGCTGATGGGCGCCGAGCATTTGGAGCGACTGATGCAGGACACCAGCATCATCCGCCACCTGGGCAAGCTCAAGAGCGTGCCGCGCAATGCGCAGATGATCCTCGACATCCAGCAGGAGAAGGGCAGCTTCGGTGCCTTTATCGCCGACTGGCCGGTGACGGATATCGTCGGGCTGTGGAAGTACCTGAGCAAGCACGGCCACCAATTGGGCGGGCTGTCGGCGCCACGCTTCTTGCGCATGGTGGGCAAGGACACCTTTGTGCCGAGTTATGACGTGGTGGCGGCGCTGAACGCGCAGAAGATCATCGACAAGGTGCCCACCAGCTTGCGGGATCTGGCGACGGTGCAGGGGGCGTTCAACCAGTGGCATGCCGAGAGTGGGCGGCCGATGTGCCAGCTGTCGATGATGCTGGCTTATACGGTGAATCATTGAGATTGAGGTGATGCCATCGCCGGCAAGCCGGCTCCTACAGGGGAATGCATTCCAAATGTAGGAGCCGGCTTGCCGGCGATAGCGGTCTTCAGGCCACCACAGGCCCAGCCAGCCGGCGATTGAGCTGATGCCGCCACCGCACATACAGCAACGCCGTACAAAACACCGCCAGGCTCGCCAACATCTCCAGCACCCCGAACCACTGCCGGTTCGGGTCATACGCTGCCAGCGCGCCTTTGATGAAATACAGGTTCACCACAAAGCACATCCACGAATAGCCGCGCGCGCTACCGAGCAACATCCCCGGCGCGAGGATCAGCAGCGGCACCAATTCGATCACCAGGATCACCCACGGCCGCGCGCCATGCAGGTCGGCGACGAACAGGTAGTACACGCACAACAACCCCACCAGGCCCAGGAACGCCAGCAGGCTCAAGATGCGGGCGACTTTCACCCGTGGCTCCAGCCACGCCTGGGGCGGCAGGACCTTAGGCTTCCTGGCCACGGCCGTTCTCCAGCAGGATCGCGGTTTTCGCCAGGCGCAGGCCCAGGGCGCGACACAGGGTGATTTCATGCTGATCGAGCATGCGCTTGCCGTCCGGTCCCGAATGGTGGCTGGCGCCATAGGGCGTGCCGCCGCCCTGGGTGTCGAGCAGGGCTTGTTCGCTGTAGGGCAGGCCGGTGATCAGCATGCCGTGGTGCAGCAGCGGCAGCAGCATCGACATCAAGGTGGTTTCCTGGCCGCCATGCAGGCTGGCGGTGGAGGTGAACACTCCGGCCGGCTTGCCGACGAGGGCGCCGGTGAGCCACAGGTTGCTGGTGCCGTCGAGGAAGTACTTGAGCGGCGCCGCCATGTTGCCGAAGCGGGTTGGGCTGCCCAGGGCCAGGCCCGAACAGTGTTTCAAGTCGTCCAGGCTGGCATACAGCGCGCCTTCGTCCGGAATGCTGGGGGCCACGGCCTCGCACTCGGCGGAAATCGCCGGCACGGTGCGCAGGCGTGCTTCCAGCCCGGCCTGCTCGACGCCACGGGCGATCTGCCGGGCCATTTCGCTCACCGAGCCATTGCGGCTGTAATACAACACCAGCACATACGGCGTCGTCACGGCAGGATCTCCAGCACGTTTTCCGGCGGGCGGCCGATGATGGCTTTGTCGGCGGTTTCCAGGATCGGGCGTTCCATCAACTTGGGGTGCTCGGCGATGGCCGCAATCAATTGCGCTTCGCTGAGGCTGGCGTCGGCCAGGTTGAGGGTTTTGTATTCGTCTTCGCCAGTGCGCAGCAATTGGCGGGCGCTGAGGCCGAGCTTGGCCAGCAGGGCCTTCAATTGCGCCGCGCCCAGTGGGGTTTCCAGGTAGCGCACCACGGTCGGGGTGAGGCCACGGGCTTCCAGCAGTTCCAGCGCACCGCGGGATTTCGAGCAGCGCGGGTTGTGATAAAGCGTCAGATCGGTCATGTGCGGGTCGCATCTTGCGTAAGGTGGCGGGTATTCTACCCGGGCTGCGCCCCGTCCTTAAACCGTAAGAGGCGATAGGTCGCAGCCAACGTTCATTTTTGCGAAGGATTACCCCATGACAAGGCGACTGATCGGTGCATTGGCGATCATCACAACCCTGCTGCTCAGCGGCTGCGGTAACGATTACGGCGTTGACCAATATGGCCAGAAAGTGGCGGCCGAGCGCCTGGACAAGCAGTGGGTGGTGGTCAACTACTGGGCCGAATGGTGTGGCCCGTGCCGCACGGAAATCCCGGAGCTCAATGCCCTGGCCGAGCAGCTGAAAGCGCAGAAGGTAGGGGTGTTCGGGGTCAACTTCGACAATGTGCAGGGTGAAGAACTCAAGGCCGCCAGCGAGAAGCTGGGGATCAAGTTCACCGTGCTGGCGCAGAACCCGGAAGAGATTTTCGATATCCCGCGCAGCGAAGCGTTGCCGGTGACCTACATCATCGATGACAAGGGCAAGGTGCGCGAGCAGTTGATGGGTGAGCAGACGGCGGAAGGGGTGCTGGCCAAGCTCAAGGCCCTGCGCGGATAAATCAACAACACATAACCCCTGTGGGAGCGGGCTTGCTCGCGAATGCGGTGTGTCAGCAACAGATTTATTGGCTGATCCACCGCCTTCGCGAGCAAGCCCGCTGCCACACAAGCCGGCCCTACATACAGGGGAGGTGTATCAGCCTTCTTCGAGCCACAGGCGGATCGGCATGCCATCGGCCGGCCAGAAACGCGTCTGCTCGATCGGTGAAATGTCCCAGCGCTGTACGCCTTGCAAGGCCTGGAAGAAGCGGTGTTCCTGCTCCATCAGGGCCTCGGCGCAGAGCTTGCGGGTGCTGCCGATCTTGCCGAAGCTGAGCTTGTCGCCATCGACGGTGTAGGGCGCGAACCAGTGGTTGCAGCCGCCGTTGCCGTAGGCGCGACCATCGGCGCCGAGGGTGACGGTCAGGTGCGCGTAGTCCATCAACGGCCGCTCACCGATCCACTCCACCACGTAGCTGTGGTCCTGCTTGAGCTTGACCGCGTCCCCGGCACAGCCGGCAAGGCCTGCCCCGACGGCGGCGAGCAGAAGCAGGCCTTTCATTGTGCGGCCTGCTGGCATTTCGGGCAGCGGTGCTGGTCGCCTTCACTGGCCCAGCCCAATTCCTTGATGCGCGCATTGGCCGCCGGTTGCAGGGGCTCTTTGGTCAGCTTGGTTTCGACCGCAAATTCAAACTCCAGCACGCTGTCGCAGCTGTCGCAGTTGACCTTCCAGGTGTGAATCTCCAGTTCGCCGAATTTCGGCCCCTGGGCCATGGCGACCCATTGGCCCGCAGGGCGGATGGAGTAGCGCGCGTCACCTTCGACGGTAAGGCGCATCGACAGGGTTTTACTGCCGCGCAGGGTGACGATCAGAACGTCGCCGTTCTTGATCGCGCCACCGTTGCCGGTGACCTGGTAACGGCCCGGCACCAGGGCGCGGCATTCGATCAGGGTGTGTTGCGGGCTCAGCAAGCTGAAGCGGAAATCGTGTTCGGCCATGGATCCTCCAAATAGGCGCGGCATCCTATCACGGGTGCCCGCCCATCATGAGCCTGGTATGTGACCGCTGATCATCCTTGCACGACGTTCTGCGGCTGGCCGTTGGCCCACGCGCTGATGTTGGCCAGTGTGGTGCCAGCGATGGCGGCCAGGGCCTCGCGGGTGAGGAACGCCTGGTGAGCGGTGATGATCACGTTGGGGAAGGTCAGCAGGCGCGCCAGTACGTCATCTTGCAGGGGCAGGTCGGAGCGGTCCTCGAAGAACAGCTGTGCTTCTTCCTCGTACACGTCCAGCCCCAGGTAACCGAGCTGGCCGTCCTTGAGCGCTTCGATCAGCGCCGGAGTGTCCACCAGGCCACCGCGACCGGTGTTGATCAGCATCGCCCCCGGCTGCATGTGCGCCAGGGAGCTGGCGTTGATCAGGTGTTTGCTTTCGGCGGTCAGCGGGCAATGCAGGCTGATGATCTGCGCCTCGGCCAGCAGTTCGGGCAGGCTCACATAGCGGGCGCCCAGGGCCTGGACCTGTGGGTTGGGGAAGGGATCATAGGCCAGCAACTGGCAGCCGAAACCAGCCATGATCTTGGCAAACGTGGCGCCGATCTGCCCGGTGCCGACCACGCCGACGGTCTTGCCGACCAGGTCGAACCCGGTCAGGCCGTGCAGGCTGAAGTCGCCGTCGCGGGTGCGGTTATAGGCGCGGTGCAGGCGCCGGTTGAGGGCCAGGATCAGCGCGACGGCGTGCTCGGCGACTGCATGGGGCGAGTAGGCGGGGACACGCACCACGGTCAGGCCCAGGCGCTTGGCGACGGCCAGGTCGACATGGTTGTAACCGGCCGAGCGCAAGGCAATCAGGCGCGTGCCGCCCTTGGCCAACTGCTCCAGCACCGGTGCACTGAGGTCGTCGTTGATGAAGGCGCAGACCACTTCGTGCTGCTCGGCCAGGGCCACGGTGTCGAGGTTGAGCCGGGCGGGCTGGAATTGCAGCTCAACGCCCGCAGGCAGCGGCTCACCGAGAAAACTGTCACGGTCGTAGGCTTGGCTGCTGAAAAGAATAACGCGCATAACAAGGGCTCCCTGCAAAATTAAAAGTGGACACCTGCCACCTGTGGGAGCGGGCTTGCTCGCGAAAGCGGTGGGTCAGGCAACACATCCATGACCGAAAGACCGCATTCGCGAGCAAGCCCGCTCCCACACAAGCCCGCATGTCATAAAACTGGGTCAGGCGCTGACCCGCGCCTCACTGGCCAGCCGGGCAATCGCCATGTCCAACTCGTCCAGCGCCGCCATGGCCTTGGCGTCATCCTGCTTGAGCAGGGTTTCGGCCCGCTGGCAGGCGGCGCGCAATTGCGGCACGCCGCAGTAACGGGTGGCGCCGTGCAGGCGGTGGACACGTTCGATCAGCGCGTTGTTGTCGTTGGCCTCGCGTGCAACGGTGATGGCCGCGCGGTCGGCTTCCAGGGAGGCTAGCAGCATGGCAAGCATGTCGGCGGCCAGGTCGGACTTGTTGGCGGCCAGGCGCAGGCCTTCTTCGTGGTCGAGCACCAGCAATTGCAGGCCGGGGCCCAAGCCGTCGTTCGAGCGTTCCGGCCCTTGGTTGCGCAGGGCCAGGCCGGTCCACTTCAGTACCACCTGGGCCAATTGCCGCTCACTGATGGGCTTGGTCAGGTAGTCATCCATGCCGCTTTGCAGCAGGGCGCGTTTTTCGTTGGCCATGGCGTGGGCGGTAAGGGCCACCACGGGCAGCGGCGTGCCGTGGCGCTCGCTTTCCCACTGGCGAATCGCCTCGGTGCTCTGGCGGCCGTCCATGCCGGGCATCTGCACGTCCATCAGCACCAGGTCGAAGGTTTCCTGTTTGACCGCGTCGATGGCCGCGTATCCGCTTTCCACGGCATGCACCTTGGCCCCCATGTCTTCGAGCAGGGTTTGCACCAGCAGCAGGTTGGCCGGGTTGTCGTCCACGCACAACACGCGCGGTGCGCGGCTCGACAGCGGTTCGCCCGGCTCGCTGCGTGGGGGGCGCGGGCTGATCAGATCGGCCAGGGCACGGCGCAGTTTTCGTGTGCAGGCCGGCTTGGCCTGCAATTGGCTGTTGGGGTTGGGCACCGACTGGTTGAACAGCATCTGCTCGGTGGTCGGGCACAGCACCAGCACCTTGCAGCCCAGGTGTTCGAGGTCCCACAAGTGCTGGTTGAGGCGCTCGGGCGGGATGTCATTGGCGGTCACGCCGAGCACGGCCAAGTCGATGGCCTGCTCGGTCTGATGGGCGCTGGTGATGCCGTTGGTCAGGCTTTCCAGGGTGTTGAACGGGGTGACTTCCAGGCCGCAGTCTTCCAGTTGGTGCTGCAAGGCCTGGCGCGCCAGTTCGTGGTTTTCCAGCACCGCCACGCGCCGGCCGAGCAGCGGCGGCGAGGGCAGGTCGTCAACGTCGTCGCGGGTCTTGGGCAGGCTCAGGCTGATCCAGAATTCCGAGCCTTCGCCCGGTGTGCTGTCCACGCCGATTTCACCGCCCATCTGCTCGATCAATCGCTTGGAAATGACTAGCCCCAGGCCCGTGCCACCCGGTTGGCGCGACAGCGAGTTGTCGGCCTGGCTGAACGCCTGGAACAGCGCGCGCACGTCCTGGTTGGACAGGCCGATGCCGGTGTCCTGCACGCTGATGCGCAGTTGTACGCTGTCTTCCTGTTCGTCTTCGATCATCGCCCGGGCAACGATGGTGCCTTCGCGGGTGAACTTGATCGCGTTGCTGATCAGGTTGGTGAGGATCTGCTTGAGTCGCAACGGGTCGCCCACCAGCGCCAGCGGCGTGTCGCGGTACACTAGGCTGACCAGTTCGAGCTGCTTGGCATGGGCAGCGGGGGCGAGGATGGTCAGGGTGTCTTGCAGCAGATCCCGCAGGTTGAACGGCACACTGTCGAGCACCAGTTTGCCAGCTTCGATCTTCGAGAAATCGAGGATTTCATTGATGATGCCCAGCAGGTTGTCGGCGGACTTTTCGATGGTGCCCAGGTAATCGAGCTGGCGCGGCGACAGTTCGCTTTTTTGCAGCAGGTGGGTAAAGCCGAGGATGCCATTGAGCGGGGTGCGGATTTCATGGCTCATGTTGGCCAGGAACTCCGACTTGATGCGGCTGGCCTCCAGGGCCTCCTTGCGCGCCAGGTCCAGCTCGATGTTCTGGATCTCGATGGTTTCCAGGTTCTGGCGTACGTCTTCGGTGGCCTGGTCGATGCTGTGCTGCAGTTCTTCCTGGGCATTTTGCAGGGTTTCGGCCATGCGGTTGATGCCCGAGGCCAGTTGGTCCAGTTCCTGGCTGCCCAGCGGTGGCAGGCGGGTTTCCAGGTTGCCGTCCTTGAGTTGGGCCACGGCTTGCTTGATCTGGCCAATCGGCGAATTGATGGTGCGGCTGATGCGCAGCGCCAGGGCTGCGGTGCAGACCAGCCCGATGGCGATCAACAGCAGGCTGGCGAACAGGCTGCGATAACCGCGCAACAGCATGCCATTGTGGGACAGTTCAACCTCGACCCAGCCCAGCAGGCGGTCGGATTCGTCAGGGATCAGCTCTCCCGCCAGGTTGCGGTGGCGGCCAAATACCGGCAGCAGGTAGCGCGTGGCGTCGTTGCCGGTGCGCTGCAACAGGTGCGAACTGTTGCCGACGGGCGGCTGGTTGAGCATGGTCGGGCCCGCGTGGGCCAGGGGCGAACGGTCCGGGCTGAGGAACGACACCGCGCGCACGTCCGGCTGTTCCAGGGATTGGGTGGCGATGCGCTCCAGCAGGTCGGTATTGCGGGCGCTCAAGGCCGGCGCCACCAGCGGCGCCAATTGCTCGGCGATCATTTCACCGCGCTGCAGCAGCTGGGTCTGCAACTCCGAGAGCTGCATCCAGGTGAAATAGCCCCCCAACAACAGGGCCATCAGGCTGGTCGGTAATAAGGTCAGCAACAGTACGCGGCCTTTTATCCCCATTCTTCTAAGCACGCCACTCTCCTGCTACCACAGTGTTTTCGATTATCCGCGCAGGCATCCGGCCCGCACCACCTGCGCAGTGTAGCCATTTGCGCGGGCTGGAATCTCGCAAATTATTGACGGGCGGCAATCTTCGGGCCATTCGGTGCCCGGTGGCGATTGCCTGTGACGGTTTAATCTTGAATAATCGGCTATTGAGAATGAATTGCAGACGCTAATGAATCCCGCAGCTGTTGGCCTACCCAGTATCCTGACCATCGAAGATGACCCTGTGCTGGGCGCCTATGTCCACGAGCACCTGGGGCGCTGTGGCTTTCAGGTGACCTGGTGCCAGAATGGCCAGCAAGGTCTGCAGATGGCCCGCGACCAGGCCTTCGATGTGGTGTTGATGGATATCCTGCTGCCGGGGCTGGATGGGTTGTCGATCCTCACCCACTTGCGCCAGAGCCATGCGATCCCGGTGATCCTGATGTCGGCCCTGGGCGCTGAAGCCGATCGCATCAGCGGTTTTCGCCTGGGGGCGGATGACTACCTGCCCAAGCCGTTCAGCATGATCGAGTTGCGGGTGCGCATCGAAGCCATCCTGCGCCGCGTGGCCCTTGACCGTCGCCCGCTGTCGAACGCCCTGGCGCCACGTGACGACGCGCGTTCCCTGCGTTTTGACGACGAACTGTGCGACATCTTTTACCAGGACCATTGGGCCGGCTTGACCCGCAGCGAATACCGCCTGCTGGAAACGCTGCACCGCAATGCCGACGAAGTGCTCAGCAAAGCCTTCCTGTACCAGCACGTGTTGCAACGCGGTTACGCCCCCCACGACCGCAGCCTCGACATGCACATCAGCCAGATCCGCCGCAAGCTCAAGGCCATCGGTTACAGCGAGCGCGAAGTGCGCACGGTGTGGGGCAAGGGCTATGTGCTGAGCGGTCACGATGAAGGCCTTTGAGCGCGCGCTGAAACGACTGCCCGGCAAGCATTCCTTATTCTGGAAGCTGGCGTGCCTGTTGATTGCCTTCTGCTTGCTGATGATCTGGCTCAGTTGGTCCTGGGGCCGCTACATGGAGGAGCAGAACGCCTATCTGGCCGATGAATCACGGGAGATCCTCAAGGGCTATGCCGCCGGTGCCGAGCTGGCGTGGAACACCCAGGGCAGTGCGGGTGTGGATGCCTGGCTCTATCTCATGTCCCAGCGTGAGTCCACGTGGATCGGCGTGATTGGCAATGACCTGCAATCCCTCAGCAGCGCCCCCTTGAGCGACAAGGAAAGCCAGCGGCTGACCTTCCTGCGGGGGTTGGAGTGGCCGGTGAGCCGGCACGTCAAGGGGCTGCCCTGGGTGAAAATCCCGTTCCCGATGGACCCGGGCGCGGGCTCGCTGGTCATCGAGTTGCCAAAACGGTTTATGCCGGGGCGCTACCAGCTGTTCTGGCGAGTGGTCACCAATGGCGTGATCCCCGGCCTGTTTACCTTGCTGCTGTGCATTGGCCTCTACCGCCTCTTGATCATGCCCCTCAATCAGTTGCGCGAGCAGGCCAACGCCTGGCGTGCTGATCAACTCAACACCCGAATGTCCCGCGAAGCCACCAGCCGCCAGGACGAACTGGGCGAGCTGGGCCGGGCGTTTGACCACATGTCCGAGCGCCTGCAGGGCACGGTGGTGCTGCAACAGCAGCTGCTGCGGGACATGTCCCATGAATTGCGCACGCCCTTGAGCCGCCTGAGGGTGGCCTGTGACAGTGAGCAGGACCTGACGCACTTGCGCGAGCGGCTGGCACGTGAAGTGGACGCCATGCAGCGCCTGGTGGAAGACAGCCTGCAACTGGCGTGGCTGGACAGTGACAGGGCGCCGCTGCCCAACGAGGATATCCAGGTCCAGGCCCTGTGGGACATGCTGCGGGAAAACGCCTGTTTCGAGAGTGACTGGCCGGCGTCGCGCATGCCTTGCCTGCTACCGGCCGAGTGCTGGGTGCGCGGCAACCTCAATGCACTGGCCCAGGCCCTGGAGAACGTGTTGCGCAATGCCATCCGCCATTCTCCCGCCCACGGTCTGGTGAAACTGGATGGGTGCCGTGAGGGTGACTACTGGCACCTGTGGCTGGAGGATCAGGGCGCAGGCATCGCAGAGCAGGACCTGGAGCGGATTTTTGCGCCCTTTACTCGCCTTGAAGGGTCACGGCCCGGTGACGGTGGGTTCGGCCTGGGCCTGAGCATTGCCCGCAACGCCGTGCAACGCCAGGGTGGTCGCTTATGGGCGGAAAATACCGGAACGGGCCTGCGGGTACACCTGCGCTTGCTGGCCCGTTGAGGTCTCAGGCGCGACGCTGTTTGCGCTTTTTCCACTGGTGGGCCACCCACCAGCGCCAATAAATCATGGTCAGGCAATAGGCCAGCGCTCCCAGCACTAACCCCAATACCACGGAACCCAGCAGGAAAGGCTGCCAGAGTGTACTCAGCTGGCTGCTGATCCACTCCCAGGTGAGGTTGTCGGGCAGGCTGCGTGGCGGCACATTCATCAGCCAGGCACCGGTCAGGTAGGTGCAGATAAACACCACCGGCATGGTGATCGGGTTGGTCAGCCAGACCAGGCTGACGGCAATCGGCATGTTGGCCCGTACGACAATCGACAGCACGGCCGCCAGCAGCATCTGCAAGGGAATCGGGATGAACGCTGCGAACAGGCCCACGGCCATGGCCCGCGCGACGGAATGGCGATTCAGGTGCCAGAGGTTGGGGTCATGCAGCAATGTGCCGAGAAACTGTAATGACTTGTGTTCCCTGATACTGCTGGGATCGGGCATGTACCGTTTGAATAAGCGCCGGGGCATAAGGGGTCCAGGTCAGTTCGAGGGGCAAGTATGCCCGCATTCTATAAACAGAAAATTCAGACTTTGTGACAAAACATCATAGGTCGCCCTGAGGGTCCGGCTAAGACTGATTGGAACTTTTGAAAAGGAAGCTCCATGAGAACCGGGATGTTCGCCCTCGCGCTAGGCTTGCTGGCCTTGCGATTTCTACCGGCACTGCCCCCGACCGCAGGGTTGCTGGCGATGCCGGTGCTGGCGTTGATGCTGCTGCCGTTTCGCACCTACCCGCTGGCGTTCTTTCTGCTGGGGTTGAGCTGGGCGTGCATCAGCGCGCAGTGGGCATTGGATGACCGCCTCAAGCCCGTGTTGGACGGGCAGACACGCTGGGTGGAGGGGCGTGTGGTCGGGTTGCCGCAACAGAGCGGTAACGGCGTGCGCTTCGAGTTGGCCGACAGTCGGTCGCGCAACGCCCGATTGCCCAAGCGTATCCGAGTGTCCTGGCGGGGCGGCCCGCCGGTCAAAAGCGGCGAACGCTGGCGCTTGGCAATTACGCTCAAGCGTCCCTCGGGGTTGCTCAACTTTCATGGTTTTGATTACGAGGCCTGGTTGCTGGCCCAGCGCATGGGTGCCACCGGCTCGGTCAAGGATGGCGAACGCCTGGCGCCGGCGCGTAATGCCTGGCGCGACGCTCTGCGCCAACGGCTGATGGCGGTGGATGCCCAAGGTCGTGAAGCGGGCCTGGCGGCGCTGGTACTGGGGGACGGTTCCGGGCTTGAGGCCGAAGACTGGCGCGTGCTGCAAGACACCGGCACGGTGCATCTGTTAGTGATTTCCGGTCAGCATATCGGCTTGTTGGCGGGGCTGATCTATGGCCTGGTGGCCGGCCTGGCGCGTTATGGCGCCTGGCCGCGAACGGTGCCGTGGCTGCCGTGGGCCTGTGGCTTGGCGTTTGCCGCGGCGCTGGGTTATGGCCTGCTGGCGGGGTTCGGCGTGCCGGTACAGCGCGCGTGCGTGATGGTGGGCCTGGTCTTGCTGTGGCGCTTGCGCTTCCGGCATCTGGGGATCGGGTGGCCGTTATTGCTGGCATTCAACGGCGTGCTGCTGCTTGAACCGCTGGCGAGCTTGCAGCCGGGGTTCTGGTTGTCGTTTGCAGCAGTCGCGGTGTTGGCCCTGAGCTTCGGCGGGCGTTTGGGGCGTTGGAGCGTCTGGCAACTGTGGACCCGCCCGCAATGGTTGATTGCCATCGGCCTGTTCCCCCTGCTGCTCGTACTTGGGCTGCCGATCAGTCTCAGTGCTCCAGTGGCCAATTTATTTGCCGTGCCGTGGATCAGTCTGGTGGTGTTGCCCCTGGCTCTTTTGGGCACCGCATTGTTGGTGGTGCCGTGGGTGGGAGAAGGGCTGCTGTGGTTGGCGGGTGGGGCGCTGGATGGGCTGTTCCGGGGGCTGGCATTGCTCGCCGGGCACTTGCCAGCCTGGGTACCGGCCGAAGTGCCTTTGGGCTATTGGCTGGTCAGCGTGGCAGGTGCTGTGTTGCTGTTGTTGCCCAAGGGCGTTCCGTTTCGGCTGCTGGGATGGCCGATGCTGATGCTGGCAGTATTTCCACCGAGGACACTGGTGCCCCACGGTCAAGTGGACGTGGTGCAACTGGATGTCGGACAGGGGCAGGCGTTGATCTTGCGTACGCGCCATCACACCCTGATTTACGACGCGGGCCCCCGGGTGGGAGATTCCGATCTGGGCGCCCGTGTGGTGCTGCCTTCGCTGAAAAAATTCGGAGTAAGGCAGTTGGACCTGATGCTGATTAGCCATGCCGATGCCGATCACGCCGGTGGTGCGGCGGCGGTTGCGCGAGGGCTGCCCGTCCAGCGAGTGGTGGGCGGGGAGACCACAGGTTTACCGGCGTTTCTCGGCACGCAACCCTGTATCAGCGGTGAGCAATGGACATGGGATGGAGTGTCGTTCGAATTATGGCAGTGGCCCGACGCTATTTCTGGTAATGCCAAGTCCTGCGTATTGTTGATCGAGGCCAGTGGAGAGCGCCTGTTGCTCACGGGGGATATCGATCGTGCTGCCGAGCGCATCTTCCTGCGCTCACCCTTGGCGGCGCCCGTCGATTGGCTGCAGGCGCCGCACCATGGTAGCCACAGCTCTTCCTCCTGGCCTTTCGTGCAGCGGCTCGCGCCCAAGTCAGTGCTGATTTCACGGGGCCGTGGCAATGCGTTCGGCCATCCCCATGCCCAGGTCATCGAACGTTACTGGGCGTTGGGCAGCCAGCTCTATGACAGTGCGGAACAGGGCGCGGTGCGCCTGCAGTTGGGCGCTTTCCAGCCACCGGTTGTTGCGCGCAGTCAACGTCGCTTCTGGCGCGAACCCTTACCCTAGCGGTGCATTGCCCAAGGCCACGTACTGCGACGGGCGGGCCTGTGGCCGACAAACCCAGCCAGCGAACCTATATGGTAAAGTGGCGCACTTTTTCGAGGGGACATTCACTGTGTGGGAATTGGTCAAATCCGGCGGCTGGATGATGTTGCCGATCATCTTGAGCTCCATCGCCGCACTCGGCATCGTTGCCGAACGCCTGTGGACCCTGCGCGCCAGCCGCGTCACGCCTGAGCATTTGCTGGGGCAGGTCTGGGCCTGGATCAAGAACAAACAGTTGGACAAGGACAAACTCAAGGAACTGCGCGCCAATTCACCCCTGGGGGAAATCCTCGCCGCGGGCCTGGCCAACTCCAAGCACGGTCGCGAGATCATGAAGGAGTGCATCGAAGAGGCCGCCGCCCGGGTCATCCATGAGCTGGAGCGCTACATCAACGCCCTCGGCACCATCGCCGCCATGGCGCCGCTGCTGGGTTTGCTGGGCACGGTGCTGGGCATGATCGACATCTTCAGTTCGTTCATGGGCTCGGGCATGACCACCAACGCGGCGGTGCTCGCCGGTGGTATCTCCAAGGCGCTGATCACCACGGCTGCGGGCCTGATGGTGGGTATTCCGTCGGTGTTCTTCCACCGCTTCCTGCAACGGCGCATCGATGAGCTGGTGGTGGGCATGGAGCAAGAAGCCATCAAGCTGGTTGAGGTGGTGCAGGGCGACCGTGATGTGGACCTGGTCGAGGGCAAAGCGTGAAATTTCGCCGCAAGCAACGGGAAAACGTTGATATCAACCTCGCGTCGCTGATCGACGTGGTGTTTATCCTGCTGCTGTTCTTTGTCGTTACCACCACCTTTACCCGGCAAACCGAACTGCGGGTCGACCTGCCGGAAGCGGTGAGTGGCTCGCCCGCCGAGGACCAGGAGGTCAAGCAACTGGACATCGCCATCAGCGCCGACGGTGTGTATTCGGTGAATAACCACCTGCTGGAGAAAAACGACCTCACCAGCCTGATGGACGCCTTGCAGAAAGAATCCGGCGGCGATACCAAGATGCTGCTGTCGATCAGTGCCGACGGCAAGACCCAGCATCAAGCGGTGATCACGGCAATGGACGCGGCCGGCAAGCTCGGTTTCAGCCATTTGCGCATGACCACCGTCGAGGCGGCGAGCCAACCCTGATGGCCATGTCCGATCGTTTCCTCAAGGCCTGGTACGAAGGCCATCCGGCGCTCACGCTGCTGCGGCCGCTGGAATCCCTGTATCGCCACGTGGTGCAACGCAAGCGTGCACGCTTCCTGGCCGGCGAGGGGTCGATCTACCAGTCACCGGTGCCGGTAGTGGTGGTGGGCAATATCACCGTGGGCGGCACCGGCAAAACGCCGCTGATCCTGTGGTTGATCGAACACTGCCAGCGCAGCGGTTTGCGCGTGGGCGTGGTCAGCCGGGGTTATGGCGCCAAGCCGCCGCACTTGCCGTGGCGGGTCGAGGCCAGCCACAGCGCCGAGGTGGCTGGCGACGAGCCGTCGTTGATCGTGCAGCGCAGCGGCGTGCCGCTGATGATTGACCCCGACCGCAGCCGCGCCGTCCGTGCGCTGCTGGCCAGTGAACCCCTGGACCTGATCCTCTCCGACGATGGCCTGCAGCACTACCGTCTGGCTCGCGACCTTGAACTGGTGCTGATCGACGCCGCCCGTGGCCTCGGCAACCGCCGCTGCCTGCCGGCCGGGCCGCTGCGCGAACCGGTGGAGCGCTTGCAAAGCGTCGATGCGCTGCTCTACAACGGCGCCGGCGCCGACCGTGACGATGGTTTTGCCTTTCGCCTGCTGCCCACGGCGCTGATCAACGTCAAGACCGGCGAGCGCCAGCCAGTCGACCATTTTCCTGCCGGCCAGCAGGTGCACGCGGTGGCGGGCATCGGCAACCCGCAACGTTTCTTCAATACCCTTGAAACGCTACACTGGCGGCCGATACCCCACGCGTTCGCCGATCACGCGGCGTTTAGCGCCGAGGTCTTGAATTTTTCACCGTCATTGCCGCTGGTCATGACCGAAAAGGACGCGGTGAAGTGCCGCGCCTTTGCCAGGCCCGACTGGTGGTACCTTGCAGTGGATGCGCTGCCGTCGCCGGCGTTTGTCGCCTGGTTCGACACGCAGCTGATGCGCCTGCTGCCTGCCCGTCTTTTGCCTTAAACGCTTCTTTCCAGGAAACACTCATGGACACCAAACTGCTCGACATCCTCGCTTGCCCGATCTGCAAAGGCCCGCTCAAGCTCAGCGCCGATAAAACCGAGCTGATCAGTAAAGGCGCCGGCCTGGCGTACCCGATCCGTGATGGCATTCCGGTCATGCTGGAAAGCGAAGCCCGTACCCTGACCACCGATGAGCGTCTGGATAAATGACCACCGCCTTTACCGTTGTCATTCCATCCCGCTATGCCTCCACCCGTTTGCCGGGCAAACCGCTGCAGTTGATCGGCAGCAAGCCGATGATTCAGCTGGTGTGGGAACAGGCCTGCAAAAGCAGCGCCGAGCGGGTGGTGGTGGCCACCGATGACCCGCGCATCATCGAGGCCTGCCAAAGCTTTGGTGCTGAAGCCGTGCTGACCCGTGAAGACCATAACTCGGGCACTGACCGCCTGGCCGAAGTGGCGACACAATTGGGCCTGGCGCCGGACGCAATCGTGGTCAATGTGCAAGGTGATGAGCCGTTGATCCCGCCGAGCGTGATCGACCAGGTGGCCGCCAACCTGGCCGCCCATGGCGAAGCGCGCATGGCGACCCTGGCCGAACCCATCGAAGACATCGACACCCTGTTCAACCCGAACGTGGTGAAAGTGGTCAGCGACATCAACGGTCTGGCGCTGACCTTCAGCCGCTCGACGCTGCCGTGGGCGCGGGACGCGTTCGCCAAGAGCCGCGACGTACTGCCCGAGGGCGTGCCCTATCGTCGCCACATCGGGATCTACGCCTATCGCGCCGGTTTCCTGCATGACTTCGTCAGCTGGGGCCCGTGCTGGCTGGAAAATACCGAGTCCCTGGAGCAGTTGCGGGCCCTGTGGCATGGCGTGCGTATCCATGTGGGCGACGCGTTGGAAGCGCCGCCGGCCGGTGTCGACACCCCGGAAGACCTTGAGCGCGTCCGTCGCCTGCTGGGGGCCTGATGGAGGTTTTGTTTGTCTGCCTGGGCAACATCTGTCGCTCGCCGACTGCCGAGGGTGTGTTGCGCCACAAATTGCGCGAAGCGGGTTTGGCGGGGCAGGTCGACGTCGCGTCGGCCGGTACAGGTGACTGGCACGTGGGCAACCCACCGGACCAGCGCAGCCAACGTGCGGCGCTGGTGCGCGGTTATGACTTGTCGGCTCAACGTGCACAGCAGGTTTCTCGCGCCGACTTTGCGCGTTATGACCTGATCCTGGCGATGGATAACAGCAACTTGCGCAACCTCAAGGCATTGCAGCCGGGGCAGGGCAAGGCCGAGCTGGATCTGTTCCTGCGTCGCTATGAAGGCGAAGTGGATGAAGTGCCAGACCCTTACTACGAAGGTGAGCAAGGGTTTGAGCGGGTCCTGGACCTGATCGAGCAGGCCTGTGATTCATTGGTCATCGAATTGAAGGGGCGGTTATGACCTTGCAGGTGCGGGCGCAAGTGTCGCTCAAGCCGTTCAACAGCTTTGGCATTGATGTGCGCGCGCAGATGTTTGCCGAAGCCCACAGCGACGCCGATGTGCGTGAAGCCTTAGCGTACGCCGCTGCCCACGCGTTGCCGCTGCTGGTGATCGGCGGCGGCAGCAACCTGCTGCTCACCCAGGATATCCCGGCGTTGGTGCTGCGCATGGCCACCCAGGGAATCCGCGTGCTGCACGACGATGGCCTCCAGGTGGTCGTCGAGGCGGAAGCGGGCGAGGCCTGGCATCCGTTTGTGCTGTGGACCCTGGAACACGGTTTCTGCGGCCTGGAAAACCTCAGCCTGATCCCCGGCACGGTGGGCGCTGCACCGATGCAGAACATCGGCGCCTACGGTGTGGAGATCAAGGACGTATTCGCCGGCCTGACCGCGTTGGATCGCCAGACGGGCGAATTGCGCGACTTCAGCCTGCAAGAGTGCCAGTTTGCCTACCGCGACAGCCTGTTCAAGCACGAGACCGGGCGCTGGTTGATCCTGCGGGTGCGCTTTGCCTTGAGCCGCGCCAGCCACCTCAAGCTCGATTACGGCCCAGTGCAGCAGCGCCTGGCCGGGCAGGGCATTACGGACGCGACACCCAGTGATGTCAGTCGGGCCATCTGCAGCATCCGCCGCGAAAAACTGCCGGACCCTGCCGAGCTGGGCAATGCGGGGAGCTTCTTCAAGAACCCGCTGGTGTCCCAGGTGCTGGCCGCCGAGCTGCAAAGCCTGTACCCCGACCTGGTGGCGTACCCCCAGGCGGATGGGCAGATGAAGCTTGCGGCCGGCTGGCTGATCGACAAGGCCGGCTGGAAGGGCTTTCGTGACGGTGATGCCGGCGTGCATAAGATGCAAGCACTGGTGCTGGTCAACTACGGCACGGCCACCGGGCATGACATCGCCAACCTGGCCCAGCGTATTCAGCGGGATATTGCTGAACGCTTCAAGGTCGAGCTGGAGATGGAGCCCAACCAGTACTGATCCCTGGGCAATAAAAAAGCCCCGCATCTCTCGATGCGGGGCTTTTTTTATGTCGCTAGCAATCAGTCATCACGGCTCATGATGCCGAAGATCTGCAACAGGCTGATGAACAGGTTGTAGATCGATACATACAGGCTGATGGTTGCCATGATGTAGTTACGCTCACCGCCGTGGATGATGGCGCTGGTCTGGAACAGGATGCACACGGAGGAGAACAGCACGAAACCGGCACTGATCGCCAACTGCAGGCCACTGATCTGGAAGAACATGCTGGCTACGACGGCCGCCAGCAACACGAAGAAGCCCGCGGTGATGAAGCCGCCCAGGAAGCTCATGTCCTTGCGGCTGATCAGCACGTAGGCCGACAGACCACCAAACACCAGGGCGGTCATGGCGAATGCCGAGCTGACCACTTCCGCGCCGCCGGCCATGCCGAGGTAGCGGTTGAGGATCGGGCCGAGGATGAAGCCCATGAAGCCGGTCAGGGCAAACGCCGACACCAGGCCCCAGGCCGAGTCACGCAGTTTGTTGGTGAGGAAGAACAGGCCGTAGAAACCGATCAGCACGACAAAGATATTCGGGTAGCCGACGCGCATCTGTTGCGCCACATACGCCATCACGCCGCTGAATGCGAGGGTAAGGGCGAGCAAGCCGTACGTATTGCGCAACACGCGGCTGACTTCAAGCTGCTCAGCCTGCGCGTTACCATTCACTGCGTAATTCTGTTCGCGCATGGCGACACTCCTTCAGTTTTGAAACGTTCAGTCGCAAAGATCATAACAGACGCTCTGTAACAAGTTATGGCGAGAGTTTGACAGTGTGTTTCATTCGGGTATTATGGCGCCCGCTGAGACGGGATAGGCTACTATAATCCTGTGATGCACAAGGGAAATTGGCAGAGTGGTTGAATGCACCGGTCTTGAAAACCGGCGGACGTTAATAGCGTCTCCAGGGTTCGAATCCCTGGTTTCCCGCCAAATTAAACGATAAGGCCTCGATTAGTCGGGGCTTTTTCGTATCTGGGGTTTGAGAAGGTTTCAGCTGCTTTTTGCAGGGGTTCCGAAACTTTCGGGTAGGAGTTCCGAAACTTTGCCTATTTGGAGGGTTTCGCGGTCGCCCCGATCCTCCTGTAAACCCTCTTTGTGATTTCCTGTTTGCTGTGTCCCAGCAGCAGGCTTGCATCACCGATATCGATGATTTCCGAGGCCGCCTTCGGCCGGATGTCGCGGAACTGAAACCTTCCAATTTTGGCCGCGAGCAGCGGGTCGCCTTTTTCGATGGCGTTCTGCTGAGCTTTTTCACGCGCCTTGTCCCAGCGCAAGCGCAACATCCCCTTTGTCATCCGCTTTCCATGCTTGTTGATCAACAGGTATTTGGACGGGTGCCCGGCATTCCTTTCGCCAATTTCCCTGACTAGCCTCCCCAAGCTGTTCTCCCCTGCATCCGTACGCATCAAGATTCTGAGCTTCTGCCCGGTCTTGCCCTGCGTTACCAGGAAGTAATCACCCTCGGTATCGTCGCTGCGCATGATCAGCACGTCAGCAGGCCGCTGCCCGGTCAAATAGCCCAGGTCCATGGCTTCCTTCAGTTCTTGTTCAGCAACGGCGTAGACGGCGTCCCAGACAGCCGTATTGGCGTAATAGTCGCGCGGCGCCTCCTTGTTCTTCCTTATGCCCTGACATGGGTTCTCCCGCTCAGTCAGGCCCCATTCCCTAGCCATGTTGAAAACGTGGGAGAGAAGGGCGATCTCACGGTTGGCACGAACCTTCGCTGAGCGGGCATCTCGGTAACCCGCGATGTTGAAAGGCGTAATTGAATCGATGGGGGCCTCATCAAAGGTTGGGCGAAGCTGTTTCAGTTCGGCCATGTTGTCCTTCTGGGTCCGCTCCCCCTTTTTTGGGATGACGTCACGCACGTATCGGTCGAAGATGCCCTTCATCGTTGTCAGATCAGCAGGCTTTTCTTTGGCCTCCAGCTCGGCCCATTTCAGACGGGCTTTGCTCAAGTCCGTGCCTAAAGGGATCTCTTTGCCGTTAGAGTCCCGATAGTAGTAGCCGATCCAGACCTTCCCGTTTTTCCTTGGGCGCTTGCGCCGCACCATTCCAGGCGGCAAGTCCCTATTTTCCGTGTTCCGGGGGCGCATATCAGTTCACTCTGGAGAAGTCGGGCGTCCAAGCCGGGCGGGCCGGCGGCGGCGGGTTTGGATCTGCGATCGCGGCATTGACCATGCCGAGCTTCATGCGGGCGAACATCCGGCCCACCAGCGGCCGGCCGCCACGGCTCTCGATGTATATCCAGTTTCTGTCTTTCAACCATTTGCGCTGATGAGCGCGCTGCTTGTAGCCGGTAATCTCGGCGAGCTCTTCGTCCGAGAGGATCTCTGCTTGCATAACTACCTCCCGCCGCCCGTACTGGGCCGCTCTGTCTTGATACTTTCCATTTGGTGTCCTTGCCGCGCTGGGCAGTAGTGGGTGGGTTAGGTCGGGAGAAGGCCTTTCGCTTTGGCTTCGTCCCGGCATTGCGCCCGGAACAGTCGCGCAGATTCCAGCGCTTGCTGCCTGGTGGATGCCTTCCAGGTCGGACCGACTTGCACGAACTTTCCGCGCAGCTTCCCGCACCAGTGATTGACGAAGTTGCCGTTCTCGATCTGGCTGATGATCCCGGCAGTGGCTTTGGGCGCTGTCGCGTAATCGACCAGCTTTTGTTCGTAGGTCATTTCAGGCATAGGAATACCTAGCCCGCCGCTCACCGGCAGGCATTTAGGGGATTGGGGTTAGGGGTAGCTCTTGCTGATGCGCTGTGCGATATCTTCGAGCTCCCCGGCTATTTCAAACATTTGATTGTTGTCGCGACGGGATACAACGGGGGATCGGTGGACGTTTCGGCCGCTCAAGATTTTGGCGGCTATCAGTATCAGCCAGGCCTCTACCTTGCGGCGGAAGAGCCGCTTCATGGCTTTGGCCCCTTGTAGATGAACACGTAGGCGAACCAGAGGGTGGCGATCATGGCTGCTGCTCCTTTTCGAAGTGGAAAACCACCGGCGCGCCTGTCTCGGCGATCAGGCCATATGCCTTGGCCAGGCGGTAAATTGGGGTGTAGTTGTTCAGCGACTCGACGTGTCTTGAGATCCAGCTGCGCCAGCCTTCCAGGGTTTGGCCTCCCTTGCTGATGTTGCAGGGCGCGCAGGCCGGCATCATGTTCTCCGGCACGTCATGCTCAGGCCGGAGCGGCTTGCCCGACACCAGCTTCCAGGTGCCGGCGGCGGTCTGCTTTGAAAGCAGCTCGCGCACTACCGGCGCCAAGTGGTCGGCGTGCCACCGGTCACCCAGCACCACACCGCAGTAGGCGCAGTGCCCGCCGTACTTCAGGCGCACTTTTTCACGCTCAGCTTTCTTCAGGCGCATAGGTATCCTTGCCGCTATAGCGGCTGACTTGAAGGGGGAGGGGTTTATTAAAATCGGCCTACACGAGGCCGTGGGATGTGCTAGAAATGATATGTCGCGCATGAATTTCAGATATTCGTTGTTGGGGTGCTGCGCTGCAGACGCTCTATTACTCCGTTGGAGCGGGCCCTCTTGCTGTGGGCATTGATCGGTAGGCTGTCGCATTTTGCGGCGAGTTAAACAACTCCCTTCCTCTGGGCTACTAACTCAACGCCTTGGCCTGCCGGTCACCTCTTCCGATTTAACCGAACCCCTCAAGCACCTTCATACTTTTCGCTACAGCGGCTGACTTTGAAGGGGGAGGGGTATTAATAATTAATGTATCTAGGCATGATTGAGTGTGGCACACCGCCATCATCAATCGAGATTACGGAATGATCACTTACTCAATACGGAAACGGAAAGATTCTGAAGAACACCACATTTTTGAGGGAAAACTGCTTACAACAGATCCCTTGCAATGCCGTAACCAAACCGAATCAATCTGTAGAAAGGTCGTGCACAAGGATACGGACAACATCAACGAAAGCTGCCGGAGCGAAGATGTGGCTAGAACCAAGGCTGCCAAACTTGGAAGGAAAGTTTGCGGTACTTGCGTGAGCCATTTGTACGCAACGCCCGAGTAAACAGCCCTCCTTGCATTTTAGGAGTACGGATGTACTCCTATTCGGCTGGAGCTGACTCTTTCAGCTCGGCAGAAGCGTTCCGGCGCCAGTTGGCAGGGTCTTTCAGGTAGTGGCTGAGCATCCAGTAAATAGTTACGGCCTGTTCGTCCTCGGCCTTCCTGGCTATCTGGTGGCCCATCAAGCGTAGTGCCTGGGCGGTGTGGATGTGCTGGAAGCACATCTGCCCCAAGATCCAGCGAAGTTCGGTGGTCAACTCCGGCACCACTGCTACCGGCGCGGGATGCTCAGCCAGGTTCGAAAGGGCCATGGTCACATTCGAAAACCCCATGTCCCTGGCTTTCTGCCAAACCTCGTCGTACAGGTCGGCCTTGTACTTCTGATCCTCAAGAGCCCGATCAGCCTTTGCTGCTGCCAGGATTTTCAGGCAGCGCTTGCAGGTAACACGGTCCTTGTTGGGCGACATCTCGGGGTCTCCAATATCGGTGCCGCAGAACAGAGTTTCAGGGTGATCCTGGTCGGCCTCTATCCCGCCGTCCCAGTCGTCGTAGTGAATCGCGCGCTTACTCATACAGCCTCCCTCGTTACCAGATCACCGGAATTCACAACTGTCATTCCGAGGCGTTCGGCGATCAGGACTTCCAGCTTGGCGCCTTGCGACTTTTCCCAGTCGGGCAGCAGGGCGATCACGCCGCACAAGCCCAAGCGCGTCAAGTCGTAGGCTATATACTCTGCCCACTGTGCACCCTCGACGATGCCGCGGTCTGCCGGGTTCTCGACTTCGTAGCCTTGGGCGCGGAGTTGGTCAGCCACGGCGTTGAATGCCGGGTAGTTGAAGTCGGCGATGCCGGTCATAGGCCCGGCGACGTACACGCGGTTGGCGCGGGCGGTCTGCAGAGTGACGCCGGGCAGCAGGAACGACTTGATGCGGTCAACTGCCCGATCAACAGGCGCCTGGATGAATGATGGTAGCGGCTCGTTAGCTGGCGGCGTGGTTCGAGTAACAGCAGCGACCATGCTGACGAGCGAGTCGGTAACGATGCTGCGAATATCTGGCTTGCGGTTTTCTGTAGGCATGGGGAGTCCTCGCGTCTATATGCGGTAAACTGGTAAAAAAATTTCGAGGCGAATGTGTAATGGGGCGTGTTCTGGCGATAGTGGGTATTGTTGTAACAGTGGTTTATTTGTTTTTTGTTTGGTGGTTAGTGGGGGGGAGGATTCAATCCCTGCAAACAATGGGGCTAAATGAAGTAGGGGATTTTTTAGCAGGTGTGTTTGGACCTTTAGCTATTCTCTGGCTCGTATTGGGGTTTTTCCAACAGGGCGTAGAACTTCGGCAAGGGACAGAGGCGCTGAAGATGCAAGCAGAAGAATTAAGGGCGTCAGTGCAGCAGCAGTCAGCTATGGTTGATGTATCGAAGGAACAGCTACGCACTGCGATAGATGCAGCAAAGTATGAGAAACAGCTTAACGAAAGTAACTGTGAGCCACATACTGGTTTCAAATTTAAGTATATGGTCACTAAAGGCCCTGAGAATATCGCTACTTTTGTACTGATTAACACCGGGCCCAGATGTCGAGCGTTGAGTGTTATATTTTCCGCCTCTGATTCTGAGCAAATAATTTTGATGTATAAGGAGGTTTTTGCGAGCGAAGAAATTGAAATTGAAGTGCCTGAAAGGCTGCTGAGTGTTTCTGAGCTAAGAAAGGCTACTCTTAGTTATACAAAAAATAACGGAACAGTAAGTCATGAGTTTTATGGTTTAAGGAAAGTCCAGCCTAGATTTGGTCATCCTTTTGCGGAAGCGGTAAGGCTCTCTAGCTAATCAGCAAGCTTTCATTAGCGCCTCAATTATTCGACGACCAGCCAATGGCGGAACCGCGTTTCCGGTCATGTGCATGGTCAGCCGGTGGTTTTCCGGGCGCAGCGTGTCTTTCGGGAATGACTGCGCGACCATTGCCTCGTCGGCGGTGATCATGCGCATCCGGTCACCGTCGACCACGGCCCATCGATCCAGGGTGGTGATGGTGCCGATCGGGCGGTCCAGGCTACGGCCGGTGAGTCCGGAACCTGAACCGTAATAGGGCATCACAAACCGTTCGCCGAATCGCTCCCGGCCATTCTTCACGCGGGCCAGCGTGGATTCGGCCCGCCCTGGCTTGATGATTGGCGACCACTTGCCGGCGTTGAAGTCGATAATTTCGCTGGCCGGCACATGCCGGTGCTGCTGGAGCTGCAGGTGCAGCGGCGCTTTGCTGCGGGAGCAGACCATGAACAGTCTCACACGATGCTGAGGCACACCGAGGTCGGCGCAGTCCACGATATGCGGTGCAAGCGAATAGCCCAGGCGCTGCATCGCGTCGGCCCAGGCCGGGTACAAGATCCAGTCCATGAACTCCGGGACGTTCTCGATGATGGCGAAGTCGGGGCGATTTACCTCTGCGTTCGCCACCGGTGCCCAGGCGGTCGAGCGCGAGTTGTCGTGCTGCGGGTTGCCCGCGGCCTTACCGCGAGCCTTTGCGTGGCCCTGGCAGCACGGAGAGGCCAGCATCACGTCATGCTTTGGAACCCGCGACCAGTCAGCCTGATGCAAGTCCTGGCAGACGTGCTGCGTGTCCGGGTTGTTCCTGGTGTGCCACTCAACCGCGGCGGGCCAGTGGTTGGCGGCCCAGAGGACGTTGAGTCCAGCATCCTTTCCGCCGCGGGTCCATCCGCCGAAGCCGGAAAACAGGTCAATTGCTTTGAGCATGAGGGATCCTTTTCGGTAGGGGCCGGATCATTGATGGTCGTGAGTTCATGCGGTAGCGGATAGGGCGAGAATGTCTTGGCCGCCGCGTACAATTCCAGCGTGCAGTTGGACCTTGCTCCCGGCCAGCATCCCGGCGATCTGGGCGTTCAGATCCAACTCAACGGACTTTCCTTTTCTCGATTTCCCGATTTCCTGGGTGGCGAGATATTCGCTAATCAGCGCTTTGTCCTGAGCCTGAATCGCAACAAGGTCATGGCCGGTGGCGGGGTGCCCGAGAGGGTCATCGTCGCCTTGAGGCACAAGCGCTTTCAGCTTTGACTGAATCTCCCAAACCCAAGCCAATGCGAAGTGATCGCCGGCTGTTTCTGCCGAATACTGACTGCGATGAACTCCGGATCTGACCTCTGAGCAATAGGTTTTCCGCGCCTGGGTTAGCTTCGTGTGCAGTGCCTCGTACGCGTAAAGGGCGATGTTCTGGGCGGGAGACACTCCGACGAATGTTGCGCATTCAATGACCTGGCCTTTCGCAGAACTCCATGTCCTGCGCCGTAGGGTTGTGCAGCTGAAGGCTTCTGCTACAGCGATGCTGAGCTGCTGATCCCATGCTGGTCGCCGTTTGGTTCGGAAGAGGGCGGACTCAACCTCACCAACATCGCTCAACTTCACATCCATTTCAGTCAGCCGGTACTCCCGCATCAGTGCCTGAGCCTGCCGAAGAGCCGTCGCCGCTTCGTTCTCGTTGGCGCTTTGGGCCAGTGCGAGGCAGTGCTTGATCTTGCGGATCGCGCGTTCGAGTTTCTTTTCGTCGGTCTGTTGTGCGGACATAGGGGGGCCTCGCGGGTATAGTTTGCGAACAATTGAAAAGGAGGTCGTATGGAATGCTTGGTTTGTCAGACGCCTGAGGCGGAAACAGCCCGCGACGTCGATCGGGCGCGATTCGATTGCGCTGACTGTGGCGCCTTTGAAGTCACCGGTACTGTTATGCGAATTCTTGATCGTGGCCAGTGGCTCCGCACCACCGCGATGCAGCAATGGATCAGAGAGCAACACGATCTTGGTGTAAAAGTCCCTGTGATTCATAGCGAGATTGCCGAGTACGAGGGGATCACCGGCCCGCTGGCGTGATTCGTTGATATGGGGTATTACGGGTGACCGGCACTCAACACGTTCAAGGAGGCAACATGGAATGCTTGGTTTGTGGATCGCCAGCGAAAGTAAATCCTACTTATGGCGATTATCTCGAGCTTGACTGTCCTGACTGCAAAGTCTTCCGGGTCAGTCGATCCTTGCTCGCGATTCAACGAGGACGTGTTTTCGACGTTCTCGCAACTCGGCATGCACTAAAGTCAATGCCTAGGTTGGATCACGTTCCGGTTCTGAGCACTGCTGATGAAGACCTACTCCGATATCCGAGCACGTAGGGCGAAAAGTTTGCGACTGAGCAGACAATTTCTCTGATATGGGTATTACGGGTGACCGGCATGGAGCCGGACCAAGGTGAGATATATGACAAATCAAGCCCAGATTGACGCACTAGAACATTTGCTGATGGCAGTCCTTAGGTCGAACGAAATGAAAGCGTCTGCATACAGCGTGTTTGAAGAGGCGCACCTCGCGATTATGAATAGCAAGGAGCGGGGTGACCCGCATCAAAAAGTTGCCGCTGTTAACTACCTGTTCCACTTAAAGGATAAGTTCTAAGGGGTCAGGCTTTATCCGCTTCTCGCGAAGTTTTTTGCGGCTGACCTGGGTACATGGGCCTTTCAATTTCGTCATCAGGCTCTGGCGGATCTTGGGCGAGTGACTTCAAGCCTGCCGCCCGAATGAGCTGCGACACTTTTTCGGTAACGACAAAAGGTGTTGTGACACACTTAAGCATCTGCGCCGCTGTTTCGAAGTCGGCGGCGATCACGTTGCGCAGTAGGTTCTGAAACACTTCCTGCTGATTGTTGAATCCGTGCTGCTTCATCAGGCGCTTGAGGTCGGCCTTGAATACGCCAGCGATCTCAACCGTAAATTTCTCGACGCCTAATGCAGCGTTCTTCTCGTTCGCCTTTTCCCGCTTGCGGCGCTGCTTCAGGGCTTCTGCCGTCGGCTGCTGCTGCTCTTCCTCGGCCATGGCCTACCTCTTCTATTCCACTTGCTGGCAGTGCCAGCCATGTCGGCCGGCGCCGCGCGGCGGTGACCTTACTGATGCGCCTCATCGGATTACGCTGATCACTGGGACCATCCCTCGATGTTGATGTTCTTGCCGTCGGCGCGAGCCTCAAGTACCTGGGCGCGGATGACCGCAGCTTTCCAGGTGAAGCACATGCCCATGACCTTGCCGGTGGAGCGCTCGACGACGTGGTAGGCGCCGGCGCCCTTATTGATTACCTGGAAGCGAACCTCTTGTACGGGCTGCTCCTTGCCGATCATGGCGTACATCGCGCTAGTGGCGATTGTTGCGCGGACACGGAGTGCCGCAAGTCCTTCGGTGCGTTCCTGCATAGATGGAGGCATGTGTTTTCCCTTGAGGTTTGAATTAGGCGAGCAGCACAGGTTGTTCGGCGCGGCGTACCATCCGGACTTGCGCTGTACGGCGTTCCGGCACCCGGCGATCACGACGCATCGACTCGTCACCGATCATTGCGTGCATGGCGATTAGCGCCGCCAGGACGAAGCACATCGGCGAGATGATTTGCCGGCGCATAGCCTCGGCCACCAAAGCGGTGCGCTTTGTAACGCCCAACTTGAACATCGCATTGGTCAGGCGCTTCTTCACGGTACCAGCCTCAATACCTGCCTCCCGGGCGATCTCTTTCGAGGTGAAGCCCTGAGCAATCCAAAGCAGGAACTGAAGCTCTCGCGGCGCAAGGCCACGTCCGAGGTGGCCTTTCCATGAACCGTTGATGATTGTTACTTCCATCTTGGTGACCCTCGGTTGGTTTCCCGTTAGTCCCTGTTGCCAAGGACTATCGGTGAAACCCCCGACCTCGCAACTGGCGACAGGCCGGGGTTGTTGCGTCAGCGGTGCGTGTTGCTTGTGCCTATTTCCCGCTGCTGATGGCAGGTTTCGGTAGCTGTGTGCGGCGGTGGGCTTCCCTGGTCACTCCGGCTGGATCAGCAACGTTGCCGGCGTGGTCATTGGGTATCTACAACATGCGGTGTACAGCCCTGTGCCTGGGTAGTTTGTTCGGCACACCACATGAGGTCCGGCGCTCCTCATAGCCGAGGCTCAGAGCGCTAATTCTGTTCAGTTGGATCTCCCTTCTGCCGCTGGGATTTGCGGGGCGCATTGCTTGCCAGGTCATTCGCACGGTTCCAGCGTTTCGCTGTCGATCAGCCGTACAGGGTTCTCCTGTCGTGGGCGGGCTATCTGACCCGTCTGATCGCCGGTCGCCGGTAGAGGCAATGCGGTCTGTTGGTGTTTCTGTATTGCCCTGACTGTTAAAGAACGGCGCAGCTTTCGCGGCTGGCCGGCGGTGTTAATTGCTGGCCTGGATGCGAATATAGGCAATCCCATATTTTTCGTCAATGGGTATTCCCATATATTTAATAGGAGGCGATAAAAAGCCTGTTCACTGGCGAGCTCACTTACGAATCGCAGTACTCGCGCCAGCCGATCCTGACGGCACCGCCATCCAGGTGCTCGATCTTGATGCCAGCTGTGTCGCCGATATCCTGGATGACCTGGCGCCAGGCTTCAGGGCTTTCATCGTCGCGCCGGGAAACCTCGACCAACTGAATCCTCTGGACCCGAGGAGAGGCAATTAGACCCTGCAGGCGGCGGCCTACAAGCTCGTAGGAATTTCTCGGATTAGGTGTGGGGTAGGGGGCGTGGATCATGCTTTGCTCCTTGCAAATACTGTATGTAAGAACAGTATTTGTGCTGACATGTATTGGCAATAGGGCAGCAGGAAGTTTTATGCATAAGTGCATATTTTTTCGGGGCGAGCCTTCTAACAGATAACAAAAAGCCCGCACGATGGCGGGCTTTTTTCTGAAACATCAAGCAGCTACGGCGCGGATTTGGCCTGGCTGAATGTGATGTCGTCAACGGCAATCACATCCGTTCTCAGGATTCGGTTCTTTTGTTCGGACGAATAGTGGAAGAGGCGAATAGGGCTAGAATCGCGAAGTGAGTCAAATAGTTGATTGACCTTTCCTTGATCAAATTTAGACAGGTCAACTCGGCCTGGGAAAGTGTAATTTGATCCTGGTAGCCTCAGGGTCAAAGACAGATAGTCCGGGTGACGCTTCACCATGTCGATGTAAACGTCTTCCCTGCGCTCTTGGCGGCTCTTCGGCTGCGGCTCCTGCGTCCTTATCTTTTCTAGCTCATCGGCGTTGAAATGCTCACCTTGGATATCCATCGATGTGGCGTCCGGAGCACCAGCTACGATAGCCCTGTATCCTTCGGCCGCTCTATCCTTAATAGCAACTGCCTCGGGCGGCAGATTCTTAGAGGCTAGCGCGTCAGCCAGCTTACTCATTAGCATTGCCTGCGTAGTCGATTGTCGTTCCACGCTGGCAATTTTAGCCTTCTCCAAGTCCGACTGGTTCCAGCCCGAAAAGACCATGTAGCCCGCTAAGCACAACACGGCAATGATTAGCAGGGCTGTGACGTTGCCTCCGCTCATCTTGTTCATGGGCAGTGCCGAAATGATTTTGTTAAGGACTTCATCGAGCGGACCTTGCCCATTGGTGCTTCCCTTCGTGATCGCTAAGACTATCTCAAGATCTGCCTTATCGGCAGCGCTCAGCTTACCAATAGATGAAGAACCATAGCGAATCTCGGCATAAGTGCGCAGCAGTTGGTCCTGAAATTCAATGATCCCCGCCATTAGCTTGGGGGTCAGCGTGCCCTTGTAGCGATCGCCTTCGACCTTTACATCGAATTTAGGCCAGCCGCTGAAAATTGGGAAGGATTCGCCGAGAAGATCCATGCGGTCCAAAGCAGCCAAGAAGGATTCAGGTCCATCAACGACAACAACATCACTCATTGAATGCATTCCATGCTCGGTTGTTAAAGCTGCAGCCAGCTTTCAGATAGCGGCGCATCTGCTGGTTTGGTTTGGTGAGGGGCGTAGGTCATCCCCGGGAAAGAATCAGTAAAACTTCTGCAGCGCCTGCACAACTACGCCTACGATTCGGCAGTTCTCGTCCACAGCCTCGATCGGGTAGCTGGGGTTCAGCGGCTTGAGGAACAATCGGCCGCCATCGCTAACCAGTTTCTTGAACGTTGCTTCATTGCTGTCCGGTAGTTTGGCCACAACGAGCTTACCTGGTGCAACCTCAGCTTCAGTGTCCACCAGGATCAGCGTGCCCTCGGTGATGCTCTGGCCGGCGGGCGCCGTCATCGAGTCACCTTTAACCTTCAGCCAGAACGCTGTGCCCTTAGAGTCGTATTCCGAGAACTCATAGCTATCCGAGAAGCCGGCCGGGTAGGGTTCCACGGCCTCCGCCCAGGAGCCGGCGGCAACCCAGCTAATTACCGGGTAGCGGAATGATTTGCTGGGCTGGGCGGCAATTGAGATGTTCGATTCCGCAGAGCCTGCACTCGACCCCGGAGCCAGCATTGGTCCGATCTCATCGGAGAGCCATTTGGCGCTCACGCCGCAAGCATCGGCGATCTTCACGACGTGCGCGGTGGCTTTCGATTTTCCACGCTCAAGGTCAGAAATTGACGTCTGCGTGATACCAGCTTTAGCGGCCAATTCGCCTTGGTTGAGCTTGGCGTGCCGGCGCGCTGTCTTTAAACGGTCTTTGAATTCCATTCCGCGAGTATTACGGGTGCTCCCATATCCTTGCAAATCGGTATTCCCATAATTTACTATATGGGTATTCCCGTATGGAGGGGCAGCATGAACACTATTTACAGAGACCTCGTTGCCTTCATTGGCACTCAAGATGTCACCGCTGAAAAGCTCAAGGTTGATCAAAGCACCGTTTCCGGTTGGGTTCGCGGGAAGCACGGTATGTCTCCAGTGGTAGCCAAGCGAGCGGAGGCGGTGACCGGAGGTGCTTTCAAAAAAGAGTTCCTTTGTCCGTCGTTCCCCTGGGCCGAGATGGTCGACTAAGCGAGATCTCTATCCGCCAATCCGTGTAACCAGTATCGCCCCAAGCCGGTCCGCGAAGTAGGAAACCTGAAGTCGCTGGAGTTTTATCCAGTGGGTTTTGAAAGAGGCGAAGCGGCGAAGAGGGACGGTACGAGGGCGCTGAATTACAGGCACAAAAAAGCCGGGCTGCAACCCGGCACTTTCAACAACTTGTAAAACATTGTGGGGCCGTTATGAGCACGATACCTATCTCTGGCAATACCCCTCATGTCGCGACACTTTCAGTCGGGTATCAAAACGTGTCGCGACACATACGTCTTACCGCCGCACCAATACACAATACCCAAGGGAACTCGCTGTGAGTGTTCAAGCTATGTCATGGGCGCTCTCGCTGCCCGTGCAAACCCTCAAAGACTCCAGCGCTCGGCATGTGCTGCTGTGCCTGGCCAACTACGCAGGCTCAAACGGTGCTGGGGCTTTTCCGTCAGCCAAAACGCTCACCGATGACACAGGACTTTCCGAGCGCACGATACGAATCAAGCTTGATCTGTTGGAGGAGGTCGGGCTCATCGTTCGTGGCAATCAAGCTCTGGCCGCGGTTTACATTGATCGTCATGACCGCCGCCCGGTGGTTTATGACCTGATGATCAAGCGGGGTGCAGTAGCTGCACCCCGTGAAGATGCATCGGGGTGCAGCCATGGTCAGAACGGGGTGCAGCCTACGACAGAGCGGGGTGCAGCCACTGCACCCAATACATCAATTAACCATCAATTAACCGAAAAGCAGCAGCAGCGCGAGATTTCGGAAGTTGTCGCGGAGCAGGATCGCCAGGCATTGGAACCACAAGACGACCGTCAGCGGTTCGCAATGTTCGCTGAGTTCGTACCGTCCGCCAACGCCCTCGAAGCGCAATTGAAGATCGCAGGCCTTCCGGAAGATTGCGCAACTGAAGACATGATCGCTCGCTTCAAAGGCTTCTTCGTCGCCAAAACCTCGGTCGTCGATAGCGCTGCCGGCTGGTGCTTCAAGCTAGCCGGCTGGATAAAGCGTGAGCGCGCCCTGGGGGCAACATCCACTGAGGATGACGCGCCTTCTGGCGACTGGGCATCGAAGGGGGTGCGCCTGTGAACCGATCGAGCAAGCCCGTAATGGCAAGTCAGTTGGTTGCCCGCCGCCAATGCGATCCAACGTACCAAGGGCCAGTTCAGTCACCTGCCGTAGTTGTCGTTGATGATGCCACTCGGGCAGTAATTGACGACCTGTTCCTTCGGTTGCGCGGCGCTTGTGGTGCATGGCGTCAATCCTGGCCGACAGAGGCCGTGATGAACGCCTCAAAGCTTGAATGGCTAGGCGAGTTCATGCGATCCGGCATCACCACAATGGAGCAAATCGATCACGGTATGCGCGTCGTCAGCGCGAACAAATCGGCCTTCGTCCCGGCCCCCGGCGTTTTCGTCAGTTGGTGCTTCGCGCCGGAAGGCTTGGGTCTTCCAAGCGTTGAATCTGCATACGCTCAGGCCCTGCGCAACTGCCATCCCGCTATGCGTAGTTGCTCGAAGTGGTATCACCCGGCCGTGTATCACGCGACCGCCGCCGCGGGCTTCCACAGCCTGCCGCTTCTGCCGCGCGAGCTAGGTCTAGCCAGCTTTGAAAAACAGTACCTGAACCAGTGCCGCCGCATCTGGCAGGGCGAGAAGCTCAATGCAGTACCGGTAGCCGAGTTGCCCAAGCCTGCCCCGAAAGTGACCCCGGATGTCGGCAACAGGGCGTTGGCCGAGCTGCGTGCCCGCCGTGCGGGGGTGACCCAGTGAGCAAACTCACCAACGCCGCGCGCGACCGAGACTGCCAGGTTCGGTTCCCGGGGTGTAGTTGCGACTCATCCACCACCGTCCTCGCGCACTACCGTCTGGCCGGCACCTGCGGCATGGGCCTGAAGCCAAATGACTTTCAGGGCGCTTGGGCCTGCGCGTATTGCCACGACATCGCAGACGGGCGCCTGCGTGCTCCCGGCCAGCTGACCAAATACGAGATCCGTCTATTTCTTGCCGAGGGCGTCATGCGCACTCAGGCCATTTTGATCAAAGAAGGGAAGGTGATCACTTGAGCACCAAAATCCAAACCCTGACGGTGAAACTGTCGGATGCGGAGATCGCGCGAAACGCCAAGCTTGAGCATGTGCGCGACCTGCGAGATGCGAGTCATCCAGCGCTTCACTTTCGGTACTTGAAGAACCGCGCGCGCGGCTCCTGGTATTTACTCCACAAACGCCAATGGCACCTGATCGGCCATTTTCCTGACCTCAGCAGCAAACAGGTGGTAGCCGCGCTCCCTGCGGTACGTCTGCGTGTCGCGGCTGACGGCGCTGCCAGCGTCTCGGGTTGGGTTACCGTGGGTGAGCTGCTCGACTGGTTCGGCGTGCGCATGGCCAAGTCGCGGGCGCTCTCCGATAAGCGCCGCGCGGCTATCAAGTCAGCGATCAGCTGCCAGCTCAAACCGCGCCTGAATGAGCTGCTGCTCAATGACGTCAACGCCCAGACCTTGGACAAGCTTTTGATGTGGCCGGCCCAGGCCGAACTGTCGCTGTCGTATGTGCAACAGCTTTTCCGCCTTGTCGCCATGGCCTTCCGTCAGGCGCGCAAGCTCGATCTGATCCCCGTCAATCCCGTGGCAGAGCTCAAATTCAGTCAGTTCACCACCGCGCGCATCCAACCCAAGCCCGCACGCCTGCGCGATGTGCAGTTGCCGGATCTGGTGACGCTGCTGGCTGAGCGCTTTGACAGTGCACCAGGTGACGCCATGCTGGCCTTGATGATGCTTTGTCACGGCACCCGGATTGGCGAAACCCGCCAGGCACGCTGGGCTGACATTGCACTGCCGGAGCGCGAGTGGTTCCTGCCGGCCGAGCACACCAAGACCAAGACCGAGCTTCGGGTGCCGTTGACCGACCAAGTTGTCGGGCTGCTGTGCCGCTACCGTGCCCGCCAGGCTGCCGAGGGCTACACAGGCGCTTTCCTGTTCCCGGCGCGCCGTGGCAAGGCACTGAGCGACAACCAGGCCAGTGCCGTATTCACCCGGCTAGGGCAGGGCGCCTGGACCAGTCACGATCTGCGCAAGGTGGCCCGCACCGCCTGGACTGACCTGGGCATCGACGGCCACATCGGCGAGATGCTGCTGAACCACTCGCTGGGCAAGATCGCCTCTACCTACATCAACACCCAGGCCAAAGAGCAACGTCGCCTGGCCTTGGTGAAGTGGCACGGCTGGTTAGACGCGCGTGGCTTCAAGGCGATTCACGAGCAGACAGGCGCTAGATATGAAGATTCGCAAAACCTCGTAGACGCCTTGAACGGCGGAGGCTGCGAGCCGGAACCACAATTTGTTAAGGGCGAGGTTTTAAAACGTGCAGAAACAACAGGGGCCTGGCTTTAAGCGGGAGCGGATCGAGCTTGAACCTTGCTCGATCTGCAAGGGGAGGGCCGTCGTAGCAGGGGTGTTTTATGAGCTGGTTTGCTCGGATTGCAACGGCTCAGGTTGGGTTGTTCAGGGGACTAAGTTGGTGCTTTCTTCGGACGAGTTAGTCACCCAGCTGAGTTTCAAATTGCAGCAGGTAGAGCACGAAGTCTTGGCGTTAAGGACTCCTCCAACGCCGATAGGGCCACAGAGCCAATACGAGCAACCAAACCGCTTGGGAGCAGGCGGAACAAATTTCACAGGGGATTGAGAGCATGATGATTCGTAAGCCGGCAGGTCGACCATTGGGAGACACCGAATACCTACTTGAGCAGTGGGGCTGGTGGAGGATGGACGGGATGGGTGTGCCCGGCTACACGTCTCCGACTTTGGCGTTGATGCGGCAGGCGGTAGCACAGGTATCAGCTAGTAAGAATTACTGCATAACTGATGAGTGGGCCGTAGCTATCGATAATGCTGTGGCAAGGCTCACTCATCGAGATCAACAGATGGGAGACGTGATTTGGCTGTACTACGGCGAAAAGTGGCCAATGTTGCGAGTGGGGAAGTATTTCGGACTCAGTGAGGGGAAAGCACGTGAGTTGGCGAGGGCTGGGGCTGCTTGGGTGGATTGTGCTGTATGTGAGATGAGGGCGGTGGCTTGACCTCTGCAACGCCTTCTTGATTGCTATCTAAACCGCCCAAGACTTCCTAGAGATCATCCGACTGTCTACTTATGGCCGTTTTCTGCCCGTCGTGAGAGTCAGAAAACGGCCCATGGCAGCTCCTCGCGAAAGGCAGAAATCGCCACGAGAGGCCAATAAAATCGAGAGATTTAACCCAAAACTAACTCAGCGGCGGTCATTCGATGCGTTTTGGAGCATCAACGCTCATACCTGCGGTTGCCCTGATGGTGTAGTCAGATCACTCAACGATATACTGTGGTGGTATTTCATGAGGGAAAGCTACGATGCTTTCTACTGAATATTTCCGGGCGTTGGGTGAATTTGTGGAGCTAAAGTGCGCTTGGTGGAACTGTCGGCTATCTCCACCAAAAAATGGAGCAACCCAATACGCGATAACGGATGGATTCAATGCAACCGTATGTGAGCTACTGGCGCGAGGTGTAGATATTCTAGGATTGTGCGAAGTGGCGAGAGTTCATGTCAGCCATTTGGAGCAGCTGCTAGAGGATTATGACTTAGCAAGATACAAAGTCCTTGATTTATATTCTGGCGGAAAATCAATTGACGATTTTTGCTTGATTTATAACTCCGAGAAATTTTCTACGGCAATCCCTTTAGAATCCGCCAATATTAGGGACGCCCTGAGTAATACCTGGTTAAAAGCAGGTGTGTTTACTCAGCTTCAATTTATGAGTGGCGAGAATTTATTTGTAGGGCTTTCTCATTGGCAAAGCAGGCAGACTTTTGCAGAGGGCAGCGTAAATCGTCTTCGTCTTGGCCAAGCACTTCGTAATAAAATTAATGAAATTATGGATGAGAGTCCGAGTGCTCCAATTATTCTTTTTGGCGACTACAATGATGAACCATATCATGACTCAATAGTTAAAGGGATAGGTGCAAGTCGAGACGCCGAATTCGTGCGTAAACGACCGCACTACTTTTACAATCCCTACTGGGGATGCTTGGGGTACCGCGAAGGTACACTACCTCCAGGGTCTTACGTCCACGCTTCTGCAATCGAGGGAAGTGGAGGTGCAGTTTATGATCAGATATTATTTTCTTCCCATTTTCTTCAAAACTGGATCTTTCAATGTGCTGGATCAATTGTGAGCGATATCCCCCAGAATGAATCCAAATTACTTTGGAGCGATATTTCTGATCATTACCCAGTACTGAGTCATCTTGTAAGGAATCAGCTATGACATTTTTAGAGTCAATAAAGTCTGGTGTGGCGAAAGCTGAAGAGGCGAATCAAAATCTAAAATCTGTTGCAGACGTTTTTGTCGAGCTAAATAAGGAGCTTTCTAGTTATACAAATGGAAAACTTAAAATAACTAGAACAATGAGTATCGGCTCAAGAATCGCAACGATCGGCGCTAAGCATCTGGCAGAAAGTGTAGCCACCGATAATACAAGGTCAGATGTGATTGCCCTAACTGGTGTTGTCGATAAGAAATACCGCACTGATATCGCCAAATGGCGTCAGCACATTAATGGTTTTCCATGCACATTAACTTTTGAGGGAGAGGAATATATCTGCGAAAGCACAGGTGATCTCAAGGAAGCTCTACGCGAGCTGCTGTCCTCTGTAAGTTTTGGCAGGGCGCTTTCTATCGCATTGCAACGATATAGTAGCGAACAAAAAGACTAGTTTAAGGTTTGAAAATTTCATGTTTGAATAACTCTTCAGACTCGGCAAGAGGCACTCATGGCCGCCGAATTGGTAGCATGGAAAAATCAGCAACCATAAAAATTTGAATGATCGTTGATGGTCGTTCACTGCCGATGATGAATTCAAGGCCTATTGGTTGAATTCCATGCAGTCGTCGGCCAGAACGAATATAAATGGATGCTCGAGTGGAGCCAAATTTCCCAATTTAATCATTGAGATGATCACATGGATATATATGTAAAAGTGGTGTTGATTGTTTCGGTTGTAGTTATCGTTGTGGTGCTTCGATCTAGAAAAAAAGCAGCACCCGTCGTATCTAGTGATTGGAGAGAGGGAGAGTTAGAGCAGGTGTTGCAGGCGCAGCCGTCGGTGCCATTGTCGATACAGGCGCCCAAGGTCAGGCTGACAGAGATCCAAAGTGTTGCACTCAACTCTGCCTCCCTTGGTTACGTTCTTTACCCAGATAGTAAGTTTCAGCGCGAAAAAGATGAGTTAGAAACCTACTCACTCAAGACTATCGACTCACTTGTTAAAAGGGGCTTTCTTGAGCTCAACGATTCTGGAGGGTACGTCATTACTCCTGCTGGGAGTGACAGCCTTAGGAAAATAAACGGTTATTGAAAATAATGCTTTTCCGCACGGAATAGATTTGTTTTTATAGCAGCGTGTATTGCTGTGAACGCAGCGAGACGCCTCCAAAACCCGGCCACTGAGTCGGGTTTTTTCTTCCCGTTTTCAAGCCCTGCCACTGAGCAGGGCTTTTTTGTTTTCGGCCCCACGCCTGTCTCCTTGCCTAAAGCGGATGCCAGTGACGTGGAGGCCGACCTATTTGAGGATTCAAGATGAACTCCGAGCATCAGGCACTGACCGATGTACCTCTGTGGTTGTTGGTGCTGCTGAGCCTCGCCGGTTTGTCTGGAGAAATGCTTCGCGCATCTGGTAGTGATTTGGGCCTTCGCCAAATCCTTCAGCGAGTAGCACTGCGCTTTCTTGCTTCTGGCCTGTTGGGTATGGCCACATTGCTGCTTGCAATGGCTCTCTGGAACAACCTCTACCTGGCTGCCGGCCTGGGCATTGTGATCGCTGTGATCGGCGCTGATGTCGCTGGCGGGCTTTACACCCAATTCTTGGCACGAAAAGCCGGTGTTAATGACTCCGTTGTTGGCCGTAATGCAAACGGGCAGTAGCTCGCTGTGCGCCGGAATGGTGCGTCATGGGATGGCCGGGGACCCTGGGGATCTTCGGAGGACACGGGGCATAGAACCCGCGGGAAAACGTTAGCCACAGGGTTTGAAAGTTAGTTGACAGCGGTTGACAGGTTGACAGGATTTGCGTGTAAAAAATTCTCCACATCGGGAACGCTATCAGTAATCCGGAGGGCGGTATTTTCCACGCTCATCCCCCGTAAACACTGGTGTTAGCGTCCTTTTTTGCGCAAGAGGATTTGACAGCGAGCGTCGAAAAAACCGACAGGAAACCACCGAAAATCGCTGTCAACCTTGCCGGGTTAGTTGACAGAGTTAGTTGACAGGACTGGTTGACGAGGTCGACCTGGTTTCAAAAGGGAGGCCACATGACTTTTATGACTCGCAAGCAGTATGGCGAGATGAAGGGATGGTCCAGGCAGTATGTCGGGAAACTGATTCAGTCCAGGCGACTGGTCTTGAACGAATCCGGATTAGTGGACGTTGGCGCGAGCGAAAAGCTGCTGTCCATGACCAGTGATCCAAGCAAGGCAGGTGTTGTTGCGCGTCACAAGCGCGAGCGCTCTCCCAAGGACGTGCCTACGGGCAGTACAGCAGTCGTTACATTGCCGAGCCTCGATGGCTCCGCAATGCTGCAAGTTGGTGATGAGCCTGACTTTCAGAAGTCTCGCGCTATGCGTGAGCATTATTTGGCTCTGCAAGAACAGGCTAACTTTCACCAGCAGCAGGGCTCGCTTGTTTTACGTAAGGCTGTGGAGGACGGCGCATATGGCGCGGGACGTCTGGTACGCGATCAACTGCTTGGTATCGTCGCGCAACTAGCGCCGGAGTTGGCCGTTATGACCGACCCATGGAAAATTGAAAGACACTTGACGGCGGCCATCCGCCGCTCACTAGAAGACGCCGAACGAATTTCTTCAGCGGACCGAGAACACGCCCTGACTCCGAGTTGACCTTATGCTAGCGGAACACCCTGACGGTACAGAACTGTATCGCGAGGCGTATTTCCGTGGCTTGCGTCCGGACCCGGACGTGTGGGTGGATGAGTGGGCTGATGAGTTCATGCGTATTCCGCGTGATACCGGTGCCGCCGAGCCTGGTCAGTACCGCACATCGCGAACGCCCTATGCTCGTGAACCGATGCGCTGTCTGTCGCCTGCCCACCCTTGCAAGCGGGTAGTGACCATGGTCGCTTCCCAGTTGATGAAAACGCAGATCGGCCTGAATTGGATAGGCGGCCTGATCCACATGGCGCCGTCGAACATCCTGGCCCTGCTGCCCAGCCTCGGGTTGGCCAAGCGGGTGTCCTCGCGCATCGGCAAAACCATCAAGGCCACTCCCGTCTTGCGCGAGCGTGTGGCGGCCAATCGGTCACGCGATGCACGCAACACCCTGGACACGAAAGAGTTCGAAGGCGGCACGCTGTATGTGACAACCGCGGGTTCGGCTGCGAACCTTTCGGAGTTGTCCGCTCGCTACATCTACGGCGATGAGATTGATCGCTGGGAGACTGATCTTGGTGATGAGGGTGACCCGGTTGAACTCGCAGAAACCCGAGGCAGTACCTTCGGACGCAATGCCAAGTTCTACTTTTCCAGCTCGCCGACGATCAAGGGCGCGTCGCGCATTTCCGATCTTTTTGAGACCAGCGATCAACGCTATTACTACGTGCCGTGTCCGGACTGCGGTCACCTGCAGGTTTTGGAATGGGAGCGCCTGCACTACTCCGAGGACTACAGCGTGGTGCACTACCAGTGCGCCGGCCCTGGATGTGATGTGCTCATCGAGGAGCATCACAAGGGTGAGATGTTGAGCAAAGGGGAGTGGCGAGCCAACTCAGCGGGTGACGGTGAAACCGTAGGGTTCAATCTCAACGCCCTATACTCACCGCCAGGCTGGACGAGCTGGGCATCGCTGGCAAAGCAGTTCGAAAAAGCGAAAAAGGCCCAGGCCAAAGGCGATATGGAACCTATGCAGGTGTTCTACAACACCCGCTTGGCCAAGGTATGGGACAACGCGCAAGAACAAACCAGCGCCGACGTGCTGCGCAATCGCGCTCGATTGGAAGCCTACAGCCTTGGCTCGATGCCTGACGGCGTTCTGATGTTGACCTGTTCGGTCGATACTCAGCATGACCGCCTTGAACTCATGGTGATGGGCTGGGGTGTCGGTATGGAGCGGTGGGTGATCGATTATCAGGTGATCGCGGGCAACCCTTCGGATGAGCGAACCTGGTTAGCGCTGGATGAGTTGCTTAAGGCTCGTTATCGGCATCCGTGTGGTGCCGATCTGGGGATACTTGCAACAGCGGTGGATTCTGGTGGTAACCACCATGATGAGGTTTACCAATTCTGTCGACTGCGTCGGTGGCGAAACATTTTCGCGATCAAGGGAGCAAGCAAGCGCGGCAGGCCGGTGATTGCGCAGCGGCCATCCAAGGTTGATGTGACGTGGAAGGGCCTGACCGAGCGGCACGGTGCGGAGCTTTGGATTGTCGGCACTGACACGTCCAAGGACTGGATCTATAACCGTTATCTGATTGAGGAAGGCCCAGGCGCACTGCATTTCGCCAATGATTTGCCGGATGATTTTTTCGACCAGTGCGTTGCTGAGCGCAAGGTGACTCGATACGTCAAAGGCTATAAAAAAATCGAGTGGGTCAAAGGCAAAGCTGAGCGTAACGAAGCGCTCGACCTGATGGTGTACTGCTTAGCGATGGCGCATTACTTGGGTATCAATCGTTACCAGGAACACGATTGGGAAAGAGTGAGCCAGGCTGTGTTGAACGCCGGTTCGGAGGCGGTTCAGAGCAAGCCGATTCACGGGGAGCGTATGAGTCGCCCAGTGGGCGCGCCGTCATTGGCTACACCTTCATTGGCGCAACACGAACAACCTGTTGGTCCAGTCGCCCTAGCGCGGCCCGCTGCACCCCCACAACGCCGCATATCCACCAGCGGTTACCTGAAGAGACGTTGATATGTCGTTTACCCCGAAGCACCTCGAAGCCATCGAGCGCGCGATTGCGCGCGGTGAAAAGACTGTGCGCTACAGCGACCGAACGGTGGAGTACCGCTCCATCGACGAACTGCTCAAAGCCCGCGACGAGATTCGTACATCGCTAACCAACGCAGCCGGGCCGCGTTCTCGCTTGGTGCGGCTGACCCACGGAGGCAAAGGACTCTAATGGCCCGACACTATCCGACGCTGACCCGTAACGGATTCCTGCTGCCGTCGAACATCAAGGCCAGTTATGAAGGCGCCGGGGAGGGCCGGCGTTCGGCCAATTGGGAGGCCAGCGACAGCGGCATTAACAGCATCAATACCCCGGCCTTGCGCAACCTGCGCGCTCGTTCGCGGGCGGCAGTGCGCAATGACCCGTACGCGTTCAACGTCATCGACAAACGCGTCAGCAACCTGATCGGCACCGGCATCACGCCCAGGCCGACCACGGATGATGTGGCACTGCGCAAAATCAAACAGCAGCTGTGGGATGACTGGGTTGACGAGGCGGACGCCGATGAGCTGACCGACTTCTACGGTATGCAGGCCCTGGTAGCACGCACCGTTGAAACGGCCGGCGAGTGCTTTGTGCGGCTCCGGCCACGCAGCCCCAGCGAAGGCTTGGCGGTGCCGCTGCAGTTGCAGGCGTTGGCCCCTGAGTTCGTTCCTCACGACAAGTTTGAGATGGCCAAAAACGGCAACGTTATCCGCGCGGGGATCGAGTTCAACCCGGCCGGCAAGCGTGTGGCGTACTGGATGTACTTGTCGCACCCGCGCGACTCGTCGTCGTTGAATGCGGGTTACAACCAGTTGGTGCGCGTTCCGGCAGCACAGGTGTTGCACATCTTCGAACCCATGGAGCCTGGGCAACTGCGCGGTGTGCCGCGTTTGGCACCAGTGTTGAAGCGCTTGCGCAGCTTGGACAACTACGACGACGCGGTGCTGTTTCGCCAGGAAGTGGCGAACCTGTTCGCGGGCTTCATCAAGCGACCACCTCCAGAGGGCGGGCCACTGACACGCAACCCTATGACCGGGGAACCCTTGGTCACCGACCGCGACGGTTTCACGCCGATGGTCGCGCTGGAGCCCGGCACCATGCAGGAGCTAGGCCCTGGGGAAGAGGTGGAGTTCTCCAAACCACCGGACGCCGGCAACAACTACCCGGACTTCATGCGACAGCAGCTGATGGCTGCGGCGGCCGGATCGGGCACGCCTTACGAGATCCTTACTGGCGACATGCGCGAGGTCAATGACCGGGCGCTGCGGGTGGTGCTCAACGAGTTCCGGCGCCGCCTGGAGCAGCTTCAATTCGGCGTGTACGTGCATCAGCTGTGTCGCCCGGTGCGGGCTGCGTGGATGGACATGGCGGTGCTGTCCGGCGCCTTGGTGCTGGAGGACTACGCGCAACGTCGGCGAGAGTACCTGCGCACACGTTGGGTGCCGCAGGGTTGGGCCTACATCCAGCCGGTGCAGGATGTGCAGGCGCGTCAGATGGAAGTGCGGGCTGGCTTTGCCTCTCGCAGCGAGATGGTGCTGCGCACCGGTTACGACGCGGAAACAGTCGACACGGAGAACGCCGCCGACCTCGCCAGAGCCACGGGCCTCGGCCTCAACTACAGCACTCTTGAAGCCATCGAGACGATCGATGACAAGGAACAACCATGAGCAAAAAAGCGAAACCTCGTGTTTATGACAAGGCGGGCAAGCAGGTAACGGTCGCAGACAAGAGCTGGTACACCGTCCAGGCCAGCGGCGAGGCCGAGCAACGCAGCATCGAGATCTTCGTCTACGGCGAAATCGGCGCCTGGGGCATCACCGCCAATCAGTTCGTACAAGCGCTGCACGCCATTGATGACGGAGTATCTCCGGTGATCGTTGCGTTCAACAGCATCGGCGGTGATCTGTTCGACGGCCTTGCGATCCACAACGCGCTGTCGCGCTTGGGCGAGCGTTGTACCGGGCGCATTGATGCGCTGGCGGCCAGCGCTGCCAGTGTCGCGGTGTGCGGCGCTCATCGGGTGGTGATCGCTGCCAACGCGATGTTGATGATTCACAACCCGTACACCTTCACCGTTGGCGATGCCGAAGACTTTCGCCGCGTTGCCGATGTGCTGGACCAGACCCTGGAAGCGATTATCGCGGCTTACAAAGCCAAGGCGCCGGACATCGACGAAGCCGAGCTGCGGCGTATGGTCAACGCTGAAACCTGGCTCACGGCCAACGAAGCGCTGGCATTGGGCCTGGCCGATGAAGTGGGCGATGGCCTCAAGGTCAGCGCTTGTCTCGGCCAGGGCAGCGTGCTGCAGCGTTTTCAGCATGCCCCGCCTGAGCTGCTCGCCCAACTGGATGAAGAGCCGGAAGCCGCCCCACTGGAGCCGGATCCCGTGCCCGTACCGGATGCGGCAAAGCTGGCGCTGATGGTCACGCAAGGCTGCGCAGCAGCAGGCATCAGCAACCTGGTAGAGCCTCTGCTCGCTGCCACCAAGCTTGAGAGCGAAGCGGTGATCCAGGCGGCACTGACCAATGCGAAAGCGTTACATGGCCTCTGTGTCGCAGCACGACTGCCGGAATTGACCGTTGAGTTTGTCACCGCCGGTCTCGACGAGGCCGCAGTTCGTGCGCGCTTGTTCGACAAGCTGGTGAGCAGCGGCGGCACCTTTGAAATAAACAACAGCCTGCCGCTGGACAACGACCCGGCACCCAAGGTCCAGGCCAAGCAGGCCGACCCTCAATCGATCTGGGCTTCCCGTCAGGCGGCGCAGAACGGCAACTCGAAAGGAGCAAAAGCATGAAAATTGAATCGATGCACGCGGGCGAGTTTTTGCTGTCCGAAGGTGCCGGCAATATCTCCCGTGAAGCGATCAACGTCGCTGCCGGTGCCGCCCTGGAGCCGGGTCAGATCCTCGGCCTGGTCACGGCCACCAGCGAGTTCGCGCTGTATCAGCCGACCGCCGAGGACGGCTCCGAGAACGCTATTGCGATCCTCTACGGCCCGCTGGGTGAATCGGACGTTGTTCGTCGCGCCCGTGCCATCGTGCGGCTGGCCGAGGTCAGCGAAGCGCATTTGACCGGCCTCGACCTCGCTGCTGAAAAGGCACTGGGCGTTAATCACATCATCGTCCGTTAAGGCGATCCCCACTTAATTCATCCCGTCGAGTGCGGGATTTTTCGTTTCTGGAGAGTACCCATGGCCGAGATCGCCATTTTTGAAGACGATGCTTTCAGTGTTTCCTCGCTGACCGCTGCAATCAATGACCAGGAATACCTGCCGGGCCGCATCAGCAGCCTGGGTTTGTTCCGTGAAGAGGGCATCAACACCCTGACGGTGCAGATCGAAAAGGACGGCGACACGCTGGCCCTGGTCCCCTCGGGTGAACGTGGCACTTCGGGTCTAGTGGTTGGCGCGACCAAGCGTCAACTGATCCCATTCAATACCATGCACCTGCCTGAGCGCTTCACCATCAAGGCTGATGAGATCCAGGGCATTCGTGCTTTCGGTACGCGCAGTGAGCTGCAGGCGGTGCAGGATGTGGTCAACAAACGCCTGGCGAAAGCGCGCCGCCAGTTGGATGCCACCCACGAATTCCAGCGCATGGGGGCGTTGAACGGCCAGGTGCTGGATGCTGACGGTAAGACCGTGCTGCTGGACATCTATAAAACCTTCGGCGTCCAGCGCAAGAAACTGCCGATGGGCCTGGGCAACCCGGACACTGAGCTGCGTGTGCGCGCCGGCGAAGCGCTCGACATGCAAGAGGATGCGCTGGGCAGCATCACCAGCACTGGCTCTCGCGCCTTCTGCGGCAAGAACTTCTGGAACAAGCTGATCGTCCACAAGTCGGTCAAGGAGACCTACCTCAACACGATGCAAGCTGCATCCCTGCGTGGCGATGCCCGTGAAAGCTTCGAGTTCGGCGGGATCGTCTGGGAGCGCTATCGCGGCAAGGTCGCGGGCATTTCGTTTGTCCACGACGACAAGGCTCTGCTGATCCCCGAGGGCGTGCCTGATTTGTACATCTCGTCGTTCGCACCGGCCGACTACATGGAAACGGCCAACACCCAGGGCCTCCCGTACTACAGCAAGATCGAGCCGCTGGCGTTCAACAAGGGCGTGGCCGGTGAAGCCCAATCCAACCCGCTGCATATGTGCACGCGGCCACTGGCGCAGATCCTGCTGGAAATGTGACCGTGGCCTTCCGAGATCTGATCGAGGACATCGACGACGTGGTCTTCGAAACCCTGGGCGACATCGCCCAGATCGAAGGCCGCGCCGAGCCGCTGCTGGGAATGTTCATGGCGCCATGGACGGCGCCGAAGTTTGGCAAAACCCAAACGGCCATCCGAGAGCCGCGCTTTGAAATTCGCGTGCGTGATTCTGACGGTCTGAGCAAAGGCCTGCGTGTCACTGTCGATCTGCCTGTTCTGGACGGCGGCGGGGAATATGACCTGCTGCAGCTGGAGCCCGGTGGTGACGGCCTGGTGGCACTGATCTTGAGGAAACGTCCATGAGTGTCGGCAGCTACGCACAACACAGGCGCGACGGTGGATTGATCAACATTCAGCCTTCGCTCGCAGATCTGCAGCGCTTTCAGGACTTCGGTCGGCTGGTGCCAAAGGCAGCAGCCGCTGCACAGCGTCGAGCGATCAACAAAACCCTCGGGTGGCTGCGTACCCACATTGCCCGGGCAGTGGGTAAGCAAGAGCGCATCGCTATTGGTGCGGTCCGGCAGCGTTTGCGGGCCTATCCAACCAGTGGCGGTGCAATGCGCGGCAAGCTGTGGTTTGGTCTCAACGCCATCGAGGCCAGTCGGATCGGTCGGGCGCGTCAGTCCGGCAGAGGTGTCTCGGTGGCGGGGCGTCGCTACCAGGGGGCTTTTTACAAGAAGGTCTACGGTAGCAGCGCTGATATATGGATCCGTACTGCCAGCAAGCACTTCAACAGTGAGGACTACCCCGAGGCGACTCAGGGCCGGCGCCGTAGTGGCTTCGTCGAGGAAAGCGACAATCGCTTTCCCTTGGCCAAAGCCAAGGTCTCGCTGGAACAAGCCCGTCCGCACTTTGATGCCTGGATCAAGCGCGCTGATGAGCAGTTGCTGGTGATCCTCGAACAAGAGCTCAATTACGAACTGCAGAAGTACCTGAAGGGGAGCGCTAATGTCCGATGAACCGTTCAGCCTGAGTCAGTTGTATCAGGCTATCGAGCAGCATTTGACGGTGCATCTGTCGGGTGTTCAGTCGGTGGTTTTTTGGCCGGAGATCGAGGAAAACCGAGGCATCCCGTTGCCCTCTGTGTTCCTAGAAATGGCCGAATTTGAGCCGGGCATCGATACCGGTACCGGTGAATCCAGCCTTATCTGTAAGTTTGAGGCCCGGGTGATTGTTGACCCGATCCAGCCCAATCACCACGAGCAGGCCGTGCACCTGGTGTCGCAGCTGGCGGTGCTGCTCCGACAGCAAAGTTGGGGACTTGACGTCAACGTCGCGCAATTTGTGCGGGCGACCCAGGATTGGACCAAGCCTGAGCTGGATGGCTATGTCGTCTGGGTCGTTGAGTGGACTCACCAGGTCTATCTGGGGGTTGAGGTTTGGCCTTTTCCCGAAGAGAAACCGAGCATGCTCAAACTCAACCTGGAAGCTTACCGGGGCAATGATGTTCCTGGCGGTGCGCCATGAGCTGGGCCCAGGGCGAGCATGACCGCATGATCGCCGCGATGATCATGCCGTGCGTGGTGGTCGGGGTGGATCTGATGGCCCCGGCCGTGCGGGTCAAGTCGGGCGATTGGGTCAGTGCCTGGGTGCGCTGGCACAGCCAGGCCGCGGGCAAGGCCCGCCACTGGCGCGCGCCGAGCCTGGGCGAGCAGGGGATTTTATTCAACCCCAGCGGCCAGGCCGGTATGGGTACGTTTGTCCCGGGGTTGTACGGCGGCGCCGGTGCTGCCCCGGATAATCGCGATCACGTCGAGGTGTGGCGCTTCGATGATGGGGGTTCCCTGGTCTATGACTGGGTGGTCAAGAGCTACACCATCACCGTTCCCTCGGGTACGGTGAGCATCAAGGTCGGGGAAACTGAGGCTGACGTTACGGATAACGCGGTGACGGTCAAGTCGGCCAACGTCAAGTTTATTGCTGACGTGGCCATCGAAGGGTCGTTATCCGTAACGCAAGACGTATCGGTCACGGGCGCTTTGCATGCGGTGCAAGACATCACCAGTGCCGGCAAGATCCTCGACGCAGGCGGCAACAGCGCAAACCACAAACACTAGTCGTTCAATTTCACAGGCCCGCCGCGCGCGGGCTTTTTTGTGCCCGGGGGAAACCATGGCCAAGACTTCTGAAACACCAGTCGCCGGCGCCGAGCCAAGCTCAACGTTTCGCGACAAGCTCTACACCTCGCGCACCCTGATCCTGCCCCGCAGCGGCCGCCCTCTGGCGGTTTTCAAGGCGCAGGTAACGGTACAGGCAACGGACGCCGAGGCGCTGGAGTATCTCAAGGCCCATGAGGAATTCGAACTGCTGCAGGAGTGATCTAGATGATCGGAATGGACCGCCACACCGGCCAGCCCATTTCGGGCCTCGCGCGTCTTCGACAGAGCATTGAGGACATCCTGAGCACCCCTCTAGGCAGTCGCCGGCAGCGCCCGGAGTACGGCAGCAAACTGCGCCGGTACGTGGACCTGCCGGTTAACGAGGGTTGGAAGGGGGCCGTTCAGGCCGAGGCGAGCAGGGCGTTGGGGCGCTGGGAGCCGAGCTTGAAGTTGGAGCGCTTGCAGGCTGTCTCTGTCCTGGGCGGGTTGATCAAGATTCAAGTCACCGGTAGCTACCTGGGCGACAGCGTATTTCTAGAGGTAAGTGTATGAGTATCGTTGACCTGTCGGAGTTGCCGGCGCCGGACGTGCTTGAGCCCCTGGACTTTGAAGAGGTGTACACGGAGTCGCTCGGCGTGTTCCGTGGGTTCATGGGCGACAACTGGAGCGCGCCGCTTGAAAGCGATCCTGTGGTCAAGTTGCTGGAAGCCAGCGCCTATGCGCGCATTGGTGATCGTGCCCGGGTGAACGATGCGGCCAAGGCGCTGATGTTGGCCCATGCGATCAGGAGTGACCTCGATCAGCTTGGGGCGAACGTCAACACGCCGCGCCTGGTAATCCAGGCCGAGGATCTGCGCGCGGTTCCACCGGTGGAGAAGATCACCGAAAGTGACGACGCTTACCGCGAGCGCATCCAGATGGCCTATGAGGGCCTGACGACTGCGGGCCCCCGCAACAGCTACAAGCTTCATGCCCGCAACGCGTCGGCCCTGGTGGCGGATGCGTCCGCTGAAAGCCCCGCGCCGGCATGCGTTACGGTAACGGTGCTGGGGCTGGAAGGAGATGGGTCAGTCGGCCCCGATTTGCTGGCCGTGGTTGCAAAGGCCGTCAACGATGAAGACGTCCGGCCGCTGGGCGACCGGGTGATGGTGCAAAGCGCCCAGGTGCTGCCGTATCGGATTGATGCAGTGCTGTACATGAAGGGCCCGGGCCCTGAAAGCGCTGTAGCGCTGGCCGAAGCTGAAAGGCGCCTGGCGGCCTGGATCAACCCACGCAAACGCCTGGGCGTTGAGGTGGCGCGCTCTGCTGTAGACGCGCAGCTCCACGTACCAGCGGTTTCGCGGGTCGAGTTGATCGGCTGGCAGGATCTGGCGCCTACAGAGGCACAGGCGGCGTTCTGCACGGGTTACAGCGTCAAGCTGGGGGAGTGATATGAAAAGCCTACTCCCGATCAATAGCACACAGCTGGAGCGTGCCATTGAGGCGGCGAGTACGGATCAAACCGTGATCCCGCTGCGCTCGCTCTACAACCCAATGACGTGCCCCGTTCATTTGCTGCCCCACCTTGCGTGGGCCTGGTCTGTCGATCGCTGGGACGATCGTTGGTCCGAGGCGGCCAAGCGCAACGCGGTACGGGCGTCGTTTTATATCCACTCACGCAAGGGAACCATCGGCGCGCTGCGCCGCGTGGTCGAGCCGCTTGGCTATCTGCTGGAGGTGATCGAGTGGTGGCAGACGGTGCCCGAAGGCCCGCCCGCGACGTTCGCCTTGCGGGTTGGCGTACTCGACACCGGCATCACTGAGGAAATGTTCGGTGAGCTTGAGCGCCTGATTGACGACGCAAAGCCCGTCAGCCGACACCTGACCGGCCTCGACATAACGCTAGAAACGCGCTTGAACGCCTATGCCGGCTTCGCTGTTTATGACGGTGATGAGATTGACGTTTACCCCTGGGCCAACCCGGATATCGACGTGGTAATCCAGGGGCGCACGGGCGTTGGCGAATACACCCTCGACGAACTGGATGTGTACTCACATGGTTGATAAAAACTCTATTTTTGGCGGCATGCTCACCACGCAGGGGGCCGCCAAGAAAACCAACTGCGATGCCCTCGGGATCCCGTGGGAGCCGCGTTACATGTTGATCGGTGATGCGAACGGCATCGACCCGGTACCCAACCCTTCACAAACCAAGCTGGTCAATCAGGTCCACCGCGCCCAAATCAATCAGCTGCGGGTGTCACCCACTGACGCCAATGTGCTGATTGCTGAGGTGGTGTTGCCACCTGACGTGGGCGGCTGGTGGGTGCGTGAGCTGGCCCTTGAAGACAAGGACGGTGTGTTTTCTGCGGTGGCCAACGCGCCGCCGAGTTACAAACCGGTGCTGGCCCAGGGCTCGGGGCGTAATCAGGTGGTGCGCATGCACATCATCACCAGCGGCACCTCGAACATTCAGCTGAAGATTGACCCGTCGGTGGTGCTGGCAACGCGTCAGTACGTCGATGAGGCGGTTGGTGGGCTTCTGCCGGCGAACAAGCCCGCAGGGACTTACACCAAAGTCACGGTCAATGACCGGGGTGTTTTCGTGTCTGGATCTAACCCGACCACGCTGGCGGGGTACGGCATTACAGATGCTTTCACCAAGGAGCAAGTCGAAGCGTTGGTGGTGCAGGCGACCGAGAAGAAGGCGGGTACAGCCAAGATCGCTACTCAGGCTCAAGCTCAGGAGGGAGTGGCTGACGATGTGATCGTCACACCTAAGAAAATGCGCTGGGGATTTTCGTGCAGCTTTGGCGTTAATAGTTACATCACCCTACCTTTTTGGCTCGGCAGTTGGATCGTCCAATACGGCAAGGCCACGGCCAATACGGCGAACGGCAGGCTCGCGACCTTCCCACTTGAGTTTCCAAATGCGTGCCGGTTCGCATGTCCAGGTGAGGTGAGCAGCCCCGGTGCCGCCGCTGAGTACGTGCAGATCGTGTCTACGGATAAGACCGGGCTCAACGGTGTGACTTACACCAATATCGCCGGGCCTACTGTAGGTAGTTTGACGTTCGGCTGGTTGGCGATTGGTGACTGACTTGGAGGCAGTATGAAACGCTTTTACTCTGCGCAAACGGGGTGCTGCTACCTCGATAAGTTGGGGAAAATTCCGGCTGACGCCGTTGAGATACCCGACGCAATTTATGATGCCGTCATCAGGAACCCCACGCCGGGCAAGGTACGTTCGCATGACTCGCGAGGCTTGCCGATCTTGGTAGATGCCCCGGAGCCCCCAATTGATCTGGAGTCGCATGAAAGGGTTTGGCGTGATGCTGAGCTGGCTTCGCTTATGTGGTTGCGCGAGCGTCACCGGGATCAGGTTGAAATCTCGGAGCAAACGACGCTGACCGCTGAGGAGTTCGCAGCGCTGCTTATGTATATGCAGGCTCTGCGCGACTGGCCGCAATCGCCGGATTTTCCGGCGACTGATCATCGCCCGGTCGCGCCGTCCTGGATTGCCGATCAAACCCCATAACGCCCCGCACTGACGGGGCGTTTTCTTTTCCGTTACGCGTAACACGAACAACCCTCGGCCTCGCTTATGCGGGGCTTTTTCGTTTCTGGAGATTGCCCTATGAGTTTCTTCCACGGTGTGACCGTCACCAACGTGGACACCGGCGCGCGCATTATCTCGCTGCCGTCGTCCTCGATTATCGGTCTCTGCGACACCTTCACCCCGGGGCCGAAAGCAACGGCCAAGCCTAACCAGGTGCTGCTGATCACCCGCGAAAGCGAAGCAGTGGCGGCCTGGGGCGAAGACGCGGCGATCACGAAATCCATCAAGGCTATCTACATGCGCGCCAAGGCTGTGATCGTGGCGTGCGGTGTCGAGAAGCTGGCGACCCCGGCCTTGCAGACCTCGGCCATCATCGGTGGCGTCCTGGCCGACGGCCAGCGTACTGGCCTACAGGCGCTGTTGGACGGTAAGAGCCGCTTCAATGCCCAGCCCCGTTTGCTGATTGCCCCAGGACATAGCGCAACGCAGGCGGTCGCCACGTCGATGGATGCACTCGCCGGTAAGCTGCGCGGCCTGGCCATCGTCGACGGTCCAAACACTACCGACGAAGCAGTCATTGCCTACGCCAAGAACTTCGGCAGCAAGCGTGTGTTTCTGGTTGATCCGGGTGTGCAGACCTGGGACACGGCTCTGAGCGAGACCGTTGACGCGCCGGCCTCGGCCTGGGTGGCTGGCTTGTTCGCCTGGACCGATAGCGAATACGGCTTCTGGGCCTCGCCGTCGAACAAGGAGTTTGTCGGCATCACCGGGACCACGCGACCTATCGAGTTCTTGGACGGCGACGCGACGTGCCGGGCCAACGTACTCAACAACGCGAACATCACCACGATCATTCGCGACGATGGCTACCGCCTGTGGGGCAACCGGACCTGTTCCAGCGATCCGAAGTGGGCGTTTGTTACGCGTGTGCGCACCCAAGATATCGTCATGGACGCGATCTTGTATGGGCACAAGTGGGCGGTCGACCGCTCGATCACCAAGACCTACGTCAGCGACGTCACCGAAGGCCTGGAGAACTTCATGCGCGACCTGAAGAAACAGGGCGCGGTGATCAACTTCGAAGTGTTCCCCGACGATGAGTTGAACACGGCCAGCCAGTTGGAGCAGGGCAAGGTCACTTGGCGCATTCGTTTCACCGACGTGCCACCGGCTGAAAACCCTACGTTCCTCATTGAAGTCACCAATCAGTGGCTCACCGAAGTGATTGATTCCAAGGCCTAAGGAGGCTTCGCGATGACCATGATTCCCCAAACGTTGTTCATGATGAACATGTTCGTCGACGGCATGAGCTTTGCCGGCGACGTGCCGACCTTGAGCTTGCCCAAGATGAAAATCAAAACCGGCGAGTACCAGGGCGGCGGTATGGATGCTCCCATTGATATGGATCAGGGCATGGAAAAGCTGGAGGCGTCTTTCAGCACCAAGGGCGTCCGCGCGGCAGCGATGAAGTTCTTTGGCCTGGCCGATCAGACCGCGTTCAACGGTGTATTTCGGGGCTCGTTCAAGGGCCAGAAGGGGCCCACCACTGCGGTAGTCGCCACGATTCGCGGCATGCTCTCCGAGCTGGACCCTGGCGAGTGGAAGCCGGGCGGCGACGCTGAATTCAAGTACGCCGTCAGCGTCAGCTACTACAAGCTGGAAGTCGGTGGCGTGCGCATGTTTGAAATCGATCCTGTTAACGCGGTTCGCGTCATCAATGGCGTTGACCAACTCGCTGGCGTTCGCCGCGACCTCGGCCTGTAAGGAAAGCAACTCATGGCTCAAGACACCGAAAAAAAACCGGAATGGCTGACCGTTAGCGCGGACTCGGCAATCATCAAGCTGTCCAAAATCGTCAAGGTCAATCAGGTCGACACTGATCAGTTGACCATGCGTTCCCCGACCATTCGCGAGGTTCGCAACGCGACAAAGGCCGCGCCTGGTGACGAGGAGCAAATCGAACTGATCCTGTTCGCCAGCCTGACCGACGCAGGCGCAAATGATCTGGTGGAACTGAGCGTGCGTGACTACAAACGCCTTCAGGTTGGTTATTTTCGCCTGGTGCGCGAGGACCGGGTTTAACGAGGAAATACAGAGAAAGTTGGCTCAGCGGCTGGCCCGGGAAATGTCTTTCTCGGCCAGCGAAATCGAGAGCATGTCTTTCTCTACGATGATCTGGTGGCTCAAGGAGTGAGCCGCCCGGACCTTTTCGGAGTGACCCATGGCGAACAATCTTGCGCTGGGCGTAGTCATCGGTGGCGCGATCAGTTCAACCGTCGGCGCTGCCTTCAAGGACGTCGAAGGGCGAATCAAAAAACTCAGTGATCAGGGTTCGAAAGCCCGGGTACTGCAAAGCACCATTGGCGACACCATCCGTTTGCGGGATGAGTGGAAAAAAGCGCATGACAGCGGATCCGCTTCAGCAGATGGCCTGCTGAAAAAACTGGAGTCCAACCTCAAGACCCTGAAGGAGCAGGGCGTCGAGGTCGGCAAATTGCGTAATGAGTACCAGAAGCTCGGCCAGGTGGCCCGTGGGGCTGAGCTGAAAGCGCTTGGTCATACCCAAATCCAGCAGGGCAAGGAAGGGCTAAAGGGCTCGCTCGGCCAGGCTACAAAGCTGACAGCGGCAGTCGCCATTCCCACCAAGATATCCGGCGACTATCAGGCGCAAGTGCGCCAGATGTCGCTATGGGCGCATACGGCCGGCACTGAAGACGAAGGCAAGATGTCGCAGATGGTTTCGACCATCGCGGATGACAAGGGCATGAGTCGCCAGCTGCTGGCCAAAGCGGTCGGCGGCCTAATCGAAAAGGGCGTTGACTGGCAGGAGGCCAGCGAATACGCCGGCCAAATTGCCGACTTGATCGACGGCCAGGGCATGGAAGCTGAAACCATCGCGACCTTGATCAACTCGTTCAAGGAGGCCGGTGTCAAGAAAGAGGACATGGCCGGCATGCTGGGCCAGGTGGCGGCGGCAGGCGATATCGGCGCCTTCGGCCCCAAGGACATGGCACGTTATCTGCCCGCCATGCTCGGCAACATCAAACGCCTGGGCATGGAAGGCCCGGAGGCAGTGCGCTTTCTGGGGGCCAGTTTGCAGTCGCAATACTCGCAAACGCAGGACTCTGCGGCCGCTGCAACGAACATGAACAACCTGTTGAACGCGGTGATCAGCAGCACCAGTCAGGAGCGCTTCGCCAAGGAAGGCTACGACCTGGCCGGCTCTATTCTGGCTGCGACGAAAAGCGGCAAGGCGGCCAATCCGGTCGACGCCTTCATCATGCTCAGCCAGGAAATGATCAAGCGTCAGGATCCCGCGAAGGCCAAGAAGATCGAGGCCCTCAAGGCCAAGATCAAGGCGGCGGCGGATGGCAGCGCCGAGGAACAGCAGGCCATGGTGGCCCTGACTGAGGCGGCCGGCCTGGCCAACATCGTCAGCGATCAGAGTGCCAGTGCGGGTTTGCTCGCGCAAATCAAATACGGCGACAAGATCAAGGCCGATATGGTCACGATCAAGGACACCGACGGTAAGACCAAGATCGAGGCCGACGCGGCCAAGGCCCGGGAGACCTCCAATCGCAAATGGTCGGCAGCCACGGCAGGCATGGAAGCGTCCATGATCAGCTTGGGTGATGGCCTGCGGCCGCTGACCGACAAGGTGGCGGATGGCTTGGGTAAGGTCGGCTATGCACTGGCTGACCTGGCCAACAAGTATCAGCCCGTAACGGCGGTGATTGCCGGTGTGGCGGCCGGTGCAGTCACGTTGGGCGCGGCCTTGAGTGCGCTGAAGATTGGCCGAGGGCTGTTGAACATCGGCCGTGGGTCGCTGATGGGCAACCCGAACATTCCTCAAAAGGTGATCGTGACCAACCTTCCTGCAGGCGGTTTGGGTGGGCTCGATGGTGGTATTGACGGCGGGAAGGGCGGGAAGGGCGGGAAGGCGGGTGGTCGCGGTTTGGGCTTGCCCAAGGGCGCGAAGCTGCCTGCGGCCCTGGCGGTCATCGAGGCGGGTTTCAAGGTCAAAGGCATCTACGACAACGCCACTACCCAGGATGAAAAGGCAGAAGGCTACGGTGGGGCGGTTGGGGGCTTGGCAGGCTCACTCGCAGGCGCCGCCGCTGGTGCGGCTATTGGCTCGGTGGTCCCAGTGATCGGCACCGTTGTTGGTGGGTTGCTGGGGGCGTACCTGGGCAGCATGGGCGGCGATGCCCTGGGCGGATACCTGGGTAAGTCATTCTTTGGTGGCGATGATGGGCTGAAGAAAATGCCGGACGCCGGGCCGCTGATGATGGCCAATGCCGGCAAGGACATCCCGCCTGTGATGGGCGGTATCGCGGCGTCCTTTGCGCCCAAGGGCACTGGCACCAGCACGCTGTTGATGCCGGGGGCGGTGAAAACGCCAGGCCCAGTGGGTGGCGACGTGGTGCGCTCACTGGCCTCACAACCGACATCGAGCACGCCCGGGGCGCTTTCGCTGATGGCAGTGCCGGCCAAGCCGCCGGCGCCGAAGATCGAGCAGAAGGTTGATATCAGCGCGCCTATTCAGGTGACGGTGCAAGGCGATGTGAAGGATCCGGCACAGCTTGCCCGTGAGCTTCAGCCATACATCGCACAGCAGCAGCGCGAAATCACTCAGCAGCTGGAGAGCCGCAAGCTCTACGACGACTCGCACCTTTGATCTGGGGGATTTATGGGCTACATGGAACAGTTGCAATCAAGCGTGAAGTATCTGGCTGCGGCGGGTGAAACCGGCCGCCGTAGCCTCGATGGGGTGATTGGGCCAGTGGACGGCGCAATCAGTGAGCTGAGCGGCGCCGCGTCTGAACTTGAGGGTGTGCCCTTTGTGGGCCCGGCCGTGGGTGAAAAGCTACAGCGCGTTATGCGTGGCGTTACGGCCGCCCAGGCGAAGGTTGGCCAGGTGGTGTCGGTGTACAGCGCGGCAACCCGGGCGGCGTCTCAGATTGATGAGCGCCTGGGTGCACTGAAGGAGCAGGCCGGCCGGGCAGCATCGGTGATCAACAGTCTTGCCGGCAAGGCCAGCCCCTCTCTGGCGGGCATTGTTCCGACCGGGGCCTTCGCAACTGATGCCACGCCGGCGCCTGAAGCGGTAAAGCCCTTTCCGCATCTGATGATCATGCAGCCGCGTGATCCGAAGCAGCCGCCGTACTTCTTCAACCTCGACACGGCGGCCTTTGATGAGCTGCGGCGTTCGTCAGCCTTTCGCTGGGCCTCCCAGGAGCGCCTCACGCGTCGGCCGGCGCAACAGGCCATCGGTATGGGGGAGGAGAAGTTGACGCTTAAGGGCGCCATCTTCCCGAGCTTCAAGGGCGGTCTTAAGCAGCTTGAGACCCTGCGCAGCCTGGGGGCCAAGTTGCAGCCCCTGACGCTGACCACCGGCTATGGCGACGTGCTGGGTACCTGGTGCATGACCAGCGTTGACGAAGAACAAAGCGCGCTGCTGGCTGGCGGCATCCCGCGTAAGCAAGGTTTCACCCTGGAGTTTGTGCGCTATGGCGACGACATGCAGAACGTCTGATGGGGATCTGCTGGATACCATCTGCAACAACTACTACGGGCACCTTGTCGGCACCGTGGAGGCCGTGCTCGATGCCAATCAAGGCCTGGCCGATGAGGCCCAGCCGTACAGGGCCGGCGTGCTGATTGTACTGCCGGACATGCCGGCGCCGACTGAAGAAGTTGTGATGCTTTGGGATTAGCCAGGCCTGGCCGTCCTTCCTTCCCGTTACGCGTAACTGCCGTCAACATTCCCCCGCGTTGGCGGGGTAACAGGGTGAACCATGACCCCTCGCTTTCGCGTCGTTGCAGACGGTAAAGACATTACCGCGCTGATCAATGACCGCCTGTTGTTGCTGAAAACCACTGACAAGCCCGGCATGGAGTCGGACGACTTTGAGCTACGCATTGATGACCGTGACAGCGCCGTGGCGCTGCCAAAGCGCGGTGCCGGCATTGAGATCTACATGGGCTACGCCGAGACGTCCATGGTGCGCCTGGGGCGTTACATGGTGGATGAAGTCGAGATATCCGGCCCGCCTGACACCATCGTCGTGCGCGGCAAGGCCGGTGACATGCGCGGCACCGGCAAGACCGTGCGTAGCGGCAGCTGGGAAGACGTGCCGCTGTCCAAGATCGTGGCCGACGTGGCCGCCCGTAACGGCTGGACACCGGTGTGCAACGTCTCAACGAACGTGCCCCGGGCTGACCAGCTCAGCGAGTCCGACTTCAACTTCATCACGCGCATTGCCAAGCAGCACGACTGCACGGCCAAGGTGGCGGATGGGAAGCTGATTGTCATGACGCGCGACGGCGGCACCAGCGCGAGCGGTAAAGCCTTCGGCGCCGTCACCATCACACGCCGAGACGTCAGCCGGTGGCAATTTCGCCTAGGTGACCGCAACGCGCACAAGGCGGTGGCCACCAAGCACCAAGACAAGAAAACCGGCGAGCTGAAGCTCATCAGCCTGGATAACGCCGATGTGCCCGATGGGCTGCCATCGGTTCACACCGACCGGCATATCTATCCCAACAAGACTGCAGCAGAGCAGGCGGCTAAGGCCCGGCTGACAGCGTTCAATCGGTCCTCGGCCGGGGTTCGCCTGGAAATGCCTGGGCGCACTGATCTGTTTGCCGAGCGATCCGTTAGCGCCAAGGGCTTCAAGGCCGGCATTGATGGTGAGTACCTGGTCGACTCGGTAGAGCAGGTGTTCACTCAGGCGGGCTGGTCCACCACCGTTGAGTGCAATGGCGGCAAGAAAGGGAAGGCCAGAGCCAAAGCCAAGAAGAAAAAGTCCAAAGAGGTCAAGGTTCTGGAGCTTTGACGTCGTAACGTGTTGGCTAATCAATGGCGCTTATATGAAATTGGTTTGTATTTGCCAGCTCGAATCAAAGATGGGATTTGGCAATGGTGTGGCTTAACTACGGTGCGTCCGGTAAGATTCGCGGCTTTGGAATTTTGCCTTCAGGGAAGATTGGTTTGTCTACTAAAAATGAAATACTCCCGCTAACTGGGCTTAGGTTTGTAGCGGCATTGTATGTATTCCTTTTTCATTTCGAGCTTAGTTGGCCGTTTTCTCCGGGTGGCATCGTTGGGCATGTAATAGCCCAAGGCGCTGTGGGGATGTCAGTTTTCTTTGTGCTGTCTGGGTTTCTTCTCGCTTATCAGTATTCAGGAAGATACGAAGATAAAAAAAGCTATTTTGTTCGGCGATTGGCTCGGATCTATCCTATCTATGTGTTGGCTGCGCTGAGTACTTTGCCTTGGATATTCGGCAGTCAGGTAGGCGCAGTTAAGTTGCCTGCATGGGATACATTTGTTCTTGTTGTAACAAACATATTCGTGCTTCAGGCTTGGGTGCCAAGCTACTTCAAGTTTTGGAATAACGGTGGAAGTTGGTCTATCTCGGTTGAGATTTTTTGCTATGCGATGCTTCCATTTATTGCACCCTGGATGGCGAGGTTGTCGAATAAGAAGCTAGCAGCGTTCGCGGTGCTGGTGTACCTCTGTTCGGTGGCTCCGGGACAGCTGGGGCGAGTGTGGCCGGACCTTTCGATGCCTTTCTTCTATGCTTTACCTGCGTTTCGGCTACCTGAGTTTCTTTTAGGTGTTTGCGGGTTTTTGGCTGTTCAGAGAGGCTTTCGGCTGCCTTATCCCAATTTAGCGGTTGTTAGTGTTTTGCTAGCATTCGTAGTGCTAATAAACTTAAGAAGATTTGGGTTGCCCTACATTGGCTATAATTGGTTTGTGCTACCGGTGATTGTTGTACTGGTTGTAGGGCTATGCCAGTCCGATGGGCGTATATCAAGGTTGCTTTCAAATGAGTGGTTTGTATGGCTTGGGAAAATAAGTTACTGCTTTTATTCTTTTCAGGCGCTCGTGTTGCTGTTGTTGGTGACGTTTCGCAGTGACTTGATTGAGGCTTTTCCCTTGCTTGAAATTAACTGGCTGCTGTGCGTTTCTGCATTTATTGTTCTCGTGGTTTTGTCGGCGCTTGGTCATCACGTTATTGAAGAGCCTTGCCGAAGAAAGATACAGCAGTGGGCAGACGCCCGAGGTAATAAGAGGGCAGCTAAAAAAGCGTCTTATGCTGTTTGATATTTGAATAGATTTTTTACTATTGAAAATGCCCGCCATTGAGCGGGCATTTTATTGTCTGGAGAAAAGCATGCGCACATCACAAAAAGGCGTGAGCCTCATCAAGTCGTTCGAAGGATTACGCCTCAAGTCCTACCAAGACTCGGTTAGCGTCCGGACGATCGGTTACGGCGCGACACGCGGAATCACCTCCGGTATGACGATCACCAACGAGCAGGCCGAGCGGATGCTGATGAACGACATTGGGCGGTTTGAGCCTGAGATCGAGCGTTTGGTCAAGGTGCCGTTGAATCAGGCGCAGTGGGATGCGCTCATGAGCTTCACCTACAACCTGGGCGCCGCTAACTTGAGCTCGTCGACCCTGCTGAAGCTGCTGAATGCCGGCGACTACGCCAGCGCGGCAGAGCAGTTTCCGCGCTGGAACAAGGCCGGTGGCCAGGTGCTGGCCGGCTTAACCAAGCGGCGCCTGGCCGAGCGGGCGATGTTCCTGGGGGCAGCATGACGACCGGGCAGATCTTGGCCTCCCTCCTGCTGGCGATGGTGATCGCAGCAGCTGGCACCTGGCAGGTTCAGGATTGGCGGATGGGCAAGCAGCTAGCCGAGCAGGCAGGCCTGCACAAAGATGACCTTGCAGCAATCAGTAGTGCTGCAGCGGCCCAGGCCCGCACCGAGCAGCAAAAGCGCCTGGCCACCGAGCAGAAGCTCGCCGCCCAGGACCAACAACACACGAAGGAATTATCCGATGCACAACGCAGCCAGGCTCTTCTGCGCGATCGCATTGCCACTGCTGATGTTCGGCTGTCAGTCCTCCTCGCCGAAGATCCAGCCAGTGGTTGCGACGTGCCTGCCGCCGCCGACGCCGTCGGCGTGGTTCATGCGGCCCGTCGCGCCCAACTTGACCCCGCGCATGCTAAACGAATTATCGCCATCACCGATGCCGGCGACCAAGGATTGATCGCGCTTCGGGCGTGCCAAGCGTACGTCAGGGCTGTCGCCCCCTGAATACTTTCAGCTCCATAAGCAACCGCTGGTTCTCCCTGAACAGGTGGTCGCGCTGCTCGGTAACAAGATCGATGGTACGAAAGCTCAAATTGTCAGATTTTTCATTTCTAATGGATGAACTGCGCTCGAGGGCTTCCCTCAGCTTTGCCTCTGCCGAGGTTTTTCCGGCAGCAAGCAGGTCATTCATCTGGACCAGGCCGGCGACGTTGGCTCTCGCCTTGCGCAGCATGGCCACGGTCTGGGTCAGTTCGTCCTCAAGCATGGCGCACTGGTGCTGGTACATTTCTAGAGGCGTAGGGCATCCGAGCCACTCGCAGGTGTCTTGATCGATGGGCATGGTATAGAAGCTCGAATACTGTATGTGCATGCAGTAATCGAGGTTTGGGCGTGACGCGATTTGAGGCGACGAGCAGCACACTATTTCCGATGATCAGTCGGGCGCCATCAGCACTGCGAGTGCGAGCTTAATGAACTCTTCATTTTCATCGATGGCGGACAGGGCGCCGCGGACGTTTTCAGCTACATCAGCGGAGCCGCGCTGCTCAACCCAGTTGGAAATCTCCATGATGGATGCTTCCAGGGCCAGCTGGTTTTCGTAGAGCTTGGAGAGTAGGGAAGGGAGCAGGTCTGAGTTGGGCATCGGCGTTCCTCTGGTGGAGTGAACAGCGTAGCAGTTGGCGATGGGGAGCCCACTCCAAGGTCGTGAGTGCCCACTCTCGACCTTGAGCCGCCCTTCGCGAAAGGCGGCAATCGGCCAAAAGCGGACGTCGAGCATTCCCCAGACCGTGTGCAAATCGCTCCTTAGAATGATCGACAACGCCTTAACGGCTAAGTAACGTTGCCTCAAGGCGGGCAATGGATGAGACCGGCGGCGTAGATGGAGGGTCAGCATGCAAGGCAAGCTAATTTATGAATTAACTGAGGAAGACTTCCGAGAGCACGGTGTCTGGTATTTCCCGATGGACGATGATGACTGGGAAATTGTTCGCCCCTGCCTGGAAGAGTGCGATACGACTGTGCTGGTGAGAACAGTTTTTCGCGGCGCTGATGGAGCCAGTTACGCTGGGTATGTGTACTGGAGTCTTACCGACGACATCGGTCATATCCAACCTAACCTGTTTTTACCCGATGGGTCCTCCATGACCTTTTGGGGAGGAGTTCTCAAAGCTGTATGGGAGGACTGGATTCAGGGTGAAGCCACACGCTTGGTTTTTCCGATCACGTTTGAATCCGAGCCTTTGCTTGGAATGGCACAGATGACGGGGCAAATCGACGGACTCTATTATCTTGATGATGACAAGCGCACGCAGTGCTTAACTCCGCCGGTTTAAATTCATTAGCGGACGTTTAGAGCCTATCCGCGAGCGAATTGGATGATTTAGCTAGCGCTATTGAACGATCCGTCCCTGTTTCATTTTAACCGTGCCCAAAGCAGTCTAACTGCAGGAGCTTCTAGGTCCGCTAATGGCCGGTTGCTGCCTGTCACGGCTGACCGCAACCGACTCGAAGCGGCTGTTCATGAGTAAGTTCTGTGGTCCAAAAACGGATACCACGACTATCTATGAAACCCAGGGTGATTCACATTGTTTTGAACGGTTGCCAGCTACTCGGAACTTAAGAGTTTTCTAACCTCGGCGATGATCAAATCGATATTGAATGGCTTTGCCAATACTGCATCAAACAGATCCGATCTCTGCATGCCGATGTGTGCCTGAGCACCGCTCATCAAGATGATCGGCAAATCGTTACCGGAAGGAAGCGCTCGCACAGATGTAGCGAACTCTAGACCGTCCATGACCGGCATCATAAAGTCAGTAATGATTAGAGCAGGCCTTTCTCTATCGAGCACCTCCAGCCCTTTTCGACCATTGCTGGCGGTTACCACCATGAACCCCTCATCCTCCAGTGCGAAGCTGAGAATGTCAGCGATCAAATACTCGTCGTCGACGACCAGGATGGTGGTCATTTCAGTTCAACCCACTCAAAAGCTTAAGAAATTGAACCTGGAGATGACTCAGTGGGAACTGATGGTTCATGTCTTGAAGCCTTCGTCAGGAAAACATCTTTATCATGGATGACTACCTCAAAGCGCGAGGGGTCATAAGAGCTGTCTCGTACTTTAAGAATGGAAAGCGTCCTGCTAAGTTCAGAGTGATTCTCAGAGAAACGCATAAGCATCAGGTTGTCGACGATGCTGGACAGATCAGAGTTTGGCGCGCTTACCTCGGAGCCAAATAGATCGCGCATTTCCCAGGATGCGAATACGGTTACGCCCCTGGATCGCAGCTCATTCATCAGAGCGCTAAAGAAGTCAGTAATCCGTGCGGGATTTGTCGAGACTCGTGTCATACCGCTGAGGCTGTCAATGAAAAGGCGCTTGATGCCCTTTTCTTCAACGATATTCAGCAGTCGTGCGCCCAGCCCATCCAGCAGGCCTTCAGTAGTAGGCTGCCATGCGATGCTTAGGGCGCCGCTGTCCTCCATACCCTTGATATCGATACCCAGTGATTGGCCTTTGAGTCGCAACCGTTGTGGGCTCTCGTAGAAGCCAAAATGCAGTCCTGGTGCATCCACCGTCGACTCGGATATAAATTTGAGACCCAGAGTCGTTTTACCAATCCCGGATGGGCCCATGACCAGAGACACACTGGAACTGTAAAGGCCTCCACCCAATATGCCGTCCAGCGAACCAATGCCACTAGGAATACGCGTCATATCGGCGCTGTCGGGAGCGGACGGATGGCTGTAGAGACTTTCGAGTCGAGGGTAAACCACCAATCCTTCGTCGGTAATCTCACACTCATGAAGGCCTGTCATTGCTCCACTGCCGCGAGTTTTACGCAGTTGAATACGACGTACCGAGCGAGTGCCAAATAGCTCTTCGCCCATTTCAATCACACCATCAACCATGGTGTGCTCAGGGCTGCCATCGTCGAGACGGGAGCTGGTGAGAAATAATACGGTGCAACCAGCGAACGCAGCGTGCCCTTGCAACTCAGAAATGAATTTTTTGGTATCGATATGCGAGTCGGCTTTTGAGCGAGCGTTCAGCAAGCCATCTACCACCATCACTGTGGCTTTTTGCCGGCTTATTTCACGCCGAAGCAGCTTCACAACCTCGTCTAGTCCTTCATTCTCAAGGGTGTCAAACGCACTGACAAACTGAATTTCAGCGCCCACTTTAGAAGCATCGAAAAAGCTCAGAGTGGAAAGAAACTGAAAAAGACGATCGTGTGACTCGGCCAGCAGTGTGGCGACCAGAACCCGACCTCCATTGTTCGCATGATGGAACCCGAGTTGATTGGCTAGGATCGTTTTGCCAGAACCTGGCCGCCCTTGGATTATGTATGAAGCGCCCGCGACCAGCCCTCCCTTGAGCAGAGCGTCGAGCCCTTCGATTCCACTTTGGAGGCGTTTTAGCTTTTCCACGATGCGACCCTGATCTGAAAAACAGGCTGTTTAAGCCGAGTGAGGCGGAATGCTAACGCCATTTTCGCTCTGGGGCCATTCTCGCCTAGAGCATGGAGGTCTAAGAAAGTGATATGCCCAATTTTAGCCGCCAAGAGGGAGGCACTTTCTAATGCTCCGATTGGCAATCCACATGGATCAACCGCTCTCATGATCATTTTGCGCGATACGTGTATAAGCATTCTGCTCAGCACCAGCGATTGCTTCGGTCATCGCTTTGAGCACGTCTTCATTGATCATGTCAGCGGCGCGCAGCCCCCAGGCAAACCCTTGCGAACGCGCAACGTGATACTCAACAAGCTCCGCGTCGGGCGCCTTAACTATATGAGCCAACTCAAGGTCCCACGCATAGTTGAGAAAGTGCGTCGGGAGAGTTACCCCGCTCGGTGAAGTGTCTCGCCGTGCGCTTCCGTATTGCGGCCCAGCAGGGTTTGCGGTGTTGTCGCTCATAAGCGCGAACCTCTTCCGGCGAATGGTTGAACGTGGGTAACCAATATCTGGGGGCTGTGGTGGACCAGTGTAAGGGGAAATGGTTTCCAGGCGCCCAAAAAAAGCCCCCACACCCGGCTCGGTGTGGGGGCCTTTTGAACATAAGCGGCGTTACTCGCATACAGCATCAATCAATCTGTCTTCAAGCTCGTAATCGCTCCAAAGCGGCCCTTAGCGGCAGGCAACTAAAGGCCGTCGAGAATCCCACGCATGATGCAGTTGTTTACTACCCTAAGACTTGCGAAACCTTGCGGATCTAGCTCCCCGGAGCAAATGCCGCCCACGGATCATCAAGATCCAGGGGTTGATTCGCTGATGTGAAAAACTGGAGGCTGCACGCAACGAGCTGGGCACCACGCGGTTGACCGAAGCGGTAGATGCGCTGCATGGACAGAAGGAACTGCCAGGCGAAGGATGGAGCACGATCTGATCTCAGCTATCAGTAGGAAATTTCCTACAAGAGCACGGCGCAATTCATACGTAACCTTTTCGTCCCAACTCTGATACTCACATTCGTTGAACGGCCCGTTCTACCAAGAGGACCGGGGCCGACAACTGATCGCCTGCATGCCCTAATGCCTTACGTCACGCCGTATAGCAAGAGCGCGTGGCCTCGTACGGAAGCGTCGGCCAGGCCGGCCAAGTGTTGCTGTCCGCCGGCAAGGGCACGACGCACACGATGAAGTGGAACAGCAAGGCTGCCCAGCAATGTGAAACCAATATGGATATCAACAGCACGCTCGCCACCGAAGGTTACCAGGTGATGGATGCTGTGCGCGGAGGACACCATCCTTGAAACAGATGACTACGTGGAAAAAACGCCTACTCTTGAGCGCATTGGCGGTGGCACCGTTTGCCATGGCCGAGATGGCGATGGCCGACTGCTCGGCCATGGGACAAACCCAAAGTATTCACGCCGTCGGTGATCTGTTTATCCCTCAGGATGCTCCTGTGGGTTCGACCATCGGCCTAGTGAAGTACACTCGGTTTCCTATCGCTAATTGCACCACCAGCACGCCGTTCTCGATTCAGTTCACCATGCTGGGTGCCAAGAGCCCCACAATTAGAGCAGCAGTAGGGGCTACGCAAGGTGCTGCGCTTTACGCGACCAACGTTCCGGGGATCGGCGCCCTAATGGTCAACGAGTCTCGTCCGGCCTATTTATGCCGCGCGTCGGCTGACTGGTTTTTCCCTCTCATGCTGAACAGTTGTAATAGTGGTGGATACGGCCAACAACTGAATAACAGTCTGTTATTGGTCAAGACTGGGGCGATCCCCGCGGGTACTCATGATTTCGGCAACCTTCAGGTCTACACCGCGACGATCAACAATAACGGCACGCCCCAGGACTGGATCGACGGTCGCTTGACGGGCACCGTCACCGTGGCTGGCTGCGGTATGCCAGAAGGCGTAGGTAGCATCATCGATGTGCCCATGAAAAACTGGGAGAAGCGCATCTTTAACGGGCCGGGCACCGTGACGCCAACTCAAAGCTTCAATATCACGCTCAACAGGTGCGTGGCGGGGACCTACGCTGGCAATCCCTCCTGGAACTACTTCCAGGGTAACAACGCTAATATCCGCATGGACGGCATAAAGGGCTCGACAATTGTTGACGCCAGCCAAGGTGTACTCGGCCTTAACAGCGAGGCCACCGCCACCGGTGTCGCCGTGCAAGTGCTGAAGCAGGATGGAACCCCGCTACCACTGGGTATCGACGTGCCAATCATGCCAATCCGGGACGGTAATACCGTCTTGCAGTTTGGTGCCCGCTACATCCAGACCGCAGGTGACTCCAACGGACCTCAGCCCGGCATCGCCAAGGCCTCCGCCAGTTTCACCATCACCTATAAATAGGAAAAAGCAAGACAGTCTTGTAATCGCCGCGCCTGCGCTTTCCAGCTCCCGCGCCTACCAATGGCCGAAAGTAGCCACACTTTGGGCGAGTCGTTGGGGACCAAATGAAATGCCAGAGAACTCTCAATCACTGGCTTTAGTTTTCGCACCAAAATAGCGCACCAGTCCCATGGCAGTCCAATGGGGGTATTTTTCGGACGCCAAAAACCCCGAATTTCTCCTGTAAAATCAGTGGTTTGAGTTTTATCAATTTGGCGATGAAGGAGAGATTCGAACCCTCATCACTTCAGACGTCAACTACGTCCGATTCAGCGCCTGCAATGACTGCTTCTGGCCGAACGCAGCCATATGATTTGTCTCACGAGTCGCGGGCTATTGGTGGATTGTGTTCGGTCGGCAGGACGCCGGGGGAGGGGGCAAAAACAGTTCCCAAACCAAAACCGCACCCCTTGCAGAATGCGGCCTGTAGCTTGGTTGGTAGCTGCGAGTAAAGGAACGCCAGCGGCCTTCAAGGCACCAGCCCGCTTGATTTTGCATAGCGGTCTTGAAAACCGGCGGACGTTAATAGCGTCTCCAGGGTTCGAATCCCTGGTTTCCCGCCAAGATTCAAACGAAAGCCCCGCGAATGCGGGGCTTTTGTGTTTCTGGGGTTTGGCCTCAATGGCAGCAGGTCGGTCTCGCGATCAGGCGCCTCTCGTTCAAACGCCTGACAGCGCTACCCCGGCATATAAGCCCTCTGCCAGCGTGGTGGGATCATGACCGAAGCACACGCAAGGCCAATCGCCAACGCACCGTCGACTGTAAACGCAAACAGGCCCAGTTCACGCTCCAGCAACGCACCTGCCACAGCCCCCATCAGCATGCCGGCCCACGGGATAAGCTGAACTCTCCAGCCATGCCTGCGCTCACCCAGTAACCAACGTCCAAGGCCGCGCCCAAAGCGTGATAGCGCGCCGGTGACGTAGGTCAGTCCGATTGGAAGCCCATTTATCTCCTCGACCACGGCATTGATCATGCCCATGGACAGCACCGCGCACACAAGTGCGAGAAATGCCGTCGGCATGACCGTGGCCAGGCAGAGCAGGGCGCCAACGCAAAACAGCAATGGCCAGGAACGCCGGCCGACGATGCGGGCGACGATTGCGCCCAGTGCGTTGCCGAGGATGAAAGTCAGGATCAAAACCGTGATGCCGAGCACTGTGGAGTCATCATGAGCCCCGATTGAAACGGCGAGTCGTGTGGTATTCCCGCTCATGAAAGAAACAAAATCACCCGTGGCCGTGAAGCCGATGGCGTCTGTCATGCCGGCGAGAAAGGACAGCGCCGCAACGAAGTAGAGGCCTACTTTTGCGCGTATCTTAGCGATGCGTTTAGCGCGTACCGTGTAGAGGTTCAGTTCAGGAAGCAATTTTCACTCCTTGCATCTGCCGGGCTCAGGTTAAATGTCCTACTAAACTTGTGACTTTTCTGATGAGCTTTTACTCGTCATCTCCTTGTTTTTTTACTATTATCCGTCATCTGTGCGCTCAAGGAAGAGAGGCTGAGCGCCTTGAGGCTGGTAGAAAAATTACACTCGATCATTGAGTGAGCGACTACTTTTACCTAGAACCTAACGACTCAGCCAACCGTAATTACTTTTTGGTGGAACCGATGGATAAAATGTGTGGCATCGCAGTAGTGGTCGGACTTGCCCTCTCGGGTTGCGCTACGAAAACTCCAGAACAACCTAAAGTGGCTCCACCACCTGCCGTCGTCCAGGCAGCGCCGCCTGAAGCCGCACCGTCGACACCCCACGATTACACTGTGCGCTATGAAGCCGCACCTGCGCCCCTCACTGTCAGCTCCGAGGCCCCGGCCTCTTCGCAGGCCGCTCAGGACGAATCAGACACCAGCCTGAACCAGAGTCGCGCTGAGCAATGCCGCAAAGAGCTGGATGTCTTGAAGATTTACAGCAAGGCGTCTTACGACAAGTACGAGGCGCAATACCAGGCCATTGCTGCCAAGACGGCTAAATACATGGAAATCAAAGATTCCATCGGTGCCGACCTGAACTACATGGTGATGCCCGCTTATCAATTTCAAATTCGTGAGTTCTGCTTCCGCGTCAAGACCCGTCTTTCGGAACTGGTGCTTCGCCAGGCCCGATAATGACGCCTTTGTTCCGACGGTGGTTGCTCATGCACAACGCTGAAAAGCCGCTTTGATCGATACAAGGCCACACAAGCAAATGCCCCGACTAGTCGGGGCATTTGCTTTTAATCGGCGCGGGCTTTGTTTTTACATAGCCAGAAATGCGGACCTTTGCCTTGCGCGACCTGTTTCAGGCGGTGATAGGTTTTGTCCGTTATCTGACCGGGAATTTATCGATGGCGAGTAAAAAGCTTGAAGCGTTCAGGGAGTGGCTCACCCCCAAGCGTCGACGGCGGGCAGGGGCAAGTTTGATGATCATTTGGATGATCGGACTGATTTCCTATCCCAGCACCTACTGGGTCTGCGTGATGATTCCCGGGATTATATTTTTCTTCAATGCCTGGCCACCCGAAGTTCACGATAAGCGTTGACGTGCCCGACGGGCACAAGTGCGGCCAGGTTAGGATTGCCCTGTTTTCTCAAGGACGAAGCACAATGAACAGATTCAAGACCATTAACGCGGCAGCAAATCGTTACCTGAGCCGTTTTTCTCGCAAACAGTTTTTCCTGGCGTTCGCTGTCATCACCGCCGCCAACTTTGGGCTCGATTACTACGTCCCCGGATATCAGTCAACCTACTTGGCCGCAGTTGGAGGCTTTTTTTTCGCAATGATGTTTGTGAAATTCGAGCCCAATAAATAACGCTGCTTCATTCATCTTTCAGGATGAACCCCATGCATTCACTGCCTCTTTTTCCATCACTCACGGGCGAAACCCTTGAATTGCGCCCGCTCGAAGCCACCGATTTCGACGCCCTGTACACCATCGCCCGCGACCCCTTGATCTGGGCCCAACACCCCAGCCCCACGCGCTACCAAGAGCCGGTCTTTCGTGAATGGTTTGCCGACGCGCTAACGTCTGAAAGCGTACTGGTGGTTCTCGACCGTGCGAGCAAACAGGTGGTGGGAAGCTCCCGTTACTACGAATTCAACGAAGAGCAGCGCGAGGTCGCTATTGGCTACACCTTCCTGGCGCGGGAGAAATGGGGCGGTGGCGCCAACGGCGAGCTCAAGCGCTTGATGCTCAGGCACGCGTTCCAGTGGGTCGACAGGGTCTGGTTTCATGTGGCGGCGCAGAACATCCGCTCACAGCGCGCCATGGAGAAAATCGGCGGGCGGTTCTCGCACACCTCTACCAAACAGCTGGCAAACGGTATGCAAGAGAACTTCTTCTACAAGGTCGAGCGAGCCGACTTTGAGAGCGAGCGTTCATAAAGAGGCAGTTTGCACACTCGCGGCCCTCCAGCCCGCTGTGTGAATCTTCAGCAATCGTCCTCCACCATCGCACTTTTTGACATTCTTCGGCTCTATCTCTGTCCCGGCCACGCTAATTCCGTGTGTGGCGAGAAGAATCAGATCGGGTGCCGATGGATCGAACATTAATACCTTTCACACGTCGACGGATGCACTGGCCGCTGTTAGTGGCCAGTGTGCTCATGTTGTGCGGCAGCGGCTGTACCCAGCAACAAGGCCGCGATATCGCCAAGCAATTCAGCAATGGCAAGCCCGATGAGTTCTTCCAGACCAGCGTCGACCGCATGGCCACCCTGGGCATGCGTGACAACCTGCAAAGCCTCTACCTGCTGATGAACAAGCTCTACCTGCGCAACCCCAGCCAGTGGCGGCAGTCGGGTTACCCGGATGCGGTGAGCGCGGCGCGGGAGATTCGCCTGGCCATCGAGAATCGTCGACCATTGCCCGCACTGGGCGACCGCCGCGACCTAACGGCATTGAGCTATTCCCTGAGCCCCGAGTTTCGTGGCGACCGGGTCGGCGCGTTTATCTACGCGATCGGCAGCATGCTGGTGACCGCGCACGGCGGGAGGACCGAGTTCTACATGACCGATTCGATCAACCCGCAATTTGTCAGCAACGCCGCGCGCAATATCGAGAAAGCCACCTGGTTGCTCAGCCAGCGCCAGGATGCCAATGGTGCGCTGTTGTTGTTCTCCAACGAGATCTCGGAGGAGGGCAGCAACCTCAGCTTTGCCGTGGAGTTCGGCAAGATCGTCGCACGCCTCGACCTGCTGACCCAGATGCTCGATGAACGCTACCGACGCATCGGCCTCAACTACGCGCAAAGCCTGTTGCTGATGAATTTCCTGCCGGTGCAGTAGTGACGGGTTTGGGCGTTTACTTCGGTGACATCGAGTACGCCGTTTCCCTTTAACTTGTAGGAGGTGGCCTATCTTGTTGCCCTCGGCTTGAAACACCTCTCGGTGGGCAATAGCCTCGGACTTTTCTTAAAAAATGAGTGCCTGCGTTGGGTAAGCAAAAAACCGTTTGGCCCACTGATCGCGAAATCCGCCTGCGATTTATCCTGTTTGCCGTGATCGATGCTGCGAGCGCCCAGGGCGTGCCCGCCGAGGTGTTGTTGCCGGCGCACAAGTTGCTGCGTGATCGACAAACAGAGGCGCAGCTGCGCGAAGCCCTGGTCGAGATCCTGGGGTGTGACGAGATGTATGGTTTCAGGTTTCCCGCCGGCTCCGAGGCGGATGAGTTGATGCAGACGCTTTGATCCATGGCGGAAATGGTTTTTTTTGCACCGCAGTTAGAACGTTTATTTCCTTGTGATTGGATGCCATTCCTTGATCGAATATCTGAAGCGTCGAATGCGAATCGTCAATGGACATAAGCGCCGCGATCACGTCAGAACTGCTGTTATCGCGCCTGGCATGGCTGTTCGGGTCAACTAAGCTCTCCTGCGAACAGCCTTTGCCGCTGCTCTGCCGTCGTCTTGCGCCGCTGCCCGGCGCCTCTAGAATCGGCGCCAGAACTTAGCCATTTCCTGTCGATTACGGAGTTTCGAACATGATGAATGCAATGCAGATGCCGATGAACACCGCCATGCCAATGATGCCGATGATGGGCATGCCGATGATGATGGCCACCATGAAGTGCGAGATGGCCGCTGACGCCATGATGTGCACCATGAAGCCAGCAGCCGGTATGGACATGGCTCAGTTCAAGACCAACGCCGAAATGATGGCGATGATGATGAACTGCGGCATGCCGATGATGATGCAGTGCGCCAATATGTCGATGATGGGCATGTCGGCCGACGCCATGAAAATGATGACCGGCATGAACATGCCGATGATGCCGATGATGTCCATGGGCATGTCGATGCCGATGATGACGTGCATGATGGAGTGCACCATGATGTCCGACAGCATGATGTGCAAAATGATGCCGATGCCCGGCATGAGCATGGACATGATGAAAAACTGCTGCATGCTCATGAACAAAATGATGAACGATTGCGCCATGCCCATGATGATGAGCTGCAACGGCATGCCGATGATGTGCTGCACCTGCTGACAGGTCGCGCGCAATAAAAAACGCCCCGATTATTCGGGGCGTTTTTGCATTCAGGGTCAGTCCAATCGCTCTGGATAAGTGATCACCAGGAACGCCACGGCTTCACTGTCGGCCGGGTTGCGGTAGCGGTGGGGCTGGTCGGCGTAGAACAGGATCGAGTCGCCGGTGGAGAGCAGATAGCGCTCGTCGTTGACGCTGACTTCCAGCACGCCCTGGGCCACCACCAGGTTTTCCTGGATGCCTGGGCCATGCCCTTCGGACACTTCCTCGCCCAGCGCGCGCAAGCGGATCTCGTAGAACTCCGACTGGCGCGCCGTATCGTAGGGGAACAATGCACGGCTGGTAAACGCGCCATCGGCACTCACCAGGCGCTTGCTCTGTTGGGCCGGCAAGACCTCAACGCCTTCAAACGCGCGGTCTTCCAGGAACGCTGCCACCGACACCTTCAAGCCTTTGGCAATCTTGCACAGCACCTTGATCGACGGCACGCTGCGGCCCGATTCGATTTGCGCCAGCATCGCGCGGCTCACCCCGCAGGCCCGCGCCAAACCATCCAGTGACAAATGGCGCTTGCCCCGCAGGCGTTGCAGGTTGTGCGCCACGCACAGGCTGATCACATCGTCGTCGGTATTCGGTTTGGGCAGGGGCTCGGGTGGTTCGGGCAGCACGTGCAGGAAATTCATCGGCCTTACGCCCGGCGAGTATCGCTGGAGGGCGCTGCCTGGGTGGTGAACACCGCCAGCCCGGCACGCGCGGCGTACATCGCCCACATCAACTCGGCTGCAGCACGCGCCTGGCGGCGTTTACGGTGGAGCGTGAAGTCGATGACGGTGGCCGATGTTTGCATGGGGGCGTTCTCATGGGGCGTGGGTGACTCGATGGGGTCACAGTAATGCGTACGGGTTATTTCTTTAAATACTGAGTTTGCATGTGTTAATTCGATTTTGGACTTAGAAAACAAATCAGGTCCGACGCTGTTGTGGGAAGGCTCTGGTCCGTTAATTAAGCGTGACCTGGCGGGCGTGCCTGCCATCCCACCTCATTGCCCCCGAATCCCAAGGACCTGCCTGATGCTGTTGCGCCACCCTTTGCCCCTGTTGACCGCCCTGACATTCAGCTCGCTGGTACGCGCCGAAGACCTGCAATTGGCTCCGGTCGAAGTCACCAGCAGCGAAGCCAGTGCCGGCGAGGTGGCCCAGGCACAGCTCAGGAGCGTGCCCGGCGGCACTAACTTCATCGACATGAGCAGCGTGCAGCAGGGCCGGGTGAGCACCAACGAAGAGGTGTTCAAGTACCAGGCTGGGGTGTACGCCAAGGCGGCGAACAACGAAGGCGTGAAGCTATCGATTCGCGGCTCGGGCCTCAATCGCAGCCCGGGCGCTCATGCGTCGGGCTTGTATGAAATGCTCGATGGCCTGCCGCTGACCGGCCCAGGCGGCACCCCTTACGAACTCAAGGACCCGCTGTGGCAAAGCCGCGTCGAAGTGCTGCGCGGCGCCAACGGGTTCGATCAGGGTGCGCTGGCGTTGGGCGGCTCGGTCAACTACGTCACCCACACCGGCTACGATGCGCCCAAGCTGCAAGTGCGCTATGAGGCGGGCAGCCGTGGGTATGCCCAACGTGAAATCAGCTCGGGCCAGGTGCTGGGCGAGGCCGATTACTACATCAGCCTCACCGACTCGCAGTCCGACGGCTACCAGCACCAGAGCGCCGGCACGGGCAAAGGTATTGCGGCCAACTTCGGCTACCGTTTCAACCCGGACCTGGAAACACGCTTCTACTTCCGCTACCGCGAAACCACCAACGATAGCCCTGGCAAGCTGACGCGCTACCAGATCAGCCATGATCCCACGGCTGCCAACAGCCTCAACGCTGCACGTGATTCCAAGCGCCTGCAACCGGGCTCCACCTGGATCGCCAACAAGACCACCTTGCAGCTGGACGACAGCTCCCGCGTCGAAGTCGGGCTGGCGTACCACGATTACCCGATGGACCTGCGCGAAGGCACCAACCGCCTGAAAGTCGCCTACACCGACATCAGCAGCACCCTCAACTACATCCGCCAGGACACACTGTTCGGCCACGCCAGCACAACCACGATCGGCCTGCGCACCACCCAGGCGATGCCCAACAACGGTGCCTCGGAGTACGTGCGCACGCCGGCCGGCAATACTGCAATTTATGCCCCCGGCACCAAGACCCGTGACTACAGCTACCTAGGTTCCGACACCGTGCTGCATATCGGCAACGACCTGGAGCTGGTCCCGGACCTGTGGCTCACCACTGGCCTGGCGGCGATCTACACCCGTCGCGAAACCGAAGTCACTTATCCCGATACCCATACGCCGACACGCCAGCAGAACTGGGACTACGCGCCACGCATCGGCCTGCGTTACGACTTCAATCCGCAACTGCAGGTGTACGGCAACCTCAGCCGCTCGGTAGAGCCGCCGCATGCGTGGTCGATGATCTGGGGTTCCAATAAATACTTTGGCCCCGGCAGCGGTCCGGCCACCGGTTTGCAACGTGAGGGTGTGAACCTGCGCAATCAGACTGCAACCACCCTTGAGGTCGGCGCCCGTGGCGAGCACGGTTTTGGCCAGTGGGACCTGGCGCTGTATCGCTCCGAAGTGCGCCATGAACTGCTCACCGTCGAAACCCAGGCCCAAACCCAGACCAGCAGCGCCATCGTCGCCGAATCCAACGCCAGCCCCACCGTGCACCAAGGCGTTGAGCTGAGCCTGCTCAGCCCGCTTTGGAACGGCGGTCGCAACGGCCAGCTGGCCTTGCGCCAAGCCTATACCTACAGCGATTTCCACTACCGCGACGACGACCGCTTCGGCGACAACACCTTGCCCGGCATTCCCAAACACTACTATCAGGCGCAGTTGCGCTACAGCCACCCGACCGGTTTCTACACCAGCCTCAATACCGAGCATGCCTCGCGGGTGGCGGTGGACTACGCCAATTCCTACTACGCAGCGGCCTACACCACCTTCGGCGCGACCTTCGGCTACGACGCGCCGAAACAGGACTGGCAAGCCTGGGTCGACCTGCGCAACCTCACCAACCGGCGCTACGCCAATACCGTCACGCCGGGTTACGACGACAAAGGGCTGGACGCTGCCCGGTCGACCCCCGCCGATGGCCGGGGCATCTACACCGGCGTCTCCTGGAGCTGGCGCTAACACCCCATTTCACTGTAGGAGCCGGCTTGCCGGCGATAGCGGTTGACCCTACGCGATCGCCGGCAAGCCGGCTCCTACAGGAATTTAGGTTGTCTGAAAGGTTCTTGATACATCGTCGGTTTACTGGCATTGTTCGCGCAATTGGTAATATTTCCTATTTGAGAAATTTTTGCGCATGCATGACATTCCGGCCGCGCTGGGCACGCCCACGCGTCAGCAAACCCTCGCGGCAATGTACGTCGACCACCACGGCTGGCTGCACGGCTGGCTGCGCAAAAAACTCGGTTGCTCCCAGCACGCGGCCGACCTGGCTCACGATGCCTTCATTCGCGTATTGATGCTGGCCGAGCCCCACACCATCAAGGAACCTCGCGCCTTTCTCGCCACCACGGCAGGGCGCCTGCTGATCGACGGCGCGCGGCGTCGGCGTATTGAAAAGGCCTACATGGAAGCCCTAGTGATCCAGTGCGAAGACGCCGGCATGCCCGACCCGGCCGCGATTCACGTGGCGCTGCAGGCCCTGGAACGCATCGCCGAACTGCTCGCCGGCCTGCCCGCCAAAGCCCGCGAGGCGTTCCTGCTCAGTCGCCTCGACGGGCTGACCTACAGCGAGATCGCCACGCGCCTGGAGGTGTCCTCCAGCACGGTCAAAAACTACATCTCCAGCGCCCTGGTGCACTGTTATCACAGCCTGCACGCGGCGGACCCGTTGTCGTGAGTACCGAACAGATCATCCAACAAGCTGCGAATTGGCTGACACGCCTGCACGACGAAGACGTCAGCGACGCCGACCGCCACGCCTTCCACGCCTGGTGCCAGGCCGACCCTCGCCACGCAGTGGCCATCGAGCGCATGCGCTCGCTGTGGGGCAGCCTCGATACTGTGCCTGCCAAGCCCGCGCGCCTGGCGTTGAACCGTGCATTCGCCCCTCGGCGCTCCCGGGGTACCCAGATGGCGGGGTTGCTCGGTGTCGCACTGTGCGCCTGGCTGGGCCTGCAACAGGCGCCAATCTGGATGGCCGACCAACGCACCGGCGTCGGCGAGCGGCGCCAGATCGCCCTGGAAGATGGCAGCCAGTTGCAGCTCAACAGCAATTCGGCCGTGGACGTCAGATTCGACGGCCACCAGCGCGTGATCGAACTGCTGCAAGGCGAACTGTGGGTGGAGGTGGCCAAGGACGCCCAGCGGCCGTTTGTGGTGCGCACCGACCAGGGCACGGCGACGGCACTGGGTACGCGCTATCTGGTCAAGCGCGCGGCGGATGGCACCACGGTGGTGACGGTGATCGAGTCCACCGTGGCGGTCAAGGGCGACACGGGCGAGGACGTCAAGGTCACGGCCGGCCAACGCTCGGTGCTCGATCACGGCCAGCCGCAACCGCCACGCGCCACCGGCAGCAACGACCCGGATGCGTGGACCCGCGGCCTGCTCAAAGTCAACGACCAGCCCTTGAGCGAGGTGCTGCAAACCCTGGCCAGTTACCGTCATGGCCTGGTGCGTTTCGACCCGCAAACCCTGCAGAACCTGCGGGTGTCTGGCGTGTTCAAGCTCGATGACACGGCCGCTGCACTGGCGACCCTGGCCGACAACCTGCCGATCCAGGTGGAGTACTTCACCGACCTGCTGGTGGTGGTCAAGCCGCGCTAGGGTTGGCGCAGGCGCTTGTACAGGGTGTTGCGGCTCACACCCAGCTCCCGCGCCAGGTGGGAAATGTTCCCGCCGGCCGCTTTCAAGCGCTGTGACAGGTCCAGGCTGTCATCCAACGCGTCCTGGGTGGGCAGCGGCGGCGCCTGGTTCAAGTCGACAAAAAAGTCATCCGGCAGATGCTCGGCGCGTATCGGTTGATCCTCGGCCATGGCCAGCGCCACCTGCAACACGCTGCTGACCTGGCGCAGGTTCCCTGGCCACGGGTGTTGGTCGAACAACGCCAGCACCTCGGCACTCAGCCCGGCCCATTGCGTCGGTTCGCGGTGCTGCTGCCACAGCTGCTGGAACAGCGCCTGCTTGTCGGTGCGTTCGCGCAGGGGCGGCAGCTCCAGGGTCAGCCCGCCAATGCGGTAATACAAATCTTCGCGAAAACGCCCGGCCTGCACCCACTCGCGCAGCGCGCGGTTGGTGGCAGAAATGATGCGCAGGTCCACCGGGAACAGCTCGCTGCTGCCCACCGGTTGCACGCAACGTTCCTGCAACACCCGCAGCAAGCGCGCCTGGGTCGGCAGCGGCATATCACCGATCTCATCGAGAAACAGCGTGCCTTTGTCGGCCTTGCGGATCAGGCCGATGCTGCCTTTCTGATTGGCGCCGGTGAAGGCGCCTTTTTCATAGCCGAACAGCTCCGATTCCACCAGCTCGGCGGGAATCGCCGCACAGTTCACCGCGATAAACGCCTGCCGGCTGCGCGAACTGGCCTGGTGCAGAGCCTTGACGAACACCTCTTTGCCCACGCCGGTCTCACCGTGGATCAGCAGCGGAATATCCTTCTCCAGCAAGCGCTCTGCCTGGCGTACAGCTTTTTCCACCCGCACATCGCCGAAGTGCAAGGTCTTGAGGCCAATCGCGGTGGGCTTTGCCGGCAGCGGTTCGCTGGCCTTGGGCGCACTGAACACCCGCGCCTGCACCGGCATCTGCTTTGGTCGCTTCAATAAGCACTGGAATCGATTGCGTCCCGCCGCCTGCAGTGAAAACGGCAGGCCTTCCGGTTGGTTGAGCAGCTCCAGCAGCGACACCTTGAACAAACTGTCGACCATCACCCGCGACAAGCTGATGCCCAGCAGGTTATCGGCGCGGCGGTTGGCCGACAGCACCTGGCCGCTCTCATCAAAAATCAGCAAGCCGGCCCATTGGCTGTCGAGGTTGTTCAGGCCGGTGTTGAAGGTCAGCTGGAAATGCTCGCCGCGAAACAGGTTGAGGATCAGCCGGTTCTCCACGGTCTGGCTCATCATCTTGACCATGCCCAGGGTGTGGGAGGGCGGCAGGTAGCTGTCGCTGGACACATCCAGCACCGCGATGATTTCGCGCTGGGCATCAAAGATCGGCGCCGCCGAGCCCGTCATAAAGCGGTTGGCTTTCAGGAAGTGTTCGTCGTGCTCGATGTGCACCGCCTGGGCACAGGCCAGCGCAGTGCCGATGGCATTGGTGCCGCTGGAGCGCTCCTGCCAGCTGGCGCCGGCGCTGAAACCACGGGCCAATGTGGGCTCGATAAAACGCTGGGTACCCCACGAGGTCAGGACCTGGCCCTGATTGTCGGCCAGCATGATCAGGCAGTTGGAATTGCTCAGGATGTTTTCGTAGTAGGGCAGGACCTCTTGATGGGTGGTCTGCACCAAAGAATGCTGGCTTTCCAGCAATTGACTGATGCCCTCGGCGGGCAGTTGGTCGAAGCTGGGCGTGCTCTGGTGGTCCAGGCCAAAGGCACGGCAGCGGCGCCAGGATTCCTGGATGAGAGTGTCGTGAGCCAAGGGTTCGGCCATGTTGACCTTCTTTTTATTGTTATGGGGTCTTGCACTATTCAGCGGTTGAAACCGGATCAAACTGTGGGAGCAGGCAAGCCAGCTCCCACATTTAGTCTGTGTTAGGCATGAGAGTGTTGTTCAGAACTGTTCATTGTCAACCCCAGCACTGTTCAGTTGTTCACCCGAAGTGTTCACTCCCGAACATCCGCTTTAACCCATTTCTTTACACATCAACCACTTGCCGTTTTGGCACGAAACTCGCTCTGACGACTGGCCAGATTCATTCCAATAATAAAAAAGGTCGTGTCATGTCATTGACCCTGGAACATGTCTCCCGCGTCGTTGAAGGGCAAACCTGGATCGACGACGCCAACCTGCGTTTCGAAGCCGGCTCCTTCAACGTATTGCTCGGCCGTACCCTGTCCGGCAAGACCAGCCTGATGCGCCTGATGGCCGGCCTGGACAAGCCCGACAGCGGCCGCATCCTGATGAACGGCGTGGACGTCACGCAAAAGCCCGTACGCCTGCGCAACGTGTCGATGGTGTACCAGCAATTCATCAACTACCCGACCATGACCGTGTTCGAAAACATCGCCTCGCCGTTGCGCCAGGCCGGTGTGTCTAACGAGGTGATCCAGAGCAAGGTGCTCGAAACCGCAAGAATGCTGCGCATCGAGAAGTTCCTGCAGCGCCACCCGTTGGAGTTGTCCGGTGGCCAGCAGCAACGCACCGCCATGGCCCGCGCACTGGTCAAGGATGCCGAGCTGATCCTGTTCGATGAGCCGTTGGTGAACCTGGACTACAAACTGCGCGAAGAGTTGCGTCAGGAAATGCGTGAACTGTTCAAGGCGCGCCACACCATCGCCATCTACGCCACCACCGAGCCGAATGAAGCCCTGGCCCTGGGTGGCACCACCACCATCCTCCACGAGGGCCGGGTGATCCAGAGCGGCAAGGCCGCCGAGGTCTATCACCAGCCACAAACCGTGCTGGCCGCCGAGCTGTTTTCCGAACCGCCGATCAACCTGATGCCGGGGCGTATCAGCGGCAACGAAGTGAGTTTCGCCAACTTCGTGCATTTCCCGCTGAACGTCGATTTGCGCCCCATCGGCGAAGGCGAATTCCGCTTTGGCGTGCGTCCCAGCCATATCAGCCTGGTGCCGAGCAACGATGACGACCTGGAGCTGGCGGTGACCGTGGAAGTCGCCGAGATCAGCGGCTCGGAAACCTTCCTGCACGTGCGCAGCGAACATTTCCTACTGGTGTTGCACCTGCCGGGGGTGCACGAGTACGACGTCGACGCGCCGATCCGCGTGTATATCCCCACCCATAAACTGTTTGTGTTCGATGGCCAGGGCCGGTTGGTCCAGGCCCCCGGGCGCCGTGTCGCGAGGGTTGCCTGATGGCCGAGATCCATTTGCGAAACCTCGCCCATAGCTACAGCCCTGCACCGAATGGGCCGGAAGACTACGCCATTCGGGAAATGAACCACGTGTGGGAGCAGGGTGGGGCCTACGCCTTGCTCGGGCCTTCGGGCTGTGGCAAGTCGACCTTACTTAATATCATCTCCGGCCTGCTCAGCCCGTCTGAAGGCCAAGTGCTGTTCGACACCACTGTGGTTAACGACCTCACCCCGGAAAAACGCAACATCGCCCAAGTGTTCCAGTTCCCGGTGGTGTACGACACCATGACCGTGTTCGACAACCTGGCGTTCCCGCTGCGCAACCAGGGCCTGGCCGAAGCGAAAATCCACAGCAAGGTGCAGGAAATCGCCGAAGTCCTCGACCTGCAAAACCTGCTGACCAAAAAAGCCCGCAACCTCACCGCCGACGAAAAACAGAAAGTCTCCATGGGCCGTGGCCTGGTGCGCGACGACGTGTCGGCGATCCTGTTCGATGAACCGCTGACGGTGATCGACCCGCACCTCAAGTGGAAACTGCGGCGCAAGCTCAAGCAGATCCACGAGCAGTTCAACATCACCATGGTCTACGTCACCCACGACCAGTTGGAGGCGTCGACCTTCGCCGACAAGATCGCGGTGATGTACGGCGGGCAGATCGTGCAATTCGGCACGCCGCGTGAGCTGTTCGAACGGCCCAGCCACACCTTTGTCGGCTATTTCATCGGCAGCCCGGGGATGAATCTGATCGACGTGCAGGCCGAGGCGGGCGGGGTGCGTTTCGCCGGCACCCACTTGCCGCTGCCCGAAGCGCTGCAGCAACGCATTGCCAGCACGGAGTACCAGAAACTGCAGGTGGGCATCCGCCCGGAGTTCATCCACGTGTGGGACGAGTACAACGCCGACGCCCTGCAAGCCGACGTCATACACGTCGAAGACCTTGGCACCTACAAGATCATGACCCTCAACCTCGATGGCGCGCCGCTGAAAGTGCGCCTGGCCGAAGACAAGCCGGTCCCCGAAGGGCAAGCCTCCATCAGTTTCCCTGCGCAATGGCTGATGCTCTACGCCGATGACTACCTGCTGGAGGTGCAGCCATGAACAAGGTGCAGAACAACAAGGCCTGGTGGCTGGTGTTGCCGGTGTTCCTGCTGGTTGCGTTCAGTGCGGTGATCCCGATGATGACCGTGGTCAACTACTCGGTGCAGGACATCTTCGACCAGTCCAGCCGCTATTTTGTCGGTGCCGACTGGTACAAACAGGTGCTGCTCGACCCGCGTCTGCACGACTCGCTGCTGCGCCAGTTCATCTACTCGGCCTGCGTGCTGCTGATCGAAATCCCCCTGGGCATTGCCATCGCCCTGACCATGCCGACCAAGGGACGCTGGTCGTCGCTGGTGCTGATCATCCTCGCCATTCCATTGCTGATCCCGTGGAACGTGGTGGGCACCATCTGGCAGATCTTCGGCCGTGCCGATATCGGCTTGCTGGGTTACAGCCTCAATGCCTTGGGCATCAGCTACAACTACGCGGCCAACACCATGGACGCCTGGGTCACCGTGCTGATCATGGACGTGTGGCACTGGACCTCGCTGGTCGCGCTGCTGTGTTATTCGGGCCTGCGCGCTATCCCGGATGTGTACTACCAGGCCGCGCGGATTGATCGGGCATCGCCTTGGGCGGTGTTCCGACATATCCAACTGCCGAAGATGAAAAGCGTGCTGCTGATCGCGGTGATGCTGCGGTTTATGGACAGCTTCATGATCTACACCGAACCCTTCGTCCTCACAGGCGGCGGGCCGGGTAACGCCACTACTTTCCTGAGTCAGACCTTGACCCAGATGGCCGTAGGCCAATTCGACCTGGGCCCGGCGGCGGCGTTTTCCCTGGTGTATTTCCTGATCATCCTGTTGGTGTCCTGGCTGTTCTACACCGCCATGACCCACTCCGACGCCAACCGCTGAGGCCGCAGCCATGAGCAAGCGCAAGGTTATTCCGCTGCTGATCTACATCCTGTTCCTGCTGGTGCCGATCTACTGGCTGTTGAACATGTCCTTCAAGAGCAACACCGAAATCCTCGGCGGGCTGACCCTGTTTCCGCAGGATTTCACCCTGGCCAACTACAAGGTGATCTTCACCGACCCCAGCTGGTACACCGGTTACCTCAACTCGCTGTACTACGTGAGCCTGAACACGGTGATCTCCCTGAGCGTGGCGCTGCCGGCCGCCTATGCGTTCTCGCGCTACCGCTTCCTCGGCGACAAGCACCTGTTCTTCTGGCTGCTGACCAACCGCATGGCGCCGCCAGCGGTATTCTTGCTGCCGTTCTTCCAGCTGTATTCGTCGATTGGCCTGTTCGATACCCACATCGCCGTGGCCCTGGCGCACTGCCTGTTCAACGTGCCGTTGGCGGTGTGGATCCTGGAAGGGTTCATGTCCGGCGTGCCGAAGGAAATCGACGAAACCGCCTACATCGACGGTTATTCGTTTCCCAAGTTTTTCGTGAAGATCTTTATCCCGCTGATTGGCTCCGGCATCGGTGTGACCGCGTTTTTCTGCTTCATGTTTTCCTGGGTCGAACTGCTGCTGGCGCGCACCCTGACCTCGGTCAACGCCAAGCCGATCGCGGCGGTGATGACGCGTACGGTTTCGGCCTCGGGTATCGATTGGGGCGTGCTGGCAGCGGCGGGGGTGTTGACCATCCTGCCCGGCATGCTGGTGATCTGGTTTGTTCGCAACCACGTGGCCAAGGGCTTTGCCCTGGGCCGGGTCTGAGGAGTCGATGATGGAATGGATGGCCTGGACCACCCCCACCGCGTTGTTCTTCGCGGCCATTGCCCTGTTGCTGGTGGGCATGACCACGTGGGAGCTGCGCTCGCCGAGCATCCCCCGGCGCGGTTTTTTACCGATCAGCACCACCCGTGGTGATCGCTTGTTTATCGGTCTTCTCGGCAGCGCCTACCTGCACCTGCTGGTGATCGGCGTAACCGGCTGGAGCATCTGGGTGGCGTCCGCGCTGTCCCTGGTGTGGCTGTTGTGTGTGATGCGTTGGGGCTGATGCGGGCGGCGATCACCCACCTGTAGGAGGTCGGCGTCTGAAGTCCCGTTTGAAATTAACCAGGAGGTCTCTATGTTCGATAACAACAATAAGCTGCGACATAGCATTTCATTGGCCGCCGTACTGGCCCTCAGTGGTTTGAGCGCCACGGCCTGGGCCGATGCGTATGAAGATGCCGCGAAAAAATGGATCGGCAGTGAATTCAAACCGTCCACGCTGACCGCCGAGCAACAGCTCGAAGAGCTGAAGTGGTTTATCAAGGCGGCGGAGCCGTTCCGTGGGATGAAGATCAACGTGGTGTCGGAAACCCTCACCACCCACGAGTACGAATCCAAGGTACTGGCCAAGGCCTTTACCGAAATCACCGGCATCAAGCTGACCCACGACCTGCTGCAGGAAGGCGACGTGGTGGAGAAGCTGCAAACCCAGATGCAGTCCGACAAGAACATCTATGACGGCTGGGTCAACGATTCCGACTTGATCGGTACGCACTTTCGCTACGGCAAGACCGAATCCATCACCGACCTGATGGCCAATGAAGGCAAGAACTTCACCTCGCCGACCCTGGACATCAAGGACTTCATCGGCATTTCCTTCACCACCGCGCCGGACGGCAAGGTCTACCAACTGCCCGACCAGCAGTTCGCCAACCTCTACTGGTTCCGCGCCGACTGGTTCGAGCGCGCCGACCTGAAAGCCAAGTTCAAGGAAAAGTACGGCTATGAGCTGGGCGTGCCAGTGAACTGGTCGGCCTATGAAGACATCGCCAAATTCTTCAGCGAAGACGTCAAGGAAATCGACGGCAAGCGCATCTACGGGCACATGGACTACGGCAAGAAAGACCCGTCCCTGGGCTGGCGCTTCACCGATGCCTGGTTCTCCATGGCCGGTGGCGGCGACAAAGGCTTGCCCAACGGCCTGCCGGTGGACGAGTGGGGCATTCGCGTGGAGGACTGCCACCCGGTCGGCTCCAGCGTTACCCGTGGCGGCGACACCAACGGCCCGGCCGCCGTGTTCGCCACCCAGAAATACGTGGACTGGATGAAAGCCTACGCGCCACCGGAAGCGGCGGGCATGACCTTCTCCGAATCCGGCCCGGTGCCGTCCCAGGGCAACATCGCCCAGCAGATCTTCTGGTACACCGCGTTTACCGCCGACATGACCAAGCCCGGCCTGCCGGTGGTGAACGCCGACGGCACGCCGAAATGGCGCATGGCGCCGTCGCCGGTCGGACCTTACTGGGAAAAAGGCATGAAGAAGGGCTATCAGGACGTAGGCTCCTGGACCTTCCTCAAATCGACGCCCGAGAAGCAGAAGCTCGCGGCCTGGCTCTACGCGCAGTTCGTGACCTCGAAAACCGTCTCGCTGAAGAAAACCATCGTCGGCCTGACGCCGATTCGTGAGTCGGACATCAACTCCCAGGCCATGACCGACCTGGCGCCGAAACTCGGTGGCCTGGTGGAGTTCTACCGCAGCCCGGCCCGTGTCGAATGGACACCGACCGGTACCAACGTGCCGGACTACCCGCGCCTGGCGCAACTGTGGTGGAGCAACATCGCCGCAGCGGCCAGCGGCGAGAAAACCCCGCAGCAAGCACTGGACAACCTGGCCAAGGAGCAGGACGCCATCATGACGCGCCTGGAACGCTCCAAGGTGCAACCGGTGTGCGGCCCGAAAATGAACGAAGAACGTGACGCGCAATACTGGTTCGACCAGCCGGGCGCACCAAAACCGAAACTGGCCAACGAGAAGCCAAAAGGCGAGACCGTAGCCTACGGCGACCTGCTTAAGCAGTGGGAGGCTGCACGTAAGTAACTACTTACGCTGATGGTCCACGCTGGCACCCACCCCTGTAGGAGCCGGCTTGCCGGCGATGCGGGCTATCAGCCAGCCAATAGGCTGACTGACCCACCGCAATCGCCGGCAAGCCGGCGCCTACACTAATGCCCTCGGCTATCAGCCAGAATCCGCGCGGTATCCCGCGCCGGCGGCAACCCGAACACCCGCGCATAATCGCGGCTGAACTGGGTCGCGCTTTCATACCCTACCTCAAACGCCGCACGGGTCACGCTGCTCGCGCTGGCGACCATCAACGTCCGCGCCTGCAGCAACCGCACGCGTTTCTGATACTGCAACGGGCTCAAATTGGTCACCGCCTTGAAGTGCCGATGAAACGCCGAAACACTCATCGCGGCCTTCTGGGCCAAGGCCTCCACGCGGATCGGTTCGGCATAATCGCGACGAATCCACTGGATCGCCTGGCTGACCCGTGCCATCGCCGTGTCTGGCGCAGCAATCTCGCGCAGCATCCAGCCGTGAGGGCCTTGCAGTACGTGGTAGAGGATCTCCCGCTCATACGCAGGGGCCAGCGCGGCGATCGCCACCGGGTCACCCATCAGGCGCAGCATGCGTACCCAGGCGTCCATCAGGGCTGGGGTTACCGCTGCCACCGAGAACCCGGCTTCCTGTTCACATCGCCCGGTGGGCGCCGGCAGATCATTGAGCAGCGTGGTCAGCACGGTCGGATCCAAGGTCAGGCTGACCGCCAGGTAAGGCTCGCCGCTGCTCGCCGGGTTCACCACGCCCACGGCGGGCAACTCGATGGACATCACAAAATACGTCGCCGGGTCGTAATGCAACGTGCGGTCGCCCACGGTCATGCACTTACTGCCTTGCAGGATCAGGTTGATCATCGGGTCATACACGGCCGCGAGCAGGTGCTCAGGAATCGCCCCCTGGACCATCGCCACCCGTGGGATGCCGGTCTCGGTGCGGCGGTTTTCGGCCCTTGCGGCCAAGGCACGCAGTTCGATCAATTGAGTATTCATGCGGGTCATGCTGTTCCTTCCTGCAGAGCTTGCGCAAGCAAAAAGCAGAAACAGGCAGGATTGGAGTAGGAACGGCTGAGTGACGGGGTAGGGCGATGACTACTGTGGGCACTCAACTTTTCAGCAGCGGAGCAGACCATGAGCGTCATCGTGATTACCGGAGGCAGCCGTGGAATAGGCGCCAGTACGGCCGAACTGTGTGCTCGCCAGGGGCATGGGGTGATCCTTACCTACAACCGCAACGGCGACGCAGCGCAAACCGTGGTGCAGCGTATTGAAGCCCAAGGCGGCAAGGCCGTTGCCCTGGAGCTGGATGTCGCGAATGTCAGTACGTTCGCCGCATTCGGCGAAGCCGTGGCGCAGGCCCTGCGGGCTAATTGGGGCGTTAACACCCTGAACGGCCTGGTCAACAACGCCGGCTACGGCCTGTTCAACCCGCTGGAATCGGTGACCGAGGCGCAGTTCGACGGCCTGTTCAACGTGCACCTCAAAGGCCCGTTCTTTCTCACCCAGGCCTTGTTGCCGCTGCTGGAAGAGCACGCCAGCATCGTCAACCTCACCAGCGCCACCACCCGCGTCGCTACAGCAGGCGTCGCGCCTTACGCTGCCTTCAAGGGCGGCCTGGATGTGCTGACCCGCTACATGGCCAAGGAATTCGGCGAACGGCGTATCCGCGCCAATGCGGTGTCTCCAGGCGCCATTCGCACGGAGTTGGGCGGCGGCTTGAACGAGGAGTTCGAAGCCCTGCTGGCCGGGCAAACCGCCCTCGGTCGTGTCGGCGAGCCGGAAGACGTCGCACGGGTTATTGCCATGCTGCTGTCGCAAGAAGGTCGTTGGATCAATGCCCAGACGATCGAAGTTGCAGGCGGCTACATCATCTGAATTGGAGGCCGCACCATGCTTGATCACCTGTTTCTCTCAGTCAGCGATATCCAACGCTCCATTCGTTTCTATGAAGCCACCCTCCAACCCCTTGGCATCACCGCGCGCCTGGACTACTACGGCAAGGACGGCCCGCCCGGTCATCCGGACTTGAAAGGCTTTGGCGCCAACGGGCGCATGTTTTTCTGGCTGCGCGAAGGCACCGTGGAAGGGCGAGCGGTGCATGTGGGCTTTGTCGCCAATAACCGCGCCGAAGTGGAAAAGGCCTACGCGGCAGCGCTGGCCAACGGTGCCACCGACAACGGCGCACCGGGCGCTCGCCTGCATTATGACCCCAACTACTACGCCGCCAATGTGCTGGACCCGGACGGCTACAGCCTCGAATTCGTCTACAAGACCTGGCAGCACACCTCATGAAGACCCTGATGATCTATGGCGCCACCGGCTACACCGGACGCATGGCAGCGCAACACGCAAAACAACTTGACCTGAACCTGGTGCTGGCCGGTCGCAACGCCGAACGCCTGGCGTCCCTGGCCGCTGAGTTGGGCACGCCTTACCGGGTATTCACCCCGGATGCCGCCCAGTTGGACGGGATCGACGTCCTGCTCAATTTCGCCGGCCCCTTCGCCCAAACCGCCGAAGCCTTGATGCGCGCCTGTATCGCCAACGGTACCGACTACCTGGACATCACCGCCGAAATCAACGTGTACCGCCTGGCCGAGCGGCTCGGCGCTGAGTCGCAAGTGATGTTGCTGCCCGGCGTGGGCTGGGACGTGGTGCCCACCGACTGCCTGGCCATGCACGTCGCCAGCCGTGTGCAGCGGCCGCAGTCGATAAAAATCGCCCTGCATGTGCCCGGCGCGATGTCCCGTGGTTCGGCCATGAGTGTCAGCGAGATCCTCGGTGCCGGCGTGATGGCACGGCTCGACGGTCAGTTGGTCGCCACGCCGGGCGCGCAACCCCAATACCTGGATTTTGGCGACGGCCCAGTGCTGTGTGCCCCGTTGTCCTTTGGCGACCTGGTCACTGCGTGGCATTCCAGCGCTATCCCGAATATCGCCATGTTCGTTCACATCACTGGCGAAGCGTTCCCTGAGGGCGACCTGTCACTGCTGCCCGACGGCCCCTCTCAAGGCCAGCGCGACGCCCATCGTGCCCGTGCCGTGGCCGAAGTCACCGGCATCGACGGCTCGGTGGCGCGCTCGGTGATTGAGACCATCAACGGCTACAGCTACACCCCACTGGCCGCCGTGGAGACTGCGCGCCGCGTGCTCGACGGCGAACGCCGCCCCGGTTTTGAAACCCCCGCAAGGCTGTTTGGCGTGGGCTTTGCCCAGACCATTGCCGGAACGCATATCACCGATTACTAATCCCACAGGAATTACCCCCATGACCACCCTCGACCTACACACCGCTGCTGATAAGTTCGCGGTGATCGACACCCTGCATCGCTTCGCAGCAGGCATTGATCTGCAAGATCCGGCTTTGCTCGCTTCGGCGTTCACCGTCAACGCCGTATCGGATTTTGGCCCGGCCGCTGCCAAGGCAGGTTTTGAATACCCGGTGCTGGAAGGGCGCGACACCATCGTCACCGCACTGTCCGGCGCCCTCAGCCAACTCGACACCACTCATTCTGTGAGTAACGCGCGGGTAACCCTTGAGGGCAACAGTGCGCGGCTGGATGCATTGGTGGAAGCGCAGCACGTGCCCAAAAACGATCCTTCACGGCATTACCTGATGAAGAACCGGTATGACGTGGCGTTGGTGCGGGAAGAGGGCGTATGGCTGATCCAGCGCGTGACCGTGGATAACGTCTGGCGCTCAGGGGACCCGGCGGTGTTGGCGGGAGTTTAAGAACACCAAACGTACTGCAGGAGCCGGCAAGCCGGCGCCTACAGGTTATCAGGCGGCTTGGGGTTGGATCTGCAACTCGCCATCCACGTCCTTGACCAACCCACTGGCCAGAAACAGCGGCGCCAGGCGCTTGTGCAGTTGTGGCTCGACAAATTCCTTCACCGTGTCCAGCACCAGCACGCCGCTCAACGGCAACTCGGCCTTGGTGTAGGACAACCACGCCTTCTTCAGCGCCATCAACACATCACTGCCCGCCGTGGAGGCGAAGCGGCGGTGGGTGGGTTTGCCGTCGAAAGTAAAGGTGTGCTGGAACGCGTAGCCGGTTTCATCGCCTCCGCTGGCGGTGCAGCGCACGCAGGTGCACGGGCCGTCGCCGAAGGCGCTGCGCAGGTAGGCATTGAAGTCCACCACGGGCTTGAGTGACAGGCGCTTATCGACTTCGAACAGGTCCCCGGTCATTTTTTCGTCAGTGTTCAACGTCCATTTCCTCGCAGGTTCGACGGTTTTTCAAAGCGCGGCACAATAGCAGCCACGGGCAGGTTTGTGGGCCATTTTGCATAACAATAGATCCCGATATTCTTTTCCTGTCTTAAAAATCGTGGCTACCCTCGCTCACCTTCTCAAAAGCGCGGCAGACTCCCCCATGACCTTCAAGCGTTCCTCCCTGACCCTCCTGGCGGCCTCGTTGGCCGCCGCAACGGCCTTGCTCAGCCCCGGTGCCCAGGCCGAAGGCAAGATCAGCATCGCCCAGCAATTCGGCATCGGCTACCTGATCCTCGACGTGGTGCGCGACCAGAACCTGATTGAAAAGCACGGCAAGGAGCAGGGCTTGGACATCAAGGTGGACTGGAACAGCATTTCCGGCGCCACCGCGATGAACGAATCGCTGCTGGCCGGCGCCCTGGACGTGGTTTCGGCCGGCGTGCCGCCAATGCTCACGCTGTGGGATCGCACCAAGGGCAAGCAGAACGTCAAGGCCATCGCCTCGCTGGGCTCGATGCCCAACTACCTGCTCACCAACAACCCGAACGTGAAAACCCTCAAGGACTTCAGCGAGAAAGACCGCATTGCCGTGCCCGCCGCTGGCGTGGGCTTCCAGTCGCGCACCTTGCAGATCGAGACCGCCAAGCAGTTCGGCAATGACCAATACAAGAAACTCGACGACATCTCCATCAGCCTGGCTCACCCCGACGCCACGGCGGCGCTGATTGCCGGTGGTTCGGAGATCAATGCGCACTTCTCCAGCCCGCCGTTCCAGTACCAGGAGCTGCTCAACCCCAACGTGCACAAGGTGCTCAGTTCCTACGACATCCTGGGTGGGCAGGCGACGTTCAACGTGCTGTACACCACGCAGAAATTCCACGACGAAAACCCCAAGACCTACAAGGCGTTCTATGACGCGCTGGCCGAGGCTGAAAAAATCATCAAGGCCGACAAGCCAGCGGCCGCCAAGGCCTATATCCGCGTAGAGCAGTCGAAGCTGCCGTTGGACCTGGTGGAAAAGATCGTCCAGGACCCGGAAATCGACTTCACCATCGTGCCCCAGCGCACCTTCATCTATGCCGAGAAACTGCAGGAACTGGGTGTGTTGAAAAACAAGGCCGCGAGCTGGAAGGACTACTTCTTCGAAGAGGCGCACGGCGGCAACGGCAGCTGATCCGCAACAAGGTCTTGATACCCAACGCGGTTAAAAATGTGGGAGCTGGCTTGCCTGCGATAGCGGTGGGCCTGCTAGAGAATTGATTGCAGATACACCGCAATCGCAGGCAAGCCAGCTCCCACCTTTTGAACTGCGGTCTATTGCGCAATCAAACTGCGCTTGATCCAGTCATACAAGTCATTCCCCTCGCTCGACAACTCACTGTTGGCGCGCCGGCACAAGTAGTACTGGCGGCCATCATTGACCTGCAGATCAAACAGCTTAACCAGCTCACCACTGGCCACATGGGGCGCCACCAGCGGCTCGCGCAACAGCGCGCAACCGAGGCCGGTGAGGGTGGCGGTGAGTGCCAACTGGCCGTCTTCCAACAGCAAGCCATTGAGCGCCGTGGTGTCGACTTCGGCGGCCTCGAACCATTGGCCCCAGGTGCCGCGTTCTTCGTCGTGCAGCAACGGCAGTTCACTCAGCGCCTGGGGCGTGTCGATGGGCCCGTGCTGCGCCAGGAACGCGCGGCTGCAATAGGGCGTCACCGCGCCAGAGATCAACGGCTCGCTGTGGTACCCCGGCCAATGCCCGGTGCCAAAACGGATCGACAGGTCAGCCGCATCGCTGGGGTAGCTGCGGTGGTTGGCGTAGGTCACGTTGATGTCCAGCGCCGGGTGGTCCTTCAGGAAATTCGCCAGGCGCGGGATAAACAGGTTGATGCCAAACAGCGGGATCAGGCTGATCGTGACCTGGCGCGTCGCGCTCTTTTCGCGCACGTGTTCGGTGGCGCTGCGCAGTACCGCAAAGGCTGAGCGAATCGCCCGGTAGTACTCGCGACCTTCGTCGGTGAGCACCAGGTTGCGGCCCTGACGCAAGGTCAGCGGCTGCTGCAAAAAATCCTCCAGCAGATGCAACTGATGGCTGATGGCCGAGGCGGAGACGTCCAGCTCGCGGGCGGCTGCATTTACCCCGCCATGGCGCGCGAAGGCTTCGAAGGTGCGCACGGCGCGCAGAGGAGGGTCGTTGGCTAACTGTTCTGATTTATTCATGTGTTGAATTAAATACCAACTTTATCGCTGAATAAAGAGCCATAAGTGCCGTATTTACGGCATAAATAGCGTGTTTATTGTTGGGTATAACGATATGACTTTCTGATATTTGATAAAAACAGAATAGATGCTTAGTGTGCCGCCCCTGTACGCACTGAGGTCGATGGTCCTGATGGATGGGTTTATCCAACAACTGCTCAACGGTTTGATGACGGGCAGTCTCTACGCGCTGGTCGCCCTGGGTTACACCATGGTCTACGGCATTTTGCGCATCATCAACTTCGCCCATGGCGACGTGTTGATGATCGGTGCACTGGTGGGCTTGTCGGTGATCCGCCTGTTGCAGGCGACCTGGCCCGCCTTGCCGCCAGTGCTGGTGTTGCTCTGCGCCACCGTCGTCGCCATGGCCTTCTGCGCGGTGCTGGCGGTAGTGATCGAGCGTGTTGCCTATCGCCGCCTGCGCCATGCCCCGCGCCTGGCGCCGTTGATCAGTGGCATCGGTGTGTCGCTGCTACTGCAAACCCTCGCCATGCTGGTGTGGACCCGCAACCCGCAAATGTTCCCGCAATTGCTGCCCCTGGCGCCAATTGAAGTGCTGGCCGGCGCCTCCGCGCACCCGGCGATCACCAACGTGACGGCCCTCACCACCATCGCCATCGCCGTCTCGGTGATGGTCGCGCTGCTGGTGTTGGTGGAGCGCACGCGCTTCGGCCGGGCCATGCGCGCCGTGGCAGAAAACCCTCAGGTCGCCAGCCTGATGGGCATCAACCCCAACCGCATCATCGTCATCACCTTTGCCATTGGCGGCGCGCTTGCCGCGTTGGCGGGGATCATGATGGCCAGCAACTACGGCAGCGCGCATTTCTACATGGGCTTTTTGCCCGGCATCAAGGCCTTCACCGCAGCGGTGCTGGGCGGTATCGGCAACCTCAAAGGCGCCATGCTCGGCGGCCTGTTGCTGGGGCTGATCGAAGCCCTGGGCACTGGCTATTTGGGCTCGGCTACCAACGGCGTGTTCGGCAGCAATTACCAGGATGTGTTCGCCTTTATCGTGTTGATTGCGGTGCTGGTGTTCCGGCCTTCGGGGTTGTTGGGCGAACGTTTGGCGACCCGCGCATGATCCAGTCCCTGACTCCCAACAAACGTGCGAGCCTGGGCTTGCTGTTGCTCGCCGTGGCCCTGGTGCTGGCGCCGTGGATCGTCGGCCACGCCGGTGGCAACACCTGGGTGCGCACCCTGGACTTTGCCCTGCTGTACATCATGCTCGCCCTCGGCTTGAACATCGTGGTCGGCTATGCGGGGCTGCTGGACATGGGCTTTATCGCTTTCTATGCGGTGGGCGCTTATCTCGCGGCGTTGCTCTCGTCGCCGCATTTGCTGCAACAGTTCCCCGCGCTGGCGGCGTTGTTGCCGGCGGGCCTGCACACCTCGATCTGGCTGATCCTGCCACTCGGCGCCTTGCTGGCGGCCGGCTGCGGCGTAGTGCTCGGTGCGCCGACCCTGCGCCTGCGCGGCGACTACCTGGCCATCGTGACCTTGGGCTTTGGCGAGATCATCCGCATCCTGCTGCGCAACCTCGACCGCCCGGTGAACATCACCAACGGCCCCAAAGGCATCTCCCAGGTCGACCCGGTGAACCTGCTCGGCGTGAACCTGGGCCGCACCCAGGACCTGTTCGGCCTGCGCCTGCCGTCGGTTTACCTCTATTACTACCTGTTCGCCGCGCTGGTGGTGCTGATCCTGTTCGCCTGCATCCGCCTGGAGCGTTCGCGCATCGGCCGTGCGTGGGTGGCCATCCGCGAAGACGAAGACGCGGCGCAAGCCATGGGCATCAACACCGTGCGCCTCAAGCTGCTGGCGTTTGCCATTGGCGCGGCGTTCGGCGGCGTGAGCGGGGTGCTGTTCGCGTCGTTCCAGGGGTTTGTCTCGCCGGAATCCTTCACCCTCAACGAGTCCATTGCGGTGCTGGCGATGGTGGTGTTGGGCGGCATGGGCCATATCCCCGGGGTGATCCTGGGTTGCGTGTTGCTGGCGGCCTTGCCCGAAGCCCTGCGCGCCAGCATGGGCCCGCTGCAGCAGTCGCTGTTCGGCCAGGTGCTGGTGGACCCGGAGATCATCCGTCAACTGTTCTACGGCCTGGCGCTGATCCTGGCGATGCTCTACCGACCGGCCGGGCTATGGCCCAAAGGAGTGGCACGATGAACGCACCGTTGTTGCAGATCGACAAGGTCAACAAACACTTCGGCGGCGTCGCGGCGCTGACTGACGTGAGCCTGAGTATCCAGCCTGGCGAGATTTACGGGTTGATCGGCCCCAACGGCGCGGGCAAGACCACCTTCTTCAACGTGATGACCGGCCTCTACACCCCGGACTCCGGGCGTTTCCAGCTCGATGGCCGAGACTACAAGCCCACCGGTGTGCACCAGGTGGCCGAAGCCGGCATTGCCCGTACCTTCCAGAATATCCGCCTGTTCAACGCCATGAGCGCCCTGGAAAACGTCATGGTCGGGCGCCATGTGCGTACCCGCAATGGCCTGTGGGCGGCGCTGAGTCAGCATCGCCGGGCGCGTGAGGAAGAAGCGCAAACCCGCGCCCATGCCCATCGTTTGCTGGCGTATGTGGGCCTGGCCGGGTTTGCCCATTACCGCGCCGACAGCCTCAGCTACGGCCATCAGCGCCGTCTGGAAATCGCCCGCGCCCTGGCCACCGAACCGCGCTTGCTGGCGCTGGATGAACCGGCAGCCGGCATGAACGCCAGCGAAAAAGTGCAGCTACGCGGCCTGCTGGAAAAGATCCGCGACGACGGCCACACGCTGCTGCTGATCGAGCACGACGTGAAGCTGGTGATGGGCGTGTGCGACCGCATCAGCGTGCTCGATTACGGCCAGGTTATCGCTGTGGGCCCGCCCGCCGATGTGCGCCAGCACCCGGCCGTGATCCAGGCCTACCTGGGAGCCAATGCCCATGTCTGAAGCCCTGTTGAGTGTGGACGGTTTGCAAGTGCGCTACGGCGCCATCGAAGCCGTCAAATCCCTGGACCTGCATGTCCACGAAGGCGAGCGCGTCACGCTGATCGGTGCCAATGGCGCCGGCAAGACCTCCAGCCTCAAGGCCCTGACCGGGCTGCTTCCGGCGGCCAAGGGCGAGATCCGTTTTGCCGGGCGTTCGATCCGCGGCGCAGCGCCCGACCAACTGCTGCGCCAAGGCATTGCCATGGTTCCGGAAGGACGCGGGATTTTTGCGCGCATGAGTGTGCTGGAAAACCTGCAAGCCGGTGCCTTCCTGCGCCGTGACCACGCGCAGGTGCAGCGCGAAATGCGCCAGTTGTTCGACCACTTCCCGCGCCTGCAGGAACGCCTGCACCAGTCGGCCGGCCTGCTGTCGGGCGGCGAACAGCAGATGCTCGCGCTGGCTCGCGCGCTGTTGTCGCGCCCGCGCTTGCTGATCCTGGATGAGCCGTCCATGGGCCTGGCGCCGATCATGGTGGAGAAGATTTTCCAGGTGATCGACGACGTGTGCCGCCAGGGCATGACCCTGTTGCTGGTGGAGCAGAACGCGCGGCTGGCGCTGCACGTCACCGACCGTGCTTATGTGATGGATACCGGGCGTATCAGCCTAACGGGGCCGTCCCAGGATTTGCTTGAACACCCCGAGGTGCGCAGCGCGTACCTCGGCGAATAGATAACCCATGACGCTACCGGACGCCCGGCGTGTTCCGACCCGCCTGAAAACCAGCAGGAACCCCAGATGAACACATTGAAGAAAACCGCACTGATCGGCCTGGCCCTCAGCAGCCTCGCCAGCGCCGTGGCCCAGGCCGACCAGACTGTGCTGATCGGCTTGGCTGGCCCACTCACCGGCCCATCGGCACGGATCGGCAAGGACCTGGAAAACGGCGCGCAATTGGCCATCGACCAGGCCAACGCCAAGCATCCAAAAATCAACGGTGAAGCCGTGACGTTCAAGTTGGTCTCCGAAGACGACCAGTCTGACCCGCGCACCGCCGTGACCGTGGCCCAGCGCCTGGTGGATGAGGGCGTGGTGGGCGTAGTCGGCCACTGGAACACCGGCACCAGCATCCCGGCCGCACGGGTGTACCACGACGCCGGTATTGCCCAGGTCGCCCCGGTTGCCACCGGCCACGCCTATACCCAGCAGGGCTTCGACACCAGCTTTCGCATCATGGGCCATGACGACGATGGCGGCCGCGTGGCCGGCGACTATGCGTTGAATACCCTGAAAGCCAAGCGTATCGCCGTGATCGATGACCGCACTGCGTTCGGCCAGGGCCTGGCCGACCAGTTCGTCAAGGCCATCGAGGCGGGTGGTGCAACCGTGGTGAGCCGCGAATACGTGGACGACAAGACCATCGACTTCAGTGCCGTGCTCACCAATATCCGCAGCCAGAACCCGGACCTGATCTTCTTCGGCGGCGTGGATTCCCAGGCCGCACCGCTGGCCCGTCGCATCAAGCAACTGGGCATCAAGGCACCGCTGATGGGCGCGGGCGGGTTTGTCAGCCAGACCTTCCTGCAACTGGCGCAGAACGAAGGCGAGGGCGTGATCGCCCTGGAGCCGGGCCTGGCGGTTGCGCAGATGCCGGGCGGCAAGGCGTTCGAGCAGGCTTACAAGGAACGCTACAAAGCCAACATCGAGCTGCATGCACCGTTCGCCTACGACGGTGTCGGCGTGCTGGTGGCGGCGATTGAAAAGGCCGACTCGGTGGACCCGCAGAAGTACCTGCCGGTCTTGCGCGCCATCAGCTACCCCGGCGTAACCGGCACCATTGCGTTTGATGCCGAAGGCAACTTGAAGAAACCGTCGTTCACCGTTTACCAGGTCAAGGCCAACCAATGGCAGCCGGTGAGCGTGGCCGGCGGTCAATAAACAACCCGGCTGTAGGCGCCGGCTTGCCGGCGATGGCGGTATATCAGCCAAGGATGTACAGGCTGGCACACGGTTATCGCAGGCAAGCCAGCTCCCACATTGGTTTGGAGGAGAGATGAAATGAGCAAGCTGGAAGGTGAACTGGGCATTCTTGCCCGTCGGCGGATCGAGGCCGAAATCATCAAGCCGATCTACGAGATTCTCAAGCGCGAGCAGGGCCAGGCGTTTGCTGCGGCCGTGATTGGCGAGGCCGTGGGTAACGCGGCGATCCAGGCCGGCAAGCATTTTGCCGCGCTGGAAGAGCAGGGCGCCGACCTCAAGAGCTTTGTCGAGCTGCAAGTGCTGTGGGAGAAGGACGACGCCCTCAAGGTCGAGATCATCGCCAGCGATGCCGAGCACTACGATTACGACGTCAAGCGGTGTCGCTACGCCGAGATGTACCACGAGATGGGCCTGGGCGAGATCGGTCACCTGCTGTCGTGCAACCGCGACGAGCTGTTTATCGTCGGCTACAACCCCGACATCGAACTGACCCGCACCCAGACCATCATGGGCGGCGCCCACCACTGTGACTTCCGCTACCGGGCCAAGCCTCATGACTGATCACGCGCGGGTAAACGGCGAGCGCCTGTGGGACTCGCTGATGGACATGGCAACGATCGGCGCCACGGAAAAGGGTGGTGTCTCGCGCCTGGCCCTCACCGATGAAGACCGCCGTGGCCGCGACCTGTTTGTGCAATGGTGCACGGCGGCCGGGTGCAGCATTCGCGTAGACGCGATGGGCAATATCTTCGCCCGCCGCGCCGGTCGCCACGACCACCTGGCCCCGGTGCTGACCGGCTCCCATGGCGACTCCCAACCCTTCGGCGGCAAGTACGACGGCATCTACGGCGTGCTCGCCGGGCTGGAAGTGCTGCGCACCTTGAACGACCTGGGCATTGAAACCGACCGACCCATCGAAGTGGTCAACTGGACCAACGAAGAAGGCTCACGCTTCGCCCCGGCGATGATTTCGTCGGGCGTCTACGCCGGTGTCTTTGACTTGGAATACGGTTTGTCCCGCGAGGACAAATCGGGGGTGACCATTGGCGAGGCGCTGAAAGAAATCGGCTATGCCGGCGCGCATCCGGTGGGCGGCCAAGCGATACATGCCGCGTTCGAGCTGCATATCGAGCAGGGCCCGATCCTCGAAGCCCAAGGCGTCACCATCGGCGTCGTCACCGGCGCCCAGGGCCAGCGCTGGTATGAAGTGGAACTGAGCGGGCGCAGCGCCCACGCCGGCACCACGCCCATGGATCATCGCCTGGATGCCTTGCTCGGCTTTGCCCGTGTCGTCGAGGCAGTGAACGGCCTGGGGCTGGAACAAGGCGCCGAAGGGCGCGCCACGGTGGGCATGGCGAACATCTTCCCCAACTCACGCAACGTGGTGCCGGGCCGGGTGTTTTTCAGCGTGGAATTCCGTCACCCGGACGAAGCGGTACTGGCGCGCCAGGACGTCCAACTGCGCGACGCCGTGGCCCGCATCGCCGAGGGCATCGGCTTGCAGCACAGCGTGAAGCAGATCTTCCAGTACGCGCCGATTGCCTTCGATGGCGACTGTGTAGAGGTGGTGCGTGCCTCGGCGCAAAAGCTCGGCTACAGCCATCGGCCGATGATCTCCGGTGCCGGGCATGACGCCTGCTACCTCAACCAGGTTGCGCCCACCGCGATGATCTTTGTGCCCTGTGTGGACGGGTTGAGCCATAACGAAGCCGAGGCCATCTCTCCCGAATGGTCGACAGCCGGCGCCGATGTGCTGTTGCAGGCGATCCTGGCCAAATCCCAGCGCTGACGAGCGGCGATCAAACAGCACGTACATCCAATTTTCATCACCCCCACCCACGGCACACTCCCCTTATCGCTGATCTTTCAAGGCAGAGGGGAGCACCATGGACCCAGCACCAGAGACAGGGCCCGACGAAGTCGTCACCCTGGTCGTCAAACACCTCATCAAGCAAGGCCGCGAGGCCGACTACGAAGCCTGGCTGCGGCGCATCGTGCGCATCGCCGGTGAGCGCCCCGGCCACCTCGGCGTGGACGTGGTGCGCAGTCAACAGAACGGCCTGGCGCTGTTCACCTGTGTATTGCGCTACCGCTCCACCGACGCGCTGGAGCGCTGGCTCGACTCCCCCGAACGCAACGACCTGATCGCCGAAGCCGCACCCATGCTGGCCGACGGCGACAAGACCGAAGTCGGCGGCGTCAACGAGTTCTGGTTCTCGCCCCTGGCCGACAGCGCCGCCAAGCCGCCACGCTGGAAGCAGGCGGTGGTCACCCTGTTCGTGATCCTGCCGCTGACCCTGCTGGTGCCGCTGGTGTGGGGCCCGGTCCTGCGCCTGCATCCCTTTCTCTCCAACTACGTGGTCGCCACCTTCCTGGTGACCCTGACCATCGTGTTGCTGGTGGTCTACCTGCTGATGCCGGCGGCTACCCGCCTGTTCGCTCCCTGGCTCGAAGCCTCTGTAAAGGAAACCCTATGAACGCCGATCTGATTCTGTTCAATGGCCAGTTCCACACCGTGGACCGTGAAAACCCGCGCGCCACCGCCGTCGCCATCAGCGGTGGGCGTTTCGTCGCCGTGGGCACCGACGGCGAGGCCATGGCCCTGCGCGGCAGCGGCACCCAGGTCATCGACCTCAAGGGCCGCACCGTGATCCCCGGCCTCAACGACTCCCACCTGCACCTGATCCGTGGCGGGCTGAACTACAACCTCGAACTGCGCTGGGAAGGCGTGCCATCCCTGGCCGATGCGCTGCGCATGCTCAAGGACCAGGCGGATCGCACGCCGACCCCGCAATGGGTGCGCGTGGTAGGCGGCTGGAACGAATTCCAGTTCGCCGAAAAGCGCATGCCCACCCTCGATGAACTGAACCAGGCCGCGCCCGACACCCCGGTGTTCGTGCTGCACCTATACGACCGCGCCTTGCTCAACCGCGCGGCCCTGCGCGTGGCCGGCTACACCAAGGACACGCCCAACCCACCGGGCGGCGAGATCGTGCGCGACAGCAATGGCAACCCCACCGGCATGCTGGTGGCGCGGCCCAACGCGATGATCCTGTATGCGACCCTGGCCAAGGGCCCGAAGTTGCCGCTGGAATACCAGGTCAACTCGACCCGTCAGTTCATGCGTGAACTCAACCGCCTGGGCCTCACCAGTGCGATCGACGCCGGTGGCGGTTTCCAGAACTACCCTGACGACTACGCGGTGATCGAGCAGTTGGCCAAGGACGAACAGTTGACGGTGCGCATCGCCTACAACCTGTTCACCCAAAAGCCCAAGGAAGAACTCAGCGACTTCAAGAACTGGACCGGCAGCGTCACCCTGCACCAGGGCGATGACTACCTGCGTCACAACGGTGCCGGCGAAATGCTGGTGTTCTCGGCCGCCGACTTCGAAGACTTCCTCGAACCCCGCCCGGACCTGCCGCTGACCATGGAGCAGGAACTGGAGCCGGTGGTGCGTCACTTGGTGGAACAGCGCTGGCCGTTCCGCCTGCACGCCACCTATGATGAGTCCATCTCGCGCATGCTCGACGTGTTCGAGAAGGTCAACCACGACATCCCGTTCAACGGCCTGCCGTGGTTCTTCGACCACGCCGAAACCATCACTCCGAAAAACATCGAGCGCGTGCGTGCCCTCGGCGGCGGGATTGCGATCCAGGACCGCATGGCGTTTCAGGGTGAATACTTCGTCGAGCGCTACGGCGCCAAGGCCGCCGAAGCCACGCCACCGATCCAGCGCATGCTCGCCGAAGGCGTGCCGGTAGGGGCGGGCACCGATGCCACGCGGGTGTCGAGCTACAACCCGTGGACCTCGCTGTACTGGATGGTCAGCGGCCGCACGGTAGGCGGCCTGGCGCTGCACGCCGAGGGCTTGCCGCGCCTCACCGCGCTGGAACTGTTCACCCACGGCAGTGCCTGGTTCTCGTCCGAGCAAGGCAAGAAAGGCCAGATCAAGGTCGGCCAATTGGCGGACGTGGCCGCGCTGTCGGCGGACTTCTTCAGCGTCGATGAAGAGGCCATCAAATGGATCGAGTCGGTGCTCACCGTGGTCGGCGGCAAGGTGGTCTACGGCGCCGGCGACTTCGAAGAGTACGCACCGCCACGTGTGCCGGTGCTGCCGGACTGGTCGCCGGTGGTCAAGGTGCCCGGGCACTGGCGCCCGAGTTCGGCGTTGCAGGCGCAGGTCCACCAGTGCAGCGGCCCGTGTGGCGTGCACGTGCACAGCCATGAAAAAGCGCGTCTTTCCAGCGTGCCGGTCAGCGACTTCCAGGGCTTCTGGGGTGCGTTCGGCTGCTCGTGTTTTGCCTTCTGATTACCCAACCCCCCGTTAGGAGATAACCCCCATGGCTTACAACCGTTTGAACAAAGATGACGCCGTCGTCCTGCTGGTCGATCACCAGACTGGCTTGATCTCCCTGGTGCAGGACTTCTCGCCCAACGAGTTCAAGAACAACGTGCTGGCCCTGGCGGACCTGGCCAAGTTCTTCAACTTGCCGACCATCCTCACCACCAGCTTTGAAAGCGGCCCCAATGGCCCGCTGGTGCCGGAACTCAAGGACATGTTCCCGGACGCGCCGTACATTCCGCGCCCTGGCCAGATCAACGCGTGGGACAACGAAGACTTCGTCAAGGCCGTCAAGGCGACCGGGCGCAAGCAGATCATCATCGCGGGCGTGGTGACAGATGTCTGCGTAGCGTTCCCGACCCTGTGCGCGCTGGCTGAAGGCTTTGAGGTGTTCGTGGTCACCGACGCGTCCGGCACCTTCAACGAAACCGTGCAGCAAGCCGCCTGGGCGCGCATGAGTGCGGCCGGCGCGCAACTGGTGAACTGGTTCTCGGTGGCCTGCGAGCTGCAGATCGACTGGCGCAACGACATGGAAGGCCTGGCCAACCTGTTGTCCCAGCGCATCCCGAACTACCGTAACCTGATGAACAGCTACTCGGCGTTTACCAAGTAACCGTTTCTAAAGAACTCTGCTGAACCCTGTGGGAGCCGGGCTTGCCCGCGATGGCGGAGTGTCAGTCGACAACAATGTCTCCTGACACACCGCCATCGCAGGCAAGCCAGCTCCCACATTTTGTTTTGTGGTGTGGCCACTGTCAGGCTATAAAGCCGCTAAATGTCCACCGAGAAGCGACAATGAACCCCTTCGAAGACATGCGCCTGTTCTGCCAGGTCATGGAATCCGGCAGTTTCACCGCCGCCGCCGAGCAACTGGGCCTGTCCAAGCAATTTGTCAGCCGCCGCCTGATCCAGCTGGAAGACCGCCTCGGCGTGCGCCTGCTCAACCGTTCCACCCGCCGCCTGGACGTCACGCCACTGGGCCAGAGTTACTACGAATCCGCCTTGCGCCTGCTCGGTGAAGTCGAGCAAGTGGAGCAGGGCATCGCTGGCCAGAACAGCGAGCCGCGCGGCACCCTGCGCCTGAGTGCGCCGTTGTCGTTTGCCATGGCCCATTTGGGCTGCCTGTTGCCGCTGTTCCTGCAACGCCATCCCCAGGTGTCGGTAGAAGTCGATCTCAGCGACCGTCCCGTCGACCTGATCGGCGAAGGCTATGACCTGGTGCTGCGCATCGGCACCCTGGAAGACTCCACCCTGATCGCCCGCCGCATCGCCAGCATCCCGCGGCTGTACTGCGCCAGCCCCGCGTACCTGGCCCTGCGCGGCACGCCGCAGAAACCCGAAGACCTCAGTGAACACGACTGCCTGCCTTACGGCCATGGTCGTCAGGTTCAGTGGCGTTTCAAGGGCAAGGTGCAGGCGTTGAACGTGAGTGGGCGCATGCGCGTGAACAACGGCGATTTGCTGCGCGACACGGCCATCGCTGGCCTGGGGGTGACGTACTTGCCCACCTTTATCGTCGGCGACGCGTTGAAGGATGGCCGCCTGGTCACGGTCCTGGACGACTTCGCCCCCGAAGCCCTGACCCTGTCGGCGGTGTACCCCCAGCACCGGCAGAGTTCACGGCCGGTGCAGGCGTTGGTGGAGTTTTTGCGCGAACAACTGGCGCAGGGCTGCTGAGAGGCCGGCGTCAGCCGTTGGCGAGGTTGGCCAATTCGAGGCCCGCGACATACCGCTCCAGATTCGCCAAAAACGCATCGGCAATCTCATGGCGGCTGTGGGTCGAAATCGCTGATGTGTGGGGCGACAACCGCACCCTCGGGTGCGTGTACAACGGATGCCCGTCCGGCAAGGGTTCCGGCTCGGTCACGTCCAGCGACGCCAGGCCGACCTGCCCATTGTCCAGCGCCTCCACCAATGCTTCCTGATCCACCAGACCGCCGCGTGCGATGTTGATCAGGTGCAGCCCTGGCTTCGCGCTGCCGAGCACATCACGGTCGACGATATGCCGCGTCGCCTCGGTCAGCGGCGCCGCCAGCACCAGGTGATCGGCACGGGCGAACAGGTCGTGGATGTCCTTGGCCGCCTGCACACCGTCGACGCCAAATGGCGCTGCGCTCTGACGCAACGCCACGACGTTTATGCCCAAGGCCAGCGCCTTGTGCGCCAGGCGTTCGCCAATCGCACCAAAGCCGAGGATGCCCAGCGTGGTGCCTTTGAGCGGACGCAGCGGGGTGAAACTCCACTGTGCATTCTTCACCCAGATGTCCGGCAAATGCTTGGACGCCGCAAAGATCGCCGCTAAGGCGAACTCGGCGAGGTTGTCGGCGGCGCTGCCGCGTGAGGTGGTCACCGGCGGGCCGCTGAACAGCCACTGCGGGTAGAAGTCGATACCCGACGACACCAGGTGCACCCATTGCGCGCCATACGGCCAGCCCGGTGGCGGGGTGTCCGGGGCGGTGTAGCCGCGCACGTTGATCGGGCGCAGCAAGAGGATGTTGGCCTGGGGCGGCAGGTCGCTCGGCACGCCCACGGGTACCCCGATCACCTGGGCCTGGGGGTGGTGCGCGGCGAGGCGCTGGCGGATCACGTCGTTGTAATCCTCGTCCAGCTGGCTGGCAATAATCACCTGGGTCATGGGCGTTCCTTCTCACGTTGGGCGAACACCGCTTTGCCGACGCCTTGCAACACGGCGTCGTTCTGCGGGGTGTGTACGCGGCTGCACAGCACGTCGCGGTAATGCCGTTGCAGCGGGCTATGGCGCGACAGGCCGGGGTTGCCCGAGGCCTCGATGGCCAGTTCCACGGCACGGATGGCGTTATGGGTTACCAGGTACTTCAACTGCGCCGCGTTGGCGGCCGGGGTGTGGCCTTCGGCAGCGGCGTCGAGCAGGCTGCGGTTGGCAAACAGCAGGGTGTCGATATGGCCGACGGTCTCCTGGAAGCGCGGCAGGGTCGACAGGGCTGCACCGAGGTTGGATGGCTTGCGTTCTTCCAGCCAATTCACCAGCCAGTCGCGCGCGGCCTGGGCCACGGCGTCATACACCGACGACAGCAGCACCGACATCCACAGGAAACCCTCGCCATCCAGCTCCGGCGACGGTGCGCTCCAGGGGCTGACGCCGACGGCGTGGTCCAGCGGCACCAGCACGTTGTCGAGCACCACTTCATGGCTGCAGGTGGCGCGCATGCCCAAGTGATCCCAGGTGTCGATGATGCTTACGCCGGGGCTGTCCTTGGGCACCAGCCAGGCGCCGACCAGCGGGTCCGGGTCATCGCTGCGCGCCCACACGCTGAACCAGCTCAGGCCGTGGCTGCCGGTGGAGTAGATTTTGCGCCCGCTGATGCGCCAGCCTTCGGCCGTGCGTAGCGCCGTGGTCGCCGGCAGGCCGCCACGGGCCGGGGTTCCGAGGTCGGGCTCGACACGCAGGGCGTTGATCAGCGCGCCGTTGCGCACCGCGTCCTCGGCCACTTGCTGGCGCAGGTGCGCAGGCCAGGTCTTGCTGTCTTGCAGGCGGGTGTGTTGCAGGTACTGCATCACCAGGATCAGCGCGGTGGAGGGTTCACCCTTGGCAATCGCACTGATGGCCTTGCGCGCCTGGGGCAGGCTGGCACCGCCGCCGCCCAAGGCCTTGGGCACGGTAAGCGCGACGAGGCCGTGTTCGTGCAGCAACTTGAAGTTGGCGTGGGGGAAGGCGCCGCTCTCGTCATACAGGTGCGCGGTGCTCGCCAGCTCGGCGCTGAGGCGGTCGAGCAGGGCGTCGAAATTGGCGACTTCCACGGAGCGAAGAGACGGTTGAGACGATGAAGTCATGATGAATGTACTCGGTCAAAAAATGTGGGAGCTGGCTTGCCTGCGATAGCGGTCTTGCAGTTGGCACATTGGTTACTGATGCATTGCTATCGCAGGCAAGCCAGCTCCCACAGGGGAGGGCGAGGTTATTCAGATGGCCAGGCGCACGGGCTGTTGGCCCAGTAAGCGCTCCACCGCCTGCAACACCGGCTCGGCTTCCGTGCGCACCAGCCAGTCCGGGCTGACTTCCACGAACGCCACGGTGCCGTCCCGGGCGATCACCACCACGGTCGGTTGCGGCAATTCCCACGTCCCGGTGCCGGTGGTGTCACCGATGTGATTGCCCTTGGCCAACGCCGCGTTTCGCGAGGCCTCGTCAAAGCTGTAGAGAATGCCCAGGCGCCGCCCGAGGTTGTTGTCCGGGTCGCTGGCCACCAGCAGTCGCAGGGTGTGCCGGGTCTTGATCTCCACCAGACGCTCCGGCACCTGCGGGCTGACGGCTACCAACGGCACGCCCAATTCCCGCAGGCGTGGATAGAGTTGGCGCTCGTAATAAGGCAGGGCGAGGTTGCACGCGGGGCAGCCGGCAAAGCGGAAAAAGATCAGCACCGCCGGGCCGTCGGCTAATAGCAGCTCACGGTTCAGTTCGCCGCCTTCCACGTTGAGCAGCACAAACGGGTCCAGCTCGTCGCCGACCTGCACATAGTCGTCAGGCTGCGCTTCGTTCACCAGGCGCTGGCGCTGGTCGATGTTGACCTGCAAGGCGGCCGGCGCCCAGGTGGCCACGCGTTCGGCATGCAGGTCGGCCAACTGACGGTTCAGGGACTCGCTCATGCCAGCGCCTCCTGCTCTGTCTCCACTTCGCTGGCAACGCTGTAGCGGTTGACCGGCACGTCCAGGCCCAGGTTGTCGCGCAAGGTGTGGCCGCTGTACTCCGTACGGAACAGGCCGCGCTGTTGCAGCACCGGCACCACCAGTTCGGTGAAGTACTGCAAGCCATCGGGCAGTACCGAGTTGATGATGAACCCGTCGCTGGCGCCGGTCTCGAACCAGGTCTGGATCGCATCGGCGACTTGCTCCGGGGTGCCGACAAAATCGCGCTTGGGCCGCGAGAACCGCAAGGCCACTTCGCGCAGGGTCAGGCCTTCGTCCCTGGCCAGTTGCTTGATGCGGTCGGAGCCGCCTTTCTGGCTGTTGGCGCCCAGGTCGCCGAGTTCCGGGAAGGGCGCGTCGAGCGGGTACTGGCTGAAATCGTGGTCATTGAACGGGCGGCCCAGGGCGACGATCGCATCCTCCACGGTCACCAGATCCACGGCCTGCTGATAACGGCTTTCCACCTCGGCTGCATCGCGTCCGACAATCGGGCGAATGCCCGGCAGGATCGACAGGCTGTCGGCGTCACGCCCGAAGCCCTGGGCGCGGCGCTTGAGGTCTTGGGTGTAGGCCAGGCCTTCTTCGATGCTCTCCACGTGTACAAAGATCGCGTCGGAGTGTTCGGCGGCAAAGTTGCGCCCGTCTTCGGAGGTGCCCGCCTGGAAGATCACCGGCTGGCCCTGGCGAGAGCGCGCGATATTCAGCGGGCCCTTGACCGAGAAAAACTCGCCCTTGTGTTTGAGCGCGTGCAACTTGGCGGGGGCGAAAAATTCGCCGCTGTGTTTATTGTAGGAGAAGGCGTCATCTTCCCAGGAATCCCACAGGCCCTTGACCACGTTCAGGTGTTCCTTGGCGATGCGGTAGCGCACCGCGTGCGGCGGGTGCTCGGCCTTGCCGAAGTTGTCGGCGGTGCCGCTGAGCCAGGAGGTGACCACGTTCCACCCGGCACGGCCGCCGCTGATGTGGTCCAGGGACGCGAACTGGCGCGCCACCTGGTAGGGCTCGGTGTAGCTGACGGTCACCGTGGCGACCAAGCCGATATTCGTGGTCAACGCGGCCAGGGCCGACAGGATGGTCAGCGGCTCAAAACGGTTGAGGTAGTGCGGGCTGGACTTGGCGTGGATGTGCAGGCTGTCGGCGATGAACACGAAGTCGAACTTGGCGCTTTCGGCCAGCTCGGTCTGCTGCTTGTAAAAGCCGAAGTTGGTACTGGCATTGGGTTGGGCCTGCGGGTGGCGCCATTCGCCCCAGCCGTGACCGACGCCGTGGACCATGGCTCCGAGTTTGAGTTGACGTGGCTTGCTCATGTTCTGCTCCTTGTTTCAGCGCGAGGCTTGGGAAAGTGGGACACGCTTGGCGTTAAAGCTCTTGTCGAAACCCTGCGACACGTCGATGTGCTTGGGCAGCAGGCCTTCCTGTTGGTAGGTGTCAGCCGTGGCTTGCAGGCCGCTGATCACGCTGTCGTCAATCGCCACCGGGCTCAGGTGAGTGTCCTTGGCCACCTCCAGGTGCACGGCCAGGGGCAGGCCGGTGATCTTGGCTTGGGCGGCGGCGTACTCGTCGGGGTGCACGTTGGCCCAGGCATAGGCCCGGTCGACCCGCGCCACGAAGTCATCCAGTTGCACGCGCTTGTCGGCAATCGCCTGGCTGGTGGCCGCGAAGTACAAGTGGTTGCTCAACAGCTTGTTGCCGCTGATCAGTACACGGGCGTGGCTTTGGGAGGTGACGACGGTGGTGTAGGGGTCCCAGGTGGCCCAGGCGTCGACGGTGCCGTTGTCCAGCACCAGGCGTGACTCGCTGGGCAGCAGGAAGATGAATTGCACGTCCTTGGTGGTCAGGCCGGCGCTGGCCAGGGCCTTGATCGCCAGATAATGGCCGATGGAACCGCGCCCGGTGACGATCTTCTTGCCCTTGAGGTCGGCCACGGTCTTAATCGGCGAGTTTTCTGGCACCAGCAGGGCAGTGGTGTTGCGCCCTTCGGCGTGGATGATGCTGACCACCTTGAGCGAGGCCCCCGCGCCGAGTGCGAACACATAAGGCGCGTCGCCCAGGGCGCCGACATCTACGGCGCCGGCATTCAGGGCTTCACCCAAGGGCGAGGCGGAAGGGAACTCCGACCATTGGATGTCGTAAGGCACATTTTTCGTCTCGCCGGAGACTTCCAGCAGTGCCTTGATGGTGGATTTCTGATTGGCCACCCGCAGCGGTTGCAGGTCGGCGGCGTGTGCGGTGCTGATCAGGCCGAGGGCCAGGGCGGTGCCCAGGAGCAGGCGTTTGAAGGGGGTGGTAAAGACCATGGGATGCAGGCTCCAGGTAGCTCGAAAAAGGGTTTGGCTACCTCCGCCTGGAGAAGGGGTCGGTGAGGACTTAACGTTATGCCCATAAAAACTCCCTGTGAAGTTCTTTTTGGTTATAAGTTAATCATTAAAATATCTGATTATGATTTATTTAATTATTCCTATTTTGCATGATTTTGAGTGCGGCCTGTAGTGAGCGGGCTCGCCCCGCGCCGCGGTCTCCCAGGCACCTGATACACACCTGACACACCGCCGCGCGGGGCAAGCCCGCTCACTACAACAGGTCAGATCACGTAGAAACCGTGGGTGCCGTCGCGGGCCAGTTGCGCGACCAGCCCGAACTCCCAATCCAGGTACGCCTGCATGGCTTCCTTGGGGTTGTCGGTGCCTTCGTACGGGCGGCGGTAACGGTCGATGCGCGGTGAAGCCAGGCGGGTCTCGCCTTCTTCCAGCGGCAGCTTTTCGGCGATCCACTGGGTGGTGCCGCCTTGCAGCAGGAACACCGGCTTGCCGGTGAGGGCTTCGACGTCTGCCACGGCCAGGCGCGCCAGTTGGCTGCTGCCGCAGGTCAGTACATAACGCTCGGCGGGCGCCACCTTTGCCAGGGCTTGCGGCAACTGCGCGCGCAAGGCCCAGTAGGCCCCGGGGATATGGCGCTTGACGTAATTGACGCTGGGGGTGAAATCCAGCACGGCGGTGTCGCCATGGGCCAGCCAGTCCACCAGGGTGTGGGGGCTGATCACTTCAGCCTGGGCCGGCGCGGGCACTGGTGCGACCCATGCACCGGTCTCGCTGAAATGCTCAGGCTGCAGGTCATCCAGCACATGCACTTCCCAGCCCAGTTGGGCGAGCCACGAGGCCGACATATTGGCGCGCACGCCATCGTCATCCGCCAGGACCAGACGTGCGCCGCGCACGCTGGCCACATGGTCGGTTTCCTGCACCAATTGGCCGCCCGGTGTCGAGCGTGAACCCGGCAGGTGGCCGGCTTCGAATTCTTCCGGGGTGCGCACATCGAACAGGTAGGTGGTGCGGGTCGCGTCCTGCTGCCAGCGTTGCAGGTCGGCCAGGGTGGCGCGGCCGACCCGGGCCTTGTCGGCCACGTGGCGTGCCTCCTTGGCAGCGATCTGGCGGTGTTCTTCCGAGGTCGGCGCAAAACGGCGCGACTGGCCGTGGGCGAGTTTCTGCCCGGCGAGGGTCCAGCCGATGGTGCCGTTGCGCAGGGCCGACACCGGGTTGGCCACGCCGGCGTTGATCAGCGATTGTGTGCCGATGATGCTGCGGGTGCGCCCGGCGCAGTTGACGATGATGCGGGTGGCCGGATCGGGCGCCAGTTCATGGGCGCGCAGTACCAGTTCGGCACCGGGCACGCTGATGCCGGTGGGAATGCTCATGGTCTGGTATTCGTCGAAGCGGCGGGCATCAAGCACCACCACGTCGGCCTGGCTGTCGAGCAGGGCTTGCACTTCTTCGGCGGCGAGGGAGGGCGTGTGGCGTTCGCTCTCAACCAATTCACCGAAGGCTTTGCTCGGCACGTTCACGTCGATGAACAGTTCGCCACCGGCGTTGCGCCAACCCTCCAGGCCGCCTTCCAGCAGGCTGACCTGGGTGTAGCCCAGCGTAACCAGACGCTCGGCGGCGCGGGCGGCCAAGCCTTCGCCATTGTCGTAGACGGTGACCTGGGTATCACGCCGTGGAATACGTGAATACACCTCCAGCTCCAGCTTGGACAGCGGGATGTTCGCGGCAAACAGCGGGTGGGCTTCGGCAAACGGCGCTTCTTCGCGCACGTCCACCAGGGCGACTTCTTCATGGTCCAGCAGGGCCTGGCGAATCTGCGCGAAGCTGCGGGTCGATACGGTGGTCATAGGGCAGGGCTCTTTTCTTTGGACAAATCCCAGATGTTCGGGAGGAAGGCGTTGGAATAACCGGAGATAAACAGTTTCTCGCTGCCGTCGGGCTGGTACACCGCGCGGCGCACGGCACCGATATTGGCGCCGTAGACATGGATGCTGATGGACACTTGGTCGCTGTGGGCATTGCTCACCTGGTGAATGTCGCCGACCTTGGGCGACACCGCTTCCACCTGGCCCGGCACCAACTGGATGGGCTTGCCTTCGGCAACCAGGCTGCCGTCGGGGGCGCGTTCAAAACCCTGGGAGAATTCAGCGCCGCGCAACATGCCGATCAGCCCCCACACCCGGTGATCATGAATCGGTGTGCTTTGCCCGGGCCCCCATACAAAGCTGACGATGCTGAAGCGCTGCCGTGAATCGGCGTGCAACAGAAATTGCTGGTAGCGCTCGGGGCCGGGTTGCGCGAATTCGTCGGGGAGCCAATCGTCATGGCTGACCAGCTGCGCCAAGAGCTTGCCGCCACGGTGCAACAGGTCGCCTTCGCGTGGGTTGCCGTCGATCAATTCAGCCAGGGCGCCTATGAAGGCTCTCAGTCTCTCGGGGTGCTTGGCCTGGGTCATGACAACTCCATCGTGTGGTCGGTGGTGATGGGTTTATCTAAGCATAATGTTTATAGTTAATATGCTATTTTTTAATGATTAGCTTATAGCTGTAGGTAATTTAGAACCGGTCTGAATAGTGTTAGACGTTATCGATAGGTCGGTGGGCTATCCAGACCGTGTTCCGACAACTATGCTTCGCACACATCTTAATGACTGTTCTCTATGTGCGGCCCAAATGAAAATTGACGATATCGATGCCTTTGTCGAAGTGATTCGTTGCCAGTCCATCAGCCACGCCGCCGAGTCGCTGCAACTGACCCAGCCGGCCATCACCCGCCGCGTGCAGAACTTCGAGCAGGCGCTGGGGGTGGAGCTGTTCGACCGCAACACCAAGCCCCTCAAGCCTACGCTGATCGGCACCCGGGTGTATGAACAATGCCGGCTGATCCTGCGCGAAATGGATGCCCTGCGGGAGTTGGTCGCCACCGACGCGCCGCCCACCGGCCTGCTGCGCCTGGGCGTGCCGCAGGCCATCGGCGATGTGGTGCTGCTCGATGCGCTCAAGCACCTGCGCACCGAATACCCCGACCTGCGCGCCCAGGTCGCCACCGGCTGGGGCAGCCAGTTGGTCGGCAAGATCGAACGTGGCGAATTGGACGCAGCGGCGGCCTTGTTCCCGGCAGGCAAGATCTTCCCGGACAACATCGTCGGCGAGTCCATCGGCAAGATGGAGCTGGTGGTGGTCTGCGCCAAATCCCAGCTGCCGAAAAAGCCCTGCAAGCTGGCCGACGTGTACCAGAACGGCTGGATCCTCAACCCCGACGGCTGTGGTTTCCGTGCCGGTTTGCAGCGCACCTTGTCGGACCAGGGCCTGGCGTTGCGGGTCAACCTGGAAACCTTCGGCACCGAACTGCAACTGGGACTGGTGGCCGACGGCCTGGGCCTTGGCCTGGTACCGCGCCCGCTGCTGGAACGCAGTGCCCACCGCGAGCAACTGGCGGTGATGCCCCTCAAGGACTTCAAGCCGGTGATGGACCTGTGGCTGATCTACCCCCACTTCCTCGGCAATTTGCAAGGGCCGGTGGACGCCTTCGGCAAGCTGGTGGCGGATTCGCTGCACAAGGTCCGCAACGCCGCCTGACCTCTCGCCATCCCTTGTAGGAGCCGGCAAGCCGGGCTCCTACAGGCTGCTTGACGCTGTTATGGTTATGAAAAAAAATAATAATTAGCTTAGATTAAAATGTGCTTTTTATTATTTTTTTGCACCCCGTAGGCTTGCCTGGAAGTCCTTAAGGCCATCCAGGAAGTTTTGCCATGAGCAGCGTCACCTCGATTTCCAGCGTTTCCAACAACGTTCGCCAACGCGTCACCCCGGAAGAATGGGAAGTGCGTGTCAAACTGGCCGCCGCTTATCGCCTGGCGGCCTTGTACAAATGGACCGACCACATCTACACCCACTTCTCTGCCCGCGTGCCGGGCCCGGAGGAGCATTTCCTGATCAACGCCTTCGGCTTGTTGTTCGATGAAATCAGCGCCTCCAACCTGGTCAAGGTCGACCTCGACGGCACGATTGTCGACGACCCCACTGGCCTGGGTATCAACTACGCCGGGTACGTGATCCACAGCGCCATCCACGGCGCGCGCCATGACCTGCAGGCGGTGTTGCACACCCATACCCGCGACGGCATCGCGGTGTCGGCGCAGAAGGACGGTCTGTTGCCGATCTCCCAGCATTCCATCGGCTTCTCCGGGCGCGTGGCCTACCACGGATACGAAGGCGTAGCGTTGGACCTGGACGAACGTGAGCGGCTGGTCGCAGACCTGGGTGACAAAAGCGTGATGATCCTGCGCAACCACGGCCTGTTGACCGCGGGTGTCAGCGTCGAACATGCCTTCCAGCAGCTGCAAGGGCTGGAGCGCGCGTGTAACATCCAGATCGCGGCGCAGGCGGCGGGGAATGCGGAGTTGATCTTCCCGCCAGCCGAGGTGGTGGCCAAGGTCGAGAAGCAGGCCGAAGTGTTCAAGGCCGGCGATGGACCGGGTGTGGCGCGGCATTGGAATGCGCTGATCCGGCAGTTGGAGCGTACTGATACGGACTACAAAAACTGATCTTGAGCCCAATGAAGATCTAAAAAATGTGGGAGCGGGCTCCCACATTTGGTTGGGTGGTGATCTTGATTAAGCGACCTGTTTGGCCTGTTCGCGCTCAGCAATCAACTGACGGGTGAGGGGGATCAGGCGCTTGCCGTAGTCGATCGCGTCATTGAGCGGATCGAACCCACGGATCAGGAACGTGGTGATCCCCAGGTCGTAGTAATCCACCAGCGCTTCAGCCACCTGTTCGGCGGTGCCCACCAGGGAGGTGGAGTTACCCTGCGCCCCGAGCAGCCCGGCGATACCGGTCCACAGGCGCTTGTCCAACCGGGTGCCTTGCGCCGCTGCCGCGAGCAGTCGGCGTGAACCTTCATTCGGCGGTTCGCGCCGCACAAAGCCATTTTTTTCCGCCAGCGCAGTGGCCTGTTGCAGGATGCTGTCGGCACGCGCCCACGCCAGTTCTTCGGTTTCGGCGAGGATCGGTCGCAGTGACAGACTGAAGCGGATCGTGCGCCCATGCTTGGCCGCCTCGGCGCGCACCTGGGTCACGATTTCGCGCACTTGCTCATAGGTTTCACCCCACAGCGCATACACGTCAGCATGCTTGCCCGCCACCGCAATCGCGGCCGCCGAAGACCCACCGAAGTACAGCGGGATATGCGGCTGTTGCGGCGACTTCACCGTGGAGTGCGCGCCTTCGACCTGGTAGTACGTGCCGTCGAAATCGAACGGTTGCTCGCTGGTCCATTCCTGGCGCACCACGCTCAGGTATTCGTCGGTGCGCGCATAGCGTTCGTCCTTGCCGATATGGCTGCCATCGGCACGCAATTCACGGTCGTCGCCGCCGGTGATGATGTGCACGGCGGTGCGCCCACCGTTGAACACATCCAGCGTGTTGAACTGGCGGGCGGCGAGGGTGGGCTGGGCAAAGCCCGGGCGGTGGGCGATCAGGAACTTGAGCTTGCTTGTCACGCTCGCCGCGTGGGAGGCGATCAGCGTGCTGTCCGGGCTGTTGGAATGGAACGCCACCAGGGCGCGGTCGAAGCCGGCTTCCTCGTGGGCGCGGGCCACGGTTTCGACGTAGTCCGGTTGCAGGGTCGGGCCGCTGCGCGGGTGGATTTCGGAAGCGTGGTGGCCGCCGATGTAGCCGATGAATTCGATGCTCATGGTCTGTCCTTGTTCAGTGCGTGGTGGTCACCTCCACCGGGCAAGGGGTCGGTTATTCGCCTTCAAAGTAGGGGCAGCGGCAGGGCCTGTAAAATGCCGATTGGTTCTAACCTAATTATTAAAATCCAGAATGATGATTTTTGCTGTGTATCAGTAATCTGCATTTTGTGACTGCGTAAAAAATACCCTTTGCATTCCCGCGGTTGAATTGGTGTTGAGAGTGGTTATCATCACGCCTCGTTCATCAGCCATTGGGAATGCCTTCATGACCACCGCCGATCCGTATGCGTTATCTGCCGAATTCTACGATGTGCTGTGCGAGCAGCAGTGGTTGCAACGCGGCGGGCCTATCGCCCGGGCGCTGCAGGAAGTGGACCCCAACGGGGTGATTCTGGATGTCGGCGCCGGCACCGGGCCATGTGTGCAGGTGATCGCCGAGGCCTTGCCCAACGCGCGCATTCTTGCGGTGGAACCTTCGGCCGCCATGCGCGCGGCGCTGGTGGGGCGAATCATGCGCAGCAGCGATTTGCGCCAGCGCGTCACCGTGTTGGCCGGCACCCTCGAGCAGGTCACCCTGCCGCCACGCCTGGCCGCAGCGGTCATCTGCGGCACCATTGGTTACCTCGATACAGCGCAGCGCCAGCACCTCTGGCAGCAACTGGCCGAACGCCTGGATGAGCGCGGCCTCGTCATCGTCGACGTGATGATGCTCAAGGCCCCGCAAACGGTGCCGCTGATGCAGGTGGCCAACGCGGCCATCGGCGAGCACACCTACCACGTCGCCCTGCAGGGTGAGCCCGCCGGCGGCGACCTGATGCACTGGACCCTCGACTACCAGGTGCGTGCAGGCGAGCAGGTGTTGCGCCAGTTCCAGGCCGACCATCACTGGCATACCTTCGGCCTCGAACAGGTCGCTGAAGAGGCCGGCGCCGCGGGGTTTGTCCTTGAGCCTTTGGGCGATGCGCTGATCCCCGCCGCGGTATTGCGCAAGCGCAGTTAATCCCGATTCGGGGGGCCGTTGTGGGTTACGGGCGGCGCCCCTTTTAGGAATCCCGTTAGATGGGCTTTTTCAGCGTTTGGGGCAGGGTGAACACATGCAATCGGTTGTCGAGACTTCCCCCGCCAGCCCGCGTGCAGCGGTGACGCGGGATTGGCGAATTGTGCTGGTGGTGGCCGGTCTGTACCTGGCTCAGGGCTTGCCGGTGGGGCTGGCGTTCCAGGCGTACCCCACGCTGTTGCGCAACATGGGCGCCTCCCTCGACCTGGTGGCGCTGACCCCGTTGGCGAGCCTGCCGTGGGTGGCCAAGCTGTTCTGGGCCGCTGCCGTGGAAAACCGCTGGAGCCCGCGCCTGGGGCGGCGTCGCAGCTGGATTCTGCCGTTGCAGGCAGGCTCGGTGCTGACCCTGGCAGCCATGGCATTGGTGCCCTTCGACGTACCAAACATGGGCCTGCTGCTTGGCCTGATTGCCTTGCTCTCGCTGTTCAGTGCCACCCAGGACATCGCCGTCGATGGCCTGGCCGCCGAGCGTTTGCCGAGCGCCAGCCTGGGTCGGGTCAACACCTTCCAGGTGTCGGGTTTCATGGTCGGCATGCTGCTCGGCGGGCCGGGCACGATGCTGCTGTTCGATCACTTCAGCGCACCGCTGGTCTTTACCTTGTTAGCGGCTGTGGTGCTGCTGTGCAGCCTGCCGGTGCTGTTCTGGCAGGAGCCCGTTGCATTGGCGGCGGCAGACAAAGCCAGCCTGCGGCGCTTCTTCAAGCGTCGATTTTCCGGGCGCCTGACAGCCCTGGTGATGCTGGTGACTCTTGGCGGCTCGACGTTCTTCGGTCTGGCCAAATTGATCCTGCTCGATGATGGCTGGTCGGTGAGTGATGTGGGGGTGCTGGCCGGTGTCGGGCAGTTGCTCACCATCATCGTCGGCTGTGGCGTGGCCGGGCTGTTGCTGCGTCATTACTCGCGCTGGAGCACCTTGCTGACGGGCCTGGCGATGGTCGGTTCGGCCGGTGTGCTGTGGCTGGGTTTGGTGCTGCAACCGGGCCTGTCGGGCATGGGGTATGTGAGCGTGGCGACAGTACTGGGCGGGCTGGGCATTGGTGTCACCAGCGTGGCGTCCTACACCTTGGCGATGCGCTTTGCACAGTTGGGCGAACAGCCGGGCACGGACTGTTCGGTGTTCCAGGGCTTGCAGACCCTCGGCGATATCCTGGTGTCGTCGGTGGCCATCGGCGTGGCGGCCAGCTGGGGCTACGCCAGTGGCCTGGGCGTCGGCTTGCTGGCCCTGGGTGCTGCGCTCGGCATGCTCTGGCATGTACGGCGCAGCACCCGTGGGCTGGGGCTCGACGACGCCTAAGGCATTTCAAGGGCCTGGGAGTGACTCACCCCCAGGCACCGGCTGACACAACGCAACACCGCCTCACGCTGCGGCACCAGGTAAAAATGCCCGCCTTCAAAGCGGTGCACCTGCAGGCCTTCACGCGTTTCCTGCGCCCAGGCCTCGGCATCCCCAGGGTTCAGTTCCCGATCATCACGCCCCACCAGCACCTCGATGGGCACGTTCAAGCGCGCACGCTCGGGGGCGGGCCGGTACGTCTCGATCAACTGGTAGTCATTGCGCAAGATCGGCAAGGCCATGGCCTGCAGTTCGGGTGAGGTTTGCAAGGCCTTGGGGCTGCCACCCAGGGCAGCAATGTCTGCCAGCAATCGCGCATCGTCTGCCAGGTGCAGGCTGCCGCCGTGATGACGTTCAGGGCCTTCGCGACCTGACACCATCAAGCAGGTCGGCAGCCTCAGCGCCTGTCGTTGCAAGGCCAGGCACAACTCATGGGCCACCGCCGCGCCCATGCTGTGGCCGAACAGCGCATAAGGGCGGTCGAGCCATGCGGGCAAGGCCGGCATCAGGGCATTCACCAGCGCATGCATGTGCGGGATCAACGGCTCATTGATGCGCTCTTCGCGCCCGGGCAATTGCACGGCGATCACTTCAATACTCGGCGGCAGCAGGCGCGCCCAATCGGCAAAAAAACGTGCGCCGCCGCCGGCATGGGCCAGGCAGAACAGGCGCTGGCGGGCCAGGGGGCGCGGTTCGAAACGGCGCACCCAGCGTTGCTGATGCTGTTGCAAATGCAGGATTTCATTGAGCACGGGGCAGGTTCCTCGTTGGGGTAACCAAGGCCTGCATGGCCAGGGGCACCGGGGGCTCGGGGTGGATGGCTTGGGCGGGGCCCAGCACGGTGCCCAGTTGCTGCCAGGCCTTGCAGCAACTGAGGTGGAACTGCGCCAGGGCCGAGTCGTTGGGCTCGCCAATCGCCGCGTGTACCCGCAGCAACGCCTGGGCGATGCTGTCGGGCCACAGGTCGCTGAACACCTCGCGCAAGGTCGGTGGCTGCGGATGACCGATCAGGCTGCTCACCGCCAGGTCCAGGGCGGGGGCGTCGCCGTCCATTTCCAGCACGCCCTGGGCATTGCGATGCACGTGGGCGCGGGGGCTCCACAGCACGCTGGCGTGGGTGTCGGTCAGGCTCAACGTGCCGCCACGGGTGCCCAGCACAATGCGGTGCAGCAACTGGGTGTGGTTGTCCGGGTCGCCCGGGTGCATCTGGTTCTGTACCCGCAAATGCAGGGGGATTCCGGCCAGTTCGCCGCTGATGCTCATGAACGGCCCCACGGCCTCGGCGTGCAGGTTGAAGGCCCAGGGGCGCAGGCCTCCGAGGGCCTGGCCGAGCATCTCCACCAGCGGGAACAGCACGTGCACACTGCAGGCGGCGTCGATGTATTCGGCTTCACGCAGGCTCAGCACATGGCGCGCCGCGTCGATAAAACACCGCACGGGCGCCAGGTCGCTGTAGAACGGATTGAGCCGGTACAGCACGCCGTGCTGACGGGCCAGGCGCAGGCAGTCGACCACTTCGTCGTGATGCACCGGGTGCTCCTGGACCACGTTGATGCCTCGGGCCAGCAATGCCTTGGCCAGCTCGGTGCCATGGCCGCCGACCACCGCCGAACGCACGGCCACGCAGGCCAGGTCCACCTCGGGCAGTTCCTCGACACTGCGGTACAACGGCACCTTCCAGCGCCGGGCACAGGCCTCGGACGCTGCGCTGCCGCGCCCCAGGATGCCCACCACGTGGTAGTGCGCCGGCAATCGCGCAAGCCCTTGCAGGTAGACGTTGCCGAAGGTGGTGCCGCACACAATCACCTTTAATACCGTGCTCATAACACGCCTTCCTCTTCGGCCGTGGTCGTCTGCGCCGCCAGGTTGACGATGCTCAGGGCCTGGCACGCAGCGTCGGCTTGCACGGCCGTGATCACGTCGTCGGGCATCAGGCAGTCACCGGCCCAGTGCGCGCCACGCCAGGACGGATCGCGCAGCAGTTGCAACGTCGCACACACCGCGACACTGGCGCTCAGCCCGTAGCTGTCCTGGCTGCTGAGCACCGCGCGTTGGCGCACGGCTTGCCCGCCACGCCAGCCGCTGAGTTCCACGCTCAGCCGGTAGTACGGGCGACGGCCGAGCAATTGCAGTTCAGCGGCGTGCACCAGTTGGGCTACCGCAGCGGGCAGGGCGCTCGGGTCCTGGCTCAGGCGTTGGCATGACGCAGCGATCAGCGCAGGGATCTGCGCCTGGTCGAACACGTTATGAAAGCTCGCCCGGGGCACGCCAAGGGTGCGGGCCAGGCGTTGCAGTTCATCGGTGAAGTAGGCACTGCAAAACACCGCCTCGGGAAAGCCCGCCAGGCGCTGCGCCTGCTGCTCGAATGGCGATGTTTGCATACGGCCTTCCACCCATTGGGCATTCGGCGTACCAAAGCCGCCCAAGGCGCTGAGTAACACATCGGCACCGCCGGCCTGGCTGCAATACTCGCGGCCACCGGCGTGAATGTGCAGGCTGCTGACCCGGTCGAAGCCCCGATTCGCCATCCAGCGCGGCAGCAACGCAGTAAGGCCCGGAAACACCCCGGCGCCGATGATCGACGGCTGACGGGCACCCTGCAACGCCGTCAGCAACGCCGCATTGCCAAAGGCATCCACATACGCCGCACCCGCCGCCTGGGCGGCTTGGGCCACGCGGTCACCCACTTGCCACGACGGCCCCGCGCAGTTGAGGACCACCTGGCAGCCGCTGCAAAACGCTGCCAGTGCCTGCGGGTCGAATACATCCAACACCCATCCCTCGACATCGTCAGGCCAGCGTTGAGCCCGGCGCTGGCCTGCACGCACGTGCACGTCCGCCTGCCGCCGCAACTGAGCCAGCGCCGCACTGCCCACGGCTCCTCCGGCGCCGACCAGTCCAACCAAACGCCGGTTCATGCGGGCACCTGCGCGCCCAGCAGCACGGGCAACAGTTGGCTGACATGGGGCGCCTGCATGCACGACACATGGTCGCCGCTGATGGTCTGCAAGCTGATGTCCCCCAACGCCAGGTCATTCCAGAAGCCGCGCATATCGCCTTGCAGGCCCGGCAGGAAATGCAGGGTTTCATCGTCGAGCAGGATGCGCAGGTCACCGGTAAACGGCGCCGGCTGGTAACGCGCCACGGCATTGAGACTGTGGCGGAACACGCGGAACAGCGCCTGCACTTGTTCGGCTGGCATCGCCTCGGCTTGGGTCGGTACCTGAGCGGCGAGGGCTTGCAGACGCCTATCGCTGGGTTGCTCGGCGAGCTGGCGGTAGCTGGCCGCGATGGGCGCCCATTCACCATCCAGCTGTTGCAGGCAATCGGCCGGGAGTTGTCGGCCGTGGCGCTCAATCAAGTGCGCCAGGGCACTGTGTAAACCGGCGTCGTCGACCGCATGCCCGGCCGCCTGGATATCGGCGCCGAGCAAGCGGCCGAAGGCGCGTTCCAGCAACAGTTCATCGGCGATTTCATAGCGGAAGCGGTCGCTGCTGATGATGCTCACCGTACCCACCTGTGCACCGGCTTCCAGCAAGCAGCGGGCGACCTCAGTGGCCAGCAGGCCGCCCATGCAATAGCCCACCAACTCGAAGCGCAGGTTGCCGTGGGCCAGCAGTTCACTGGCATACCGTGCGCCCAACTGCTCGATCAATTGTTCGGCGTCCACCTTCAGGTAAGCCGCCTCATCCAGCAGGCTCAGGCCCAGGATCGCACCTTGGCGTTGCGGCGCCGTGCGCAGGGCGGCGAGCAGGCTGCGGTAAGGGGCGAGGGTGCCGCTGCCATCGTGCAGCAACACATGCACGGTGCTGCACGCCGGGTCGCGGGCCGGCGCCAGTACGCTCAAACACGACGCGTCAGTGGCTTGGCCGGTGGACGCTTGCGCTGGCGCATCCTGCAAGCGTGCGGCGATGGCCTTGACCGTGGGTTCACGCAGCACTTCGCGCAGCAGGCGGTCCCACTCCCAGCCTGAGGTTTCCGGCAGTTGCTCGCGCATCCTGGCGACGATCTGCGCCACCAGCAGCGAGTCGCCACCGGCTGCGAAAAAGTCCTGGTCCCGGGCCAGCTCGGTGCAACCCAAGGCCTGGCTCCACAGCTTGGCGATGCGCTGTTCCAAATCGGTTTGCGGCGCCTCACCGCTGTCCATCACGCTGCTGCCTTGAGCCTGCAGGCGCTGGGCCAGGCGTGCGCGATCGACCTTGCCATTGGCCGACAGCGGCAGGCTTTGGAGCACTTGCAGCTGGCTTGGCACCATGTAGCCGGGCAGGCGCTGGTGCAGGTAGTCCTGCAGTTGTTCGCCACCCAGCGCTACGCGCCGCGCCGGGAAGCGCGTGACAAATGTGGTCTGGCCCGCGCAATCGAGCACGTCCTGGGCCTGGGGCCACGCGGCCACCAGCTCGGCGCCGGCGTCGCTGAACAACGCCTGCCATTGGGCGCGACTAATAAAGGTCTGGTCACTGCCGGCGCGCAAGTCGGTGAAGCCGTCCAGGCCTTCCTTGAACTCCATGGAAGTCAGTAACGAAAGGATCTCGCGGGTGGCCTCCATCACCAGCAAGTGCCCACCGGGCGCCGCCAATTCGCGCAGGTTATTCAACACCGTGGGCGCATGGCGGGCGTTGTGCAGCACGTTGGCGCAGACGATCAGGTCCCAGCTTCCCGCGTTCAGCCCCTGGGTCAGGGCATCGCTGTTGATGTCGAACAGGCCGAAGCGCACCCACGGTCGGTCGGCAAAATGCTCCCGTGCTTCGTTGATAAAAAACGTCGAGACGTCGGTGAACAGGTAATCCACGGCAAACCCATCGAGGGCCGGGATCAAATCGCGGCTGGTGCCACCCACCCCGGCGCCGATTTCCAGCACTCTCAACGGTAGGCCGAGGGTGGCGCGTTCACGGGCAATGTGCTGGGCGCTGGCGCAGATCACCTGGTTCATGCAACGCATCAACAGGTTTTCGTTATAGGCCGCCAGTGCGGTGTCCATGCTGCCCTGGGGGAACAGCAGCGCCAGCGGGTCGACCTCGCCACTGAGCAACTGCGGCAGGCGCTCGCTGGATTCGTGCAGGTAACGCAGCAGTTCAGCACCATAGTTCAGGCGTTGCTCCAAGGCATTCATGGCCTGCCAGCACACTGCGCGCTGTTCGGCCCCCGGTGCCTCGCCCAAGCGGTACTGATCGGCGTCGTGCAACAGCCAGCCTTCGTTGACCAACGCCTTGAGCCAGCGGCGCATCAGGCGTTGATGGGCCGGCGCGACACGGCATTGCTGCTGCACCTGGGCCAGGCTGTGGTGGGCCTTGGCATCGGTGAACAGCCCGGCGTCGCGCAGGGTCTTGAGGATGTCGAGCAGGGCGATACGGTTGGCCATCGCCACCCATTCGGCGAACAGGCTGCGGTCCAGCTGTTCGGTGGCCTGGGCGCCACATGCCAGGGCACAGTCGGCCAGGGGCGCGGCGCTGCTGTCGGTGTTCAGGTGGCGCGCCTCGACGAACGCGGCCAGGCGGCGCTCCATCGGGTTGTCACCGCTGAGCAGCACCACGCCGTGGGCCACGTCCGGGTGTTCGTTGAGCAGGCTTTCGATCTCGCTGAGTTCGATGCGGTGGCCGCGCAACTTGACCTGGGTGTCTTCGCGGCCGAGGAACTCGATTTGCCCGTCGGCACGGTAGCGGCCGAAGTCGCCGGTCCGGTACAGCCGTGCGCCACTGTGGGGGTGGCGGATAAAACGCTGGTCGGTGCGCTCGGGGTCGTTGAGGTAACCGTCCGCCAGGCCCACGCCGCCGATGTACAACTCGCCGACCACGCCGTCCGGGCGGTCCTGGAACTGTTCATCCAGCACATGGAACTGCTGGTTGGCCAAGGGGGTTCCGTAGGGAATGCTGCGGGCGTTGGCGGGGACGCTGTCGATCTCATGGCCAATCGACCAGATCGCCGCCTCGGTGGCACCGCCGAGGCTGATCAAACGCAACCCCGGGCAATGGGCCTTGATCGCACCCGGCAGGCTGACGGCGATCCAGTCGCCGGACAACAGCGCCACGCGCAGGCATTTGGGGGCGGCATAGGGTTCGGCTTCCAGGTAGCTGCAAAGCATCTGCATCTGCGCCGGCACCGAGTTCCACAGGCTGACCTGATGCAGGTTGATCAAGCCGGCCCAGTGCGCCGGGTCGCTGCGTTGAGCCGGGTCGGGCAGCACCAGCGTGGCGCCCGCGAGGAAGCTGCCGAACAGGTCGTACACCGACAGATCGAAGCCGAGATTGGCCAGGCCGAGCACACGGTCCTGTGCGCTCAACGCCACCCGTTGGTTGATGTCGAGCAGGGTGTTGAAGGTGGCGCGGTGGCTCATCATCACGCCCTTGGGGCGCCCGGTGGTGCCCGAGGTGTAGATCACATAGGCGAGGCTGGCCGGGTCGGTTTTCACCTGGGGCAACTGCTCGAAGGGCAATGGCGCCAGGCGTTCGACGGCGATTAACGTGGCATGCTCTGGCCAGATACGGTGTTCCGCCTGGGCGGTGTCGGTGAGCACGTAGCGGATGCCCGCGTCTTCAAGAATCGCGTCACGGCGTGCCTCTGGCTGGCCGCTGTCGATGGGCACATACACTGCGCCGCGCAGCAGCGTGCCGAGTACAGCGGCCACTTGGTCCACCCCTTTGTCGAGCACGATGGCGACCTTGGCACCCGCCTGGCAGCCTTCACGATGCAAGGCTTGCGCCACGGCGTTGGCTCGTTCGGCCAGGGCGCGGTAGCTGAACGTACCTTCATGGGTGATCAGTGCCGGGGCCTGCGGCGTGCGTTGCAGGCTGTCGACAAACCCGTCGTGCAGGCAGCCGTGTGGCCAGTAGACCTCGGTAGCATTACTGTGCAAACGGCGTTCGGCCATGGCAGCGGGCAACTGCGAGGGGCTTACGGCCTGCCAGCTGGCAGGGTGTTCGGCAAGCTCGCGCAGTAACTGTTCAAAGCTGGCAAACGCGGCCTCCACCAGGCCTTCGAGGAACACGCCGCTGCGCACGTCCCAGTTCACTTGCAAGCCTTGCGGGCCTTCGCTGACCTGGCAGTCCAGCCACACCTGGGGTGTCTGGGTGATGCCATAGCCCAGGGTTGAACCACGCATGAATGGGCGCGCTTCGCCCACGCCCAGGGTGCTGGTGAACACCACCGGCATCAGGCTGCGCCCGTGAACCCGGGCGCGTTCACGCAGCACCTCGATGCCGGAGAAGGCGCCATGCTCCAGGTCTTGCCACAGCTGTTCCTGCAAAGCACTGGCGCGTTGGTGGAAATCACTGTCGGAGGGCGGCTGTACCGCCAGCACGTTCACCGCCGTGAAGTCGCCCAGCACCTTGTCGATGTCGGGGTGCAGCGGCGGGCGCTTGAGCACGGTGACACTCAGGCTGAACGCCGGTCGGCGTGACCAGCGCCCCAGTGTCTCGGCGAAGGCGGCGAGCACGGCGGCCGGGGGCGTGAGGCGTTGTTGCGCGGCGTGGGCGCAGAAGCGTTGCCACTGCTCAGGGGAGAGGCCGGTGGCATGGCGTTCGAAACGCGGCGTCTGGCCCTGTACCGGTTCCAGAGTGGGCAATTCGGGGGCCGGCGGCAATTGCTCCAGGCGTGCCAGCCAGTAGTCGCGGTCACGGCTGTGACGGGCTTGCGCGGCGGGGGTGTCGAGGGCGGCGCGCTCGGCCAGCAGGGCATCGCGAAAGGTCAGTTCCAGTGCCGGCAGTGGCTGCTCGGGAGCGTGATAGAGCTGGTCCAGCTCCCCCAGCAGGCATTGGATGCTGACAAAGTCGGCCACCAGCAAATCAATCGACAAGTGCAGGCGACTGCCGTTGTTGCGCTGGCTCAGGCGCAGTTCGTACAGCGGCCAGGCGTCGGCGGCGTACACGCGGTGGGCCAAGTCTTCGCGGGTGGCCAGCAGCGCCTGTTGCTCGGCATCGGCAGGCAGTGCACGCAGGTCCTGGCTGTGCAGCGATGGCAGTTCCACCTCGGGCAGTACCTGCTGGTGGCCAGCTTGGGCAATCACCGCACGCAGCATCGGATGACGCAGAATCAGTTGGTGCCAGGCGCGCTCCAGGCGCTTGGGGTCGAGGGCCGGGCCATCGAGTTCCACATAGCCGTGGCAACCGACACCGCCGTAGTCGTAGGCATCGCTGCGACCCACCAGGTAGGCGGCTTGCACATCGGTGAGGGCAAAGGGTTGGAACTGATTGGCCGGGTCGGCGACCACCTCCGCCTGCTGCGGGCTGAACCACTGCAACAGCAGTTCCCTGTGCTCGCGCAGGCGTTGTTTGAGGGCGTCGTCCAAGGCGCCGGCCGGTGCGCGAAACCGCAGTTGGCCGTCTTCGGCCCACAGGCGGATACCCAGGGCTTCGCATTCAGCGAGAAAATGCGACAGGTTCAATGGGGAATTCATAAGGTGCCTTCCTCGAAATGCTCGGCGTGTTGTTCGGTAGGGCTGCCCAGGTAGTCGCACAGGGCGGCGATGCTCGGATGAGCGAAGAGTTCGCGCAGGCTCAACGGGGCCTGGCACAAGTGGCGGCGCTTGAGGGTTTCCACCAGGCGCGTGGCGCTCAGGCTGTCGCCCCCCAGCAGGAAAAAATCACTGTGGCGCCCGGGGATCGGGCGTTGCAGCACCTCGCTCCAGACTTCGGCCATTTCCCGTTCCTGCGCACCTTGCGGGGCATCGCTGTGCTCAATGGCGATGTCCGCCAGGCAGTGGCGCAGTGCATTGCGGTCGGCCTTGCCGTTGGCGCTCAAGGGCAGCTCGTTGAGCAGGTGCAGGCTGGCGGGCAGCATGTAGTCCGGCAGGCGCTGGCGCAGCTGTTGGCGCAGCACTTCCAGCGACACTTCGCCGTCGACCACCACGGCGGCGGCCAGGCTTGGCGGGTTGCCCAGGGTTACCGTGAGCGCCTGGCGCACCTGCGGGCAGGCGAGCAGAGCGTTGTCGATTTCCCCCAGTTCAATGCGATGGCCGCGCACTTTCACCTGCTGGTCACGGCGGCCGAGAAACTCCAGGCTGCCGTCCGGCCAGTAGCGGCCCATGTCGCCGGTGCGGTACCAGCGCTGGCCGTCATGCTCGACAAAGCGCTCGGCCGTCAGCTCGGGTGCACCGCGATACCCCATGGCCACGCCGCGCCCGCCAATCCATAGCTCGCCGGTGAGCCAGTCCGGGCAATCGCGCCCTTGGCTGTCCACCACGCGATAGCACTGGTTGCCCAGCGGGCGGCCGTACGGGATCGATTGCCAGTGGCGGGGCAGCGGCAGGCAAACGGGCTGGTAGTTGGACCAGATCGCCGCTTCGGTGGCACCGCCCATGGCGATCAACTGGCAGCGACCATGGCTGGCCGCGTGCAGGCGCGCCGGTAGGTCAAGGCCGATCCAGTCACCGGACAACCAGGCCTGGCGCAGCGGCAAGGTGTCGGCGACGGTCAGCAACATGTCCAGCAGCATCGGCACCGAGTTCCACAGGGTGACCTGGTGTTGCTGGATCAGGCGCTGCCAGGCCGAGGCATCGCGGCGCTGCTCTTCATCCAGCAGCACCACGCTGCCGCCCACCGCCAGCACGCCGAAGAGGTCGTACACCGACAGGTCGAAATCCAGCGCGGACACGGCCAGCAAGCGGTCTTCGGCACCGATGACGAAGCGCTGATTGAGGTCGTCCAGGGTATTGCAGGCGGCGCGATGGCTGATCTGCACACCCTTGGGTTCACCGGTGGAGCCGGAGGTGAAGATCACGTAGGCCGGGCTGTCGACACTGACGGCGACGGGCGTGGGCAATGCTTCGCTGTGCAGGGCCAGGGCCAGTCGTTCGGCATCCAGGGTCAGGCGAATCGCTGCGCGCTGTTCGATGCGTTGGCGGCGCTCCAGCGGTTGGCGTATGCCCATCGGCACGTAGCAGGCGCCGGCGGCCAATACGCCGAACAGGGCGATCACCGCGTCAGCACCCCGGGGCAGGTGTACGCCAATGGCGTCTGCGGGTTGCACGCCCTGGGCCTGCAGCCAGGCGGCCACTCGCAAGGCGCCTTCACGCAATTGCCCGTAGCTGACGCGGCGCTCGCCGTCGACCAACGCCAAGCGTCGGGAGGCGATGGCGAAGGGCGCGTCGAGCAGGGTCCGGGGGGCAATCTCGACGGCAGTGGCGTTGGCCTGGGCGCGTATTTGCGCTTGGTTGCCTGGCAGTGGCAAGGCCAGTGGCGCCTGCCAGTCGGCGTCGATCAGCCCGAGCAAAGCCTGGGTGTAGCTGGCAAAGGCGGCGTCCAGCAGACCTTCGGGAAACAGCGCATCTACCGCGTCCCAACACAGCACCAGCGCGCCGCGATGTTCATAAAGCTGGTGGTCGAGCCACACCTGCGGGGTTTCCGACAGGCCGCCAGCGACGATGTCCGGGAAGCCTTCGGGCAGGTCTTGCAGCAGGTCATCGGCCAGCCCCAGCGTGCTGGTGAACACCACCGGCAACGCGGCGGCCTGTGGCCCGACACGACGGGCGCGTTCGCGCTGCACCCAGATGGATGAGCACGCTGCGTGTTGCAGCACATCGGCGACCTGAGCCTGCACCGCCTGGGCTTCGCTGAGGAAGCTGGCGTGGGCGCGCGGGTAGACACTCACCGGCGCCAAGGAGGTGAAATCCCCCAGCACCTGGCCAATCTGCGGGTGCAGGTCCTGGCGGTCGAACAGCGTCAGGTTGAGGGTGTGCGGCTGGCCATCGCTCCAGCGCGCCAGGGTCTGGGCATACACGCTCAGCAACAGCACCGAGGCGGTGATGCCAGACTCCCGTGCGCGTTGGCGCAAGGCTTGCCACTGCGGCGCGGCCAGGCGGAATTCACGGCGGCTGAAGTGCACCTCGCCCAACTGCTGCGGCGCGGTGTGCAACGGCAGCGCGGGTGGGCCGGGCAGGTCGTCCAGGCGTGCCTGCCAATAGGCCTGGGCAAGTGCAAGGCCCGCCGGGTCGGGTTGGACCTGCAGCACGTAATCGCGAAACGACAGGTCCAACGCAGGCAATTGCGTGTGCGGCTGGGTGTAGAGCAGCGCCAGTTCCGCCAGCAGGCGCTTGATGCTCAGGCCGTCGAGGGTCAGGTAGTCGAAGAACAGCCCGACACGCCAGCCGTGCTCGCCGTAGTTCACCGCGTGGACCTCGAACATCGGCCACTGATGGCGTTGGCGTGGGCGCGAGGCCCAACAGTCGGCCAGGCGCTGGCGGGCGGCGTGTGCGTCAGGCGCCTGGTGCCGATGCACCTGCATCGGCGGTACCTCGGCCAGGATCACTTGCTGATCATCGCCCACCAACTGCGCACGCAGCATTTCATGGCGCTGAATGAGGCGGTCCCAGGCCTGTTCAAAGCGTGGAATATCCAGCGCTCCGCCGTCCAGTTCGATCAGGTAGGTGGTGCCGCACGACAGCGGCAGGCCCTGGCTTTGCCCGCGCCAATAAGCGTGCTGCACTTCGGTGAGTGGGAAGGGTTGATGGCGTTGGCCGGGGTCGGCCACCAGGCGTTGCTCGGCCTGTACACCGGGGGTTTGCAACTGCGCCACGAACTCCGCCAGGCGCGGCGTGGCAAACAGCTGTCGCAGGCTCTGCGCATTGGCCAGGCCGGCACGGCGCAGGCGTGCGCTGCATTGGGTGGCGAGCAGGCTGTCGCCGCCCAAACGGAAGAAATCACTCTGGCGATACACCTGGGCACCGGGCAGCAACTCGGCCCAGATCGCGGCAACCTGTTGCTCGCGCTCACCGCATGGCGCTTCGTTGGCGGTGGCGTGTTGCGGGTGAACCTGCTCGGCACGTGTCACCAGTGCATGGCGGTCGAGTTTGCCGTTGGCACTCAGGGGCAGCGCGTCCAGTAGCAGCCATTGGCTGGGCAACATGTAGTCGGGCAATTGCATGCTGAGGGCCTGGCGCAGTTCCTCGGTGCACAGCGCCCCTTCGGTCGGGACCACCGCCGCCAGCAGGTGCAACGGCGTACCCACCGCCAGGGCCACGGCTTGGCGGATGCGCGGTTGCACGAGCAGGGCATTTTCGATTTCACCCAGCTCAATACGGTGACCGCGCACTTTCACCTGGTGGTCGCGGCGGCCGAGGAACTCCAGGCGGCCATCGGGCCAATAGCGCCCTAGATCACCGGTGCGATACCAGCGTGCGCCCTGGTGTTCAACGAAGCGCTCGGCGCTCAGGTCCGGCGCACCTCGGTAACCGTCGGCAACACCCGCGCCGCCGATCCAAAGCTCGCCTGCCAGCCAATCCGGGCAGTCGCGGCCCAGGCTGTCGACCACGCGATATTGCTGGTTGCCCAACGGCGTGCCGTAAGGGATCGAGCGCCAGTGCGCCGGCAAGGGCAGGTCGACCGGCTGGTAGTTGGACCAGATCGCCGCTTCGGTGGCGCCGCCCATGGCGATCAAACGGCAACCGCCGTTGCTCGCTGTGTGCAGGCGTGCAGGCAGGTCGAGGCCGATCCAGTCGCCGGACAGCCACGCCATGCGCAGCGGCAGCGTGTCGGCCACGGTCAGCAGCATGTCCAGCAGCAACGGCACCGAGTTCCACAGGGTGACCTGGTGTTGCTGGATCAGGCGGTTCCACACCGAGGCGTCGCGGCGTTGCGCTTCGTCCAGCAGCACCACGCTGCCGCCCACGGCCAGCACGCCAAACAGGTCGTACACCGAGAGGTCGAAATCCAGCGCTGACACGGCGAGCAAGCGGTCGTTCTCATTGATGCAGAAGCGTTGGTTCAGGTCATCCAGGGTATTGCAGGCAGCGCGATGGCTGATCTGCACGCCCTTGGGTTCGCCGGTGGAGCCGGAGGTGAAGATGACGTAGGCCGGGCTGTCAGGGCTCACCGCCACAGGTGCCGGCAGCGGCGCGAAGGCCAGGGCGTGATCCAGCCAGGCAGGGTCGATCAGCGTGTCGATGGCGGCACGTTGGCAGATGCGTTCACGACGGGCCCGGGGCTGGCTCGGGCTGATGGGCACGTAACATGCGCCCGCCGCGAGTACGCCATACAACGCCAGCACCGCGCGATGGCCACGGGGCAGGCATACGCCAACTGCCTCACCCGGTTGTACACCCTGTTCCAGCAGCGCCGCGGCAATTCGCAGGGCGCCCTGTTGCAGCTGTGCGTAGCTGATGCGCTGCTCGCCATCGATCAGGGCCAGGCGCTCACCGCTGATGGCAAACGGCGCTTGATGCAGCGTGCGTGGAGCAATCGCGGTGGCGGTGGCGTTGACCTGTTGGCGCACCTGGTGCTGGTGCACCGGCAGATGAGGCAGGGCGGGCGCATCCCAAGCAGTGTCGTGTTGCAGATTATGGAGCAGGTCCAGGTAGGCGCCGAACATGGCGTCCAGCAGGCCCTCGGGAAACAGCGCGTCCTGGGCATCCCACGCCAGTAGCAGGGCGCCGTCCTCTTCGTAGACCTGGTGGTCGAGCCACACCTGCGGCGTCTGGGAAATCATCTGGGTGAGGGCGCCGAGGGTTTGCGCGTCCCCTTGGCCCAACAGCGGCGTGCCGAGGTTGCAGGCGAACACCACCGGCGAAAAACTGCGCTGGCCCGCGCCACGCTGGGCGAGGTCGCGTTGCACCTGCACGCCGGAATAGTCGGCGTGGGCCATGTCGCGGTGGAACTGCGCCTGCACCTGCGTCAACTGCTGGGCGAGGCTGCCGGGCTGGCGCAGGTCGACTTCGAGCAACAGCAGGTTGGTGAAGTCCGCGACGACTTGATCCAGCCCCGGCGCGTCGCCCTGGCGATCGAACAACGGCAGGTTGAGCAGGAAGTGCGGCACCTCGCTCCAGCGCCCCAACACCTGGGCGAAGGCCCCGGCGAGCAGCATGGCCGGGGTGAGTTGGCGCTTGGCGGCGGCCTCCCGCAGGCGTTGCCACACCGCTGGCGTGAGGCGTTGCTGGCGACGGGTAAAGCGCACCTGCTCGATGGCCTGGGGTTCGCAGGCCAAAGGCAGGGCGGGGCCGGCGGGCAGGTGGTCCAGTCGCGCCTGCCAGTACTGCGCGGCGCTGGCTTTAGGAGCCGGGCGTTGGGCCAGGTAGTGCGCGAAATGCCAATCGCGCCCGGCCTCGGGCAGGCGTTCGCCACGGTACAGCGCGGCCAGGTCACGCAGGATCAGGTGCAGGCTGTGCACGTCCGCCACCAGCAGGTCGAGGTTGAAGTGCAAGCGCGTACGGCCCTCGGGCAGCAGGCTCAATTGCAGCCCGGCGACTTCGCCGTGTTCGACCGCCAGTTGCCGATGAGACAGGCTGTCACGCGTCGCCTGCAAGGCCTGTTCACGAGCTGCCGGTGCCAGGCCGCGCAGGTCATGAACCTGCAGCGCGGACATGCCATCGTCGAGGATCTGCTGGCGGCCTTCGTCATCAAACCGCGCGCGCAACATGCCGTGCCATTGCTGCAACCCTTGCCAAGCAAGGGCCAGTTGCTGTGGGTCGAGGGCGTTGCCGTCCAGCTCCAGGTAGGCGTGACAACCCACGCCGCCCAGCACCTGTTCGGCGCCTCGGCCAATCCAGTAGGCGTGTTGCACGTCGGTGAGGGCGAAGGGCGCCGCTGGGTCGATGACGACAGCCGCGTTGGCCGCTTTACGCGGGGTGGCCGTGAGCCGTGGCAGCCAGTGGGCGAGGGTCGGTTGTTCGATCAGGTCGGCGAAGGTCACCGGGGCGCCGGCCTGGCGCCATTGGTTGACCAGGCGCATCAGGTGCAGGGAGTCCAGGCCCAGCTCGATCAGGTTGGCTTGATCGTCCAGCGCCGGGCCACCGTGCAGCAGCGCGCCGATCTGTTCGCGCAGGTGTTCGACCGTCAGCGCGCTCATGGCTGCACCTCGGCGGCGCGCTGGGTTTCAACGGCCAGCACGCGCACATGGGGGGCGATGCTGGCGAGTTTTTCGCGGGTCTCTTCCAGTTCCCGTTCGGGCAGCGACAACGAGACAATCCCCGCGCCGGCCTGCACCCACGCTTGGCCCTGATCTTCGAACACACTGCGCAACACCAGGGCGGCGTCGAGGCTGCCGTCGCTGTCGGCGATCAGCACGCAACCGCTGTAGAGGTCGCGGCTGCGGCCCTCGTGCTCGGCAATCGCGGCAATGGCTTCACGCTTGGGAATGCCCGATGCGGTCACGGCGGGGAACAGCGCGGCGAAAGCGTGCCAGGCATTGCAGTCGGGCTTGAGCCGACCTTTGAGGCGCGAACTCAGGTGCTGCACGCTGCCTCGCCGCGAGATGCCCATGAACTCGCTGACCCCCAGGCCCTGTGGCTCGCAGATCGGTTGCAGCTCTTCAAACGCCAGCTTGACCGACACGGCATGTTCGGCGATTTCCTTGGGGTCCTGGTACAGCGATTGGCGCAGGCGCGCTTCCTCTTCCACGTCACGGCCCAGCGCGCGCGTGCCGGCCAGGGGCTGGGTGCTCACGGCGCCGCCGGCACTGACTTCCACCACGGTTTCCGGGCTGAAGCCCACACAGGAGAACCCACCCTGATGATGGATGAACGAGCGCGCCGGTGTGTTGGCGCGGCGCCCGGCGCGGTAGCTGGCCACCAGGTCGACGTGGCCGTCGAGAGGCACTTTGCGCGAAAGGATGATCTTCTGGTAATCGCCACGGACGATCTGCGCCACGGCGCTTTCGACCTGGCTGCAATACCGCGCGGCGTCATGCCCGGCGACGTCTACCTTGGCGGCGCGGGGTAACGGTTGCTCCAGGGCGCACTCGGCGTCCAGGGCCTGCACGCGGCTTTGCGCAGCGGCGAGGGCGGCCGGTTGCAGGGCGCGAATCAGCGCGCAGCCCTCGCGCAGGCGGATCTCCAGGGTGGGGATGTCCAGCTGCAGCAGCGGGCGGGTACTGGGCAGGTCTGCCAGTTGGTAAAAGCGTCGCGCCAGTTCAAAGGTGGCGGTGCCGTAGGCGCGCCACTGTTCGAAAGGCAGGGCCTGGGCGGCTTTTTCCAGGGCCAGCGGGATGTCGTCGGCGGGCCAGCTCCAGCGCTGGCCGGCCACGCTCAGTTGCACGGTGCTGCCGCTGAGGCGCACCTGGGCGATGCTGCCCACGCCGAGGGACCATTCGCCTTGGTGCTCGTAAAGGGTCAGGTCCTCGGGCAGGTAGACACCGGCCAGAGCCGCCGCCAGTTCCTGGGGTTCGGCACTGATCGGTACGCGGCATTCCAGGTAACGCTGGCGCGGTTCGGCCTTGCATTGGAAGCGTTGCTGCAATTGGCGTTTGTCGAGTTTGCCGACGCTGGTCAGGGGCCAGCTGTGCAGGATTTCCAGCTGGTCCGGCCACTTGTGGCGCGGCAGGCCGAGGCCCTGGAAATGCTGGTGCAGGGTGCTCAGGGCAAAGGGTTGCGGTGTGTGCAGGATCACGCAGGCGCACACCCGTTCGCCCAGGCGTTCGTCGGTGAGGGCGACCACGGCGGCGTCTTGCACCAGCGGGTGCTCGCGCAGCAGTTGTTCGATTTCTGCGGCGGCGATTTTTTCCCCGGCGCGGTTGATCTGTTCCTTGATCCGCCCTTCGACCACCAGGTTGCCGTCGGCGGTCCAGCGCGCCAGGTCGCCGGAATGGAAGAAGCCTTCGGCGTCGAACACCTGGCGGTTGTGGGTGTCGGCACGGTAATAGCCGGCGATGGTGTAGGGGCCGCGCACGATCAGCTCGCCGACTTCGCCGGGGGCAACGGGTGTGCCATTCGCGTCCACCAGGCGCACGTCGTCGGCGTTGCACAGGGGCCGGCCCTGGGTGTTGAGCACCACCGATTGCGGGTCATCCAGGCGGGTGTAGCAGAGCAAACCCTCGGCCATGCCGAACACCTGTTGCAAGGCGCAACCCAAGGCGGGGGTGACGCGTGCGGCGACGTCGCTGGACAGCCGCGCGCCGCCCACCTGCAACAGGCGCAGGCTGGACAGGTCACTGTGGTCCCACTCGCGTGCCTGCAACCACAGCTTTACCAGGGGCGGCACCAGGGCGGTGTGGGTCACGCGGTGGCGGGCGATCAGGTCAAAGGCTTCATCCGCCCCCGCCGTGCGCGAGAACACCACGCGACCGCCGGTGGACAAGGCACCGATCAGCCCCGGGCAAGCCAGTGGAAAATTATGCGCGATGGGCAGGGCGGCGAGGTACACCGAGTCTTGGTCGAACCCGCAGAGTTGCGCAGACGCCATGGCGTTGTAGGCGTAATCGGCATGGCTGCGTGGGATCAATTTAGGGGTGCCGGTGGTGCCGCCGGACAGCAACAGCAACGCGGTGCTGTGGGGGTCTACCTTCGCCGGTTCACGCAGCGCGCCGTTGACGCTGGCCAGGGGCACGCCTTGGGTGGCCACGGCACCGGCGATGATCAGCTGTTTCAGGGACGGGCACAGCGCCAATTGGCGTTCGGCCATGGGCCGGTAATCAAAGCCCAGGAAGCGCTCGGCGACGATGTAGGCACTGGGTTCGGCCAGCTCGCACAGGGCCTGGATTTCCCGTTCGCGGTGCGCCGGCATTGCCAGGATCGGCCATGCGCCCACCCGCAACAGGGCGAACAGGGTGCGGGCGAAGTCGATGCCGTTGGGCAGTTGCACCAGTACGCGGTCGCCGCTGTGGATGCCGAGGTCGGCCAGCCCACCGGCGAGGCAACACACTTGATGTTCGAAGTCGCGGTAGCTCAGTTGCTGCTCGCCTTCGATCAGGGCGATGCGTGGTCCGAAGGCGCGTGCCCAGCCTTGCAGGTGCTCATTCAGGCTTTGGGGTTGCCACAGGCCGCCTCCGGTCAGGTGCAGGGCTTGAGTGTCGCGCCAATGAAGAGGGTGCATGGTTCGGGCTCCTTGTGAGGGTCGCTGGAAAGCTGGTTTGTTGAGAATCATTCTCCTTATTCAACGAATGGACTGCCCGAAACCGAACGTCATGGCCCTGATCCGAATTTTTTGGTTACAACCTTATGCCCAAAAGTGCGCAGCGCCGGGCCAGCAATAATTCCCATCCGGGGCCTGTGCGAACCGATCAGGGGAGCCGTCGGCCGGCCACTTGATCAATCATCCCGGGACACTCGAATCAGGCTGGGGATGGCGATGAAAACTGAACAGGCCGACGCGCCAACGCCGAGCTGGCGTTGGCTGCTACGGGGCCAGGGGCGACGATTGGGCCTGGCGGTGGCCATGGCGGTGCTGGCGGCGGCAGTGGAGTTGCTGCCGTTTTTCTTGCTGGCCCAGGCTGTGAACCGCGTGGTGCAGGGCGGGCCTGGCGTGGGGGCTGACCTGTTCACCCTGGCCGGCTGGATGGCGGCGGCCCTGCTAGGCAAATACCTGCTGTACACCCTGGCGTATTACCTGAGCCATGTGGCGGCGTATCGCGTGTTGCTCAACACCCGGCGTGCGTTGGTGCAGCATTTGTCGTGGGCGCCGCTGCCGTGGTTGAGCCGCTTGAGCAGCGGCGAACTCAAGCAGCGGGTGATCCAGGATGTGGAGCGCATGGAGCAATTCATCGCCCACCACAGCGTCGAGTGCGTGGCGGCACTGTTGAGCCCGATCTGGGTATTCATCGCCCTGTGCTTGCTCGATTGGCGGCTGGCGTTGTGTGCCTTGTTGCCGGTGCCGTTGGCGCTGCTGGCCCAGGCCTGGATGATGCGCGGACTGGGTGAGCGGCTGGCGCAATACGCCGGGGCGGTGGATGACCTGGATGGCGCCACCCTGGAGTTTTTGCGCAGTGCACCGTTGATGAAAGCCTTCCGCCAGGACGCCCGTTCGTTCAAGCGCATGCGCGAGGCCTTGGTCCATTACCGGCAATTGATCGGCCGCATGATCGGCATGACGGTGCCCGGTTGGTCGGTGTTCGTGGTGTTGCTGGGGGCCAACGTCGCGGTGCTGTTCCCCGTGGGGTTGTGGTTGTACGGCGCGGGGCAGTTGACCCAGGCCGAGCTGGTGCTGGTGTTGATCCTGGGCACTGGCATGCTGCGGCCGTTATTACGGGTGGCGCGGCTCAATTCCCAGGTACAGGAAATCATGGGCGGCGTGCGTCGGTTCGCGCCGTTGCTGGTGTGGCCGCAGCCGGCGGGCGCGCGTGATCAAGCCTTGAACCCGCCGCTGGAAGTGATGTTTGAAGGGGTGTCGTTCAGCTATGACCGACAACCCGTGCTGCAGAGCGTTGACCTGCACTTGCCTGCCGGGCAAATGACCGCGTTGGTAGGGCCCTCCGGCAGCGGCAAAAGTACCCTGGCCTGGTTATTGGGTGGGTTGCTGGACGCTGAACGCGGGCAGGTGCGGGTGAACGGTGAGCCGCTGTCGGCACTCAGTGAAGCGGCCCGTGCGGCCACGGTGGGCGTGGTGTCCCAGGACGCATTCATCTTCCAGGGCACGTTGCTGGATAACCTGCGCATCGGCCGGCCCGACGCGACCCTCGAACAGATCGACAGTGCCCTGCGCGTGGCCCAGGCCGAGGACTTTGTACGGGCCTTGCCAATGGGGCTGAACACGCCGATGGATGAGCGTGGCGTGCGTTTGTCCGGGGGCGAGCGCCAGCGCATTGGCCTGGCCCGGGCGCTGCTGGCGCAGACGCCGATCCTGGTGCTGGACGAGGCCACTGCCTTTGCCGACAGCCGCACGGAGCGGCGCTTTTACCAGGCCCTGCGCGCCACTTGGCCGGACAAGACCTTGCTGGTGATTGCCCATCGCCTGACCAGCATTTGCGATGCCGAACAGATCGTGTTGCTCGAGCGCGGAGTGATCCAGGCATCGGGCACCCACGCCCAGTTGCTCGCGCGCAGCGGCACTTATGCCACGCAATGGCAGCACCAGTTCGACAGTGAAGACTGGACCATCCGAGACGGGAGTACGCAGCATGCACGGGTTGATTGAAGGGCTGCGCCAAGTGGTGAGCATTGCCGATACACGCTCGCCGCGCCTGTGGTGGGGCTTGGGCTTGCGCGGGTTGGAGCGGGCGTGTGCGATTGCGCCGTTCTTTCTCGGGTTTGTGTGGCTGCTTGAGCCCGCGATGCCTTCACTGGTGTGGCTGAGCGTGGGCTTGGCGGCGCTGTTGGTGGCGCAGTTGGTGTGTTCGCACTTCGGGCAGCTCAACAGTTTTCTCGGCGGTTATGAGTTGATGCACGGTTACCGGCGCCACTTGCTCGACCATGTGGCGCATCTGCCGTTGGGCGCGCTTCGCCAAGAGAGGATCGGGCAACTGGGTGAGCGCCTGACGGAAGACGTCAAGCGTATCGAAACCATTTTCACCCACGTGCTCGGCGAGTTGCTGGCGTCGCTGGCGGTGCCGTTGCTGTTTATGGGCGTGCTGGTGTGGGTGGACTGGCGCCTGGCCCCAGCGCTGCTGGTGACGCTGCCCTTGGCGTTTGTGTTGTTGAACCGCTTGAGCGGGTTTTTCCTGGCGGCGGGCCGGCGCAAGCAGCACAGCTTTATGCGGGCGGCGGGACTGCTGGTGGAGTTTATCGGCGGGCTGCGCACCTTGCGTCTGTTCAATCGCGCCGGGGCGTGGCGCGAAGGGTTGGACCAGCAGTTCGGCGAGATCGAACGTCACAGCCTGGGCGTGGAAGTGTGGGGTGGCAGCGCCATCCAGTTGTACCGTTTGTGCGTGGACTTGAGCCTGGTGCTGTTGTTGCTCGTGGCGGGCCTGCTGGCAAATGCCGAGCAACTGCCGGCGCTGACCTGGATGTTGTTCGCGCTGGTGGCGCCGCGTTTGCTCGACCCCTTGCTGGATGTGGCAGCGTACCTGAGCGAACTGCGCGGCCTGGCCCAGGCGCAAGCGCGGTTGCAGGCCTTGCTGGATATTCCGGCAGTTGCCGAGCCCTCGCAGCCGGTGGCGCCACAGGGCCATGGCGTGCGTTTTTGTGACGTGGGCCTGCGTTACCCCGAACAGCCGGAGTGGGCGTTGCAGGGGGTGGCTTTTGCCGTGGAGCCAGGGCAGATGCTGGCGATTGTCGGGCCTTCTGGTGCCGGTAAAAGCAGCGTGCTGCACTTGCTGGCGCGCTTTTACGACCCGCAGCAGGGGCGCATTGAATTGGGGGGCGTAGACGTACGCGACATGCGCCTGGACCAGCTCTACGCCGCGTGCAGTTTCGTGTTCCAGGACGTGCAACTGTTTGACGCCAGCGTGCTCGACAACGTGCGCTTGGGCAAACCCGACGCCAGCCTGGCGCAGGTGAGGCACGCCTGTGCCCAGGCCGGTTGTGATGAGTTTATCCAGCGTTTGCCCCAGGGGTATGACACGCCCATCGGCGAGAACGGCCAGCGTTTGTCCGGGGGCGAACGTCAGCGTTTGTCGATCGCCCGGGCGTTGCTCAAGGACGCGCCGATTTTGCTGCTGGACGAAGCCACAGCGTCGGTCGACCCGCTGGCGCAGTATGAGATCCAGCGCGCGTTGTCGCGCCTGGCCCAGGGGCGCACGCTGATCATGGTGGCGCACCGTTTGCGCACGGTGCGCCATGCCGATGTGATTCTGGTGCTGGACCAGGGGCGTATCGTCGAGCGCGGCCGCCACGCGCCGTTGCTGGCACGTGGCGGGCTGTATGCCGAGTTGTGGCAGCAGCAGGCGGGGTAAGGCTTATTCCAGCGCGCCGCGCCGGGCATCGCGCGGCAGTACGCCGTACTGTTTGCGAAACGCCACGCTGAAGTGGCTGATGTTGCTGTAGCCGAGCATCGAGGCGGTGTCGGTCACCCCATGGTGCTGCAGCAGCTGGCGCGCCTTGCCCATGCGTTCGCGCTGGAACAGCGCGTAGATGCTCACATCGAACATGGCCTTGAACCCACGCTTGAGCTTGAGCTGGTTGAGCCCGGTCTCGCGGGCCAGTTGTTCGATGGTGGGCGCGGCGCTGAGGTCCATCAGCAGGCGTTCGCGGGCGGCCAGCAGTTGCTTCTGTTCGCGCCGGGAAATCTGCTCGCTCTGGTCCTTGGGGTTGAAGGCCTTGAGGTGCCAGGCGAGGAATTCCAGGCTGGCCGAGTGCACCAGCAGCGGCGAGGCTGAATCATCCCCCAGCAGGCGTTCCAGGCGCAGGGCGGCGTCCTTGATGCGCTGGTTGCCGTGGGTGGTGTGCAGGCAGAAGTTGCCTTCGATGCTGTCGCCCAGCCGCTGGTAATCCTCGCCGGCCAGTTCGCTGAGGCGCTGGGGCGTGATGCGCAGTTCGAGGTTGCGATGGGCGGGGGCGAATTCCAGCTCGAAGCGTTCGGCGGGGGCGAAGCTGGTCATCAGTTGGTCTTTGCCCAGGTGCAGGCCTTTGCGGCCGACGCGCACGTCGATATCGCCGTTGAGCATGCAGCTGAAGTGCAGGTGAGGGTTGTCGTCGATGGTGCTGATGCGCACCGAGTCCGTGGCGTTGAAGGTCACCAGGGAGACTTCCAGGCCGGGTTGGACCACCTGGGTTCGCACGTGACAACCGGGCGGGCCGGCCTGGGGCGCGGTTTCGTCAAAGAAGGTGGAAGCGCGAAGCTGGTACATGGTCGTCCTCGCAGGCAACCGCCCAGGAGACCTGGGCAGGGGGCAGACGGCTCGCAAGTGTCCTTGTTCCTGCGCGGGCCCCTGTTACGGAGAGGCCAGCGCATTGCCCGGAAATCCCTGCGAGCTTTCAAGATGGATCGCAGGCTATTACTAATCGTTCTCATTTGCAAGGTTGTAACGTTAGTCTCAGAACTCCATGCCCACCCGCACGCCCAGGGTACGCGGCTGGCCGGCGATGACCATGCCGTTGGCCATGGCGCGGGTGAAGTAGGTGGTGTCGCCCAGGTTCTTGCCGAACAGGCCGATGGTCCATTGCTTGAGGCGATAATCGATGTTGGCGTCCCACAGGGTGTAGGCGCCCTGGGACAGCGTGGCGTTCGGGTACAAATAGGATTGCCCCTGGCGCGTCAGGCCGGTGCCGACGGTGATGTGGTCGGTGGCCGCCCAGTCCATCGACACGCCGTAGCTGTGCTTGGGTGTACTCGGGAATTGCTTGCCGGAATAGTCCACCGCGCCACGGGTGTAGTCGTCGAACTGCGCCTCAAGCAACGCAGCATAGGCATTGACCTGCACCGACTCCACCGGACGCACCGTGGCGGTCAGCTCCAGGCCTTTGTTATGGGACTTGCCGGCGTTGCTGGTGGAGGTCTGGCCGCCGCCGTCCTCGACGATTACCTGCTGATCGCGCAGGCGGGTGTAGAACACGTCGGCGCCGACTTCCCACACCTTGCTCGGCGCGCGGTAGCGGTAGCCCAGCTCGGCGTAGCTGCCGTATTCCGGGTGGTAGGCATCGCCAGCCGCGCTGGCGGTGGTGGAATAGGTATTGAAGCCGGAAGCCTTGTAGCCGCGCGCCAGCACCAGGTAGGTGAAGTGCTGGTCGTTGGGGCTGAACTCCAGGCTGAAACGCGGCAGGGCCACGGTTTCACTGACCTTGCGGTCGTTGAACGATTCCAGGCTGGCGAAGCTGGTGTCGGGCACGCCGTCGCCATCGCTGTCGAACATGCCGCCCTGCGTGCTGCTCCAGTCCATGGTGCGACGGTTGTGTTCCACCCGCAGGCCGACGGCGGCGCGCCATTGCGGCTGGAAGCGCCAGCCCAGCTCGCCGAAGGTGGCCACGGTGTCACCCTCGACCTTGGCCTTGGTGGCGCTGAGGAAAGACGGGCTGAGGTCGAAGGTGTAGGGTGCGTCGCGGCGCACATGGGACAGGAAGCCGCCCACCAGCCAGTCGATGTTGCCGTTCTGGCCGTTGAGCCGGGCTTCACCGGTGTACTGGCGGGTCTTCATGTCGTAGCCGGCAGTGCCGCCGAAGATCGATTTGGGCAACCAGTAATCCCACTCGGTCTGGTTGGCGCCGACGTTGACCACCAGTTGCGTGTTATCGGCAAAGCGCTTGCGGTATTCGCCGGTGAACAAGGTGTATTCGGTGTTGTTGGTGCCGGCGTCGGTGGCGTTGGACTGGTACTTTTTCGCCAGGTCGCGGGTGGCGAAATAGTCGTTGTCGCCATGGGTGTTCATGTGGTGCAAGCCGAAGCGCCACTCGCCGCCGTCGTCGTCCAGGTGCAGCAACTTGATACGGCCGAAACCGCTGTCCCAGCCGGCTGTGTCGTGGCGGCCAAGGGTGGGGTTGGCGATCATGCCATCGTTCTTTTCGCCGCCGACGGTCACCCGTACGGCGGTGTTTTCAGTGAGAGGCAGGTTGCCGGTGACTTCGGCGCGCTGCTGGTTGTGGGTGCCGTATTCGAGCTTGACCTTGCCACCCGCGGTGAACTCCGGGTCTCGGGTGCGCAGGGCCACCAGGCCGCCCATGCTGTTTTGCCCGTACAGGGTGTTTTGCGGGCCGCGCAGGATTTCCACTTGGTCGATGTCGTACAGCTGGCCGAGCACCAGGCCATTCATGGGCACGCCGTCGATGTACACGCTGTTGCTGATGCTATCGCCTTCATCATCGGAAAAACCCAGGCCACGAATGGTCAGCGACGGCGTGTGCTGGGTGAACGTGCTGAAGTACAGGTTGGGTTGGCGCTGGGCCACTTCGCCAAGGGTGTCGAGGTGGCTGTCCTCAATTTTTTCGCCCTTGACCACGCTGACGCTGTTGGTGGTCTTGAACTGCGGCGTGTCCTGCTTGGTGGCCGTGATGACGGTGGCATCCAGCTCATCGACGGTCACATCGGCGGCCATCGCCGATTGCATCAGCGGCAGGGTGCAAGACAAAAACAAGGCACAACGTACGGCTTGGGAGAGGGAAGAGCGTTCCATGGTGTCCACGCCTGAAGGAGAATGGCGCAAATGATACGGGTTCTCATTTTCCGCACTACCCGATTCGGGTCTTAAATCACCCGATTGCAGTGCAACGTAGCTAGCCTTTTGCCTCCTTTAGCGCAATGGTCGCGGGGGACGGCGCGTTCAGGGCCCCGGCACGGTCTGCCAGGTAACGCGCTGGCGGTTGTCCGACGGCCTTGCGGAACATGGTGATAAAGCCGCTGGCGTTCTCATAGCCGAGGTCCAGCGCCACCGTCTGCACGCTCTGGCCCTTGGCCAGGCGTTGCAACGACAGGATCACGTGCAACTGCCGGCGCCAGCGGCCAAAACTCAGGCCCAGTTCCTCCAGCAACAGGCGCGTCATGCTGCGTTCACTCATGCCGATGCGCACCGCCCATTGGCTGAGCGTGGCCTTGTCGGCGGGCTCGGCCAGCAGGCTGTCGGCCAGGCGACGCAAACGCGGGTCCTGGGGCATGGGCAGGTGCAGGGCCTCGATGGGCGCGGCCGCCAATTCATCCAGCAGCGTGTTGATCAAACGGCCCTGGGCACCGTCCTCGTCATACAGCAGCGGAAAACTCACGGCCTTGCTGATCAGCTCATGCAGCAAGCCTGACACCGCCAGGGTGCAGCATTGCGGGGGCAGGGCGCAGGCGGCGTCGGGGTCGATCAGCAGGCAATAGACTTCGGCTTCGCCAGAACCCCGTGCCGCATGGGAGACGCCGCCGGGAATCCACAGCGCGCACTGCGGCGGCACGATCCAGATGCCCGCTTCGATCTCGCAATGGATGACCCCGCGCAGGGTGTACAGCAGCTGGCCCTTGCGGTGGGCGTGCTGCGCATGCTCCCAGGCATCCGACGTGCTGGTGGCGCCCACGGCCACCACGGCGCGGGGGAATTGATCCGCATCCTTGACCATCGAGCGGTCATGCATTTCAAGGCGATGGTGTTTCATGGTGGGCATCACAGCTTGGCTGAATTGCGAAACAGTCTGGCTATTCTGTGCAATGCCGTCCAGTAGGTCGATCGCTATAGTGAGATCCATTCTCAACAAGGAGCTCTGCCATGCGACTCGACAGCACAACATTCCCGGTGGTGAAAATCGTTTTCGACGCTCCCAACGAAGGCGGCCCGGCTGACGCTTTCCTGGTCTTCGAAGGCCTCCTGGCCCGTCAGCAAGCCTTTGTGCTGCTGCATGAAAAAGCCGTGGATGAAAGCAATCACGAACACTCCCACGAAGAGCGCAAGCACGCGTCGATCTGGATGAAGAAAAACAAGCCGGCGCTGCGGGCCTACGTCAAAGGCATGATTCAGGTGGAGCCCAGTGCGGCCAAGCGCCTGGCCCTCAAGCCGTTTTCCGTGACCTTCGGCAAGGCCTGGGGCTACCCGCTGCTGGTGGTGGAGTCCCAGGACCGCGCCTGGGCGCTGGCGCGGGATGTACTGGATGAGCGGGTGTCGGATGTGGCGCATTTCTAAACAACACCACAACCTGTAGGCGCCGGCAAGCCGGCTCCTACAGGTTGTGGTGGGTCAGTCCACGCAAATCGCACGGCCCAGCTTGCCTTTCTCCACGGTTGCCGAGCAGCCGAAGTGGCTATTGTCCACCTGGCATGCGCCGGTCACTGGGCCTTTGTTCGACTGGGTGGTGACGCTGGTCTGGCACTCGCCTTCGCACTGACTCGAATCGGTACAGGCCTTGCCTGCGTCCTTGTACGGCGTGATGCACTTCCAGGTCTGCAATTTGCCGACTTGCTTCATGCTGCCGCCACCGGCCAGGCAGGTAGAGGCTGCGGAATCCTGAGCGGGTGGCGCAGCTGGTGGCGTAGCGGTGCAGGCGGATATCAGCAGCAGGGAGGCAAGGGCGAGTGGCAGTTTCATTCGGGAGGTCCTGAGTGCAGAGGTGGCGCGCATCTTAGCACCCGCTTCAGGTATCCTCCGCGCCCCGCTTATCACTGATTCAAAGACAGATGACAGGACAAGACATGCAGGCAATGCTTTCGTCGATCCTCGACGAAGTGCGCCCCCTGATCGGCCTCGGCAAAGTCGCCGACTACATCCCCGCACTCGCCGATGTGCCGGCCAACCAGCTCGGTATCGCCGTGTACGGCAACGACGGCTCGGCCTATTGCGCCGGCGATGCCGACACCTTGTTCTCGGTGCAGAGCATTTCCAAAGTGTTCAGCCTGGTGCAGGCCATCGACCATGGCGGCGAGACCATCTGGGAACGCCTGGGCCACGAGCCTTCCGGGCAGCCGTTCAACTCCCTGGTGCAGCTGGAGTTCGAGCGCGGCCGGCCGCGCAACCCCTTCATCAATGCGGGTGCGCTGGTAATCTGCGACATCAACCAATCACGCTTTGCTGTGCCGATCTTGTCGATGCGCGACTTCGTGCGGCGCCTGTCGGGCAACCCGCATATCCTGGTCAACAGCGTGGTCGCCGACTCCGAAGCCCAGCACGGCGCACGGAATGCCGCCATGGCCTACCTGATGAAATCCTTCGGCAACTTCCACAACGACGTGGACGCCGTGCTGCACAGCTACTTCAACTACTGCGCCCTGCAAATGAGCTGCCTGGACCTGGCCCGGGCGTTCAGCTTCCTGGCCAACGAAGGCGTGAGCGCCCACAGCGGCGAACAGATCCTCACCGCGCGCCAGACCAAGCAAGTCAACTCGATCATGGCCACCAGCGGGCTGTATGACGAAGCGGGCAACTTTGCCTACCGCGTTGGGTTGCCGGGCAAGAGCGGCGTGGGCGGCGGGATTGTTGCGGTGGTGCCGGGGCAATTTACGGTGTGCGTGTGGTCGCCGGAGCTGAACACGGCGGGGAACTCGCTGGCGGGGATGAAGGCGTTGGAGTTGTTGAGTGAGCGGATTGGGTGGTCGGTGTTTTGAGATGAGATCGTTCCCACGCAGATCGTGGGAGCGAGCTATTTCGCGCACGACATCAAACTGCCACTTTGCGCCGCTACGCTGAGGGCTACCCCCAAGGATATGCACCATGAAACGGACTTCTACTGCCTTCGCCTTTCTATTGCTGCTGGCGCTCGCCAGCATCGCATCTGCCGATATACCGGTGTCACCCGCCGCCCGTGATTTTGTCGCCAAACAGCACCTGGGCAAGAACCTGCCGCAGTTTGCACAAGTCTTGGCGAAGACGACGGTGACCTACGGGATGGTTGCCGAAAAGATCGGGCCGGCCGATGCCGGGAAGGCGCTCGATGAGCAAATCACGCAATTGTTGCCCAAATACCAGCCACAGTGGGATTTGAATCTGGCAGAGGCTTACCAGCAGTCGTTCACCGATGAAGAGATAGCGTCTCTGGCCGCCGAGGGGCGGGCCTCAAAGTACGCCAGCAAAGTGAGCGCCAAGCAGCAAGAAGTGAGTGATCGCATGCAGGCCAAATCAACGCCCGTTCTTAAGGCGTTGATCACAGATGCACTAGCGGCGTTGATGCACCTGGGTGTGTAGTCACCGAACCGTGCTGATCGATCAAGCCTGGGTTTTGCGTGGCTTCACGAACACATCCAGCATCAGCCACAGGCACCGCCGTTTGTTCGGTAAATGCCGTGGCGGGCCCATTGCGCTGGCGCGAAGCAAGCCCACTCACGATAAAAGGGGGTCTCATCCTTGAGGTCTGAAGGCCGCGAGCCTACGCCAGGTTTGTGACGAAATGATGAGCCAGGATCAGCTCACATTAAGCCGATCCAGCAGGCTGTACCACGCCACCCCCGCGCCGATGTAGAAGCGCTGCAACCCATGCATCGGCAAACGCTGCAACGGCGTGACCGGGTAGGCAAACTCCGCGCTGTTGTCACACAAACGCCCGGCCAATTGCTGCCCCAGGCTGGTACACAACGCGATGCCTCGGCCATTACACCCCAACGCCAACGTGAGCCCCGGCGCCGGTTCGTGAACGTGGGGCATGAAGTCTCGCGTGATCGCGATACGCCCGGCCCAGCGATACTCGAATTCCAATGGCCCCAGTTGCGGAAACAGCAGCGCCAGTGAGCGCTCAAGGTGAGCAAAATCGGTGGGGTCAGAGGGGTCGTTGAACAACCCGCGTCCGCCCATCAGCAAGCGGCCGTGGCTGTCCTTGCGGAAATACAGCAACAGCCGCTGCGCAGTGGACACCGTTTCCTGCCCCGGCAAAATGCTCTCGGCCGCGCGCCCGCTCAACGGCTTGGTGGCGACGATAAAACTGTTGGCCGCCAGGATGCTCTGGGCCATGCCCGGCCACAGGTTGCCGCTGTAGCCATTGGTGGCCAGCACCACGCGATCCGCCGTGACCTGGGCACCGCCGGCCGTCTGCAATTGCCAGCCAGAACCCTGGCGCTGCAAGCCCGTCACCGCACTCTGCTCATGAATCCGCACACCCGCCGCTAACGCCGCGCCCACCAAACCACGCGCATAGGCCAAGGGTTGGATCGCCCCGGCGCGGCCATCCAGCCAACCACCGGCAAAGGCCTCGCTGCCCATGCGCGAAGCCACTGCTGTGGCGTTCAAGGCCTGCACCGACACGCCACGCCGCGCCCATTGCTCGGCCCGTGCGTGCAACCCGGCCACGCCTTTTTCGGTGTACGACACCTGCATCCAACCCTTGCGCACTGGGGCGCAATCGATGCGGTGTTTTTCGATCAACCTGAACACCAGGTCGGCCGAATTCGACACGGTGGAAATCAACGGTTCGGCACGCTCTGGCCCGTACATCTGCACCAGCTGTTCCGGGTCGTATTTGAGCGTCGGGTTGACCTGCCCACCATTGCGCCCGGAAGCGCCCCAGCCCGGCTCGTTGGCTTCCAGCACGCACACACTCACGCCACGTTCGGCCAAGTGCAGGGCGGTGGACAGGCCGGTATAGCCGGCGCCGACAATTGCCACATCGACCTTTACCGACTCACCCAGCGCCGGGGTTGGCACGGCCGCCGGAGCGGTCGCTGACCACAATGACTTCATGACAGGCTCCGCGTATCGCCGGTGGGGTGCAGCACGCGGCGCAGGAAGTCCTGGGTGCGCGGTTGCTGCGGGTTGCCCAGCACTTGCTCGGCCGGGCCGCTTTCGACGATGTAGCCGCCGTGCAGGAAGCACACGCGGTCGGCCACTTCCCGGGCAAAGCCCATTTCGTGGGTGACCACGATCATGGTCATGCCTTCGTCGGCGAGGGTGCGCATCACCGCCAGCACGTCGCCCACCAACTCAGGGTCGAGGGCCGAGGTGGGTTCGTCGAACAGCATGGCTTCGGGCTTCATCGCCAGGGCGCGGGCGATGGCCACGCGTTGTTGCTGGCCGCCCGAGAGTTGTTCCGGGTAGGCATCGGCCTTGGCGCTCAGGCCGACTTTTTCCAGCAGCACCAGGGCTTCTTCGCGGGCCTGCTGTACGGGTTCACCTTTGACGTACACCGGGCCTTCCATGACGTTTTCCAGCACGGTGCGATGGGGGAACAGGTTGAAGCGCTGGAACACCATGCCCATGCGGCTGCGCAGGGCGTGCACGGTCTTGCTGCCGCGCTGCACGGTTTCGCCGAACACGTTGATGTGCCCGCCGTCATAGGCTTCCAGCGCATTGATGCAGCGCAGCAGGGTGGACTTGCCCGAACCCGACGGCCCGATCAGGCACACCACTTCGCCCTTGGCCACGTCCAGGTCGACGCCGTGCAGCACGCGGTGGCTGCCGTAGTGTTTTTGCAGTTGGCGAATCTCGATCATGCTTTTTTCCTCCGGCCCAGGTGCTGTTCCATGCGGCGCAGGCCATACACCAGCGGCAGGCTCATCAGCAGGTAGAGCAGGGCGACCAGGGTGTAGACGGTCATGTTCTGGAAGGTCGACGAGGCGATCAGTTGGCCCTGGCGGGTCATCTCCGCCACGGTGATGGTGGACACCAGGGACGAGTCCTTGAGCATCATCACCAGCGTGTTGCCATAGGGCGGCAAGGCGATGCGAAACGCTTGGGGCAGGATCACCCGGCGCATCATCAGCACCGAGCGCATGCCCAAGGCTTCGGCGGCTTCACGCTGGCCCTGTTCCACGGCAATGATGCCGGTGCGGAAGTTTTCGGCCTGGTACGCCGAGTAGGCGATGCCCATGCCGATCACACCGGCATAGAACGCGGTGAGGTGCACGCCCATGTCCGGCAGCACAAAGTAGATGTAGAACAGCTGCACGATGATCGGCAGGCCACGGATCACGTTGATGATGGTGCTGGCGGTCCACGACAGCGCACGGATCGGCGACAGCTTGAGCAGCGCCAGCACCAGGCCGATGGCGCTGCTGAGCAGGAACGACAGCACGGTGATCTGGATCGTCACCCAGGCGCCTTGCAGCAGGATCGGCAGGAAATCCTGGGCGTTTTGCAGGAACTCAGCCGGGTTCATGGGCGCACCTGGGTATCAAGTCCCCACTTCTTGAGGATGCTGTCCAGGGTGCCGTCGGCCTTGATGCTGGCGATGGCGCTGTTCAGGCGTTCCAGGGTTTGCGTGTCGCCCTTGCGCACCACCAGGCACACTTCGCCGACGTTGGTGGGCTTGTAGTCGGCGGCCAGTTTCACGCCTTTGAACAGCTTCTGACGGATCTGGTACGCCACCACCGGCTGGTCGCCCACGGCGGCTTTAATGCGGCCCAGGGACAGGTCGCGGACCATCTCGCCGATGGAGTCGTAGGTGCGGATTTCCTTGAAGATGCCGAGCTTGTTCAGTTGGTCATAAAAGATCGTGCCGGCCTGCACGCCGACCACTTGGTCTTTGAGGGGCGTCAGGTCGGGGTAACTGGCGTTGTCGTCGGCGTTGATGATCAGGCCTTCACCGTAGGCATACACCGGGGCGCTGAAATCGACGACCTTGGTGCGCTCCTCGGTCTTGAGCATGCCGGCCGAAATGAAGTCCAGCTTGCCGGAGGTGAGGGAGGGAATCAGCGCGGCGAAGTTGGTCTGCTCGATCTGGCTGGTAAATCCACCGGCCTTGCCCACGGCCTCGGCCACGTCGACCATCACCCCCTGAATGCTGTTGCTCTTGATGTCGAGGAAGGTGAACGGCGAACCACTGGCCGTTGCACCGACTTTGTACGAGGACGCACTTTCTGCGTGCACGGCGGTGACGCACAGGGCGGCACAGAGACCGAAGGCGAGGCGGCGAAACAAGGGCGAAAGACTGTTCATCGGGTTACTCCAGAAGGAAAACGGAAAGTCAGTACCGCAAGCGGCTGCCGATGAAAACGCAAGCTCTGTGCCATTTCGATTGTTAAAAATCGTATAGCGCTTTATAAAATCGACAAAATGAACTGTTCGTATCGATATGCGATATTTAGTGGTCTATTTTTGTAATTTGCGGTAGAAATATCGCCACGCCTGAGCCACCTACGCTGCGAGTCCGCCATGTCTGAAGAACGCAACAGTTTGCACAACCAATCCCTGGAAAAAGGCCTGTCGGTGCTCAAGGCATTCAGCGCACAGCGCCGCAGCATGAGCCTTGCAGAGGTGGCCGAGGCGGCCGGCATGACCAAAAGTTCGGCCCAGCGCATGGTGTTTACCCTCGAAAGCCTGGGTTACCTTCGGAAACACTCGCGCACACGGCATTACCAACTCACCCCACGGGTGCTGGAGCTGGGCTTCAGCTACCTGGATGCGCATTCGTTGATTGAAGTGGCCAACCCGTTTCTGTCGGAACTGACCCGGCTGACCGGCGAAACCTCGTGCCTCACTGAGCCTGCGGGCTACGACATGACTTACATCGCACGATTCGTCAGCTCGGGGTTTGTGCCGGTGCACATGCCAATTGGCTCGCGAGTGCCGATGTATTGCACGGCGTCGGGGCGTGCGTATCTGAGCGCGCTGCCGCAGGAAGAGGCGCTGGTGTTGATCGAGCACAGCCAACGTATTGCCCACACCAGCCAGACGCTGACGGACGTCGAGCAGATTCTGGAATCGTTGCAACAGGTGCGCGAGCAGGGGTATGCGGTGAATGGCCAGGAGCTGTTCCTGGGTGACATGACCATCGGCGCGCCCGTGCTGGGTGCCAATGGCCGGCCGGTGGCGGCGGTGCATGTGGTCGCGCCCACCAGCCGCTGGACTCGGGCGGATGCAGAGAAACAGTTGGCGCCGGCGTTGTTGCAATGTTCGAGAGCGCTGAGTAACTCGGCCCGGAACCTGGAATAATCGATATTCAAAATCCACTGGAGATCCAAATGTGGGAGCGGGCTTGCTCGCGAATACGGGGTATCCGTCACTAGAGATATCGACTGGCCCACCGCATTCGCGAGCAAGCCCGCTCCCACATTTAGAGCTTCATTGGCTTTGAGATTCGTGTGAGCCCCAAACAAAAAATGCGCCCCGTGGGGCGCATTTTTTTGGTCAGCAATTGCCTATCAGGCAGTCGCATCCCACGCACGATCACCGTGCTCGTCCTTGATGCGGGTCGGCAGGCCCATCACATCCAGCGCCTTCAGGAACGGCTCGGCCGGCAGTTCTTCGACGTTGGCCATGTGCTTGACATCCCACTCGCCACGGGCAACCAGCAGCGCAGCGGCCACCGGTGGCACGCCTGCGGTATAGGAGATGCCCTGGCTGTCAGTTTCAGCGAAGGCTTCTTCGTGACATGCCACGTTGTAGATGAACATCTCATGCGGCTGGCCGTCCTTGGTGCCTTTGACCAGGTCGCCGATGCAGGTCTTGCCGGTGTAGCCAGGGGCGAGCGAAGACGGGTCGGGCAGCACGGCCTTGACCAGTTTCAACGGCACCACTTCCAGGCCTTCGGCGGTGGTGACCGGCTTCTCGGAGAGCAGGCCGAGGTTCTTCAGCACGGTGAACACGTTGATGTAGTGTTCGCCGAAGCTCATCCAGAAACGCACGTTGGGCACGTCGAGGTTTTTCGACAGCGAGTGCACTTCATCGTGGCCGGTGAGGTAGAGGTTCTGCGAACCGACAACTGGCAGGTCGTCAGTGCGTTTGACTTCGAACATGGTGTTGCTGGTCCACTGGCTGTTCTGCCAGCTCCACACCTGTCCGGTGAACTCGCGGAAGTTGATTTCCGGGTCGAAGTTGGTGGCGAAGTATTTGCCATGGGAGCCGGCATTGACGTCGAGGATGTCGATCGAATCAATGCGGTCGAAATGCTGTTGCTGCGCCAGCGCGGCATACGCGTTGACGACACCCGGGTCGAAGCCCACGCCAAGGATGGCTGTGATGTTCTTCTGTTTGCACTCTTCCAGGTGGTTCCATTCGTAGTTGCCGTACCACGGCGGGGTCTCGCAGACCTTGCCCGGCTCTTCGTGGATGGCGGTGTCGAGGTACGCAACGCCCGTGTCGATGCAGGCACGCAGGACCGACATGTTGAGGAACGCGGAACCCACGTTGATGACGATCTGCGAGTCGGTCTCGCGGATCAGGGCCTTGGTCGCTTCCACGTCCAGTGCGTTCAGCGCGAAGGCTTGGATGTCGGCGGGAACCTTGAGGCTACCCTTGGCCTTGACGCTGTCGATGATGGCCTGGCATTTGGAGATGTTGCGCGACGCGATAGCAATACGACCGAGTTCGTCGTTGTGCTGCGCGCACTTGTGGGCCACCACCTTGGCGACACCTCCTGCACCAATGATAAGAACGTTCTTTTTCAATTGCTTTATCTCTCCTTTATCCGCCAGCTTACGAAAGGCTGGACAGGTAGTCGTCGTAACCAAATTCACGAACCACCTCGACAGTACCGTCGAGTTGTTTCACTACGATGGACGGCATTTTCAGGCCGTTGAACCAGTTTTTCTTGACCATGGTGTAGCCTGCGGTGTCGATGAACGACAGCCGATCGCCGATGGCCAGCGGACGATCAAATTGATACTCGCCGAAGATGTCCCCGGCCAGGCAGGATTTGCCGCACACCATATAGGTATGTTCGCCGTCGCTTGGCGCCAGCTTGGCGTTGAGGCGATAGATCAGCAGGTCCAGCAGGTGGGCTTCGATGGAGCTGTCTACCACGGCCAGGTTCTTGCCGTTGTAGAGGGTGTCGAGCACGGTGACTTCCAGGGAAGCGCTGTTGGTGATCGCCGCTTCGCCGGGCTCCAGGTAGACCTGCACGCCGTACTTCTCGGAGAACGCCTTGAGGCGGGCGCAGAACGCGTCCACGGCATAGTCTTCACCGGTGAAGTGGATGCCGCCGCCGAGGCTGACCCACTCGACCTTGTGCAGCAACGCGCCAAAGCGTTCTTCGATCACACCGAGCATCTTGTCGAACAGGCTGAAGTCGCCGTTCTCGCAGTTGTTGTGGAACATGAAACCGGAGATCTGGTCGATCACGCCTTCGATCTTCACCGGGTCCCATTCGCCCAGGCGGCTGAACGGGCGCGCCGGGTCGGCCAGCAGGTAGTCGGAGCTGCTCACCTGCGGGTTCACACGCAGGCCACGGGTCTTGCCTTCGCTACGTTCGGCAAAACGCTGCAGCTGGCTGATGGAGTTGAAGATGATCTTGTCGCAGTTATCCAGCATCTCTTCGATTTCATCGTCGGCCCAGGCCACGCTGTAGGCGTGCGCCTCGCCTTCGAACTTCTGGCGACCGAGCTTGAGCTCGTACAGCGACGACGACGTGGTGCCGTCCATGTACTGCTGCATCAGGTCGAACACCGACCAGGTGGCAAAGCACTTGAGCGCCAGCAACGCCTTGGCGCCGGACTGCTCGCGCACGTAAGCAATCTTCTGCATGTTGACCAGAAGCTTCTGTTTATCGATGAGGTAGTACGGCGTTTTGATCATTTTTGAGAGCCTGCGGCGGTGCCTGCCAAAAAAGGACACGCATTGTGCCCGCACTTGGATCGAATCGAAAGGTTAGCGGGCGGATTTTGCTGCCCTGCTTTTAAACTGACCTATGGATATGACAGCTCAACGGTATGATGGGCCGCTCCAGTGACATAAACCGGTTGGGACGACGAGAGGTGAGAATGGACGCTTGGACACTTCATTGGCTGGAGGCTTCGGGCTCACTGGTCGAGCAGCGCGGTCAATTGACCCTCGCATTCGAGAACGCCTACCAGGCCATTTCCCGCTGGATGCCACCCCCTCGGCTGGATGTACTGATCCAGCGACTGCCCGGCGAAACCCTCGCCGAACTCGGCCTGGTGGGACGCGCCTATCGCAGTACGATGTTCTCCATGACCCTGGACCCCGACAATCCAAACTTTGCCGCCAGCCTGCGCGACGGCGCGATGCTTCGTCACATCATTCATGAGGTGCATCACTGCCTGCGCATGGCGGGCCCCGGGTATGGCTGGACGTTGGGCGAAGCTCTGATCAGCGAAGGCCTGGCCGGGCAGTTTGTGCGGCACGTGTTGGGCAGTGAGCCAGAGCCGTGGGAGAGGGCGCTGAGCCTGGAAACCTTGCAGGCGGATCCGGTGGATGCGAGTGACCTGGCAGCGACGTACTACGATCACAGCGCCTGGTTTTTTGGCACGGGCGACAAGCCCAGGTGGCTGGGCTATGCGCTGGGGTATCAGATGGTGGGGGGCTGGTTGGCAACTGTCGGTACGCCCGATGCGGAGGGGTGGGTAAACGTTTCGGCCCAAGACATACTTGCAGTCGCTTTCAAGGAAGGCTTGGTGTTCCATCCCTGACGGCGTTCCCTGTGGGAGCTGGCTTGCCTGCGAAATCGATGGCACAGCCAATAGAGGTGCCACCTGACCCACCGCCTTCGCAGCCTCGCTGGGGCTCGACAACTCCCACAGGTGACCGAGTCCATTCTTTGAAATGCGGTCGAATGTGGGAGCTGGCTTGCCTGCGAAAGCGGCGGCGCATCCAATAGAGACGTCGCCTGACCCACCGCCTTCGCAGCCTCGCTGGGGCTCGACAATTCCCACAGGTAACCGAGTCCATCCGTTGAAATGCGGTCGAATGTGGGAGCTGGCTTGCCTGCGATAGCGGCGGCGCAGCCAATAGAGACGTCGCCTGACCCACCGCCTTCGCAGCCCCGCTGGGGCTCGACAATTCCCACAGGTGACCGAGTCTATCCGTTGAAATGCGGCCGAATGTGGGAGCTGGCTTGCCTGCGAAAGCGGCGGCGCATCCAATAGAGACGTCGCCTGACCCACCGCCTTCGCAGCCTCGCTGAAGCTCGACAGCTCCCACAGGTGACCGAGTCTATCCGTTGAAATGCGGCCGAATGTGGGAGCTGGCTTGCCTGCGAAAGCGTCGGTACAGCCAATAGAGACGTCGCCTGACCCACCGCCTTCGCAGCATCGCTGGGGCTCGACAACTCCCACAGGTGACCGAGTCCATCCGTTGAAATGCGGTCGAATGTGGGAGCTGGTTTGCCTGCGATAGCGGTCTTCCTGTGCCGGATGTGCTGCCGGACACATCGCTATCGCAGGCAAGCCAGCTCCCCCATTGGATCTCCTCTTGGCGGCAGAGGGTGTCGTTGCTGATTGCCATCAAATTGTCATCTTCTCACCACTGGACTGCCACATTCCCTCGCTACTGTCCTCGCCAATGAGATCGATCTCAAGCGAGTGACAATGACTGACTTGAAAGACGTTGCACGGCTGGCTGGCGTATCACGCGCTACCGCCGCCCGTACCTTTGCTTCTCCCGACCAGGTGCGCCCGACCACCCGTGAGCAGGTGTTCGCTGCCGCCCGTGAACTGGGGTTTCGCCCCAATCTGCTGGGTCGCCAGTTGCGCCTGCAAACCACCCAGTTGATCGGCGTGGTGGTGCCCAACCTGCTCAACCCGGTGTTCGCCGAACAGTTCCAGGCCATGGAGCGCGCCGCTCGGTTGCGTGGCTACAGCCTGTTGCTGGCCACTACCGACTACAACAGCGAGCGCGAGAGCATCGTAGTGGAAGAGCTGCTGCGCCAACGGGTCGACGGCCTGGTGCTGACGGTCACTGATGCCGAAAGCAATGCCGTGCTCAGCAGCCTGAACACCGAACAAACCCCGTTCGTGCTGGCTTATCACCAACCGAGCAACCCCAACTACAGCGCCGTGTCGGTGGATAACCGTGCCGGCATGGCCCTGGCCACGCGTTATTTGCTGGAGGCCGGGCACCGCCGTATCAGTATGGTCGCCGGCCCCGCGTTGCAATCCGACCGGGCGCGCCTGCGCTACGCCGGTTACTGCGACGCCATGAACGAATACGGCCTCGACAGCCGCTCGGTGATCGAAATGCCGGCCCACACCCAGGCCGAATTCGCCGCGATCGAACCCTTCCTGCAAGGTCCGGACGCGCCCACCGCACTGGTGTGTTCCAACGATTTCCTGGCCATCAGCCTGATCGCCGAACTGCGCCGCAACCGCTGGAACGTCCCCGAACAACTCTCGGTGATGGGCTTTGACGGCATCAGCCTCGGCACCCAAATGCACCCGACCCTGTGCAGCGTGGTGCAGCCCATCGCGCTGCTCGCCAGCACCGTGATTGACCAGTTGCTGGCGCAGATCGCCGGCAACGACCCGATTTCCCATTGCCTGCCTTGCCATATCCGGCCGGGCGACAGCACCCAACCCCATGAGGAGACGCCTGATGCGCGCGTTCAGTAAAACCCTGGCAGTCGTGCTGCTGTGCGGGGCCGCCAGCCTTGCCCAGGCTGCCGAAACCGCTATCTGCTACAACTGCCCGCCCGACTGGGCCGACTGGGGCACCCAGCTCAAGGCCATCGCCGCCAGCACCGGCGTGCAGGTGCCGCTGGACAACAAGAACTCCGGCCAGTCCCTGGCGCAGTTGGTGGCCGAAAAAGCCGCGCCCGTGGCCGACGTCGTTTACTACGGCGTGACCTTCGGCCTGCAAGCGCAGAAGGCCGACGTGGTGGGCACCTACAAACCCAAGGCCTGGGACCAGATTCCTGCTGGTTTGAAAGACCCGGCCGGCCACTGGTTCGCAATCCACTCCGGCACCTTGGGCATCATGGTCAACGTCGATGCGCTGGGTGGTTTGCCGGTGCCGCAAAGCTGGGCCGACCTGCTCAAGCCTGAGTACAAAGGCATGGTCGGCTACCTCGACCCGTCCAGCGCGTTTGTCGGCTACGTCTCGGCCGTGGCGATCAATCGCGCCATGGGCGGCGACCTGGACAACTTCGCGCCGGCCATCGACTACTTCCAGAAGCTGGCGAAAAACGCCCCCATCGTGCCCAAGCAAACTGCTTATGCGCGGGTGCTGTCGGGTGAGCTGCCCATCCTGGTGGACTACGACTTCAACGCCTACCGCGCCCGCTACAAGGACAACGCCAACGTCGCCTTCGTGATCCCCAAGGAAGGCAGCATCAGCGTGCCCTACGTGATGAGCCTGGTGGCCAACGCACCGCACCGCGCCAATGCCGAGAAAGTCCTCGACTTCGTATTGTCGGACGAAGGCCAGGCACTGTGGGCCAAGGCCTATCTGCGCCCAGTGCGCGCGATGAAAATGCCGGCTGACGTGGCGGCACAGTTCCTGCCCGATAGCGACTATGCCCGCGCCGGCGTGGTGGACTACGAAAAAATGGCCGCCGTGCAGGAAGCCTTCGCCGCCCGTTACCTGAACGAGGTCAAGTAAGTGGCCGCATCGGCAAGACAGGCAGCCTGGGCCCTGGCCCCGGCCTTCGCGGTGTTGCTGGCGTTCTGGCTGTTGCCGCTGGCGCACCTGGTGGCGCTTGGCGCCGAGAGCCGTGACGCCAATGGCAGCGGCTATTGGCAGGTGCTCAGCAGTGCGCAGTACCTGGGCAGCCTCGGGCAAACCTTGGTCCTGGCCGTGGTGGTGACGCTGGTCGCGTTGGTGATCGGCGGCATCAGCGGGGTGTTCCTCGCCCGGCACCAGTTCTTCGGGCGCTCGGCATTGGTCGCGTTGCTCACCTTTCCCTTGGCCTTTCCCGGCGTGGTGGTGGGCTTCCTGGTGATCCTGCTGGCCGGTCGCCAAGGCTTGCTGGCTTCACTGGGCCTGCAACTGGCCGGTGAGCGCTGGATCTTCGCCTACTCTCTGGCAGGACTGTTCATGGGCTACCTGTACTTCTCGATTCCGCGGGTGATCCTCACGGTGATGGCGGCGTGCGAGAGCCTCGACCGCAGCCTGGAGGAGGCCGCGCACTCCCTGGGCGCCGGGCTTTGGCGCGTGGTGTGCGACGTGATCGTGCCGGGTTTGGCGCCTGCGTTGGCGTCATGCGGGGCGATCTGTTTTGCCACGTCCATGGGCGCCTTCGGTACGGCCTTTACCTTGGGCACTAGGCTCAATGTCACCCCGGTGGCGATCTACAACGTGTTCACCAACTACGCCAACTTTGCCGTCGCCGCTGCGCTGTCAGTGGTGCTGGGCGCGGTGACCTGGGCGGTGCTGCTGCTTACCCGGCGCCTGGTGAAAAACGCGGGGACTGTGCTGTGAAACGTTCATCGCTGTTCGTGATTCAACTGCTGTTCACCTTGCTGGTGTGCGCCTTCATGCTGGTGCCGGTGCTGATGTCGCTGCTGGCCGGCTTGACCCGCAACTTCTTCGTGGGCCTGTCCAGCGGCTTGACCTTCGACTGGCTGGTCCAGGTGTGGCAAGCCTATTCGCCCACTGTGTGGCTGTCGCTGCAACTGGCCCTGGCCTGCGCGGTGTGCGTCTGCGTGATCGGCGTACCGGCGGCCTACGCCCTGGTGCGCATGAACAACCGCTTCAGCCGCGCCTTCGAAGAGTTAATGGTGCTGCCGGTGGCCATGCCCGGCTTGGCCAGTGCTCTGGCGTTGCTGTTGACCTACGGCCAGTTCGGCAGCTTTCGCAGCAGTTGGCTGTTCATCCTGGTCGGCCATGTGCTGTTCACCTTGCCGTTCCTGGTGCGCCCGGTGATGGCGGTGATGCAGCGCCAGCAACTGCCGGTGCTGGAAGAGGCGGCGGCCAGCCTTGGCGCGGGGCCGATCAAGCGCTTTTTCAGCGTGGTGGTGCCCAACTGCCGGGCCGGGATCCTGGCCGGTGTGTTGATGGTGGTGACCTTGTCCCTGGGTGAATTCAACCTGACCTGGATGCTTCACACGCCCATGACCAAGACGCTGCCGGTGGGCCTGGCCGACAGCTACGCCTCGGCGCGCCTGGAAATCGCCAGCGCCTACACCCTTATCTTTTTGCTGATGATCGTGCCGCTGCTGATTGCGCTGCAGGCCATCAGTGCCCGTTTGTCCCGTGGAGAGCGTCGATGACCGCTATCACTATCCGCCTGCAAGGCTGTCGCAAGGCGTTCGCCGACGGCACCGTGGCCGTGCATGACTTGAACCTGACCGTCGAAGGCGGCGAGACCCTGGCGATCCTGGGCCCATCCGGCTGCGGCAAGACCACCACCTTGCGCCTGATCGCCGGCCTTGAGCGCCCGGACGTCGGCCAGGTGCTGTTCGGTGATCAGGACGTGACCCGACTGCCCATCGAGCGCCGCGACGTGGGCATGGTGTTCCAGAACTACGCGCTGTTTCCCAACCTGGATGTGGCCGGGAACATCGTCTACGGCTTGAAGATTCGCGGCATGGCCGCGCTGGAGCGCAACAAGCGCTGCGACGAGTTGCTGGAACTGGTTGGCTTGCAAAATCATGGCAAGCGCAGCATCCATGAGTTGTCGGGCGGCCAGCGCCAGCGGGTGGCGTTGGCCCGCGCCTTGGCCCCGCGCCCGAAAGTGTTGTTGCTGGACGAACCCCTGGCGGCCCTCGACGCACAACTGCGCGAACGCCTGCGCAGCGAGCTCAATGAGCTGCTGCGTGGCCTCGGCATCACCTCGGTGTTCGTCACCCACGACCAGGGCGAAGCCATGGCCCTGGGCGACCGCATCCTGGTGATGGAGCAAGGGCGTGTCGCGCAGTTGGCCAGCCCGCGGGAGATCTACCAGAAACCGGCCAATGCCTTCGTCGCAGGCTTTGTCGGCAACCTCAATGCTTTCCCGGTGATCGCGTCGTCGGCCCATGGTTTGAAAGTCTGCGGCGGCGAGCTGCCGTGGCATGCTGCCGAGCGGCCCAGCACGGTGTATTGCCGCCCCGAACACCTCAAGGTGATGGAGAGCGAAGGGCACCTGCACGGCCACCTGCTGGCGCAGTTCTTCCAGGGCGCGCAGAGCCGTTTACTGGTGGAGGTGGGCGGCCCGCAACCGCTGCTGGTGGACAGCAGCGACAACCAACTCTACGCCGTCGGCGCACCGATTGCCCTGGCGATTGCGCCGCATATGTTGTTCACCCTGAATGCCTGAGACTCTATTTGTGAATCGTCCGTTTATCGTTGCGCAGATCAGCGACCTGCACCTCAAAGCCGGCCAACGCCTCACCTATGGTGTGGTCGATACCTTGGGCGCGCTGCGCCGAGCCGTCGACCATTTGAACGCCAGTCACCCACGGCCCGACATCGTGGTCATCAGTGGCGACCTGGTGGACTTCGGCCGTGCCGATGAATACGCCGTGCTGCACCCTGAACTCGCACGCCTGCACATGCCGTGCTACCTGGTGCCAGGTAACCACGACACGCGGGGGCCGTTGCTTCACGCATTTGCGGATCACGCCTACTTGCCAGCGTCGGCTGACGGCCCGCTGGACTGGGTGGTGGACGAACATCCGCTGCGCTTGATCGGCCTGGACTCGACCATCCCCGGTGGCCACGGCGGCCAGTTGCTCGACAGTCAATTACAGTGGCTCGACGAACAGTTGGCGCTGCGCCCCGACGCGCCCACTTTGCTGATCCTGCACCACCCGCCGTTTATCAGCGGCATTGGCCATATGGACCGCGAACCCTTTATCAACGCCGCTGCCCTGGAGCGTGTGGTCGCTCGTCACCCGCAGGTGGAGCGCCTGCTCTGCGGGCATTTGCATCGTCCGATGCAGCGGCGTTTCGGTGGCAGCATCAGTTGTGTGTGCCCGGGCACCTCGCACCAGATCGTGCTTGATTTGCAGGATGCAGCCCCTGCGCATTTCAACCTGGAACCGGCCGGTTACCTGCTGCACCGCTGGGATCAATCTCAAGGGTTGATCAGCCACAACGCGGTGTTCGGGGACTACCCGGGGCCGTACCCGTTTTATGACGCTCATGGATTGATTGACTAGCCGTTTACGGAGGTCCACTTCGCACAACTAAGTCGTTGAACGTTAGTTAACGCACCGGCCAACCCGAGTTTGGCCGAGTGTTTTCTGCTGCCCATTTTTTGCGCCCGGAACTTGAATTCCGCGCTGGAGCTCGTCCTGATGAAAGCCACTTTGAATGTATTAAGCGTATTGACCGGTACGTTGGGCGTGGCCCTGAGCCCCTTGGCCTCGGCTGACTTCCTGGGGGACAGCAAAGCCAATTTGAACATGCGCAACTTCTACTTCAACAACGATAACCGTGACGGTGCGGCGGCACCGTCGAAGACTGAAGAGTGGGGCCAGGCGTTTATCCTCAACTACCAGTCGGGCTTTACCGACGGCACGGTCGGCTTTGGCCTGGATGCGATCGGCATGCTCGGCGTGACCCTCGACAGCGGCGCCGGGCGCCATGTGGGCAGTTCGATGATCCCCAACGATGACGGCAAGGCGGCAGACAGTTGGGCCCGTGGCGGCGCAACGGCCAAGGCGCGTTTCGCCGGGAGTGAACTGCGCTACGGCTACCTGCGGCCGAACTTGCCGATCCTGGTGAGTAACGATGGCCGCCTGTTGCCGCAGTCGTTCGAAGGCGGGCAGATCACCAGCAAGGACATCGACAACCTGACCCTGATCGGCGGCCAGTTGCAACACACCACCGGTCGAGGTTCCAGCGACCGCAGTGGGTTGGCGGCGGCGGGCGGCACTCAGGAAAGCAACAAATTCAACTATGCCGGCGCCGATTACCAGGTGACCAAGGACCTGATGGTCCAGTACTACTACGCCAATCTTGAAGACTATTACCAGCAGCACTTTGCCGGTTTGATCCACGTGTTGCCGCTGGGTGATTACGGCTCGTTGAAAACCGACCTGCGTTACTTCAAGACCACCTCCGACGGCAAAAACAGCAGCGCCGCCGGGCGGGCCGAAGGCTACAAGTTGAGCGGCTATACCAAGAACGGCACGGGTGAAATCGACAACAACACCTGGAGTGCGGCGTTCATCTACTCCCTGGGTCCGCACGCGATTACGGCGGGTTACCAGCAAGTGTCGGACGACAGCAACTTCGCCCAGCTCAACCAGGGTGGTCTGGTGAACAAAGGGGAGGGCGGTTCCAGCCTCTACCTCTACACCGACCGCACCGTGCAGACCTTCATCCAGGCCGGCGAGCGCACGGCGTTTGCGCAATACGCCTACGACTTCGTCGCACTGGGCCTGCCGGGGCTCAAGGCGTCGGTGATGTACCTCAAGGGCGACCACATCCTCACCACCGCCGGCAACAACGCCAGCGAGTGGGAGCGGGATATCTCCCTGGATTACGTGGTGCAGAGCGGCACGTTCAAGAACGTCGGGTTTGGCTGGCGCAACGGCGTATCGCGCAGCGACGTCGCACGGGACCAGGACCAGAACCGCGTGTTCGTGAGCTACTCGATCCCCCTGCTATAAACCCGATCTTTGTAGTGAGCGAGCTTGCTCGCGCCGCGCCAGCCCAGACACCGCCCGTTCGCAGGAGAAATCGGGTGCCTGGGACAACGCGGCGCGGGGCGAGCCCGCTCACTACAAGCCCCGTGTGCTTAGTCGCTGCTGCTGCCCAGTAGAATCCAGCGCTGTCCTTGCGCGTGAATATCCAGGGCGAACTCCCACCACACCGGATAGCCCGGATGACCTTTGGCCAAGTAGAACTCATGGATTGCATCGGCCTGGTGAAGATGAACGCCTTGGGTCAATTGCTCCACCAAGCCGATGATTTCTTCGCGTTTATCCGGCAGGTCAATAGGGCCTCCACCTGAGTCGCCCACAAAGAAGAACGACTCAAGCATGAGTGCGCGCGCGCCCTCGGCACTGATTGGCGCACTGCGAGTGACTTCGCAGGATGAACTCACCGTTTGCTTGAGCGCTTCAATCAACGGTTGCTCAGTACTCAATGGACCATAACTGTCCACCGAAACCATGTAGTTGTAGCCGTAAAGAAGATGTTCGAGCCTGAGTATGTATTCAGGTCTGTTGTCGTTTATTACCTGCATCCCGTTTCCCTTTTCAGACCCGCCTCCGTTAATACACCAGGCGACCTAAACAGGCCAGCAATAGCGCCAGGCAACCCACGCCAAGCAGAGTGAGGGCCAGTGCCAAAACGTGCGCCAGCACTATCGTCAATGGGTGCATGGTGTGCTTCCTGAGGTGTTAAGGAAGCACGATTATGAAAAGCCCCTGCCAGCGGATACAGACGCTGGCGGATATTTCAGTGATAAGCAAAACCCAAGGTTTACGCCACCCGGTTCCTGCCCGCACCCTTGGCCTGGTAGAGCTGCATGTCGGCGCGCTTGAGCAGTGCCGAGGAGTCGCGGTCCGACGGCTCGGCCACGCCCACGCCAATGCTCACCGTCACATGGCCCACCGTGGGGAATTGGGCGGCGGCCACGGCGGCGCGGATTTTTTCGGCGACTACTTCGGGGCTGTCCGGTTCTTCGACTTCGGGTAGCAGCACCGCGAACTCCTCACCGCCGTAACGCGCGACAAAGTCCGTGGCGCGGGTGGTGCTTTCGATCAGGGCAGCGAGCTGGCAGAGCACGTCGTCACCCACAGCGTGCCCGTAGGTATCGTTGACCCGTTTGAAGTAGTCGGCGTCGATCAACAGCAGGGCGAAGGTGCGCCCGGTGCGCTGGAACAACAGACTGTTTTCGGCGAGTTTTTCATCGAAGCGACGGCGGTTGTAGACCCCGGTCAGCGCGTCGTGAGTGGCCAGTTTCAACAGGTCAGCGTTGGCCTGGGTGAGGTCGGCCGTGCGTTGGGCGACCGTCGCTTCAAGGGACGCATTGGCTTCCTGCAACTCACGTTCCTTGCTAAGCAACGATTGAGTCATGCGGCTGATGGACTGCCCCAGCTGGGCGATTTCCAGCACCGGATGCTCCTGGGAAAACACCGCGCCAGGCTGCTGTTCCTGCACAAGCTTGGCGGACTTGGCCAGGCGTTCGATCGGCCGGCTCAGGGTCAGTGCCAGGTAGTACGCCACCAGGCCGAACACGAGGGCGGCGAGCACGCCCAGGATCAGCAATTTGTACAACAGCACCCGTGCCGGTTGCAGGGCGATGTCCAGCGGCTGGCGGACCACGATGTACCACGACAGGTTGGCATTGGACGGGCTCGGCACCGCCACCGAGGCACTCACGTAGCCGTTGCCGGTGGTCCAGCCGGTAGGCGAGTGCAGGTTGGCCTGGGGCATTTGCTCGCCCGCGAGGATCTCGGGGTAGAGCACCTTGCCGTCGAAGTCGATGATCAGTGCTTGCAGGTTGGGCGCGGCGTCCTTTTGCATCACCGCCGCATCGACGATCTGGGTCACCCAGCGCCAGTGCGCGTGGGCACCGAGCACGCCGATGGTTTCACCCTTGGCGTTGCGGATCGGCGCGGCAAAGTCGATAAAGCGCAACGGCTCACCCTTGGCCGCACTCGGCAACAGCTTGGCCAGCAGCACGGCTTCGTGGGGATCACCGGTGTACTCACCGCGCATGCCCGCCTGGAACCACGGGCGTTGCTGCACCGACTGATTGACCAGCAACCCCTTCACCGCCTGGCGCACACGGCCCTCGGCGTCCGCTACGCCCATCCACGCGTACTCGGCGCGTGACTGGGTGCGCAACTCCATCAAGGTCATGATGTCCGGTGCATCCAGGTTGCCCTGGCGGAACAGTGGCGCCTTGCTCAGCAACGACACTTCCAGCTGCCGCTCACGCAACTGCACCGCCAGCAGTGCCGCGCTGGAACGGGCGGTGCTGAGCAGCGCGTTGCCGCTGGCCTGCTTCACCTGTTCAGTGGCGATATGGCCTACGTAAAAGCCCACGATCAGCAGAGTGAGCACCGATAAACCGGCAAACCACAGGGTCAGGTGAGTACGCAGACTGGCTTTGAGCATTGGGCACGTTCACAGGCTAGGTGTCATTACATGGTAGGCGTAATCTCAGCCCCGGTGCCAGTTGCGATTCGTAGGCCCACCCGCTGCCGTGCCGACCTACGAACGTACAAGAACCCCCATGGCAGCCCTCAGTAGACTCGCTGCATTCCCTCTACTGCAGGTTTTCCATGGACATTTTTCTCTACGCATTCAGCGTCATGTACAGCCCCGGCCCGGTGAATTTCATGGGCCTTAATGCCGGGCTCACCGGCCAGTTCCGTCGTTCCACCGGGTTTTTCATCGGCGTGGGCTGCGCGATGCTGGTGTTGTTCGTGCTGTTTGGCTACACCGGCGAAGCGATCATCTCCCAGGCGGCGCTGCCCTACATCTCGTTGGTGGGCGGCGTGTACACGCTGTACCTCGCGTACCAGGTGTTCACTGCGCGCACGGTGGTGGATGAGGCGGCGTCAACGGCGCCGACCAAGACCCTGACGTTCTGGAACGGGTTGGTGATCCAGTTGCTCAATCCCAAGGGCATCATGGCGGTGCTGCCGATCACCAGTGTGATGCTGCCGGCAGCGCACATCACCGGCGTGTCGATTGCGCTGGTGTCGGCGGTGCTGGCCTTTGGCGCGTTTGGTGCGCCGTGGGTGTACGCACTGCTCGGGGCTGGGCTGGGGCGGCGTATCAACGGGACTTCGGCGTTCACCGTGTTCAACCGGTGCATGGGGATTGCGTTGGCGGTGTGCGCGTACTTCATGTTTCACGCGTTTTATGTGCACATCGTGTAGTCGTTACAGGTATTTGAGCCAGGCCAGGTCGCGGCGGCGTGCCTTGAGCCCGGCAAACCAGCGCACGGGCGGATACAGCGCCAGCGGTAGCAGCAGCGCCACCAGCCACACGGCGCCGATGCTGTCGAAGCCGAAGTAGGTGCCGTGATTGAGGCCAAACAACGCCACGCACGCGACATACAGGATTTTCAGCACATACAGGTGCAGCAGATAAAAGAACATCGGCGCGGCGCCAAAGGTGGCCAGCAGGGCGATCCAGCGTTTGTGCCCCGCGCGCTCAAAGGCCAGCAACAGCAGCAGACCCACGCCCAAGGTCATCGCCAGGAACAACAGTGAAGGCGGGTACTTGGTCACGTTGAAAACACTCATCAGCGTCTGCACGCCACTGTCGTAGCTCTGCCAGGGCTTTTCACCGTAGCCATTGAGTGTTCGCACCACGGCAAACCCGATCAGCGCCCCTGTACCTGCCAGCAGCAGATAACGCTGACGCCTCGCTGGCTGCAGGCCATTGGCAAACCACGGACCCAGGCCGTAACCCAGGGCAATTACGCCGATCCACGGCATTACCGGGTAGGTGGTGCGCAGGCGCAGCGAATCGCCGACTTCGATCCAGCTGCGCTCATGCAGGATCGCCCACAGGTTTTGCAGGGCCGAGCCGGGCGCGAAGTGCACGCCATCCAGCAGGTTGTGGCCAGCGATGATGAGCAACGCCAACCCAATCAACAGCGACCTTGGTAGCCATACCAGGGCGGCAAGGGCGAGCATGCTTACGCCGATGGCCCAGATCACTTGCAGGTAGATCACGCTCGGCGGCAGTTGGAAGGTCCAGGCGAAGTTGACCAGGGTGAATTCCAGCACCACCAAAAACAGACCGCGCTTGAACAGGAATGCCGATACATCCTGGCGGCCCTGGTATTTCTGGCCGTACAACCACGCCGACAAGCCAGTGAGCAGCACGAACACCGGCGCGCACAGGTGGGCGAGGGTGCGGCTGACAAACAGGGCCGGTTCGGTGCTGTCGATGTTCATCGGGTCGCTGACCTGGCGGTGCAGCAGGAAGGTTTCGCGCACGTGGTCCAGCAACATGAACAGGATCACCAGGCCACGCAGGGCGTCGATGGAAAGCAGGCGTTGGCGCAGCGGGACAGCGTTGGTCATGGGCGAGGGTCACAGGTCAGGCGAAAAATTGGCGTTATCCTATAACATTAATTAACGCGTTGCCGGTCTCTGTGGCTGCGATTAGAATGCGATCAATTCTTAATTACTTCCGGGATCCGGGTGATCTGCATGTCGTCTTCGCTCCATCTGCCGCTCCAGGCGCTGTACTGCGAACACCACGGATGGTTGTACCGCTGGCTCGACCGCAAGCTGGGCAACGCCAGCGACGCAGCCGACCTGGCCCATGACACCTTCATGCGCTTGCTCACGCGCCAGAACCCCGCAGGGTATGGCAGCGAGCCGCGCGCCTTGCTCACCCATATCGCCAAGGGCCTGATGATCGACAGCTGGCGCCGCCAGGAAGTCGAGCGCGCTTATCTGGAAACCATCGCCCATCTGCCGGAGCAGCACGTCCCGTCGCCGGAAACCCGCTGGCTGATCCTTGAGGCGCTGTACCGCATCGAGGCCATGTTGCGTGACTTGCCCGAGAAAACCCGTCAAACGTTCCTGTTGTCGCAGATCGATGGCCTGACCTACCCGCAGATCGCCGATGAGCTGAAGGTGTCGCTGGCCTCGGTCAAGCGCTACATGCGCGATGCCTTCCTCGCGTGCCTGAGCGTGGCATGAACCCGTCCATCGACCCGCAGATCCTCGGCGAAGCCGCCGACTGGATGGTGCAACTGCAGTCCGGCAGCGCCACCGACGAAGACCGCCGCGCCGTGGCCCAATGGCAGGGCCGCAGTGCCCAGCACGCGCAAGCCTGGCAGCGCGCGGAAGCGATATTGGGCGACTTCAACAGCGTGCCGGGGGCCATCGCCGGTGAGACCCTCAAGCGCATCGGTCGCAAACAATCCCTGGGCCGGCGCCACGCACTCGGGCTGTTGCTGCTGGCGGGCCCGGCGACATGGCTGGCGTACCAGCACAAGCCCTGGCAAGCCTGGACGGCCGACCAGCACACGGCCATTGGCGAACAGCGCCCCCTCACCTTGCCCGACGGCACACAGCTGCTGATCAACACCAACAGTTCCTTGAATATCGCCTTCACCGACCAGGTGCGGCGCATCGAGCTGTTGCAAGGCGAGGTGATGATTACCACCGCCAAAGACCCTGCGCCGATACATCGCCCGTTTATCGTGCAGACCCGCCACGGCACCGCCCGCGCCCTGGGGACGCATTTCAGCGTGCGCGTGGGTGAGCAGAGCAGTCGCGTCGCCGTGCTTGAGGGGGCCGTGGAAATGCTGCCGGAACACGCCAGCCGTGGGGTGATCCTCAAGGCCGGTGAACAGAGCGCGTTTGGCCGCGACAGCGTGGCGGCGGTGGAACCGTTGGCGGTCAGCGCGACCACCTGGGAGAACGGCATGCTGCTGGCCCAGCACATGCGCCTGGCGGATCTGCTCGACGAACTGGGCCGCTACCGCCCCGGTGTGTTGCGCTGCCATGAACGTGTGGCGGGCTTGACCGTTTCCGGCGCGTTCCCGTTGCGCGACACCGACGCCAGCCTGCGTTTGCTGCAGGAAACCCTGCCGGTGAAGGTCAGCAGCCTGACCGGTTACTGGGTCACCGTTGAGCCGCGCTGAATTTTTTTTCACTGTTCGCTGAGACCTTTTACGTTGTCGCCCGGTGTAGGGGAATAACCCTCACCTTTGCACCGCGCCGACAGGAATGCCCATGACCGCCACCCCGCACCCCATTCGCCCCTTGAAAGCCTTGAGCCTGGCTGTTGCCCTGGCGGCCATCGCACCGTTGCACAGCGCGCTGGCCGCCGAGGCCGCTTCCACCCGCGCGGCACGCAGCTACACCGTCGCGCCGGGGCCGTTGGGTAATGTACTGGCGCAGTTCGCGGCGCTGTCCGGGGTGCCGTTGTCGTTTGACTCCACGCTGCTCAATGACCAGCAGAGCGCCGGGCTGCAAGGCGACTTCACCGCGCAGTCGGGGTTGCTGCACTTGCTGCAGGGCAGCGGCTACACCTTGCAAAGCACCGGTACCCAGGGTTACACGGTGGTGCCCGAGGCCAGTGGCGCGGCCGTGCAACTGGGCGCGACCACCATCAGCGGCGAGGCGGGCGGGGCACAGGCGGACACCTACGGCGGCGGCCAGGTGGCGCGCACGGCACGCCTGGGTGTGCTGGGCAATCGTTCGATCAATGATGTGCCGTTCAGCGTGGTCAGCTACACCGCCAAGACCATCGCCGACCAGCAGGCCCGCACCGTGGGCGATGTGTTGCTCAACGATGCGTCGGTGCGTCAGTCCTCGGGGTTCGGCAACTTCTCCCAGATGTTCATCATTCGCGGCTTGCCGCTGAACACCGATGACATTGCCTTCAACGGCCTTTACGGCGTGCTGCCTCGGCAGATCATCACCACCGAAGCCCTGGAGCGCGTGGAGTTGTTCAAGGGGCCCAACGCCTTCGTCAACGGCGTGTCGCCGGCCGGCACGGGCATCGGCGGCAGCGTCAACCTGGTGCCCAAGCGCGCCGAAGACACGCCAACTCGCAGCGTCAGCCTCGACTACGCCAGCGACGGCCAGACCGGTGGCCACCTCGACCTGGGCCAGCGTTTCGGTGAAGACAACCGCTTCGGTGCGCGGGTCAACCTGGCCAGGCACGGAGGCGACACGGCCATCGACGATGAAAACAAAAGCTCGCAGCTGGTGGCCATTGCCCTGGACTACCGTGGCGATCGGCTGCGGTTGTCCACCGATTTCGGCTACCAGAAAGAACGCATCAACAACGGCCGCGCCGTGGTGTACCCCACCGGCACCCAAGTGCCCAAGGCGCCTTCGGCCAAGCATAACTACGCCCAGGACTGGAGCTGGTCGGAACTGGAAGACACCTACGGCATGTTCAACGCCGAGTACGACCTCACTGACAACTGGACGGCCTATGTGGGCGGCGGTGCCAAGCATACGCGGGAGAACGGCGAGTATTCGTCGCTGTACGTGGGCAACGATGGCAGCGGGCGCGTGGGTTTCCTCTATTCTCCCCACGATGAAGACAACAAGAGCGCGATGGCCGGGTTGAATGGACACTTCGACACCGGGCCGGTGACCCATCAGATGAACCTCGGTTTGTCGGGCATCTGGGGTGAGCAGCGTTCGGCGTTCGAGGCGATCACCCAGGCCAATCGCAAGCCCGGCAACCTCTACAACCCGACCCAGATCCCGCGCCCCACCGTGACCTACTTCGGCAGTGACATCCATGACCCACGGGTGGTCGGCAAGAATCGCATCAAGAGCGCCGCCGCCTCCGACACCCTGGGCTTTCTCGATGACCGCGTCCTGCTGACCGTGGGCGTGCGCCGCCAGACCATCGAAGTGGACGCGTGGAACACCACCACCGGTGCGCGCAACGCCAACTACGACAAGTCGATCACTACGCCGGTGTACGGCCTGGTGCTCAAGCCGTGGGAGCACGTGTCGTTCTACGCCAACCGCATCGAGGGGCTGGCCCAGGGGCCGACGTCGCCGTCTACAGGTGTGACCAACCCCAATGTCACCTTCGCACCCAAGCGCAGCAAGCAGACCGAAGCCGGGGTCAAGCTGGATTGGGACAGCTACGGGGCGACGCTCGGGGTGTATCGAATCGAGCAGCCGAACAACGCCACCTCGCGTTTGCCGGGCAATAGCCTGGATACGTTCAGTGTCGATGGCCTGCAAATCAACAAAGGCGTGGAGCTGAATGTGTTCGGCGAGCCGATTGATGGCTTGCGCTTGTTGACCGGTGCGACCTGGATGCACACCGAACAGCAGAACACCTCCAACGGCCTGACCGATGGCAATCGTGTGGCCGGTGTGCCGCGCTACCAGTTCAACGTGGGGGCTGACTGGGACGTGCCGGGTATTCAGGGGGCGGCCGTCAGCGCACGCCTGTTGCGCACCGGGGGGGAGTACGTGAATGCCGCCAATACCCTGGACATCCCGGCCTGGACCCGCGTCGACCTCGGCGCGCGTTATGGCTTCAAGGCCGACGACAAGACCATCACCCTGCGCGCCAACCTTGAGAACGTGGCGAACAAGGCGTACTGGGCCTCGGCTTCGACGGCCAATAACTACCTGACCCAGGGGGAGCCGCGCACGCTCAAGGTTTCGGCTACTGTCGACTTCTAACGCTTCCTGGTGTTTGGGGCGACGCGGCGCGGGGCAAGCCCGCTCACTACAAACGGCGCTGTTGTAGTGAGCGGGCTTGCCCCGCGCAGCGTCATTCCAGGCACCGCATCACAAAGGGTGACGGGTCTCAAGCTGGTCATACCGCTTGAGCCGATACAGCAACACCGATGCCCCCCAGCTCACCACAAAAATCCCGATGATGATGTACCCAAGCAGCCCGAAGCTGTCATTCAGGCTGCCGATAAACGCCCAGAAGCCACCCTTGAGTTCCAACTGGTCCGAGATCAGCCCCAGCGCCTCGATGCTGCCGATGACCACGGCCACCACCACCGACACCAGGGTAATGCTCATGTTGTAGTAAATCTTGCGGATCGGCTTCATGTACGCCCAGCCATAAGCCCCCAGCATCAGGTGCCCGTCCAGGGTGTCCACCAGGGACATGCCGGCGCTGAACAGCAGCGGGAACACCATGATCGACCACGGCGACAACCCTTGCGCCGCCTGCGTGGCGGAGATGCCCAGCAAGGCGATTTCGGTGGCGGTGTCAAACCCCAGGCCAAACAGGAACCCCAGCGGGTAAAGGTGCCAGCTGCGGCTGATCAGGCGGAACAACGGGCGAAAGATCCGCGCCATGAACCCCCGGTCGGCCAGCAGCAGGTTGAAGTCATCCTCTACGTACGCGCCACCCTGGCGCACATGGCGCCAGGCCTGGTAGATCGAGCGCAGGATCACCAGGTTCATCAGCGCGATCACCAGCAAAAACAGCGCCGAGACCGAGGTGCCGATCACACCACCCACGGCCTTGAACGCTTCGAAATGATCCTTGAGGGTCGCCGCCGTAAAGGCCACGGCGATAGACGCCAGCACCACCACCGAAGAATGCCCCAGGGAGAAAAAGAACCCTACCGCCACCGGGCGTTTTTGCTCTTGCATCAGCTTGCGGGTGGCGTTGTCGATGGCGGCGATGTGGTCGGCGTCTACCGCGTGGCGCAGGCCGAAGCTGTAGGCGAGCAGGGCGGTGCCTAACAACACCGGGTGCGCATGAAACGCCACCAGTGCCCAGAGCCAGGCGCCTACGTTGAGGGCGATCAGCACGCCGTAGATGCCGAATAATTTGCCACGGACCTGGCTGTTCGAATCACTGAAAACCTGGGCAAGACGGTGGATCATCAGGTAAACCCTATCAAGGCAATGGCGCGACCGCTCCGACGCAGGAACGGCTCCGGGTGCTGAAATGCTTCAGGCACCGGGGAACGTTAATGGATTCGGCACGCGCCTATGATGAAATCTGCGGTTGAACAGGGGATTGAGGATGAACACGAACGGACAGTCTGCCCAAGCGGTGCTGGAATTCTGGACACAGGCGGGGCCCAAGCGCTGGTTTGCCAAGGATGAGGCGTTTGACGCGACGTTTCGCGACACCTTCTACACCACCCACGTGCAAGCGGCGCGGCGTGAACTGGAAGGCTGGCTGGAGACGGCGCAGGGCGCACTGGCGTTGCTGATCCTGCTGGACCAGTACCCGCGCAATGCGTTTCGCGGCACGGCGCACATGTTTGCCACCGACCCGTTGGCCCGCCTGTACGCACGGCGGATGGTGGACGCCGGCCTGGATCAACAGGTCGAGCCGTCGCTGCGCGCGTTCTGTTATTTGCCGTTCGAACACTCCGAAGACAAGGCCGACCAGCAACGTTCGGTCGCCCTCAACCAGCACCTGGACGCCAACACCTTCCACTGGGCCAAGGAGCACGCCGACATCATCGAGCGGTTCGGGCGGTTTCCCCATCGCAATGACGTGCTGGCCAGGCCCACCACCGAGGAGGAGCGTGTGTTTCTCGACGCCGGTGGTTTCGCGGGTTAAGCCTCGACAGGCACCTGGATTTCCTTGGCGCCGGCGGGACGAAAGCGCCGCAGGCCCTTGAGGTCGACGGCCCAGCGCAGGGCCTCGGTGGCCGAAGGGCGCGGGCCGTGGCTGATCGCGTTGGCCTGGGTAGTGAGGTTGGCAAGATACCCCTTGGCGCCACCGCGCTCGCTCCAGTAGTGGGTGTGGCTGAGCCAGGAGCGGGCGAGCCAGCCTTTCCATTTGCCCACGGTCACCGGCAGGTCCAGCACACCGGCGCCCATCACCGGGCTCACCGGGCCGCTGACAATGTCGCCGAACAAGCCCAAAGGCGCCGGGAAGTAGAGGTTGGTCCAGCGCGTCACCGCAAAGGCCGCTGCGTGGTGCAGGTACTGCGGGGTGAACGGCTTTTGCCCGAGCATCACCGCCTGGCGCGCGTTGTAGCCGTAGCCCTTAGTGTCTTCAGTGGGCGGGCAGGCGGGGGCTTCGCGGCGCTCCATACGCTGCTTGAAATCACTCACGCTGCGGCCGAGCAACAGGCTGGCGTGGGCCATCGGGCTGCCGACCGTGACCAGGTCGGTGATGCGCCAGGGGTTGCCCAGGCTGCGCTGTTCGATGAACGCCTGGGCCTGCTGTTCGCGAAACCTGAAGAGGCTGCCCAGGCTGCCATCCAATGCGGTGCCAGCGGCGTGCAGGGTGTCGTTGATCACCGGTTGCAGCGGTTCGTTGTCGGCGTATCGCTCGGCCAACTCGCGGTTGCTGGGGATCACCTTGGTCAGTTGGTCGTGATGTTCATGCCACAGGTAGCCGACGATGTCGTAGGCAATCACGCTGCCCAGGCTGTGGCCGACCACGATGATGCGGTCGTAGTCGCCCTTGTTGTGCAAGGCGCGCAACAACGCTACGCCGTCGGCGCGGATCTGTTCGCGCACCACCACGTTCTGCGGGTTGGGGCTGAGGTAGCGGGCGGCGTCGCCCAGGTATGACAGCGCCGAATAGCGCAGGCCCAGGCCGATGGCGCCCATCAGCAGCGGAACCAGGGCGAAAGGGTTGTCGTGGTGTTCGAACTTGCCCCAGGCGGTGGCCAGGGTGCCGGTGGCCACCAGCAACAGGAACAGCATCACCGTCCAGCGCGTGGTGCGCCAGATCGGCACGATGGCGTCGGGAATGTCGCGGCGTGGGCGTTTGAAGATGTCCCACAGCCAGCCCAGCAGGTGCCCGACCTTGGTGCCCTGCATCTTGTGGGCCCAGTAATACTCGTAGAAGTCCGTGGTGGTGCGGCCCGATGACTTCAATACACGCAGGTCGAAGTTGCGTGACAGTCGGTCCGGCTTGCTCCAGTAGAAGGGCGTGCCGTCGGGCGTGTCGGCGGGGATCATCGCTTCCACGAAGCCGCGCAAGGTGTCCATCGGGCGCTGTTCGCCGATGCCGTGGATGACCACAACCGCTTGTTTCATGTGCTGATCATTCCTTGAAAACTCATTCCTTGAGCACCACGAGAGGAGAGGCGAATCGCCACAGTGGCCGATAGCCATAATATTGCCATTAACGCCGCTATTCCCGCCAGGAATGCCCCCATAAAAACCCTGCATTGTCATTCTAGTCGCCGATCTCGTAGCGTGGGCTTTCAACCAAGGAGTTCCGCCATGAGCCAAGCCCCGCTGCGCCTGTACGTTGATGCCCAATTCACCAGCCCCTACGCGATGTCGGTGTTTGTCACCCTGCTGGAAAAAGGCCTGGCGTTTGAAACGGTGACCCTGGACCTGGACGCCGCGCAGAACCAGGCGGCGGATTTTGCCCAGCTGTCCCTGACCCAGCGCGTGCCAACCCTTGAGGACGGCAACTTTGCGCTGTCGGAGTCGTCGGCGATCTGCGAATACTTGGAAGAGGCCTATCCCGACGTGCCGGTCTACCCGACTGACCTGCACCTGCGGGCGAGGGCGCGCCAGGTGCAGGCGTGGTTGCGCAGCGACTTGCTGCCGATTCGCCAGGAGCGCTCGACGCTGGTGGTGTTCTACGGGCAGACGATGCCACCGCTGTCACCCGTGGCCCAAGTCGCTGCCCGCAAGTTGATAGCGGCGGCGCAGGCGCTGCTGGCGGGTAACGCCGAGTACCTGTTCGGCGAGTGGTCGATTGCCGACGTGGACCTGGCGGTGATGCTCAATCGGCTGATCCTCAACGGTGACCCGGTGCCGGCCGAACTGGTGGACTACGCGCACCGCCAGTGGCAGCGACCCTCTGTGCAGGCCTGGGTCAACCTGCAGCGACCCGCACTGTAGCGGTTATAGCCATTCCTGGGCCACGCGGCGGTCCAGGTCTTCCCAGTCGGCCATGCCCAATACCCGCATGGTGTTCAAGCCACGCAGGTAACCGCGCAGTTGCTGGGCACTGGCGAAGGCCTGGTCGGCGTCGGCGGTTTCGTCCTGCAGCACGCTTTCATACTCGACCAGGTAATCGGCGACCCGCTCACGAAACTCCGGCAAGACGGCTTCGCGGATGCGGTCGAAGGTTTTCTGGTGGGGCTTCATGGCGGGTCCTTATCGTTATAGTGAGGTCGGGCTACGCGACACTATCGGTTCAAATGATAGTCACCATCAAGGATCGCAAGTTCTGTTTTTGTGCCATTAGTGGACAATTGCCCCATCGAGACGCCGCTCAAGGAGATCGCGCGATGAGGACTTTTATCCAACTGGGTTTGATGATGCTGATGGTGAGCGCCGTGGTGCTGACCAACCCGGCGATTGCCGATGATCTGCGTACAGGCCATTTGCTACCGATCGACGGTAGCGTAGACTCCCTGCAACGCGCGCAGTCGGTGGGTGTGTTGTACACCGAAAACACCCTCGACAACCTCAGCTACCTTGAGCGTTACCACACCATGGCCTTGAACGGCGCCAAGGATGCCCTCGATGGGCGCATCCGCCAGGCGTTCGTCAACAGCTCCGACCCGGAACTGGCCATTGATTGGTTGATGAGCTCGCTGCAGGGCACTTTTCTCTCGGTGACTGTCTATAGCAGCCTCGACGAACTGGTGCAGGCTCATCCCGATGTGGTGGTGATGCTCGATACCCATAACCAACTGTTGACCCAGCGTAACGATCAGGTCGAGGCGCGTTTTGTTGCGCGGTTCTATGACGCGAACCTGCAATACATCGCCAAGGCCGAAGGTTCGGTGCGCAAACAGGTGCCGTCGGTGTGGGTGCATGACAAGGCGGCGCCCGAGATTGCCGCCCAGATCGAGCAGCAGCGTGACGTTCAGCTCGATGCCTTGAAACAGTTTGATGCGTCGCTTAAAGCCCTGGTCCGCGCCGGCTGATGCGACTGACCCTTTTTATCTATTCAGGATGCTCTATGCGCTCTTTTTTCGTCCCGGCCATGGCCTCTGCTTCACTGTTGCTGGCCGGTTGTGTGTCTGCCCCGAATGCACCGACGCTGACCCTGCAGTCGGCCAAGACCACCGAAGGTTATCTGCAGTGCGTGCTGCCCAAGCTTGAGAAACATGGCATCACCTCCACCGTGACCCAGAATTCGCGCCACGCCAAAGTGGTGCTCACCAGCAAGATCGCGGCGGATGACGTGCTGGAAGCCTACAAGTCCCAGGACGGCACCAAGGTGTTCCTGTACGAGCGCAAGCCGCTGGCGTCGACCATCACGCCGTCGCGCCTGGAGCAGGTCGCACAAGACTGCAAATAACTCACAATCCCCTGTGGGAGCGGGCTTGCTCGCGAAAGCGGTATGTCAGATAGAAAATCACTGACTGATACACCGCCTTCGCGAGCAAGCCCGCTCCCACATTTGGGGATGTGCAAGGCTAGGGTTTGGCTTCGTTGCTGAAGTTGTTAACCGTTTTGATCAGCCCTTGAGCAGCCAACGCCACCAACTCACCGCCTTTATCCACCGTCGCCAACGCCGGGTCCGAGCCCATGCGCCCGTCGGGGAAGCGTGCGCGAAAGTCCAGCGCTTCGCGAATCGGCCCGGTGTTGGCGATTTGCGGTGAATACTCGGCGGTCTTGATCGACTCCGGGTAGGCCCATTGCGTCACCGCGATTTCCGACGGGGTGGCATGGCTGCCGTGACCCACCGGGAACTGGCGCTGGGCCAGGTCGTTGACGCCTTCCAGGTCCCACCAGTTCACCAGCTTGAGCGCGAAACCGGCCGGGCGGCGGGCGAAACTCGCTTCGGCGTACAGCTCGGAAAACGCTGCTTCGATCGTGGCGATATTGCCGCCGTGGCCGTTCAGAAACAGAATCTTCTCGAAACCATGCCCGGCCAGCGAACGCACCCAGTCGCCAATCGCGGCGATAAAGGTGGAAGGGCGCAGGGAAATGGTGCCGGGGAAACCCAGGTGGTGCTGGGCCATGCCGATGTTGAAGGTCGGCGCGATCAGAATATCGGCGCTGTTCTGCGCCTCATGGGCGATGATTTCCGGGCACATCCAGTCGGTGCCCAGCAGGCCGGTGGGGCCGTGTTGCTCGTTGGACCCGATGGGCACCACCACCGTGCGGCTGCGTTCCAGAAACTGCCCGATCTCGATCCAGGTGGATTTATGTAGAAGCATTCGACGCTCTCTTTTTTCTGTCTTTTATATAGGGAGACAGGCTATCCGCCACGGATTGTACGACTACTCGCCACCTGTTGGGGCTTGCAGTTCAGATAGGTCGAAGACTTCAGCCAGCGCTGGTCCGGGTACCACGAAAACATGAATTGCCCATCCTTGAGCTTGTCTACCACCTGGCGGGCCACCTGCGGGCGCACGGCCGGGCAACCCTGGCTGCGGCCGATGCGGCCTTCGCGCTTGCTCCAGGCCGGGTTGACGTAGTCGGCGGCGTGAATCACCAGGGCGCGGTCGCGGGCCTGGTCATTGAAGCCCGGTTCCAGGCCGTCCATGCGCAACGAGTAGCCATGGGTGCCCAGGTAACTTTCCTGGGTGCGGAACAAGCCCAGGCTGGATTGGTGGCTGCCTTCGCGGTTGGAGAACTGGGTGGCGAAGTTTTCCCCGGATTTGGCACCGTGGGCCACCAGGTCACGCAGTACCAGGGTCTTCTTGCGCAGGTCGAAGATCCACAGCCGACGGGCGGTCGAGGGCTGGGAGTAGTCAATGACGGCGAGTCGCTCGGAGCGTTCCTCGCCGTTATTGACCGCACATTGCACTGCGCTCAGGGCGCTTTTAAGCACCGTGGGATTGAGTTCTGGAGCCGAGCGCGCGAGGCTGCTATACAAGGTAGGAGGGTTGCCATTGGCGGCGAGCGCAGAATTGCTCAATACAGCCAGGCTCATGGAAATCAGACCCAGGGTGATCGGGCCTAACCGGTACATAAAAGTCAGCATCTGCAGTACATCCCCCCGCTGCGGATTGGAGTGAAGCCAAGTGTTCAAAAAACACGCATGTTACTTGAGCATTTGCCTGCTCGTTGCACCACTGGTCGCGACAGCTGACGAGGTGCCATTGGCCCCTGTGCCCGTGCTGTCGGTGAGCCCGGTGCAACAGGCACTCGCCCAGTTGCCCAGCGTTTGCCCCGACCTTGCCCCGCACATCGACCCGGCCGCCCAACTGCGCCTGCAAGCGTTCTACCAGCAGCAGGGCGATGCGCCGTTGTGGACCGAGGCCGAGCGCCGCCAAGCGTTGCACGCTCAGTTGCTGATGCTGGCGGATGACGGCCTGGACCCATCCCACTATAGCCTGCCCACGGCGGATGCCACGGCCAACGTGCTGTGCACGGATATCGGCACCAGCCAGCAGTACCTGCAAGCCCTGCAGGACTTGCATTACGGGCGTCTTCAGCAATCGCGTTTCGAGCCGTTGTGGCATTCCCAACCGCCTGCCCGCGACGCCAACACCGAAGTGCTCGCCTTCGCCGCCACCGGCCTGCAAGACATGGCCCAAGCCTTCGACCAGGCGCGCCCCAGTGCCGATCTTTACCGCAGCCTGCGCAATGCCTATTCCGCCGTGCGCCAGCAACCATTGCCGCACTGGGACCCGGTGGCCACCGGCCCGTTACTGCGCCCCGGTATGGAAGACCCCCGCGTGCCGGAATTGGCGCGGCGGCTGATCAGTGGCGGCTACCTGGCCAAGGCACCGAGCGGCAAGCAATACCGTGATGACCTGGTCAAGGCGGTCAAGGCGTTCCAGCTCAGCCACTCGTTGCAAGCTGATGGCGTGATTGGTGCCGGCACCGTGGCCGAACTCAACATCAGCCCGGCGATCCGCCGCGACCAACTGCGCATCAACCTCGAACGTTTCCGCTGGCTGGCCCAGGACCTGGAGCCCGAAGGGGTGGTGGTCAACGTCGCCGCAGCGCAACTGAGCGTCTATCAGAGCGGCATTCCCGTGTGGCAAACGCGCCTGCAAGTCGGCCGCGCCGAACGCCAGACGCCGCTGCTCAAGTCGCGCATCACCCGGCTGACCCTCAACCCCACCTGGACCATTCCGCCGACCATCATGCGCGAGGACAAACTCCCGGCCATCCGCCTCAACCCCGAATACCTGCGCCAGCAAAACCTGCAGGTGCTCGACGCCCAAGGCCACCCACTGATGCCGGACCAGGTGGACTGGTCCCGGCCCGGCAACATCCTCCTGCGCCAGGACGCCGGCCCGCGCAACCCGCTGGGCAAGATCGTGATGCGCTTTCCCAACCCGTACTCGGTGTACCTGCATGACACGCCCAGCCAGCCGCTGTTTACCAAAGGCCCACGGGCGTTCAGTTCAGGCTGTGTGCGGGTCGAGCAACCGCTGCTGCTGCGTGACCTGCTGGTGAGCCCGGCCGAACGTACGCGCACCGATGAACTGCTGGCCACCGGCCTGACCCACGAGTTCCGGCTGGCCACGCCGGTGCCGGTGTTGCTGGGGTACTGGACGGTGGAGGTCAATCGCGACGGCGGGCTGGTCTACGCGCCCGACATCTATGGACGCGACCCCGTGCTGATCAAGGCCATGGGCACCGTGCTCTAACCCATCTCCCTAACGCGGTTTGTAGTGAGCGGGCTTGCCCCGCGCGGCGGTGTGTCAGGTACGTCATGTGTATCTGACACACCGCCGCGCGGGGCAAGCCCGCTCACTACAACAGGTTATTTCAAATAGCAGGTGTTGATCCAATCGACGGGGTGGTCTGCCAAGTGTTTGGCCACCGGCAGATAACGCGGGTCCAGCTGCGCCGCCAGCCAGAACAGCGTGGCGCTGCTCTTGGGCTGCCAGGTACCGGCGTAGCCGACTTCACCGACCTTGGCGCGGGCTGTGTCGAATGGCACGTGGGTGTGCACGAATTCCTCGTGGCTGCGTTGCCCGGTGGCATAGGGCACCAGCCAATCCAGGGCGGCGCCCAGTGATGCGCCGTTGGCGTTGAGGGTGAGCCAGTCGCCGCCGATGCCGTAGGGCTTGGCCGCCAGCGCAGCTTGCACAAGGGGTTCCAGGTCGTAGACCACGTAATGCAAGGCGTCGCGGTCCTGGAAGTCGGTCACCGAACCGTCAGGCAGCACGTTATCGGCAATCTGCTGCTTGAACAGTTGATGGGCCTGCTCAAGCATCGCCCGGTCGCCCAGCGCGGCGGCGGCCACGGTCACCAATTTGACGCGATGGCTCTGCCAGTTGTTGGTCTGGGTACCTTTTTTCTGCCCGTGAAACTGCTGGATATGCGCGATGTAGCCGTTGCCCAGGCGGCTGATCAACTGGCGGGCGGCGTCGCGGGTCTGCGGGCGCAGGTGATCGGCCGTCAGCGCGTAGGCATGGATCAGCATGTCGAGGTTGGTTTCGTCGATCGGGTTAAAGTCCGGCTGGTACACCTCGGCCCAGGCCGCGAGGTAGTCGTCGACTTGCTGGAGGTATCGCGCATCACCGCTCAAACGCCAGGCCAGGGCCGCCTGGCGCAGGATCGGCCAATCCTTTTCCGCTGCAATGCTCTGCTCACGAATCCCTTGATGGGGCAGGGTGCCTTCGGTGTGCAGGTGGACCAGCGGATGGGGCTGGTCGCCCAGATGGCGTTCGGCGGCGGCCAGCAAGGCCTTGTTCGTCGGGTTGGCGGCGGGCTGGCACAGGTCAGCGGCCAGGGCCGCATTGGAAAACGCAGCCAGCACAGCAGCCAGGGCAAAGGCGATTTTGTTCATGAAGAGCTCGGCAGGATTGGCACCAAAATACGCTAGCACGCGACCGAATCCGCCGGGATGAAACTGCCGTATGCTTAGGCTCCCGTTCAGCTCGCCCACAGGAGCGCCCATGACCTTGCCGTTTGTGAAGATGCACGCCCATGGCGACGACTTCATCATTATCGACCGCCGTGGCCTGCACGACCCCATCACCGCGCAGGTCGCACGCACGCTCGGCGACCGCCACACCGGCATCGGATTCAACCAGCTGGCCGTAGTGCTCGACTGTGACGACGCCGCCGCGCGCATCAAGTTCTGGAACCCCAACGGCACGCCCCTGGCGACCTGCGGCAGCGCCACCCGTGGCGTGGCCGACCGCTTGATGCACGAAGCCGGCACCGACACCATCGTATTGCGTACCGACCGCGGCCTGCTGACCTGCGAGCGTGCCAGCGGGCAGCGCGTCTCGGTGGACATGGGCCAGCCTTCCCTGGACTGGGCGGCCGTCCCCCTGGCCGAAGCGCTGGACACCCGTCTGCTGCCCATCGACGGCGACCCGGCCGCGTGCAGCATGGGCAACCCGCACCTCACGTTTTTCGTGGAGGACATTCACGCGGTCGACGTCGCGGCACGCGGCCCAGCGTTGGAAGTTCACCCGCTGTTCCCGGCCAAGACCAACGTGCATTTCGTGCAGGTACTCGACCGAGGTCGCATCCGCCTGCGCATCTGGGAACGTGGCGGCGGCGTGCCGCTGGGCTCGGGGTCGTGCTGCTGCGGGGCGGTGGTCAACGGCATCCGGCGTGGGTTGCTGGACGATCGCGTCGAGGTGCAGTGCGACGGTGGCAGCGTCACCGTGCAATGGGACGGGCAGGGCGGCGTGATATTGACCGGCCGCGTGGAGCCGATCATGCAGGGCACTGCCTGCGGTTTCTAGAACGTCACGGTAAAGGTGGTGCCCTGGGTGGCGCAGGAGCTTACGGCCACGTCGCCACCGTGCACCCTGGCCAGTTCGCGCACGATGTACAGGCCAAGGCCCACGCTGCGCACATCACTGCCTTGGTCGGTGCCTCGGGTCATGGGTTCGAACAGCCCGGCCAGCAACGTTTGCGGGATGGCCGCGCCGTGGTTGTGCACCGACACTTCGCAGCCGCTGTCGCCCAGGCGTGAGGTGATGGTGATCGGCTGCAGCAGGTCGCCATATGCCACGCTGTTGGCCACCAGGTTACCGATGATCTGTTGCACGCGGTCGGCATCCAGGCAGGCGTCGCCGTTGCCTTCGGTGGTGTGCTCCAGCGTGGCCTTGGGGAAGGCCACGCGCAGTTCGTCCACGGCGCGATGAATCACCGCATGCAAATCCAGTGGCGCGGCCTTGATGGTGATGCCGTGGCCGACCCGGGCCTGGGTGAAGTCCAGCAGGTCGGCGATCATGCGTTGCGCACGCTCGGAGGACTGGGCGATATGCCCCAGCAACTGGCGCTCCTTGGCGGTACGCTCGCCCCGATTGAGAAAGTCTGACGCCATGCGAATGGCCGTCAGCGGGTTTTTCAGATCATGGCTGACGATTGCGACCATTTGCTCGGCAAACAAGGCACGACGCTGGGCAATGGCATACGCCTCGCTCAACTCGGCCTGGGCATTTTTGAGGGCCAATTCGGTGGCGGTTTTTTCCTGCAGCAGCGCCTCGGCCAGGTTGCGCGCGTTGAGCAACTCGCGCTCGTACTTGTCGCGGTCGGTGGTGCCGAACAGTGCCAGGTCATGCACCACGCCGCCTGCCTGTTCGCGCTTGAGGCCATTGAGCAGCACGGTCACCTTGTGCCCGTCACGGTGCAGCATGTCGAGCTTCACTTCGGTGACGCTGCCGCGCATGCGCAGCATGGGCGCCAGGTGGGTCTGGTGGAAGATCCGCCCGCCCATGGTCAGCAGGTCCTGGAAGCGCCGGCCGCACAGCTCGGCGGCGCTGAACCCCAGCCAGTCGCTGAAGCGGGCGTTGGCCTGCAGGATCGTGCCGTCTTCGGCCGTGACGGCCAGGGCACAGGCGGCGCTGTCGAACAGGTCAGCCGGCATCGGCGACCGCCCATGGCGCCAGGAACGCCTCCATGGCCGCCGCACATGCCTGCGGCGCGCTCATGTGCGGGCAATGACCGACGTTATCGACCAGGCAATAGGTGCTGTTGGGCAACACGCTGTGCAGGTATTCGCCCACGGCGACCGGGGCGATCAGGTCATCGCTCGATTGCAGGATCAGCACCGGGGTGGTGAGGCCGGCCACGTCCTGGCGGTTATCCGACAGGAAAGTGACCCGCGCAAATTGCTTGGCGATCTCCGGTTCGGTGCGGCAGAAACTGTCGGTCAGTTCCTCGCTCAGCGCCGGTTGCCCGGGTGCCCCCATGATGACCGGCGCCATGGTGCTGGACCAACCGAGGTAATTGCTGTCGAGGGTGTCGAGCAGGTCGTCGATGTCGCTGCGCGTGAAGCCGCCGATATAACCGACGTCATCGATATAGCGCGGGGAAGGCCCGATCATCACATGGGCGGCGATACGCCCGGGCACCTGGCGGTCGGCGAGGGTGCCGATCATCGCGCTGACCGAATGGCTGACCAGAATCACCGGGCCGACGGCAAAGGCGTCGATCAGCTCGTTCAGGTCACGGGCATAGCCGTCCAACGTGCTGTATTTGGCCTTGTCGAACGCACTCAGGTCCGAGAGCCCGGCGCCGACCAGGTCATACGTGACCACCCGGAAGCGCTCGAAGAATTGCGGTGCCAGGTCGTTCCACATCGCCTGGTTGCAGCCGAAACCATGGGAAAACACCAGGGTCGAGGTGCCGTGGCCCATCACACTGACGTTGTTGCGGTGGTGTAGGTCCATGGGCTTCCCGGTTATGGCGTTTTGCTAGTGTGTTGGGAGTTTAGATAGTCAGGCGCGCGGGGTCACGCGTTATAGCGCCGATAGGATAAAGTCGACGCCTTCAGGAAGAAACTTCAGGTAATAAAGCATGAGGCGGTGGTTGTACCTATCTATTTTGAGCCTGCTGGCGCTAATGACCACAGGCTTGTTCCATGTCGCCCTGGCCGACACTTCGCCTATCGGCGTCGCGCTCGACCAGCGGGTGATCGACCTCACTCACACCCTCGACACCCGTGTCGTCACCCGTCTCACCGACCAACTCGATGCCCTTGAGCAGAGCAACGGTGCGCAAGTGGCAGTTTTAATGGTGCCCACCACCGAGGGTACGAGTATCGAAGACTATGCCAACCGACTCTTCCGCGCCTGGAAACTGGGACGCAAGGAATTTAACGACGGCATTTTGCTGGTGGTCGCCAAGGACGACCGCAACGTGCGCATCGAAGTGGGCTACGGGTTGGAAAACACCGTCACTGACGTGCTGGCCAAGCGCATCATCGAGGAGCGCATCACACCGGCGTTTCGTCAGGGCGACTACGCGGGGGGGATTACCGATGGCGTGAATGCCCTGGTGTCGCTGGTGGAAGATGCCGGCTCGTTCAAATTGGTTGAGCAAGCGTCGCCGCTGGGCGTCACTGCTGTGTTGCTGGCGTTTGTGATCGGAGCAGCGGGCGGTGTGCTGGTGGTGAGCCGCAGGCTGCGCATGCGTTACGCCGTGATGGCCACGCTGGTGCTGACGCTGCTGGTAGGGGGTTTAACCCTGTATCAGGACTGGCCGTTGTACCCCGTGGTGTTTGCATCGAACATGCTTGTAAGTGCCGTGTTATTCGCCGCGTTGTGGCAGTTTCCCAGGCTGCTCTACGGCGCGTCAGCGTTACTGGTTTACATCGTGAGTCTGCTCGTGGTGAACCAATACAACCCGTTCGACTGGTTAGATATTCTGGTGAGCACAGCCGTTTTGCTGGGAGGGGGATGGATACTATCGGTGTTCATGAAGATCGCCTGGGACAAGAGCCGAATAGGTTTTTTCGTACGATTGTGTTTGACGGTGGGGGTATATGTTGCGGCGGTATTGGAGGCTGGCGCAGGCCTCGACAGTTGGTTCTCGGCGGTGCGTACTGCTGCGATTGCAGCGCTGTTCATCTTCGGCCTGAGTCCCAGTGATTTCACCTCGGGCCGTGGATCTCGTCGTGTGCGCTTCAGGTCCCGCGGCAGTGCCTCCAGCGGCGGCTCTTCCAGCAGTGGTTCTTCCGGTGGCGGCGGGTCGGGCCGAGGCGGCTCCAGTGGCGGTGGCGGGGCTTCCGGCAGTTGGTAATGGAGGCGGGCGTACGTGTTGTACATCGATAGGGTAAAGTCGGCGCCTTCAGGAAGAAACTTCAGGTAACAAAACATGATGGCGACTGTGCGGCAATCGATCGTGAGCCTGGTGGCAATGCTGTTCATCGGCCTGTTGAGCACCGCCCAGGCGCAGAGTTCGCCTATTGGCGTTGCCCTCGATCAGCGGGTGATCGACCTTACAAACACCCTCGACGCGGGTACGACCACCCGTCTCAAAGACCAGCTCGCTGCCCTTGAACAACGCAAAGGCGCGCAAGTCGCGGTATTGCTGGTGCCCACCACGGGGGGCGCAAGCATCGAGGACTATGCCAACCAGCTGTTTCGCGCTTGGAAACTGGGGCGCAAAGACGTCAACGACGGCATCCTGCTGGTGGTGGCCAAGGAAGACCACAAGGTGCGCATCGAAGTGGGTTACGGCCTGGAAGGCACCGTGACTGACCTGCTGGCCCACCGCATCATCGAAGAACACATCACCCCGGCGTTTCGCCAGGGCGACTTTGCGGGCGGCGTGCAGCAGGCAGTCAATGATTTGACCCTGCTGGTGGACGGCGGTGATCTGCCGGCGCCGGCTGCACGAGAGGTTAACCCTCAGTTCATTGCGCTACTGCTGGCGTTTATCGCCGGGGCCATTGGCGGTGTGCTGATGGCGGCCGGGAAGCTGCATTGGCGCCGTGCGTTGATTGCCAGCGTGGCGGCCACGGTGTTGCTGGCGATTTACGGCGGTGGCCCTGACTGGCCGATGTACTTGCTGGTGTTGCCGTTGACCCTGCTGATCGGCGGCGCCACCTTCGGCGCATTGTGGATGGCGCGCGCGGTGTTTTACAGCGTGGTCGCGGTGCTGGCGTATATCGTCGGGCTGCTGGTAGCGGACCACTTCGTCGCGGTGGACTTCGTGCGCTGGCTGGCGATGCCACTGGGCGGCGCCTTGGTGCTGGGGTTGTATGTGGGGCTGTTTTTTGTCATCCGCGAATCCTGGAGAAAGAGCCCGCGCTTTTTCATCGTACGGGTGCTGGCGGTGGCGGCGGTGTACGTGGCGGTGGGGATGCTGCTGGGGCACGGTTACCAGGACTGGCTTGTGGCGATACCCGCTGCCTCGATCGTGGCGTTCATCGTGTTTGTGCAGAGCATTTCCGAGGGCGGTTCGGGGTCGGGCGGCGGCTCATCGGGCTCGAGTTCCGGCGGTTCCAGCTCAAGCTCCAGCGGCAGTTCCTCCGGGGGCGGCGGCTCCAGCGGCGGCGGCGGTGCCTCCGGCAGCTGGTAAACGATTCCTCGCTTGTAGTGAGCGAGCTTGCCTCGCGCTGAGGCCGCCGTAGTTCTCCCTGGAAAACGCGGCGCCCGGACTGGGGCGATGCGTTCCGTCAGGTAAGGCGCAGCGCGGGGCAAGCCCGCTCACTACAGGGGTCTATGGGCGATCCAACCCTTGAAGCTGAAGCCGGCGTAGAACAGCTCCACGCCTTCGAACCCGGCCTCAACCAGCAAGGCCGCATCCGCCTCGGGCGATAACACTGGCAGCTTCTCACTGATGGCCGCAATCGCCCGCTCGGCATCCGCCGCAGGCACACCCGAATCCACCGCAAACGCGGCATAACGCTTCAACCACCGGGCTTTCTCTTCTGGCGCCTGGGGGAAACTGTGGTGCGCCACAATCAACGGCGCCCCCGGCCGCAAGCGTTGCCACAGCGCCTTGAGGGTCTGCAGGCGCTCCTCGGCCGGGATGAAGTGCAAGGTCAGCAGGCACGTGGCCCCATCGAACGGGCCCGCTGGCGCCGTGTCGATGTACCCTTCATGCAACTGCGCGCGCTCCAGCAAGGGCCCCAACGTCGCTTGCGCCAGCTTCAACATCTCTGCCGAGGGGTCTACCCCCACAAAGCGCCACCCCGGTTCGGCCTCGGCAAACCGCTTCAATTCCAACCCGCCGCCAGCACCCAGCACCAGCACATTGCCTGTGGTCGGCACGCTTTCGCGTAGCAGCAGGGTGGTCATGCGTTGCAGGCCTTCAAAGCCCGGCACCAGGCGTACAGGGCCTTCGGCGTAACGGGCGACGGCGTCGGGGTCGGAAAAAAAGCTCATGGCGGGCTCCTGCGCGGTGGACGAGGCGACAACCCTACTGCGGCAAACCAGCAGTGGCAATTGCCTCAAGGAATCAGGGATCATGTCGATATGATCTCATCGCTCACAAGGACCGTCACCCGATGAAACTGCTGAAACTCGCCGCCGTTTTGACCCTGCCACTGCTCGGCGCCTGTTCCTCGGACTACCACTACAAGGATTACCAAGGCGATTGGGCCCCGGAAAAACTGCACCCCGTCGACCTCTCCAACAACGCCCCCGACGCCGCACTGGTGTACTTCGACACCTGGCGCGAGCGCGAGCTGGGCATTCCGTTCCACCGCCTGGTGCTGGCCCTGGAAGTGGACGGCGTCAAACTGCCCGGCGCCGGGCGCACGTCGATCCTCAACGTCACCGGCGAGCAGGCGCTGAAACTCAGCCCCGGCAAGCACTCGCTGCGCTGGTGTAACGTGTCGATGAATGCCCTGGGCACCGGCGGCGCGTTCTGCAACAACGGCGCCGACGACGTCGACTTCAAACCCGGCCAGCGTTACGTGGTGACCTTCCGCCTGACCGCCAGCACCAAGGGCGTGGGCCCGAACTACAGCACCGAATACCGTACCTATTCGAGCATCCGCAACCTGGACACCCAGGAAGTCATCTTCCCGGTGCCGGGGCAGCAGGGTTGAGCGCCGTGATCCGCCAGGCCGCCCCCCGGGACGCCCTGTGCATCGGCGTGCTGGGCATGCAGGTGTTCCTCGACACCTACGCCACCGAAGGCATTCGCTGCGCGATTGCCAAGGAGGCGCTGCACGCCTTTGCCCCCGAGTCCATCGCCCAACTGATCGATCAGCCCGGCACATTGTTGCTGGTGGCAGAAGTGAACAACCACTTGGTAGGTTTCGCCCAGCTCACACTCAACACCCGCCACTCGATGATCGAGGCCGATGACGTTGCCGAGTTGCAGCGGCTGTACATCCAGGAGCGCTTCACCGGGCAGGGCATTGGCCAACAGTTGCTCGACGCGGCGGAACAGCAGGCGGCTGCAGGCGGCGCTTCGCTGCTGTGGGCGACGGTGTGGGTGGGGAATGAACGGGCGCTGGGTTTTTACCCACGGCGCGGGTATGTGGAGCTGGGTTCGCCTACCTATACCTTTCAAGGGGAAACTCACGAGAACCGTCTGTTTGGCAAAGCCCTGAGTGCTACAACGGCTTAGACAGAAACACCCGACAACTACCCTGCGGCTCACAAGGAATCTCGCCAAACCGCACCCAGCCGTGCTTCTCGTAAAACCCCGGCGCCTGGAAACTCAGGGTATACAACACCGCATGGCGGCAACCCCGGCGCCGGGCTTCGTCTTCAAACGCCTGCAGCAATTGGCTGCCCAGGCCTGAGCCGCGCAAGGATTCGGGCAGGTGGAACAGGTCGAGAAACGCCGTGCCCAAGGTGGTCTTGCCGGTGATGCCGCCGAGTATTTGCTGGGTGACGGGGTCTTTGATCAGTACCGCCAATGGCCGACGGTCGTTGTAACCCGTGATGCCCTCATTGAACGCGGCGAGACCGTTGCCAAGAACCTGTTCGGCGTCGGGGGAAGGGTGGTCGCTTAGTTCAAAGAGGGGGGCTGTCATCAAGGGGCTCGCTGGTTTTAGGCTTGCTGCCATCCACCCATAGTATCGGCCTTGATTTCGAAGTCTATCGCCTCGCGATACGGATTACCGAAGTTGGCGTATTGACCCTTGCCGGCAGCCTGGGTGGGCTGCCAGCTCTGTGTCTCGGGATCGAAGAATTCGGCGTCATCCCCGGCGGATTCATCCAGTGGATTGTGCTTGGGTTTGTCGTCATCGATTTTGCTCTGAGGCGCCGAGTAGGCCATCGACACGTACGGGTTGAAACCATTGATTGAAGACATGACTACACCTCTCTGAAGGTAGGAAACAAAACCCGTCAGCAGTGGGCTGGCGGGTCGTGTTGTGCAGGCTACAGAGCGTAGAAAAGCCGCTCAATGAAGGCTTTTTGGGTAGATGTAACGGGTTAAAACCGCGCCTGATCACGCCCCAGAGTAGGTTGTGACTGTCTGTAGGCGGCTTCCTTGTTTCTGTGTGCCGTTTCAAGTTGTGCATCAGAAGCTGGCCGCGCGGCGAGGGTTTTCGCACGTTGAAACACAGGGGCTTTTCAACTGGCTGTTTGCCGGAAAACGTCCCGATACACACAACAGAGAACGGGCTTAAAGCGCCATCACCATCTCATGCCACGCCATCCCACCGTGATCCGAGGGCGAGGGCCGCACATACGCATAGTCCATGCGTTCATACAACGGCACATGCTGCGCCTTGCACATCAAATGAATCGTCTGCTTGCCCATGTCGCGCATGCGCTGCACAAACTCGGTCATCAACACCTTGGAATAGCCTTTGCCCTGATGCGCCGGGTCGACCACCACCGACATGATCACCACGTTCGGCGCCTCAGGCGAATGCCCCACCAGTTCCTTGAACGCCTCATCCGACATCACCACGTCAAACGCGCAACCGCAGTTGATGAAGCCCACCAGCTCGCCATCGGCTTCCAATATCAGAAAACCTTGCGGGTACTGCGAGATGCGCGTGGCGATCTTCTCCAGCGTCGCGGCTTCGTCGCCTTCGTAGGCGCTGATTTCGATTTCAAAGCAACGGGCGGCGTCGGCGGGCAGGGCGTTGCGGAAAGTGAGGGCGGGCATGTGGGTTCCTGAAACCGTGAGTGGAAGGCCCCATCATAGTGAAACACCGCCCTCGAGGCAGCTATCAGGTGAACATGTCGGGGCCTATGTCCTCGATGCCTTCATGGCGCAGCCTCTGGTCAAACTGTTCTTTGAACTGATTGATTTTTTGCTGCATCTGAGGGGTATAACGTCCGTCCGGGCCGTCAGGGCGGAAATCGAACTTGATGGGATAGACGTTTTCATGCGTTGCAAAGGGGGCTCGCTCAGGGTCGCCAACTTCATTGTTAAGCGGCGGTAAACCCAGTGCTTCAGCAAGCCTGAAGGCAATCTCCAGCGTTTTATCAACGTCGCTTGCTTTCACCAGTACAGGAATTTTTTCCCGGGGCGACGGTGTGGTGTCTCCAGAGGGGCGGAACGTCTCGATTTGAGGCGCAAAGGCTGGCAATGGTGTGGAGGGAATATTCGACATGTTGGATACTCGTAACTTAATGATGCCAAAGCGGGCGCTTGGCCAGTTGAGTCTGTGGTTCGTTGGGTGGGGTTAGTTCCAATCGGCTCACCCGTCTTATCCAGAAGCAACGAAAGGCAGATTAAAGGGAGGGTAGATGGGGAGTCATCGCAGTAAAAAACTTGGTATTACTGAAGGTTATTGGGCTGGTCTAAGTGAAGATCGACGGATTATGTGGAAATTTTTTAGTCGGGCACTCACTTTTGTGGGTGCACTGGCTGTTTCGAAAACTGGAGTTAATTATATAGATTGGCTTATTGCTGCCAGTGCCACGGTGTTTTCTTTTTTGCTTATCGAGAGTCAGCGCTCTTATACGCGCTACAGCGTTGGCCTGCGGAAGAAATTGATACGGGTGTCAGTGGCATTGGTGGCGACGTCTGTATTGTTCGCAGGGGGCATTTACTTTTCACAAGCTGCTTTTTTTGCATTGGCCAGTACTTATACTTCCATGCCTCCGTCCAGTCTTGGAGGGGAATACAGTGAATTTAAACATGTTCTGTATGTTTTAATGTTTGTCTGTGCGGGAGGGGTGGCGATAGTCAGGGTATTTCGGCAGTTGGATGTCATGGGGCTGATTTATCATCTTCCTCGCCAGCAGATGATAAGGTTGCTTGTTCATAAAGAGTGTAAGTTGGAAGGGTTTCCTAGGTTCGCTTGTTTCGAACTGGGTGTGATAGTGGCTGCAATTTGTTACTCAGGGGTGGTCGCTTCGCTGATCAGTGGCCTATTGGAGATTGTACGTATTGCAGTCGATGCGGCGGGAGTTAGTTAGGTGGATCAAATAAAAAACCACTCACGTCTTGGCCTTAAAGCCACGATGAGAGTGGTTCCATTCATCTCGATTTAAACGCTACAGGCAGTTGATTCAAACCCCACTCACCAACTTCCCCCCGTCCATCCTGCGTTTATACGCACTGTCCCGACTCGCCAACCAGAAATACAACGGCGACGTCACCACCAACCCCACCACCCAGGACAAATCCGCGCCATTAATGTGTGCCGAGATCGGCCCCACGTACAGCGGCGTGTTCATGAACGGAATCTGCACCGCAATCCCCACCGCGTACGCCAGCAGCGCCTGTGGGTTGTACTTGCCGTAGATCCCGCCATCCACGCGGAAGATCGAGGCAATATCGTATTTGCCTTTGTGGATCGCATAGAAGTCGATCAGGTTGATTGCCGTCCACGGCACCAGTACCACCAGCAGCACCAGCACCATGTCGACGAAGTGGCCGATGAAGTCCTTGGAGGCGAATACCGCGGCAATGGCGCAGGCGGCCAGCACCAGGGTGGAGATCACCGCGCGGCTCTTGGCCGTGGGGATCCAGCGGTAGGCGAAGGTCTGGATCAGGGTGATGATCGACAGCACGGCGCCGTACAGGTTGAGGGCGTTGTGGCTGATCACGCTGAGCAAAAACAGCACCAGCATCAGCGGGCCGATGGCGCCGGTGGCGAGTTTGACGGCGTCCATGGTGTCCATGCCCACGGGCGTGGCGAGCACGGCAACGGCGCCGAAGATGAAGGCCAGGCTGGAGCCCAGGGCAGAGCCCAGGTAGGTGGTCCAGAAGGTCGACGCCACCGGTACGTCGGCCGGCAGGTAGCGGGAGTAGTCCGACACGTAGGGGGCGAAGGCGATCTGCCACAAGGCCGCCAACGACACGGTTGCCAACCAGCCGGAAATGTTGAATTCGCCGCGAGTCAGGAAGTCCGTGGTCTGTACGTGGGTGAAGATGTAGCCGAAGCCCAGCACAATGCCGGCGCCGAGCACCCAGGTGCCGATGCGGTTGAGCACGTGGATGAAGCGGTAGCCGATGATGCCGATGATGCCCGAGCCAATGGCACCGATCACGATGCCTACGGGCACCGGCACGCTGTCGACCACGCCGTGCAGGGATTTACCCGCCAGCACGATGTTGGAGGCGAAGAAACCGATGTACATGACGCCGGCGATCACCACCACCAGCAGGGCGCCGAGGGAGCCGAACTGGGCGCGGCTCTGGATCATCTGCGGGATGCCCATTTGCGGGCCCTGGGCCGAGTGCAACGCCATCAGCACGCCGCCGACCAGGTGGCCGACGAGGATCGCGACGATGCCCCATAGCAGGTTCAGGTGGAACAGTTGCACACCCAATGCGCCGGTGACGATCGGCAGCGGCGCGATGTTGCCGCCGAACCACAGGGTGAACAGGTCTCTTACCTTTCCATGGCGATCTTCCGGGGGCACGTATCCTATCGTGTGTTTTTCGATGAGCGGGGCGGAGGATGTTGCAGTGGTAACCATGACGAGCTCCAAGGCAAGGTGAGTACGTTGACGTACTTCGCTGTGCGCCGCACGGGCGGGCGCTTTGTTGTTGGAGTGATCATCTGCAATGGGCGCAGGGAGGTAAATTAGTAAGTTTGTTGCTATAGACCTTAAAAAATATAGCTCGCGCGTGAGCGTGCTCCGGTATGTTGCCTACCTGTGTCTATGGGCGAAGTCCCGCGTTTCTGGAGGTCCCGATGGCTGCCTACAACCTGCGCCAACTCAGATATTTTGTCACAACGGCCGAGTGCGGCAGCGTCGCCGAGGCCTCGCGCAAGCTCTATATCGCGCAGCCGTCGGTCTCTACCGCCATCAAGCAGTTGGAAGACAGTTTTGGCGTGCAGCTGTTTATCCGCCATCACGCCCAGGGCGTGTCGCTGACGCCCAGCGGCGCGCGGTTTTATCGCAAGGCGCTGGAGCTGTTGCGGGTGGCCCACGAGTTCGAGCAGAACGCCCTGGCCGACAACGATGTGGTGGCCGGGCAGATCGATATCGGCTGCTTTGAAACCGTGGCGCCGTTGTACCTGCCGCGCTTGATCGCCGGGTTCAAGGCGCTCTGGCCGGGGGTGGAAATCCGCATCCGCGACGGCGAGCAGCAAGAGCTGGTGCAGGCGCTGACGGCGGGCAGTATCGACGTGGCGATGCTGTTCGAGCACGACCTGGGCGGCACCATCGAAACCACGCCGCTGATGCCGCCGCAGCAGCCTTACGCGTTGCTGCCGGCTGATCACCGTTTTGCACAACAGGCCAAGGTCTCGCTGGCGGACCTGGTGCTGGAACCGATGATCTTGCTCGACGTACTGCCAAGCCGTACGTACTTCGTGAGCATCTTTGAAGAGCGCGGGCTGACGCCGAATATTGTGTTCAGTTCGCCGTCCATCGAGATGGTGCGCGGGATGGTGGGGCGCGGGTTCGGGTTTTCGATCCTGGTGACCAAGCCGTTCACCGAGTACACCTACGACGGGCAGAAGGTGGTGTGCGTGCCGTTGGCCGAGACCGTGACCGGCTCGGGTTTGTCGGCCGTGTGGCTGCGGCGGGCGCCGCTGACCAAACCGGTGCAATTGTTTGTGGATTACTGCCGTGAAGAACTCGCAAGACTTCTCGGCTAACACAAATCCCCTGTAGGCGCTGGCTTGCCAGCGATAGCGGTATGTCAGCCAACCACTGTGCTGGCTGAGGCACCGCCATCGCCGGCAAGCCGGCTCCTACGGGGAAGGCGTTTCAGGCATGTGTCACGGTGGGGCAACTGTCAGCTTTCTGGGGCGTAGTTCCGGATACCCGCCTGCTGCAGCTCCTGTTGGAACTCTCGGCGAAAGTCGTCGATTCTCATCTGCAAGGCAGGGCTGAAGGTGCCGTTGGGGCCATTGGGTTTGAAACGGAAATCGAAGGTCACATGCAGTTGTGCCCCATCACCCAAGTCAAGGTAGTCCAAGTCGTCGGACTTGAGTTCTACACCAATGGCTTTCTTTCTGGCCAGTTCAGTGAAAATTTCCTTGGCTTCGAACTGATCACTAAATGTCACCGTGAATCGAGCGTTTGACGTATCTGTCGTGCCCGGCGCGGGGCGCATGCGCAGCGCTTCAGGTGCGGCCTGAAGGGGTAGGGGGCTCGTGCTAGACGAAAGAGATGAAATACCGGACATAGAAATACCCACGAAATGGTTGGATTTTGGGTGGCAAATGAGCCGCTTTCGTGGGTGGTTGGGTCAATGCGCTCGGTTCCTGAGCGGCATTTGGCAAGTGAATCGAGACATTTCGCTTACAGGCCAACACCAACCCATGTAGGCGCCGGCTTGCCGGCGATCGCGCTGTATCAGTCAACCAGCATATGACCGTTATACCGTTATCGCGGGCAAGCCCGGCTCCCACAGGGTTTTGCATTGAGTGACGGGCCGGTGTTCGGCTCAGGTGCGGATCGAATCCAGCATCCGCTGCAGCATTTCATCGCAGCCTTGAAGCTGTTCCACCCTCACAAACTCATCCGGCTTATGCCCCTGGTCCATGCTCCCAGGCCCGCACACCACCGTGGGAATGCCCTTGGCGTCAAACAACCCGCCTTCGGTGCCAAACGCCACGGTGCCAAAATCCCGCGAGCCCGAGAACGCTGCAATCAACTCCGCCGCCTGGCTGCGCTCGTTGGTGACCAAGCCGGGGTACGCCGACAGTTCGGTAAAGCGGATTGCACTCTGCGCGCTCACCGCCTGCATGCGCGGCAATACGTGTTGTTCGGCGTACGCCTTCAGTTCAATCGCCACTTCGCCTGGGTCCTGGGACGGCAACGCCCGCACCTCGAAATCAAATCGGCAATCGGCCGGCACGATGTTCAAGGCCTTGCCGCCGCTGATCACCCCTGTCTGCACGGTGCTGAACGGCGGGTCGAACCGCGCATCCCGGGTGTCTCGCAGCCGCTGCCCAATCCGCCCCAGTTCACCTATCAAGTCAGCGGCGTGTTCAATCGCATTCACCCCGTAAGGCGCATACGCCGAATGGCACGCCTCGCCATGCACGTCACAACGCATGGCGAGCTTGCCCTTGTGGCCCAGCACCGGCTTGAGTTCGGTCGGTTCGCCGATGATGCACAGCATCGGTTTCACCGGCCGTTGCTCCAGTACGGCGAGCAACGAACGTACACCCAGGCAACCGACTTCCTCGTCATACGACAGCGCGATATGCACCGGCAGGCGCAAAGTCGCCTCGACCAACGCCGGCACCAGCGCCAGCACGCAGGCGATGTAGCCCTTCATGTCCGCTGTGCCACGGCCAAACAGTTTGCCGTCGCGTTCGGTCAGCTCAAAGGGCGGCAGCGTCCACGGCTGCCCATCCACCGGCACCACGTCGGTATGGCCCGACAGCACAATCCCCGGCAACTCAGCCGGGCCGATGCTGGCGAACAGGTTGGCCTTGCTGCGTTCCTCGTTGTAGATCAGCTCGCTGGCCACGCCGAAACCGGCCAGGTAAGCGCGCACGAACTCGATCAACTGCAGGTTCGACTCGCGGCTGGTGGTGTCGAACCCCACCAGCGTCTGCAGCAGTTGGCGGCTGCGGCTCATCGGTCGTCTCCGGCCACGCCGTAGCCCGGCGATCGATCGGGGGCGAGGGCGCGGTCGATGTAGTCCTGCACTTGCGGGCAGTAGGCATCCCAGAGTTTTTGCAGCGCGGCGATAGGTTGCTCATCGGCCCAATCCACCCGCAGGTTGATGATCGGCCAGGTCAGCTCGCCCACCACCACCAGCGCCGCCGAGTGCACCGGGCCGGCTTCGCCACCGGCGGCGATGGCGGCGTGCATCGCGGCCAACAGGCGATCCGCCAATTGGCCTTCGCCGCTTTCAAACGCCGTGACCATGGCCTGGATCACCGTGCGGTCGGCGAGCATGTTGCCTGCCGCCACACACTGCTCACCGGAGACCGCATGGTGGGTGCCCAAGGTTTCACTGCCGCTGAAATGCACGGTGCGGCCCAGGTGATCAATCGCCGTCAGTTGCCGGTATTGGCTGTAGCCGTTGCTCGTCAATGCTTTATCGATGGCTTCAGCCGGGGCCAGGCCCTGTTCCAGCCAATCGAGCACGTCCGGGCCCAGGGCCGGCAGGGTGATGTTCTGGGTCGACACCGCGCCCACGCCGGGCCGCAGCCATGGGCAGCGGGCACCTACGGCAATGCTCGATGAGCTGATGGCGATGCCTAGCTGGCCGGTCTCGGCGCAACGGGCGACGATTGAAAAGGTCATGGTGGCGCTCCTTATTCGGGAATAACCGCGATCACATCAATTTCCATCAGCCACTGCGGCTGGCCGAGGGCCGACACCACCAACCCGGTGGAGATCGGGAACACGCCCTTGAGCCACTTGCCGACTTCCTGGTACACCGGCTCGCGGTAGCGCGGGTCGATCAGGTAGGTGGTGGTCTTGACGATGTGCGACAGGTCGGAGCCGGCTTCTTCCAGCAGTTGCTTGACGTTTTTCATCGCCTGTTCGGCCTGGGCACGCGGATCGCCGAGGCCGATCAGGTTGCCCTCGAAATCGGTGCCTACCTGGCCGCGCACATACACGGTGTTGCCGGCGCGGACGGCTTGGCAGAGGTCGTTGTCCAGGCTCTGGTTGGGGTAGGTTTCCTTGGTGTTGAACATGCGGATGCGAGTGTGAGTAGGCATCAAAAAAACTCCGGCAATAAGTGATCAGGCGCTGACAGGGGACTGGCGAACCACCGGGGCGGCTTCGCGGTATTCAAGGTATTGGCGCTGGATGGCGATGTGGTCGGCCACGTATTTGGCGTCGTGCCACACCCCCCAGATAAACGACGAGCCACGGCGCGACTGCCACGGCAAACCGAGGAAGTAGATCCCGGCTTCGGTGGAGACCCCGCGCTGGTGCGCTGGCTTGCCGGCGGCGTCGAAGGCCTCGACTTTCAGCCAGCTGTAGTCCACGGCAAAGCCGGTGGCCCAGATGATCGAGGTGATGCCGGCCGCGACCAGGTCCAGCTCCAGGATCGGCTGCTTGATGCACTCGGCGTCGGGGAACACGCGGCGCGCTTCGGGTTCCAGTGGCAGGTCCAGGCCGTTGCGTTCGATGTAGGCATCGGCGGCATCCAGCAGGGCCAGGTAGTTCTCATCGCCACGGGCCAGGTTGTCCACCAGGTTCGGCTGGAACGTGGCGACGCTGCCATTGAACGACTGGGTGAGGCCGACCAGGGTCATGCCTTGCTGGGCCAGTTCACGGAAGTCGATGGTCTTGCCGCCGTGGGCACCGCTGACCGCGATGGTCACGTGTTCGCGCCCGGGCTTCATGGCCGCTTGGTCCCATTCGCCGAGCACACCGAGCCACCAGCAGAAGTCGCGGTTGCGGTAGGCGCGAGGCGGGCGGTCGTGGGCGCCGACCGACAGGTACACCTGGCGCCCGGAGCGCTGCAGCTCATCGGCAATCTGCACGCCGGACGAACCGGCGCCCACCACCAGCACGGCACCGGCTGGCAGTTGTGCCGGGTTGCGGTAGTCGGCGGAGTGGATCTGGTGCAGCGCGGTGTCTTTGGGGGCGATGGCTGGGATCACCGGCTTCTGGAACGGCCCGGTCGCCGCGACGACGCGGTTGGCCTCAATCACGCCTTCGCTGGTGTGCACGGTAAAGCCTGGGCGGCCGACATTGCGCACCACGGAGGTGACGTCCACACCGGTACGAATCGGCGCGTTGAATTTGCGTGCATAGGCTTCGAAGTAATCCGCGACGCGTTCTTTGGGCGCGAATGCATCGTCGGCGACGTCATCGAATGCCAGCCCCGGAAAACGGTCATGCCAGGCCGGGCCGTTCGCCACCAGCGAATCCCAGCGCCCGGTGCGCCAGCGCTCGGCAATGCGGCTGCGCTCCAGCACCAGGTGCGGCACACCTTGCTTGCTCAAGTGCTCGCTCATGGCCACGCCAGCCTGACCGGCTCCCACGACGAGGGTGTCTATTTTTGTTATTGCTTGGGTCATGTGTCTGTCCTTGCGTAATGCAGTTGGATTCAGCTTGGGCATGACTTCAAGGCTAGGGGGAGGGCGGTTTTTAATAAAATATTATTAAGCTGGGAAGTGAGCATAAATATCGAATGCAGGCTCACCCTATCGGGTGATTTCGATGAGGGGGCTATGTGTGTGAGCATTCTCGCAGTTCCTTGAGCGAGTCTTCGAAGTGGAAAACGACCGGCTTTCTTCCGCGCAGTGGTTTGAACAGATGGCCCGGGTCACCGAGAGCATCGGGCAAGCGGGTTTCGCCGCCACCCTGTTCGAGGCCCTCGGTTACCTGCAACCGATCCAGGCCACGACACTGTATTGGTACCCGCGTGGCGGCATGCCCAGCGCCTTGTTCGAGCTGGATGGGCCGTGGCTGCCCCAGGGCAATGTGCGCCAGTACCTGTCCGGGTTCTATCTGCTCGACCCGTTCTACGGCGCCTGCGTCGAGGGCGTCAGCTCGGGCTGCTATGCCCTGGCCGACGTCGCCCCCGACCACTTCGAACTCAGCGAGTACTTCCAGTCGTTCTACCGGCACTCCCACCTGGAGGATGAACTCAACTACCTGCTGCAGTCGGGCAATGGCTCCAGCCTGGCGGTGTCGCTGGCGTTTACCCAGAAGCTCGACGCCGCCACCACCGCGCAGTTCAAGCGCATCGCGCCGTGGCTGCTGGCCGTGCTGGGTAAACACTTTGTGGGCCTGGACGCCCAGGGCGCGCGCTTTGCCAATGAGTTGGAGCAGCGCATTCACTCGGCACTGAACAACTTTGGCTCGTCGATCCTGACCGAGCGTGAATGCCGGATCGCCCAGTTGATCCTGCGCGGCCACTCCACCCGTTCGCTGGCCGAGCGCCTCGAAGTCTCGGAAGACACGATCAAGTCCCACCGCAAACACATCTATACCAAGCTCGATATCGGCGCGCAGTCGGAGCTGTTTGCCCTGTTTATCGACTCGCTCGCCGAAGCCCAGGGCGTGCTGAGCAAAGACCCCCTTGAAAGCTACATGAGCAAGCACCGCTGAGCGGCGTTGCTCCCCCTTGCGTCACCACTAATAAGAGAGAACCGCCATGAATCTACCCGCCCACCTGAACCGTCGCACCGAGGATTACCAGGCGTCCGATGCGGCCCACCACATCCACGCTTTCGTCGACCAGAAGGCGCTGAACGCCGAAGGCCCGCGTGTGATGGTGCGCGGCGAGGGCCTGTACCTGTGGGACAGTGAAGGCAAACGTTACCTGGACGGCATGTCGGGCCTGTGGTGCACGCAACTGGGCTACGGCCGCAAAGACCTGACCGCTGCCGCCGCAACGCAGATGGATCAACTGGCCTACTACAACCTGTTTTTCCACACCACTCACCCTGCGGTGGTCGAGCTGTCGGAGCTGCTGTTCAGCCTGCTGCCGGCTCACTACAGCCATGTGATCTACACCAACTCCGGTTCCGAAGCCAACGAGGTGCTGATCCGTACCGTGCGCCGCTATTGGCAGGTGGTGGGCCAGCCGCAGAAGAAAATCATGATCGGCCGCTGGAACGGCTATCACGGCTCCACCCTGGCGGCTTCCGCGCTGGGCGGCATGAAGTTCATGCACGAGATGGGTGGCCTGATTCCGGACGTTGCACACATTGACGAACCCTATTGGTACGCCCAGGGCGGTGACCTGACGCCGGCCGAATTCGGACGTCGTTGCGCGCTGCAACTGGAAGAAAAGATCCTTGAACTGGGCGCTGAAAACGTCGCGGGCTTTATCGCCGAGCCGTTCCAGGGCGCTGGCGGCATGATCTTCCCGCCGGAAAGCTACTGGCCCGAGATCCAGCGCATCTGCCGTCAATACGATGTGTTGCTGTGCGCCGATGAAGTGATCGGGGGCTTTGGCCGCACTGGCGAGTGGTTCGCCCACCAGCACTTCGGTTTCGAGCCCGATACCTTGTCGATCGCCAAGGGCCTGACTTCCGGCTACGTGCCCATGGGCGGCCTGGTGCTGAGCAAACGCATCGCCGATGCGCTGGTGGAGCGGGGCGGGGTGTTCGCCCACGGGCTGACCTATTCCGGGCACCCGGTGGCGGCGGCGGTGGCATTGGCCAACCTCAAGGCCCTTCGCGATGAAGGCATCGTGCGCCAGGTGAAGGATGACACCGGGCCGTACCTGCAAAAGATCCTGCACGAGGTATTCGGCAACCACCCGATGATCGGCGAGATCCAGGGCACCGGCCTGCTCGCAGCCTTGCAGTTTGCCGAAGACAAAAGCACCCGCAAACGCTTCGCCAATGAAAACGACCTGGCCTGGCAGTGCCGCACCTTCGGCTTCGAAGAGGGCGTGATCATTCGCTCAACCCTTGGCCGCATGATCATGGCGCCGGCCCTGGTGGCCACCCGCGCGGAGCTGGATGAACTGGTCGACAAGACCCGCATCGCAGTCGACCGCACCGCACGGATCGCGGGAAAACTCTGATGTGACCCGCTCACCCCTCCACGCAGAGGGGTGAGTGATCGCCTTCCGACAGCGCTTGAACGGCATCGATCTCATCGCATGCCGCGACGCCCTGCATGCCGATTTCCAGGAGTCACCCATGACGACAATAAAAAACGTGGCCGATACCCCCTCCCATCCTGCGCCTGCTGCTCCTTCTGGCGGTCGACGCTTCCGCCAGCCACTGGGCCTGGTCGGGCTGATCCTGTTCGGCCTGGCCTACATGGTCCCGCTGGCGGTGTTCACCACCTATGGCCTGGTCACCCAGATGACCCGTGGGCACTTGCCGACCGCCTACATGCTGACCCTCGCCGCGATGCTGCTGACCGCCTACAGCTACGGGCGCATGGTCCAGGCCCATCCCTATTCGGGGTCGGTCTATTCCTATACCCGCAAGGCGTTCGGCGCGTGCTTCGGTTTTATCGCCGGGTGGACGCTGCTGCTCGACTACATCTTCCTGCCGCTGCTCAGTTACCTGCTGATCGGCATCTACCTGTCGGAATACTTCCCCGGTGTGCCGACCGCCGTGTGGGTGCTCGGCTCGATTGCCCTGGTGACGGGGCTCAACCTGGTGGGCATCGAGTCGATCACCCGGGTCAACTGGGTGCTGATCGTGGCCCAGCTGGTGTTCATTGTGGTGTTCGTGGCGTTGTCGGTGCAAAACCTGAACGAGCAAGCAGCACCGGTTTCGCTGCTCGCGCCGTTCCACCATGAAGGTTTCAGCGCGCCACTGATCATGGCGGGGGCGGCGGTGTTGTGCCTGTCGTTCCTGGGCTTTGATGCGGTGTCGACCATGGCCGAGGAAACCCCCAACCCGCGCCGCACCATCCCGCTGGCCATCCTGCTGGTGTCATTGATTGGCGGCTTGTTGTTCCTGCTGGTTTCGTATTTCGCCCAGATGGTGTTTCCCGAGTGGAACAGCTTCGCTGACCCCGATTCCGCCTCGGTGGATGTGATGCGCCGCGTGGGTGGGGAAATGCTGGTGACCGCCTTTACCGCCACCTACGTTGCCGGCTGTTTTGCCTCGGCGATGGTGTCCCAGGCCAGCGTGTCGCGAGTGCTGTTTGCCATGGGCCGTGACGGCGCATTACCCCGGGTACTCGGCAAGCTGGTAACGAAAAAGCGCGTGCCGGCCACGGCGATTGTGCTGGTCAGCCTGTTCTCGTTGATTGCCTTGTTCATCACCCTGGACACCGTGGCCAACATGATCAGCTTCGGGGCGCTGTTCGCGTTCTCGGCGGTGAATCTGGCGGTGATCAAGCATTACCTGGTCGACCAGAAACTGCGTGGCCTGCGCAACTACCTGCTGTACGCCGCGCTGCCGGCCCTGGGGTTTCTCAGCACGATCTGGTTGTGGACCAGCCTGTCGAGCATGTCCTTCACCATCGGCCTGTGCTGGATGGGCCTGGGGCTGCTTTGCCTGCTGGGTATCACCCGGGGCTTGAGCGTGAAGATGCCCGAATTGCAGATCGCTGAATAACCCTTCTTATCCCTCCGACATCCATTGGGAGCACACCGTGTTCGATCTTGATTACTGGCAACAGCGCGTTGCCCGCCAGCGCTTTATCAACACCGCCTTGATCGGCGGCCGCGCCGTGAGTGCGGCCTCCGGGGCGACCTTCGACGCCATCAACCCCGCCAACAACCAGGTGCTCGCACGGGTGGCCGCCTGTGGCGAAATGGAAGTCGACCTGGCCGTACGCAGCGCACGCCAGGCCTTTGAAACCGGCCCGTGGCGGCGCATGACGCCGGTGGAGCGCAAGAAAATCCTCATCAAACTCTCCGAGTTGTTGATGACCCACCGCGAAGAGCTGGCGCTGCTCGACTCGCTGAACATGGGCAAGCCAGTGATGGACGCCTATCACATCGACGTGCCCGGCGCGGCCCATGTGTTCGCCTGGTACGGCGAGGCGCTCGACAAGCTCTACGATCAAGTCGCCCCCACGGCCCATACCGCACTGGCAACCATTACCCGTGAAGCCCTGGGCGTGGTGGCGGCCGTGGTGCCATGGAATTTCCCGCTGGACATGGCCGCGTGGAAGCTGGCCCCAGCCTTGGCGGCCGGCAACAGCGTGGTGCTCAAGCCCGCCGAGCAGTCGCCGTTTTCTGCGTTGCGCCTGGCCCAGCTCGCCCTCGAAGCGGGTATCCCCGAAGGCGTGCTCAATGTGGTGCCCGGCCTCGGCGAAAGCGCCGGTAAAGCCCTGGGCCTGCACCCTGATGTGGATTGCCTGGTGTTCACCGGCTCCACGCAGGTGGGCAAGTACTTCATGCAGTATTCCGCGCAATCGAACCTGAAGCAGGTGTGGCTGGAGTGCGGGGGCAAAAGCCCGAACCTGGTGTTCGAAGACTGCCAGGATCTGGACCTGGCAGCGGAGAAGGCCGCGTTCGGGATTTTCTTCAACCAGGGCGAGGTGTGTTCGGCCAACTCGCGGCTGTATGTACAACGTTCCATCCATGACGAGTTCGTCGAGCGCGTGATTGCCAAGTCCCGCGCCTGGATGCCCGGCGATCCCCTGGACCCGCGCAGCGCTGCCGGCGCCATTGTCGACCGTGGGCAAACCGCGCATATCCTGCAGGCCATCGAACAGGCCCAAGGCGAGGGCGCCCGGCTCTTGTGTGGCGGCCAGCAGTTGACGATCAACGGCTCGTCAAACTTCATCCAGCCCACGGTGTTTGGCGACGTGACTTCGCACATGGCGCTTGCCCGTAACGAGGTGTTCGGCCCGGTGCTCGCCATCAGTGCTTTCGACACGGAAGAACAAGCGATCCAGCAAGCCAACGCGAGTATTTATGGCCTGGCCGCGTCGGTGTGGAGCGACGACCTCAACCGCGCGCACCGCGTTGCCCGCGCCCTCAAGGCCGGTACGGTGTCGGTCAACACCGTCGACGCACTGGATGTGACAGTGCCCTTTGGTGGCGGCAAACAGTCCGGGTTCGGGCGGGACCTGTCGTTGCACTCGTTCGACAAGTACACGCAGTTGAAAACCACCTGGTTCCAGTTGCGTTGATTCAAGTGCTTATCCGGTCGTGCATTCATGGGTGCACGACCGCTGCCAGTGCAGGCACACTGGGCCCTCACTCAGAGGGCTTTCAGGACCATGGTCAACATTCGTGTGATGAGCACTGCCGACTACGACGCGGTGCTCGAACTGATGCAAGACACCCCCGGTATTTCCTTGCGCGACGCCGACTCCCGTGAGGCCACCGAACGTTATTTGGCGCGCAACCCGGGTATGAGTTTCGTGGCGCAAGACAGCGACCGGTTGGTGGCCTGCGTGATGTGCGGTCACGATGGCCGTCGTGGTTATTTGCAGCACCTGCTGGTGCTGCCGGCGTATCGTCGCCAGGGCATCGCCCAGGTCTTGGTGCAACGTTGTCTTACGGAGCTTGAGCAACTGGGCATCCACAAATGCCACCTTGACGTGTTCAAGACCAACACAGAAGCGGCCCGCTATTGGCAAGGGCAGGGCTGGACACTGCGCACGGATATCGACCGTTATTCATTCACCCGGGTGGGAAATGAAAACGCCTGAATCAGGGAACCCTGTGGGAGCTGGCTTGCCTGCGAAGGCGGTGGCACGGCTGAAGCAGATGTTGCCTGAACCACCGCTATCGCTGGCGAGCCAGCGCCTACAGGGTCGGTGTTAAGCCCGGAAGCGTGCGCGCAGCGCTTCGATGACTTGAGGCACCGAAGGTCCGTGGATCGTGGGTGGTACAGGGTTTTCTCCAAACTCTCGCCAGACAAACAGCGTCAGGTCAGCGCCATCCGTCACCGTATGCCCGTGCCCTTGCGTGCCGAAATCCTGCAGCGCGCGGTAGCGCTCATCTCGCCAGAAGGCCGCTTCAACCCAGTCATACACCGGGATGAAATGAAAATGCAGGGGGAAGCCTGGCATGTGCCCATACCGGCTGATGTACAGCCATTTGGGTTGCAGGTGCGTTTCCATCACCCGTTGTACTTTGGCCAGCAACCCGCCCAACTCTGCCAGCGCCGCCTCCGGCATATCCGCCAACGAATGGATCGGCGCCTTGGCTCCCAGCATCAGGTAACCCGGCAGCTTCGACGCCTGGTGATGGTTGAGCCGCCAGTGCTCGGTGTCGAAAAGGATGTAGTCGGGGTTGATCTGCATAGGCTCGTGTCCATGAGGGCAGGGCGGCAGGATAACAAAGGCGCGTGCCTGTATCCCACAAAAGCAGGTGATCTGTGTCTACCGCCCAACCGAGCAGGCCGTTAGTTTCACGTCATGTTAACTGACGACCGAGTACATCATGGATCTCACTGCTGTTGCGTTTGGCACCACCGATTGGTCAACCCTCGAAGCACAGCTTCACCCCGGCGTCACGGGCAGTGCCTTATGGCGGACCTGTCACTTCGGCACCACCCGCGTGCGCATGGTGGAATACACCCCGGGCTACCTGGCGGATCACTGGTGCTGGAGAGGGCATGTCCTGTTGTGCCTCGAAGGCGAGTTGCACACGGAGCTGGAGGACGGTCGACAGTTCGTCCTAACACCCGGAATGAGTTATCAAGTGGGCAATGACATGGAAGGCCATCGTTCCTCGACGCGGGTCGGGGCGAAGCTGTTTATCGTGGATTGAAGCAGAAAAAAGACGTTTCATGCCTTGCGATAGATCCCGCTTAATTCCCGCGCCAGCTCGATGAAGTTTTGCAGCGGCGCTGATGGGTTGAAAGTACGGCGTACCAGCGTGATCGGCGCCAGCAATTTCGGGCGGGCGTCCTTGATCCGGCAGTACACCACGCTTTCGCGGTGCACATCGCGCATGGAAGCGGGCACCACCGAGATGCCTTCGCCGGCTGCCACCAGGCTGACGTTGGTCAGCATGCGTTCCACTTCAAAGGCGATCCTGGGCTCGAAGCCGGCGTTCTGGCAGGCTTTGATCAGGTTGGCGTACATGCCCGGCGCGCCCGGGCGGCGGACCAGGATGAAGCGCTCGTCCTTAAGGGCGACCAGGGGGATGGCCGCGTCGTTCAGCAGGGGGTGGCCGGTGGGCAGTGCGAGCAGCATTTCTTCGTTGAGCAGGCGGTGGAAGGTCAGGCTCTGGTGGGTGCTGACAGGGGCGCGGAGGATGCCGATGTCGAGGCGTTTTTCGATACTGTCCTCGGTCACTTCCCGGGCACTGCCTTCGTTGATCGACAGTTCCACGCCGGGGTAGCGCTCGCGGTAGGCGCGGATGATTCGTGGGATCAGCGGGTGGGCGGCGGCGGAGCTGGTGAAACCGATCACCAGGGTGCCTTCGATGCCTTGGGCGGCCCGGGACGCCTTGAGCGAGCCGTGCTCGACCCGGGCCAGGATCACCCGGGCCTCCTCCAGAAACACCAGGCCGCCGGCCGTGAGGTCGACGCCCTTGGGGTGACGCTTGAACAGGTCGAAGCCCAGCTCCTTTTCAAGGGCGCGGATCTGTTGGCTGAGGGGCGGTTGCTGCATGTTCAGGCGCGCAGCGGCACGGGTGAAATGTCGCTCTTCGGCCACCATGATGAAATAACGTAAATGGCGAAGTTCCATGGTGGTATATCCCGTGACAAGACTTTATTATTTGCGGCCTGCAGCGGCCAGGCGGTCAATATGCCGAAAGTGTCGGATGCCGACAATAACAATAAGTAAAAACATGCCGGAGTGCCGATGCTCACCCGATATACCCAGAACGGAACCCTGCCTATTCTGATTGCCATCGCACTGGGCATGACGTTGGGCCTGGTGTATCCGGACCTGGCAATCGAGATGAAAGTGCTCAGTGACGCGTTCATCAAGTTGGTCGGTTTATTGATGCCGTTCCTGCTGTTTGTGCTGGTGTCCACCGGTGTTGCCGGGATCAAGCGCGAACCCCATCACCGCCATGTCGTGCGGCGGATCATCGTGTATTTCCAATTGATGTCTTGCGCTGCGCTGGTGGTGGGCATGGCAACCGGCTGGGTGTTCAACCTGGAGCACAGCGCGTTGCCGACGCCCCCGTTACCGGCTGAAGGCTTCCTGCACGAACTGTCGCTGTTGTCGGCGTCTTCCACGCTGTATCACGTGTTTGCCCAAAGCCTGGTGCTGCAGGTGATGTGCGTTGCCGTTGTCTGCGGGCTGCTGCTGGGGCGGGGTAGCCGCGTCGGCAACCGCTGCCTGGGCTGGCTGGAGGCGGGTGTGCAGGGCCTGTTCTATCTGTTGCGGATTATCTTGAAGTTTGCCCCTTTGGCAGCCTTTGGGGCGATGGCATTTGTGGTGGGTAAATACGGCGTTAGTTCGGTATTACCCTTGTTGAAGTTTGTGGTGGTTATTTATCTGGTCAGTGCGTTATTTGTGGGTGTGGTATTTGCCGCTGTCACGCGTTGGGTCGGCGTTAAGTTATCCAGTCTGATTATTTATTTAAAAGAAGAGTTGTTATTGGTGACATTCACCGGCTCTTCCGTGGCTGCTCTTCCGGGGTGCGTGAACAAACTCGAAGCCTTGGGCTGCGACCGCCAATTGGTACGCCTGGTGTTGACCACCGGCTACACCTTCAACCTGGCTGGCACCAACCTGTACCTGACCACCGCGATCATGTTCCTCGCGCACATGGCCGGTGTGGAGATGGCCCTGCCGCAATTGCTCGCGGTACTGGTGATCTGCCTGATCACCTCGTTGAGCTCCACCAGCGTGGCGGGTTCGGCGCTGTTTACCCTGATTGCGACCTTGAACATCCTGCAACTGGTGCCGCTGGAAGGCGTCGGGTTGTTGCTGGGCGTGGAGCGATTGATGAAGTGCCGCTCGTTGACCAATGTACTGGGCAACTGCGTGGCCTGCCTGGCGATCTGCGCATGGCAACGATCGATTGACCGGACGGTGTTGCGGCGGGAGTTGGCGAGCTGAGGCCGACGCGGAGCAAATGTGGGAGCGAGCAAGCCCGCTCCCACATTGTTGAACCGCGTGTCAGCCTTTGGTGTTGGCCAGTTTGTCGAAGGCTTTGTCGAGGTTGCCTTCGGCGTTCTGCAGCTTTTCACGTCGTTCTTTCAGCCACTGCTGATCGCCTTCCAGCGTCTTGCGCGCCTCCGCCAGCATGCGCTTGACCTCTTGCGGTTGCGGGCCGCCGGTGCCTTTGCGGGTCTGCACCATGGTGGTCGGCGACAGCGCCGCGCGGAAACCGGCCTCATCGAGTGGCAAGGTGTTGGGCGTCCACTTGTACTTGTCCGCTGCCTGGCTATACAGCTTCTGCGCATCGGCATACGGGAAGGTTTTCGGCGTGGTGCCGTTGCTGCGGGCTTCGGTCACGATCAGCGAGGCAAAGCTGTGGCCGATGCGGAACGGCACCTTGAATTGGCGCTCCAGGGTGTCGGCCAATTCCATCGAGGTGGTCCATTCCGACTCCAGCTCTTCCAGCGCGCGCTGCGGGTTGATCTGCAACGCGTCGAGCACTGCGTCGGTGGCTTCGAACATCTCCTTGGTGGAGCGGAACACGCCCAGGGAGTCGAAGGCGAACTTGTAGTCGGTCATGCCGGTGGTGACGTTGTGGGCACGCAGGGTCACCGCCTGCGCCAGGCCGACCACGTCCGAGGCGCTTTCACGGGCACGCATCAGCAAGCCCGGGTTGCGTTTTTGCGGCATCGCGCTGCTGGTGTAGGTGGCTTCTTCATCCAGCAGCAGCCACGGGCGGATCTGATGGTACTGGGTGTGGATGTCGCCGATCATCGCGCCCACGCGGATCGCCGAGGACGAGGCCAGGTTGGCCGCTTCAATCGGGATGTCGTAGGTCGACACTTGGCTCGAATCCAGCGAGTTCTCACGCACCCCATCAAAACCCAGCAGCTCGGCCAGGCGTTCGCGGTTCAGCGGGTACGCCGAGTTCGCCAGCACCGCCGTGCCCATCGGGCTCTTGTTCAGGCGCGTGTACAGCTCACGGATGCGCTGGCCGTCGCGGTCAAACGCCGCCTCGAAGGCCAACAGGTAATGCGCATAGCTGATGGGCATGGCCTGCACGCCATTAGTGTAGGCGGGCACCAGCGTGTCGACGTTTTTATCGGCAATGTTCAGCAGGCGCAGGCGCGTGGCGTTGAGCGCTTCGCTGTAGGCCAGCACCTGGCTGCGCAAGGCGGCCAGGCGGTAGGTGGCGAGCATGTCTTGGCGGCTGCGGCCGGAGTGGATCAGCGAGGCTTCCGGGCCGATCTTGTCGGTCATGATTTTTTCCAGTTGCAGCACGTCACTCGGGCGCGTGCCACCGGGCTGGTCGGCCTGGGCGATGGCGTAGCGCACGCCACCGGCGATCTTCTGGCCCATCTCGGGCTTGACGATGCCTTCTTCGGTGAGCATCACGATCGAGGCTTTGTTGATGCGGTTCAGCCAGGCGAACTGGGTCTGGGTCGGGTCGCCCTTGGCTTTGTGTTCGGTTTGCGAACTGTCGGGGGTGGCGCCGACTTTTGCCGCTTGGTCAGCGCATTGTTCGGTGGTGGCGCACGGCAGCTCGCCGGTATTGGCCGCCTGGGCGCCGAAACTGTTGAAGAGGGCGAAAGCCACCGCCAGGTGGAGCAGGCTTTTCAGGGCGCGAGGGGATGTGTTCACAGGGATACCCGATTTATTTTTGGAATTGTGGGCCGCTGTCGCGCAGGCGAGGGCGGCAGAATCAGGCTATCGGGTCTGTTTGCAGATTGAAAATATATAGTAAGTGTTGATGGCAGAGCTTTTATGTATGCCGTTAAGGCTTTGAAGCCAATCTTCATAATGCCTGTGCTATACCGTGCCTTTTCTGCGGAGCAACCTATGCGCCAGGATCAACTCGACGGGCTGGTGACCTTTGTGTGTGTCGCCGAACACGCGAGCTTTTCGGCCGCCGCCGTGCGCCTGGGCGTGTCGCCCTCGGCGGTGAGCCAGGTGATCCGCAACCTGGAACAGCGCCTGGGTGTCGCGCTGTTCAACCGTACCACCCGCAGCGTGAGCCTGACGGAAGCGGGGGCGGGGTTCCTGGCCAAGGTGCAGCCGGCCGTGAACGCACTGACGGCAGCGGCCCAGGAGGTGGGCGACAGCAGCGGCTTGCCGTCCGGCCTGCTGCGCCTCAACGTGCCCCGTGCCGGCTACTTGACGGTGCTGCAACCGCTGTTGTCGGCGTTTCTTGAAGCCCACCCGCAGATCGACCTGGAACTGACCCTGGAAAATGCCCTGGTCGACATCGTGCGCCTGGGCTTCGACGCGGGCATTCGTTTTGGGGATTTCGTCGAGCAGGACATGGTCGCGGTCAAGGTCGGGCCGGCGTTGCGTATGCATGTGATCGCGTCCCCTGGCTATCTCGCCCGATACGGCACGCCGAAACACCCGGGCGAATTGCTGCAGCACAACTGCATCGGCTTTCGTGCGTCGAGTGGCGTGGTGGAGCGTTGGGATTTGGCCAGGGGCCAGGAGACACTGTTGCTGCCGGTGAGCGGGCGGATGATCGTCAATGACTCATCGGCGCTGGTGCAAAGCGTGCTGGACGGGCTGGGGATCGGCTACATGATCAGCGGGCATATCGACCCGCTGATTGCGCGAGGCGAACTGGTGAGCCTGTTCGAAGACTGGTGCCCGACGCTGCCCGGGTACACCCTGTATTACCCCAGCCGCCGTCGCGTCAGCCGCAAACTGCGGGCCCTGATCGACTTTTTACGTGAGCCAAACCTGTAGTGAGCGGGCTTGCCCCGCGCCGCGGCGTATCAGTCACCCAACCCCTACCTGACACACCAAACGGCGATCTACCTGGCGCTTGGGGGTTGTCTGATACGCCGCCGCGCGGGGCAAGCCCGCTCACTACAGTCAGTGCATTTTGCTGTGGTCCATGCCGTCGAGGGCGCGGGCGGGGGCCTTGATGTCGATCGTTTGTTTGTTGCCCTTGGCGTCTTGCACCGTAAGGGTCAGCGGCACCTGGTCGCCTTCTTTGATCTGGCCGGTCAGGCCCATCAGCATCACGTGGTAGCCATTCGGGTCGAGGGTGACCGCCTTGCCGGCGGGCAGGGCAACCGAGTCCACCGGGCCCATGCGCATCACGTCGTCCTTCATGCTCATCTCATGGATCTGCACGTCCTTGGCCACTGGCGAGGCTACGCTCAGCAACTTGCTGTCGGTATCGGCGGTGACGGTCATGAAGGCACCGCTGGACGGCTGGCCCGGCACGGTGGCGCGCACCCAGGCGTCGGTGACCAGCACCTGGGCGCTGGCGTGGGCGGCGAGGCCCAGCAGGGTGAGACCGAGGGTCAGGCGCTTGAGGTGTTGAACGGCAGTCATTAGCAGACCTCCATGACGGTGAGCAGGTCTTCTGCGCACTCTTTAGCGGTAAGGGACGCCTGCAGGCCCAGGCGCAGGTTGCCACGGGTGTCGAAGACAAAACTGGTGGCGGTGTGGGACAGGGTGTAGGTGTCGCCGGCGGGGATCTTTTCATAAAAGATCCCGAATTCCTTGGCGGCCACGGCGATCTCTTCCGGGGTGCCGTACAGCGCTTCGAAGCTGGGGTCGAAGGCCTTGACGTACTTGTCGAGGATTTCCGGAGTGTCGCGTTCGGGGTCGAGGGTGATGAACACCACCTGCATGATCTCGCCATCGCGGCCCATCAGCTTCTTGGCCTGGGCGGCACGCGCCAGGGTGGTGGGGCACACCGCCGGGCATTGGGTAAAACCGAAGAACACCACCGGCATCAGGCCACGGTACGAACTCAGGGTGACGGTCTCGCCGTCGGTGTTCTTGAGCTTGAAGGTGCGGCCCATGATCTTGTCACTGAGGTCCTTGCCGTACTTGAAGTTCAGCTTGGGGCTGTAGTCACAGCCGCCCAGCAGGCTGCCCAGGCCCAACAGGCCCATACCGGTCAGCACTTTGCGGCGGGTGAATAACGTACTCATCAACTGTGCATCCTGTGAAACGCCTGCATTGCTCTGGAGCTGCACATCAGGCTTGGGAAAGGAGTAACGATGCGGGCGCACAGTCTACCAACCCAGGCCAGCCCACGTAATCTGCGACGTTCTGCCACAGGGGCGCGTCGTGCTTCATCCCTGCGCGGCTTCGGTGGTAGAGTCGCCGCCATGAAATTGAGCCACCCCGACCGCGCCCTGATCGCCTGGACCCTGTACTTCTGCGTGCTGATGAACGTGTTCGTCTGCGGTTTGGGGCATGGCCAGATGATGGGCCAGCAGCTCAACGGGATCGGTGGCGCGTTCTGTTCCGTGGAGGGCAAGCAGGCGCCACTTTCCGACAAAGGGTTGAGTAACCCGGCGTCCAGCAACATCTCGAACTACTTTGCCTGCCCGGTGTGCAACGCGGTGACCGTCGCCATCGTGTTCCTGATCGGCCTGGCCTGGTTGCTCGGCCTTGGGCAAACCCCACGCCCGGCCCATGAACGGCGCAGCAAGGCGCCTCCGCGATATTCCTGGCCGTCGGCCAACCCCCGCGCTTCTCCAGCTTTCTGACGTGTGCCTTGGGCCTCCTGTGACCAGGGGGCGTTCTATCGTCACGACTGTGAGTGCGTTCCATGAACCCTGTATTGCCTGCCGGCGCTCGCCGCCTGGTCAGCAAGGCGTCCCGTCGCCTGCGCGCAGAACCGACTCTGCCTGACTACCCGAGCAATTCCCGTTGTTTCGTGCACCTGGATGCACGCCTGCTGCCCCATTGGCACACCTTGTTCGACATCTGCCCGGCGTTGCTCAAGCTCGACCCACCGGAAGGCCTGAACCTGTTCCGCAGTTTCATGACGTGGGCCTACCGCAACCAGCCGCCGCTGGACTGGACCTACCACCTGAATATCTGCCGCTGGCTGCTCGGCTCAGCCTATCGCACGCAGATCGACGACGAGCCGATCGAAGCGTTCATGGCCGCTGCGGCTGCGTGCTGGGTCAACACGGACGACAGCCAGGCCCGGGGTGTGGTCCTGGCCTGGCGAGGTACGCGGGTATTCGATTGGAAGGGCGGTGCATTGACGGCGGCCGAGCGTCAGCCGTTGCCGACGCCCTTGGAGGATTTCGCCTGGTGCCCGTTGACGGCCCGGGGTGAGTTCAACGGGTGGTTGCCGGTGCCGTGAGGTGCTGGCGGATCCAGCTTTCGACGTCTGTCACCGCAATCTGATGCTGTGCATTGAAGGTCACGGCGGGGTCCCAGGCCACGCCGTTGCCCTGGGCGAATACGGCACGGTATTTCTTCAGGTTGTCGTGCGGCGTCTCGGCCAGTTCCGCCTGTAAATGCGGCACCGACCAACGCTCGCGGTTCAGGGTGATGCCCAGCACCGCGTCCACGGTATCGGCCAGTTGCCCGTAGGTCAGGGTGTCGCCGGCAGTGAACACCACCTGGTTGGTGAGTGGCGGTTGCGCCAGCACGATCTGCGCCGTCAGCCGGCCGATATCCTCCGGGGTGGTGACGGTGACGGCGGTGTCCCAATCGCCCAGGGCATGCACGGTATTGTTGGGTAAATCGACCACGCCAAAGGACGGTTCGAACAGGAAACTGGTGAACATCCCGGTGGAGATAATCAGCCACTGTGTGCCTTGTTGGCCACGTAGCAGGTCGCGTACATCCAGCTGTTCATCGAAGGTATCCTGCGGGCTGCCGCGACCGATCACGTCGTAGTCCACGCCAAATTGCCACGGCACGTAGCGCTGCACGCCGCCTTCAATGGCCGCCCGTGCGAGCTTGCGCTGGGTGCCCGGGCCTGCGGCAAACCCGGTGCAACAGATGACCGTGGCGAAGGGTGCGAAAAGCGCGGCGAGGGTGCTTTGGCTGTCGTTCTGCAAGTCGCCGGCGAGCAACTCGATACCCAATGTTTGCAGCTGCCGGGCGGTGGCCGATTGCAGGCTGGCAGGGCGTAGCATTACCGCTATTCGCGTGGTGTGTGAGGCGGTCGAAGCGGCCAGCGCTTGCAGCACAGCCATGCCCAGTTCCCCGGCACCGAGTATCAGAATGGAAGAAGGGGTCATAGGGTTCTCCGTCGAGGTTGAAAGTCGTGGCATGCTTGCAGAATTCATCGCCACGCATAAGAAGGCACACCAGTGATACCGGGAGACCCGCATGGATAACCACGAGATCATCCGACGCTCGCAAGCGGCCTGCGATGCCCTGAGCGCAGACGATGACGGCCTCAAGCGCGAGCTGCTGACCCATGCCGGCAACCGCTGGTCCCTGGGGATCGTGCATGTGCTGGGGGTGAACGGCCGGTTGCGCCATGCCGAGATCGGCCGGCGCATGAAAGGCGTGACCCAGCGCATGCTGACCCGCACGCTGCGCCAGTTGGAACGCGATGGCCTGGTGCTGCGCCACGACTTCGCAGAAGTACCGCCCCGGGTCGAATACGCGCTGTCACCCCTCGGCACACAGTTGTTGGTGAACATGTTCCCGCTGTGGAGTTGGGTGGTGGACAACGCTGACGCATTTCGCCAAGCGCGGGAGCGCTTTGACGCCACCCGAGATGAGGCTTTGTAATCGGCAACAGGCGCGGCACACTACGCGCCTTCAACGCCTCATCTTCAAGGATCGCCATGGATTGCAGGGTCAAAAAATACGCTTCGTTGTTGTGGCTTGCCGGGGTACTGCTGGGTGCTTGTACACCGGCCTGGGCAGCCTCATTTGACTGCAAGAAAGCCGTCACACTCGTCGAGCAGACACTCTGCGCCAATGCCGAATTGAGCCGCCTCGACACCACGCTGGGCGAACACTACCGGCGTGCCATGGACAAGCTCGAAGGCGCGCCGCGTGAGGCGTTGCGCAACGGCCAGCGCGCCTGGCTGCAAACCCGCAATGCCTGCGGCCGTGACGTCACTTGCCTGCAACCTTTGCTGAGCCAGCGGGTGGTCGAAGTGGGCACGCTCACCCAACCGGACACCGCCGAGCTCGATGCGATCATCGCCAGCATTCCCGACCGCCCGGCCGACGCCGCCAAGGGCTTGCGCGGTTACCCGACGAGTGAGCTGGCTGCGGCCTGGCTGGTGTACCTGCAACGTTTCGAACCCACCAGCGGGGTGACCGCTGAAGAAGCCGACGCCAACCGCCAGCAGGTGTTGGCGGTGCTCAAGACCGACAGTTTCCCCTGGGGGATTTACCAGGACCTCGAGAACGACACCAAGGTCAGCCGCGACCAGGTCATGCTGACCCTGCTGCGCATGATGATCGAGCGTGCGCAGTACGTGTTTTTCGGTGACCAGCGCGCCTATGTGCACTGCTTTGTGTTCAGTCGCCACGGCGCGGATGCGTACGCAGCATTCGGGCCTTTGTACGGCTCCACCCGCGATACCTTCGCGCCCGTGTGTGCGCCGCAAGGTGACTTGTTCAAGCAAACGCCCTGGAAACAGCTGGACGCCGCTTTCGACCCGGCCATCTCCACGGCCAGCGGCAACACGGGCACCATCCGCTTTGCCAGCTACGCCGCGTGGAATGTACTGGGGCTTCGGGCAACCGTATCACCACGGGACTTCCTCACGCCGGCGGCGCCCGCGCAGGATCCCGCCGCCGCTATAAGCAGCTGGACCGATGACGCGCTGTGGCCAAAAAAATCCCGTCAGCAGGCACTGGCCGCCATCGAGCCGGCACGGCAACTGACGGCGACCTGGTTGCAGCGAGAGCGCGGGCTGTCGGCCGATGACGCACGCAGGGCAGCGCGGGAAATTGTCCGGCAGTGGCTGGACCAGCGCCTGGACTTTATCGGCGACTACGACGGCAGCGAATAAGCTGCTAACTCCCGGTGCGAGGTGTGCGGCTCGGCTGGGTTTTATCGCTGCGGTGCTTGGGTTTGGGGGCCGGTTTGACGCTGTCTTTTTTCGGCGTCGAATCGGCTTTCTTGTCGCTGTCGGCGGGGCTGCTGGGGTAGGTGCCTGGCGGCAGGGCAGAGCCTGGGGCATTGTCCCCGCTCAAGCTGGGCGGTGGGCTGGTGTCATCGCCGAAGGCCGCATGGGCCGGGCTGCCCAGCCATCCGGCGAGGCAGATGATCAACACGATGTTGCGCGAGATATCGGTCTTCATGACGTGATCCCTTTTCCATGTTTCGCCGCCTCCGGGTCAATTCAAGGGGGCTTACCTAGTGGGAGTCATGGCCTGGAACCAAAGTTTGGAAAATTTCCCCGTGCGCGACGAAAGGCCATCGCCGGGCAGTTTTAATGAACCCTCGCGCCGATCCCTTGACCTAATGCATACGACCTCAGGAGGTGACGCATGCAAATAGATTATGTCTGGATCGGTTTGGCGGTGATTCTGCTGCTGTTGGAGCTGTGGGCAATCAACATCGTATTACGCAGCACCGGTGGCTGGGAGACCAAGGGGCTGTGGCTGATCATTCTGATTTTTGTGCCGCTGTTTGGGCTCATCGCCTGGGCCATGTTCGGGCCCAAGCGCGAGATGCCCGATCACCGTCGAAGCTGAAACTGCCGTTAAAAAAACAGGCGCCCCAGGGCGCCTGTTTTCGTTCAGTGGAAGGCCATCAACCGGCAACAGCCTTGGCGATGGCGTCGTTGAATGCCGGCAAATCGTCTGGCGTGCGTGAGGTGATCAGCGCCCATCCATTGGCCTTGCACTCCTTGACCTGTGCATCCACCCATTCGGCAGCTCCGGCGTTGATCAGATCCGTGCGCACGCTTTTGTACGAGGTGAGGGTCTTGCCCTTGATGACGCCAGCGTCGATCAACGCCCACGGCCCGTGACAGATGGCCGCCACGGTTTTGCCGGCTTTGACGAACTCATTGATCAGCTTGAGAGCTGCCGTGTCCTGGCGCAGGGTATCGGCATTTACAGTGCCACCTGGGATGATCAGGGCGTCAAAGTCGGCGCTGGAGACCTCGGACAATTTAGTGTCGGATTCCACCGCCTTATCTTTCTCGGTGTCGCCCACAAATGTCTGGGTCGTACCGCCCTTGCTGGAAGCGTGGGTCACGGTCGCGCCATCGCCGCGCAGTTGCTGCAGAGGCTTGAGCAGTTCGTCGCGCTCGATACCCGTGTTGGAGGTGATGATCAGGATCTTCTTGGCAGTGAGTCGGGAACTCATGGTGGGGTGTCTCCTGTGGCGAACGTTGGGTGGGAAGGTGTGGCTACCGTCTGTTGAGCGGGCGTGTGCGCCGAAGGTTTAAATTAATTCGCGTTTATTTCTCCGATGGTCTGCCCGGGCAATTTCCTTGAACTATCCCCTCAGAGTGGGCCTCTGCTGTTTACAGGGCCGCTGTTTCAAGGGGCGTTCAACTGCCAGGAGTCACCGCCATGATCCCGTTCGCCTGTGATGAAAAAAGCTCCGATCCCATGCTGGGGGAATAACCATGGCTCGTTCAATTAGTGCATCGGAACTCGGCATTGAGCTCACGCCTGAAGACAACAGCAGCCTGTTCAAATGGTTTCTTGCCAGCTTCCTAATGGGTAAACGCATCCAGGCGCCCATCGCGGCCCAGGCTTATCGGGTGATTGTCGAGGAAGAGGGCCGGGACACGGCGCGCAAGTTGCAACATTGCACCTCCCGCGAATTAGTCGCGATGCTGGGGCGCGCGCATTACGTGCGTTATGACGAGTCCACCGCACAGCGCCTGCTCGATCTGAGTGCCAAACTGAACGCGGAATACGCGGGCAACATCACGCAGATGCGCGACGCCAGTAATAATCGCCAGGCGTTTGAAAAACGCCTGGGTGAGTTTGATGGTGTGGGCCCCAAGACCATTGAGATTTTCATGCGCGATGCGGCTGCGGTGCTGTTTTGACGGCGCCGCTGTTTGTGGGCTGTGCGGGGTGGAGCTTGCCTCGGCAATACGCGTCGGCCTTTAAAAGCGAGGGCACGCATTTACAGCGCTACGCAATGCGCTTGAATGCGGTGGAAATCAACAGTTCGTTTTACCGCCCGCATTTGGCCAAGACCTATGAGCGTTGGCACGACTCGGTGCCATCGGCATTTCGCTTTTCAGTCAAATTGCCGAAAAACATCACCCATGAACTTCGCTTGCAATACTGTGAGACCGCCCTGGATGAGTTCATTGAGCAATGCCTGCACTTGGGTCAAAAGCTAGGCTGTTTGCTGGTGCAACTGCCTCCCTCACTGAGCTATGAGCCAGGCGTGGCTGCAACGTTTTTCACCGCTCTGCGCCAACGCTATACCGGAGCCATTGTGCTTGAACCGCGTCATGCCAGTTGGCTCAAGGCCGAGGCGTTGTTGGAGCGTTTCCAGGTGGCGCGGGTGGCTGCTGACCCACCCGTGATCGAACGCGGGGCGAGCCCCGGCGGTTGGCAAGGCGTGCGTTATTGGCGTCTGCACGGTTCACCGCGTCTTTATCACAGCGCCTATGGCCTGGAGCGTGTGCAGGCGTTTGCGCGCCTGCTCGAGCAGTCGGTTGCGCAGGGTATTCTCACATGGTGCATTTTCGATAACACCGCCAGCGGGCATGCTGTGGCTGACGCCTTGGACCTACTCGACCTCCACCCTCAACACCTCCAAGCCTAACTGCTCGTACGCCTCGACACTCGGCACATGCCATTCGGTAATCAACGTATGGATTCGGCTGCATGGCGCCACGATAAAGGGCTCCACGGCGCCGAGTTTGTCCGCCATGGTCACCGCCACTACGTGTGAGGCGCTGTCGAGCAGGGCCTGTTTGACCGCCACTTCATCAAAATGCAGCGAGCTGATGCCGATCTGCGGGTGCAGCGCGCACACGCCGGTAAACAGCAGGTCTGCCTTGACGCTTTCAATCAGGCGAACGGTTTCATGCCCGCTGGTGGAAAGGGTCGCCGGGTTGAGTTGGCCACCGGCCAGAATCACTTTGACGTTGGGGTGATCGGCCAGGGCGACGGCAATCATCGGTGACGGCGTGACCACCGTCAGGCGGATGTTGCGTGGCAAGGATTGGGCGATTTTCAAGGTGGTTGAGCCGGAATCGAACAGCACAATCTGCCCGTCTTCCACACGGTCTGCGGCCAATTGCGCGAGCTGGCGCTTGGCGTCGTTGGTCTCGCCGACGCGGGTGAAGAAATCCTTGCCGGTGTCTTTGGGCCGGGGCAGGGCGCCGCCGTGGACACGTTGCAAAAGACCGGCTGCCGCAAGCTCGCCGAGGTCACGGCGGATGGTGTCCTGGGACACGGCAAAATGTTCCACCAGTTCAGCGGCGGTGACTTTGCCGTCGCGCTCCAGCAGCAACAGGATCTTCTGCTTGCGCAACGAAGGCAGGTCGATGGCGTGATGAGTGTTTTGCATGTTTGTGCGTCTTTTTGCGGGTTTGTGCGAGATTAGCCCTCGGGTGATGTAAACGCAATGGCTGGTTGTATGGCGGATCTACGCTTACTCTCTGTGTTCAGTTCAGGGAGAGGTGACCCCGATGTCGTTGATCACAACCATCGAAGACTTACGCAAGCTCGCGCAAAAACGTGTCCCAAGGATGTTTTACGACTACGCCGATTCCGGCTCCTGGACTGAAAGCACCTACCGGGCAAATGAAAGCGATTTTGCCCAGATCAAATTCCGCCAGCGGGTGGCGCGCAACATCGATTCGCGTTCGATCCGCGCCACCATGATCGGCCAGGACATGGCCATGCCGGTGGCCCTGGCGCCGACCGGGTTGGCCGGCATGCAGCATGCCGACGGCGAGATCCTCACCGCCCGCGCCGCCGCCGCGTTCGGCCTGCGCTACACCTTGTCGACCATGAGCATCTGTTCACTGGAAGACATTGCCGAACACGTCGGTCAACCGTTCTGGTTCCAGTTGTACGTGATGCGCGACCGCGCGTTCATCGAGCAGTTGATCGAGCGCGCCAAGGCCGCAGGCGTGGACGCATTGGTGCTGACCCTGGACCTGCAGATCCTTGGCCAGCGCCACAAGGACTTGATCAATGGCCTCTCGGCGCCGCCCAAACTGACCTTGCCGAATATCCTCAACATGGCCACCAAACCGCGTTGGGTAATGGGCATGCTTGGCACCAAACGCCGGGGCTTTGGCAACATTGTCGGGCATGTAAAAGGTGTGGCCGACATGAGTTCGCTGTCGTCGTGGACCGCCCAGCAATTCGACCCGCGCCTGAGCTGGGACGATGTGGAGTGGATCAAGAAATGCTGGGGCGGCAAGCTGATCATCAAGGGCATCCTCGATGTGGAAGATGCGCGGCTGGCGGCCGATTCCGGCGCCGATGCGTTGGTGGTGAGCAACCACGGCGGCCGCCAGTTGGACGGCGCGCCGTCGAGCATCAGCCAGTTGCCGGCAATCGTCGAGGCCGTGGGCAAACGGATTGAAGTGTGGCTCGACGGTGGTATTCGCTCCGGGCAAGACGTGCTCAAGGCGATGGCACTGGGCGCAAAAGGTACCCTGATCGGGCGGCCGCATTTGTACGGTTTGGGTGCGATGGGCGAGGCGGGCGTGACCAAGGCGCTGGACATCATCGCCCGTGAGTTGGACGTGTCGATGGCGTTGTGTGGCTATAACGATATACGCGATGTGAACCGCGAAATTCTGCTGCCGGGTACATTTCCTGAAAGCATTTATTGAGCAAAAAAATCGTAAAAAAATAAAAAGAGTTGTCCACGAAAACCGTGGGTATCTCTGTGGATAACTTTACGAAGGCCCGGCAGGGTTGGCGATTTAACCCGCGGTTAATATTTGATCAACTGCCGGCGCGGGCCAGTATGGGCAGGGTTTGCGCTTGACAGCCAAGCGCAGACCGGGTGCCGAAAAGTGCTTTCAGGAGTCGCCGTTGCGACCTGTGGAGTGTGTCACCACCTGTGCTGGCACCTTCGCGCGCATCAGGTTGTCCAGCGCCTGGCCATAGCTGCGACCCGCCAGGCTCATGCTGTTGTTATGACTGGCGCCTGGCACCAGCAACAACCGCTTGGGGTCCTGGGCGGCATCGAACAACTGCTGGCTGAAACGCGGCGGTACATAGCGGTCGTCGAGGCCATGCACCACCAGCAGCGGCATGTGCACCTCGGCGATCTTGTCGATCGAATCGAATTTCTGCGACAGCAACCAGCGCACCGGCAACGAGGTGTTGGCCACGGCGGTGGCGACATCGGCCAGGGAGGTGAACGTGGATTCGATCACCAGCCCGCGTACCGGCACCGGGTTTTGTTTGCTTAGCTCGGCCGCGAGGTCGATGGCCACGGCGCCGCCCAATGAGTGTCCGTAGAGCAGGCGTTTGCTTGGGTCGGGCTGCAGCACCTGGAAGCGCTCCCAGGCAATGCGCGCGTCTTCGTACACGCTGGTTTCCGAAGGCAAGTCGCCCTGGCTCTGGCCGAAACCGCGATAGTCGATGGCCAGCACCGAATAGCCCAGCGCGTGCAATTGCTCAATGCGAAACAGCTGCCCGGTGAGGTTCCAGCGCACGCCGTGCAGGTAGAGGATCGCCGGGGCGTCCTGCTTGTCTGCCGGCCACCACCAGCCGTGAATATTCTGCCCCGACTTGAAACTGGCGGGCTTGAGGTCGAACTCCTGCACGGCTTTCGGCAAGCCGGTGTACCAACCCGCCGTGCCAGGCTCGATGCGAAACACCAGCTCGCGTTCCTTGTGTTGCAGCACGGCGCAGCCCACCGGCAGGCCGACGATCAACAACGCCATGCACAACAGGGGAAACCAGCGCAGGCCCAGGCGAGACATAAAACGAGATGACATGAAGGTTCCAGGACAAAGGCGAAGCACGGGTTTTACCAGATGGCTTGCGCGGGCAGGAATTAATTCGACCACCGTCAGGGGCGATAGCTTGCAAAGTGTTACAGCATTGAACAAGCCCGTCACGGGTTGTTAGGGTGGGCAGCCGAACAGGAGAGCACGTCTATGGATTTCACAGGAAAAACCGCGATTGTCACCGGTGGCGCACGCGGGTTGGGACTCAGTTATGCACGAGCGCTGGCCATGGGCGGTGCCCGGGTGGTGATCAGTGACATCGGGGCCGATAAGGTGGGGGCAGGTGCCGACCCATCGGTGGTACAGGCCGCCGCCCAGGCGTTGCAGGCTGAAGGCCTGGCGGTGATCGGCGTAGCGGGCGACTTATCCCAGCAAGAGGGTTGCCGGCAACTGATCGCGCACACGATCGAGGCCTTCGGGCAGCTCGATATCCTGATCCACAACGCAGGCTGGGTGGGCTACCAAAACATCGAAGACCTCGACCCCGCGTTCCTGCAACGGGCCATGGATATCAACCTCTACGCGCCACTCTGGTTGTGTAAGCACGCCTGGCCGCACCTGCTGCGCTCCCGCTCACCGCGCATCATTCTCACCACCTCCGACCGCGCCATGTATGCGCAGTACGAGCAGACGGGGCTGGCGGCCTACAGTGCCGGCAAGATGGCGCAACTGGGCATCATGAATGCGCTGAGCCATGAGGGCGCGCCGGCCGGTATTCGTGTCAACGCGATCTCGCCGGTGGCCAAGACCCGCATGTGGGGCGTGACTGAAGAGCCGGACGAACTCAAGCCGGACTGGGTGACACCGGGCGTGGTATTCCTGGCCAGTGCGCAGTGCGACGACACGGGCTATATCTTGCGCGCCAGCAATGGCCAATTCACCGCGACGCGGTTCACGGAAAACCCCGGAGTGGATTACCCGCGGGACCTCGCGCGGGTAAAAGCGCACAGCGCCGAGGAAGTCGCCGCCGCCTGGTCGCGTATCAAGCAGGCGCCGGCTCAGACGGTTGCTGGCACCTGAACTCGATTGCGCCCCCGCGCTTTGGACGCGCACCACTATCCGTAGCGTCGGGATGTGCAGCATCATTTCCTTGAACCTGGAGAGATCCTTCGTGGAGCGCGATTGTAGCCGCAAGTGATCCGCTTGACGCTGGCCTTGGCGCAACCACATGCTCCACCTTCCACGCGCTAAGGACCGACCATGGACAACAGCCCCGTTCGCATCAACGCCGAAGAAACCCTCTCGGACAACTGGTACATCCTCAAGAAATACAGCTTCGACCTGCGCCGCCAGGACGGCACCTGGCAGGCCCAGACCCGTGAGGTCTACGACCGAGGCAATGGCGCGACCATCCTGTTGTACAACCGTGCGCAACGCACCGTGCTGCTGATCCGTCAGTTCCGCATGCCCACCTTCGTCAACGACTACCACGGCTACCTGATCGAAGCCGCTGCCGGTTTGCTCGACAACGCCAGCCCCGAAGAACGCATCCGCCTGGAAGCCGAAGAAGAGACCGGCTACCGCGTCCATCATGTGGAAAAAATCTACTCGGCCTTCATGAGTCCGGGTTCGGTGACCGAGCGCATTCACTTTTTCATCGGTGAGTACCAGCCAGGCGACCAGGTGGGCAGTGGCGGCGGCATCGAGGAAGAGGGCGAAGACATTGAAGTGCTTGAACTGGGCTTCGAGCAGGCCCTGGCCATGGTGCAGAGCGGTGAGATTGTCGACGGCAAGACCCTCATGCTGTTGCAGTACCTGGAATTGCGCATATTGAAAGAAGGCTGGTGATCGTCGATGCGTGGGTGGGCGTTGCTGTGGGTGTTGATCGCGGGCAGTAGCAGCGCTGCCGAGGGTTTCTACACCTGGAACGGCCCGGTGCCGACGGTGCCAGGCAAGCTGCTGCGCAGCGAGGCTTTGACGCCGCCACAGAGCCTGGCGTCGGCCGCGCAGAACCTGCGCATTCTCTATTCCTCCACCGACGGGCTCGACAACCGCACGCCCATCGCGGTGTCCGGTGCGCTGTTCGTGCCCAAGGGCACACCGCCTGCCGGTGGCTGGCCGCTGATGGCCTGGGCCCACGGCACGGTGGGCAGCGCTGACCGGTGCGCGCCGTCACTGAACGCGCGCAGCCCACGGGACACGCGTTACCTCAACTATTGGCTCGACCAGGGTTATGCGATTGTCGCGACTGACTACCAGGGGCTGGGCACGCCGGGTTTGCACCCTTACGGGCTGACCCGCCCGCTGGCCTATGGCGTGCTCGACAGTATTCGGGCGGTGGGCGCGGGGGGATTCAACCTGTCTCGGCGGGTGGTGGTGTTTGGCCAATCCCAGGGCGGCCGTGCGGCGTTTGCCACGGCGGTGTCGGCCAAGGCCTATGCGCCGGAGGTGGAACTTGTCGGCGTGGTGGCGACGGGCACGCCTTATGCCTCGACCCACACCCACGGCAAAAGCCCCGAGCTTGAAGAGGCGCGCCGTTCGGTGGTGCCGACGTTTGCCTACAACCTGTTGCGGCTGAGTACGGCGGCTTTGCTTGATCCTTCCTTTGTGCCGGCCGATTACTTGGCTGATCAGGCGTTGCCGGCGTTCAAGGCCAGCCAGGAGGATTGCTTGCATGCCATTGAGCAGCGGGTGGTGGCGGATGGGTTGACGTTCAATAACAGCTTCAAGCGTTCGCCCAAGGTGGCGTTGGAGCGGGTTTATCGTGAGTCGGCGTATCCCACGTTGAAAACCGATGTTCCGGTGTTTTTGGGGACGGGCGGTAAGGACCGTGATGTGTTTGTGCCGGGGCAGAAGGCGTTGGTGAGGGAGGCGTGCAAGGTGGGGGATCGGGTGGAGTGGCATTTTTATCCGGAGCTGGATCATTCGGGGACGGTGAATGGGTCGTTGGGGGATTCGACGGGGTTTGTTCGGCGGGCGTTTGGGGGGGAGGGGATTGGGGGGAATTGTCCGCGTTAATTTTGTTGAGGGGGCATATCCGTTATTTGGGTGATGGCGGAGTATGGTTCCGCCCTTACGGCGGGTCACTTTTGGAAAAGAGCCCGGAATGCCGGCCCAGCCAAAAGTAACCAAAAGGGCTCTTGCCCCAACACTCG
>NZ_JANUEA010000009.1:0-340010 GCF_024810135.1 Pseudomonas sp. BIGb0164 | reverse complement strand
GTGTGTAAGCGCTGTGAGGCGTTGAGCTAACCAATACTAATTGCCCGTGAGGCTTGACCATATAACACCCAAGCAATTTGCTGACCTGAAAAGGCACCAGATTGCGGTGTGTGAAGACGAAATGAACCGAAAGTTCGACGCTCACAAAACACCGATAGCTGTCACATACCCAATTTGCTGAAGCGAGGCCAACCGGTCACGACTCAGTACCCGAATTTCTTGACGACCATAGAGCATTGGAACCACCTGATCCCATCCCGAACTCAGTAGTGAAACGATGCATCGCCGATGGTAGTGTGGGGTTTCCCCATGTGAGAGTAGGTCATCGTCAAGATTAAATTCCGAAACCCCATTTGCGAGAGCAGATGGGGTTTTGTTTTGGGCGGTCGAAAAGCCAGCTAACATCCCAACTCCGCCAACAACTGCCCACAGTGCTAAAGTCGCACCCTCGATTTTGCTTTTCCCAAGGAAGCCGTTATGCCGGATGCAACGTCCCTCAGCGCTGGATTCATGGTGGTTCACGGCAACCGCCTGGACGAACTGCGCAGCCTGGTGGTCAGTTGGATGCGCCGCTATCCACTGGCGCCCCTGGAAAACGAAATTGCCTTGGTACAAAGCAACGGTATCGCACAGTGGCTCAAACTGGCCCTGGCTGAAGATCCGGAAGACGACGACATGGGCGGTTGTGGCATCGCTGCTGCAATTGACGTGCAGCTACCCGGTAGTTTCATGTGGCAGCTCTATCGCATGGTCTTGGGCAAGGATGAAATCCCGCCCAAGTCTCTGCTCGATAAAGCGCCGCTGACCTGGCGCCTCATGCGGCTGCTTCCAGAGCTCATCAATCAACCGCACTTTGAACCATTGCAGCGTTTCCTCACCCACGACACTGACCTGCGCAAACGCTACCAACTCGCCGAGCGTCTGGCTGACCTGTTCGATCAATACCAGGTCTATCGTGCCGACTGGCTGGAGGACTGGGCAGCCGGCCGCCACCAATTGCGTAGCGCCAGAGGCGAACCCAAGCCACTCAACCCCGCCAACTGCTGGCAAGCCGAGCTATGGCGCGCGCTGCTGTTGGACGTAGGAGAGGAGGGCATGGCCGAAAGCCGCGCCGGTGTTCACCAGCGTTTTATCGAACGCATCAACAGCCTTGAAAAAGCTCCGGCAGGCTTGCCATCCCGGGTGATTGTGTTCGGCATCTCATCTTTGCCCGCGCAAGCGTTGGAAGCTCTCGCCGGCCTGGCACGCTTCAGCCAAGTCTTGTTGTGCGTGCACAACCCTTGCCGTCACCACTGGTCTGACATCGTCGCCGACAAAGACCTGCTGCGTAACGAGTACAAGCGCCAAGCTCGTAAAGCCGGAATGCCGGTCACCATCGACCCACAAACCTTGCACCAGCACGCCCATCCACTGCTGGCAGCCTGGGGCAAACAAGGTCGCGACTACATCAGCCTGCTGGACAGCTACGACGACCCCAACAGCTACCGCGCCGCCTTCCGCGATGGGCGCATCGACCTGTTCAGCGACAGCCAGCCCACCACGCTGCTCAACCAGCTCCAGGACGACATCCTCGAACTGCGCCCGCTCAACGAAACCCGCGAGCTATGGCCCGCCGTGGACCTGGAACACGACACCTCAATCCGCTTCCACATTGCCCACAGCGCCCAGCGCGAAGTGGAAATCCTCCACGACCAATTGCTCCAGCGCTTCAGCGCAGACCCCACGCTGCGCCCCCGGGACATCATCGTCATGGTCCCCGACGTCGACAGCTACGCACCGCATATTCGCGCAGTGTTCGGCCAACTGGAAAAAAGCGACCCCCGTTTCATCCCCTTTACCCTCACCGACCAAGGCCAACGCGGCCGCGACCCTCTGCTGATCGCTGTCGAACACCTGCTCAAACTCCCCGACAGCCGCTTCCCCGTCAGCGAAATCCTCGACTTGCTTGACGTGCCCGCCCTGCGCGAGCGCTTCGCGATCAAGGAACGCGACCTGCCCACACTGCATCGCTGGATCGAAGGCGCCGGCATCCGCTGGGGGCTCAATGCCGAACAACGCGCGGGTCTCGGCCTGCCGGATGAGTTGGAGCAAAACAGTTGGCGGTTCGGCCTGCGCCGCATGTTGCTGGGTTACGCGGTCGGCTCCGGCGCTGCGTGTCACGGTATCGAGCCCTACGACGAAATTGGTGGCCTTGACGCTGCCCTTATCGGCCCCTTGGTCGCCCTGCTCGATGCATTGAATGACGCGCACCAAGCGCTGTCCCAACCAGCCGCCCCTCAACAATGGGGCGAGCGACTGCAACGCTTGATGCAACTGTTCTTCCTGCCGAGCAGTGAACACGACGACTACTTGCTGGGCCAACTCGAGCAACTGCGAGAGACCTGGTTGGAAACCTGTGAGTCCGTCGGCTTGCAGGATGAGTTGCCGCTCACCGTCGTCCGTGAAGCCTGGCTGGCCGGACTGGATCAAGGTCGCCTGTCCCAACGCTTCCTCGCTGGAGCTGTCAATTTTTGCACCTTGATGCCTATGCGTGCGATCCCGTTCAAGCTCGTATGCCTGCTCGGCATGAACGACGGCGACTACCCGCGCGCCCAGCCACCCTTGGACTTCGACCTCATGGGCAGTGATTACCGTCCTGGCGACCGTTCACGCCGTGAAGACGACCGTTACCTGCTACTCGAAGCCCTGTTGTCAGCCCGAGACCAGTTGTACATCAGCTGGGTGGGCCGCAGCATCCGCGACAACAGTGACCGTCCAGCCTCCGTGCTGATCGGTCAATTGCGTGACCACCTCGCCAGTGGCTGGCGCAACGCAAACATAGACGAACTCCTGTTGGACGCCATGACCCAGGAACACCCACTCCAACCCTTCAGCGCGCGCTATTTCCACGAAGGTGACCCACTGTTCAGCTACGCCCGTGAATGGCAGTTGCTCCACGAAGCACCGGTTACCAGGCTTGAAGAAGAAGGGCTCACACAACACGAGCAGGAAGAACCCCTGACCCTCGGTCAGTTGCAGGACTTCCTGCGCAACCCGGTCAAACACTTCTTCAGCCAGCGTCTGAAAGTTTTCTTTGAGGCCGCTGAAGTGCCGCTGGCCGACGAAGAACCCTTCGTGCTCGACGCGCTGCAACGCTATAGCCTCAGCGACAGCCTGCTGAATGCCGCACTGACGCAGCCCGACCATCTCGACCAAGCCCTAAGCGCGCAGGCCCTGCGCTTGCAAGGCAGTGGCCTGTTGCCCATGGTCGGCTTTGGCGAATGTTTGCGTAACGAGCTGATCGAGCCGTTGCCTGACCTGCTGCAACGTTACCAACAATTACTCGCCCTCTGGCCGACGCCTCACACTGGCGCGGAACCGATCAATTTTGAGCATCAAGGCATTCAACTTGACGGCTGGATCAGTGGCCTGCACCGGCGCAGTGATGGTGGCTTGTTGAGTGTCACCACCATCCCCAACAGCATCGGCTCGATCAAATCACGCAAATGGCATCGCCTGATCCGTCCCTGGGTCAATCACGTGGTTGCCTGCGCCTGCGGGCTGCCGTTGAGTACCGGCTTGGTGGCCAGCGATGACACTTTGCTGCTGTCACCTCTGGATAAACCTGCCGCCCAGGAAATCCTCGGCCACCTGCTGCTGGCCTGGCATACCGGCATGAGCAAACCGCTGCCTGTCGCCGTTAAAACCGCCTTCGCCTGGCTCGGCCAAACCGATCCTGTAAAAGCCCTGGCAGCAGCGAGTAAAGCCTACGAGGGTGACGGCCTCACAACCGATGGTGAACGCCGTGAAACCCCAGCGCTCACGCGACAGTTCCCCGACTTCGCCACCCTGATGGCGAGTGAAGAGTTCGAAGGTTGGTGCGAAACCCTATATCGCCCCTTGCTCAACGCTCCATGGCGATCACTGACAAGCGAGGAGGCCGGCGCATGAGCAGTAAACCCTTGGCCCTGGCCTTCCCGCTCAAAGGCAGCCAGCTGATTGAAGCCAGCGCCGGCACCGGCAAGACCTTCACTATCTCCGCCCTCTATCTGCGCCTTGTGCTCGGGCACGGTGGTGATGAGTCAGGCTTTGGCCGCGAACTGCTGCCACCGCAAATCCTGGTGGTGACCTTCACTGATGCGGCCACCAAGGAATTGCGTGAGCGCATCCGCATCCGTCTGTCCGAGGCCGCGCGCTTCTTCCGTGACGAAATCCCGCAGCCGGACACCTTGATCGCCGACTTGCGTGATCAATACCCACCGGAACAATGGCCCGCCTGCGCTAACCGATTGGACATCGCAGCCCAATGGATGGACGAAGCCGCTGTCTCCACGATCCACAGTTGGTGCCAGCGCATGCTGCGCGAACACGCCTTCGACAGCGGCAGCCTGTTCACCCAGACCCTGGAAACCGACCACAGCGACCTGCTCGGCGAAGTCCTGCGCGACTACTGGCGGCTGTTCTGCTACCCCATGCACGACGACGCGCTCAACTGGGTGCGCAATAACTGGGGCGGCCCTGCCGCATTGATGCCGCGAGTGCGCGCACTGTTCGGCAGCGAACGGCCCACCGACGAAACCCGCGACCCTGCCGAGTTGATCAACGCCTGCCTGCAGGAGCGCCGTGAGGCGCTGATACAAATCAAGGCCCCCTGGCAACAATGGGCCGCCGAGCTGCGCGACATCTGCCTGCAAGCCGTGGCCGCCAAAGCCGTCGATGGCCGCAAGATGCAAGCCCGCTACTTCGAGCCCTGGTTCGAAAAAATCAGTGCCTGGGCCGCTGACGAAACCCTGGAACAACTGGACATCGGTACCGGTTTCACCCGCCTTACGCCCGACGGCATGGCCGAAGCCTGGAAAGGTGAGCCACCGCATCACCCCGGCATCGACGCCATGGCCGGCCTCAAGGCTGCTCTCGACGCGCTGCCAAGCCCTGACGCCGCCGTGTTGCAACATGCTGCCGGTTGGGTCGGCAAACGCTTTGAGGACGAAAAACGCCGTCGTGCCGAAATGGGCTTCGACGACATGCTCATCCGCCTCAATGCCGCCCTGCAAGCCGACGGCGGTGAGCGCCTGGCCAGTGTGATTCGCGAACAGTTCCCGGTGGCGCTGATCGATGAGTTCCAGGACACGGACCCGGTGCAATACAGCATCTTCGACAGCATCTACCGCATCGAAGAAAACCACCTCGACAGTGGCCTGTTCCTGATCGGCGACCCCAAGCAAGCGATCTACGCTTTCCGCGGTGCCGACATCTACACCTACCTGCGCGCGCGCCAGTCCACCACCGGTCGCCACCACACCCTGGGCACCAACTTCCGCTCCAGCCACGCGATGGTCGAGGCGGTCAACCATGTGTTCCAACGTGCGGAAACCGGCCGTGGCGCTTTCCTGTTCCGTCAGCCGGATGGCGAAAACCCGGTGCCGTTCCAGTCGGTGCTGTCCCAGGGCCGCAAGGAACAGCTGCAAGTGGACGGGCATACGCTGCCCGCCATGAACCTCTGGCACTTGTCCACCGACCAGCCGATATCCAACGTGGTTTATCGCCAGCAACTGGCAGCGGCCTGTGCCACGCAAATTGTTGAGTTGCTCAATGGCGGGCAGCAAGGTACGGCGGGTTTCCTGCAGCCGGACGCGAGCTTCAAGGGCGTGCTTCCATCGGATATCGCCATCCTGGTTCGTGATGGCAAGGAGGCCCAGGCGGTGCGGGCCGAGTTGGCCGCCCGGGGCGTGCGCAGCGTTTACTTGTCGGATAAAGACTCCGTCTTTGCCGCCCAGGAAGCCCATGACCTGCTCGCGTGGCTCAAGGCCTGCGCCGAGCCGGATGTCGAGCGCCCCCTGCGTGCCGCCTTGGCCTGCGTCACCCTGAACCTTTCGTTGCCGGAACTGGAGCGCCTGAATCAAGACGAACTGGCGTGGGAAACCCGCGTCATGCAGTTCCGAGGTTACCGTGCGATCTGGCGCACCCAAGGCGTGCTGCCAATGTTGCGACGCCTGCTCCATGACTTCCAACTGCCACAAACCCTGATCGCCCGCAGTGACGGCGAGCGCGTGCTGACCAACCTGCTGCATCTGAGTGAACTGTTGCAACAGGCTGCATCGGAACTGGACGGTGAACAGGCGCTGATCCGCCACCTGGCCGAGCACCTGGCACTCTCCGGGCAAGCCGGTGAAGAGCAGATCCTGCGCCTGGAAAGCGATGAGCAACTGGTCAAGGTGGTGACCATCCACAAGTCCAAGGGCCTGGAGTACGACCTGGTTTTCCTGCCCTTCATCTGTTCGGCCAAGCCGGTCGATGGCAGCCGCTTGCCCCTTCACTACCATGATGAAAACGGTAAATCCCAGGTCAGCCTGCGCCCAACCGTCGAGCTGATCGCCCAAGCCGATGACGAGCGCCTCGCCGAAGACCTGCGCTTGTTCTACGTGGCGCTGACCCGCGCCAAGCATGCGTGCTGGCTCGGCATCGCCGACCTCAAGCGCGGCAACAACAGCAGCTCCGTGCTGCACCTTTCGGCACTCGGTTATCTACTGGGTGCGGGAGCCTCGCTGGGCGAGTCCGCTGGCCTTGCACGTTGGCTGCTGGATCTTCAGGAAGGCTGCCAGGCCATCCACTATGGCCCGGTGCCCGAAGTCACCAGCACCCTGTTCCATCCACCCAAAAATGAAGCCACCTTGCTCGCACCCTTGCTGCCCAAACGCAAGGCGGCGGAGAACTGGTGGATAGCGTCCTACAGCGCGCTGCGTATTGGCGACAGCATGAGCGCCGCCAGCCTCGAAGCACCGGAAAACCCACAGGCCCAGAAGCTGTTCGATGACGAGCGTCTGGACCCCGATGCACCGCGCGAAGTAGCCGCCTCGGGTGGCGACATTCACCGTTTCCCACGAGGGCCGAACCCAGGCACGTTCCTCCACGGCCTGTTGGAATGGGCGGGTGAGGAGGGCTTCAACGTCACCCCGGTAGCTATCGAAAAAGCCGTGGGCGCCCGCTGCAACCGCCGTAACTGGGAAGGCTGGATCGTCACCTTGAGCAGTTGGCTGGGCCACCTGCTGCAAACACCGTTGCCGGTGGATAACGGCCACATCACCCTCAGCGGCCTCACGCAGTACCAGATCGAAATGGAGTTCTGGTTCTCCAGCCACAAAGTCGACGTGCTCGCCCTCGACAAACTGGTGTGCCAGTACACCCACGGGGGCGTCTCTCGCGTCGCCGCCGAACCGGTGTTGCTCAACGGCATGTTCAAGGGGTTTATCGACCTGACCTTCGAACACGACGGCCGCTATTACGTGGCCGATTACAAATCCAACTGGCTCGGCCCTGACGATTCGGCCTACACCCATGAGGCCATGGAACAGTCGATTCTCGACCATCGGTACGACCTGCAGTACGTACTTTACCTGCTGGCCCTGCACCGACAACTGAAGGCGCGCCTGCCGGACTACGACTACGAGCGCCATGTGGGCGGTGCGTTGTATGTATTTCTGCGCGGTACTCAGTCCGCCAGCCAAGGCGCTTATTTCACCCGGCCACCACGGGCGTTGATCGAAGGTCTGGACCTGATGTTCCAGGGCAAATCCATCCCGCCCAAGGCCGAGCCCGCCTGGGAACAAGGAGTGCTGCTATGAGCCTTTCGCCGCTACCGCTTGAAGCGCTCAAGCCCCTCAGCCGAGCGGGTGACCTGGTGCAACTGCTGGAGCGATGGGTTGATCGTGGCTGGCTGCGTGCCTTGGACAAAGCGTTCGTCGGTTTCCTGCACGAACTCGACCCACAGGCCGACCCGTTGGTGCTGCTGGCGGCGGCCTTGACCAGCCACCAGTTGGGCCACGGTCACGTCTGCCTCGACCTGTTCGAAACCCTCAAGGCCCCCGACTTTGCCCTGTCCCTGCCGCCCGAAGGCGACCTGCAAACCGGCGCCATGCTGTTGCCGTCGCAACTGCTCGACGGGTTGGACGGTGCTCATTGGTGCCATGCGCTGGCTGCCAGCCACTTGGTCGCCCTGGCCGTCGATGGCAGCGAAGCCGCCCAAAGCCGGCCCTTGGTTCTGTCGGGAAAACGCCTGTATCTGCGCCGCTACTGGACCTACGAGCGGCGTATCGACACGGCCCTGCGCCTGCGACTGGCGACCCAGGAAACCGTCAGCGCCGACTTGCCCCGGCGACTCAATGGCCTGTTCGATCAGCCCCCGCCTGACGGTGTGATCGACTGGCAGAAATTGGCCTGTGCCCTGGCCACTCGCGGTGCCTTCAGTATCGTCACCGGCGGCCCTGGCACCGGCAAGACCACCACCGTGGTGCGGCTGCTTGCGCTGTTGCAGGGCCCGGCCGTGGAAACCGGCAGCCCGTTGCGTATCCGCCTGGCCGCTCCCACCGGTAAAGCCGCGGCGCGCCTCACCGAATCCATCAGCCAGCAGGTGCTGTCGCTGAAAGTGCCGGACAGCGTGAAGGAAAAAATCCCGACCCAGGTCACCACCGTTCACCGCTTGCTGGGCAGCCGCCCGGGCACGCGGCACTTCCGCCATCACATCGGCAACCCGCTGCCCCTGGATGTGCTGGTGGTGGACGAAGCGTCGATGATCGACCTGGAAATGATGGCCAACCTGCTCGACGCCTTGCCGCCCCATGCACGCCTGGTGTTGCTGGGCGACAAGGACCAACTCGCCTCGGTCGAGGCGGGCGCGGTGCTTGGTGATCTGTGCCGCGATGCCGAAGCCGGCTGGTACAGCCCCCAGACGCGGCAATGGTTACAAGCGGTTAGCGGTGAAGACCTCAGTACCAGCGGCCTGCAAGAAGACCTCGATGGCAGTCACCCGTTGGCGCAACAGGTGGTGATGCTGCGTTATTCGCGGCGATTTGGCGAAGGCAGCGGCATCGGGCAACTGGCGCGTTGGGTCAACCAGCAAAATGCTGAAGAGGCTCGCAAGCTCCTGGCGGCACGCAGTCATGCCGACCTGTTCTGCCTCAGCCTCAAAGGCGAGCACGACCACGCATTGGAGCGCCTGGTGCTGGACGGGCAGGGCGACGGCGCCCAGGGGTATCGTTATTACCTCAACCTGCTGCAAAGCGCCCGACCGCCCCTTGATACGCCGCGCGAAAACGCGGCGTGGACCCACTGGGCGCAACAGTTGCTCGAGGCTTTCGACGCCTTCCAATTGCTCTGTGCCGTGCGCAAGGGGCCGTGGGGTGTCGAAGGTCTCAACCTGCGTATCACGGCGGCCCTGCGCAAAGTGCGGCTGATCGAAGGCGATGATCAATGGTACGAAGGTCGCCCGGTATTGATGACCCGCAACGATTACGGCCTGGGCCTGATGAACGGTGACATCGGCATTGCCTTGAAATTGCCCGAAAGCGATGGCGGCCCCCAGGTGCTGCGTGTGGCCTTCCCGCGCAACGACGGCCAGGGCGGTGTGCGCTTTGTGTTGCCCAGCCGGCTCAACGACGTGGAAACCGTGTACGCCATGACCGTGCACAAATCCCAGGGCTCGGAGTTCACCCACACCGCCTTGATCCTGCCGGACGCACTGAACCCGGTACTCACCAAGGAGCTGATCTACACCGGCATCACCCGGGCCAAGCGTTGGTTCAGCCTGATCGAGCCCCGTGGCGGCGTGTTCGAGGAGGCAGTGCGGCGCAAGGTCAAGCGTTTGAGCGGGCTGATGCTTGAGCTGGATCATGCCGCTGAAAAAATTGACTGACAGGTCACGCAATATTTCTGATTCAGTCGTCTGATTTTTCTGAAAAAATAGCGCGCCCCGTGAAGACCTACTCTTCGCGGGGTTTTCCGCCGCTGTGCTATCGTTGCGGCATCATCTTGAAAACACCTGAGAGAATTGCTGCATGAACGTGGCTGTCTCGCCCGCAGAGCGCAGTTTGAGCTGGAGACGCATGTTACTGGTGGCGGTTCTGTGCCTGCTCGCGCCCCGGGTATTTGCCCAGTCGCCTGCCCCGGCCAGCCTGGCTGACCAGCGTGCCCAGGCGGTCACCCAAGTGGTGCTTGGCATCCTCAGTTATGCCCGCTGGCCGGTGGAGCCTGCGCAATTGCGCCTGTGCATCATCGGGCCGACCCAATACACCGACGACCTGGTCAAAGGCACCACCCAGGCCACCGGCCGACCGGTGGTGGTGCAACGCCTGCTGGCGGATCATCCCGATATCGTCAACGCCTGTGACGCGGTGTACATCGGCAAGCTCACCGCCGATGAGCGTGGCCGCCTGTTTACCTCGTTGATCGGCCACCCGGTGCTCAGCATCAGCGAAGGCGGCGACCAATGCACCGTGGGCAGCCTGTTCTGCCTGCGCGTGGCGGATGACCAGGTGTCGTTCGAGGTCAATCTCGACTCCGTCGCTCGCAGCGGTGTGCGAATCCACCCCAGCGTGCTGCAACTGTCTCGTCGTCGGGCGCCTGCGCCATGAGCCTTGAAAAAGCGCGGCCAACCCTGCGCTCCGTCATTGGCCGAGGGCATTTGATCCTGGCGCTGGTGGCGGTGACGCTGGCGAGTGTCTCCCTGACCCTGCTCGGCGTGCTGGCGCTGCGGGTGTACGCCGAGCACAACCTGCACCTGATCGCGCGCTCCATCAACTACACCGTGGAGGCAGCGGTGGTGTTCAATGACAGCGCTGCGGCCACGGAGGCCCTGAGCCTGATTGCGTCCACTGAAGAGGTCGCCGAGGCCCAAGTGCAGGACGTGAATGGCAAGGTGCTCGCGCAATGGACCCGCCCGGAAACCGGCATGCTCTCGCGCGTCGAACTGGCGCTGGCCCATACCCTGCTCGAACAGCCGATCAATCAACCGATCCTGCACCAAGGGCGAACCATCGGCAGCATTCACCTGACCGGCCATGGCGGCAGCTTGCTGCGCTTTTTGCTCAGCGGCCTGGCCGGGATCCTGATTTGCACCGCCCTGAGCGCCTGGGTCGCCTTGCACCTGGCCCGACGCCTGTTGCGTGGCATCACCGGCCCCCTGCAGAGTCTCGCCTCCGTGGCCCACGCCGCCCGCAGCGAGCGCGACTTCGACCGACGCGTGCCTCCGGCGCGAATTGCCGAACTCGACAGCCTGGGCAGTGACTTCAACGCGTTGCTCGGCGAGATGGAAGCCTGGCAAAGCCACCTGCAAAGTGAAAACGAATCCCTCGCCCACCAGGCCAATCACGACAGCCTCACCGGCCTGCCCAACCGTGCGTTCTTCGAAGGGCGCCTGATTCGTGCCCTGCGCAGCGCGGCCAAGGCCAAGGAACGGGTGGCGGTGTTGTACCTCGACAGCGACCGTTTCAAAGAAATCAACGACAGCTTTGGCCACGCCGCAGGCGATGCGGTGCTGGTGGCCGTGGCGGACCGTGTGCGCGCCCAGCTGCGCGAAGATGACCTGGTGGCGCGCCTGGGCGGTGATGAGTTCGCCATCCTGCTGGCGCCCTTGCACAACGTGGAAGATGCCCAGCGCATCGCCGACAAAATCATTGCCAGCATGGACCAGCCGATCCCGGTGCCCGGCAACACCCAGGTGTTGACCTCACTCAGTATCGGCATTGCCCTCTACCCCGATCATGGCGCCACTCCCGGCACCCTGCTCAATGCCGCCGACGCGGCGATGTACCAGGCCAAGCGTTTATCGTCCGGTGGCCAGCAAACGGCGGAGTCGGAGAACCCCGTCGTCAACGTTCAACACAGGAGTTGATCCCTTGTTCTCGACTGCACGATTTATGTTTATCACCTTGCTGGTGGCATTCCTTGCCCTCGGTGGATGCCAGACAGCCCCCCCAAAAGGCCTGACCCCGGCCCAGGTCGCCGTCCTCAAGCAGCAAGGTTTCGAACTCACTGACGAAGGCTGGGCATTCGGCCTGTCCGGCAAAGTGCTGTTCGGCAGCGACGTCGAAACCCTCAACCAGCCCAGTACCGACATCGTCCAGCGTATCGGCAAGGCCCTGCTGGGCGTCGGTATCGAACGCGTGCGCGTCGACGGCCATACCGATGCCTCGGGTAAGGAAACCTACAACCAGCAACTGTCCCTGCGCCGCGCCAAAAGCGTGGCCACGGTGCTGCAAGGTGTCGGGATGAAAGAAGAAAACATCCAACTGCGCGGCCTGGGCAGCAGCGAACCGGTCGCGCCGAACACCACGGCAGCGGGGCGCACCGAAAATCGCCGGGTATCGATTGTGGTGATTGCGGACTGAACCCGTCCCCCCAATCTCAATGTGAAACCCAATCAACTGTGGGAGCTGGCTTGCCTGCGATAGCGGTGTCTCAGTACTGGATGTCCTGACTGACACACTGCCATCGCAGGCAAGCCAGCTCCCACAGTGGGTTTTGCGGTGTGCTTGAGACCTTGTTCGCTTAACGGCCCGGTGTCATCGCCTGCGTCAAGTCATCCACCACGGCCTTGCCCATCTCACACAGGTAATGCGCGGCCCACGCGTATTGCTCGCCACGCACATCCATGGCGGCGTCCATTGCGAGTTTCTTGGAGTAGAAAAGCAGGGTGGAGGCGTGCTCTAACGCTTCCTCTATTGGCATGCCGGCGTTGACGCGAAACAGCGGTTTTTCGTTTTCGCCGTAGTCGCCGAAGGTGACTACGCCGAGGGTGGTGATGGAGGAAAGCGGGGGATCGGGGACGATTTTTGACATGATGTTTCCCAAATTTGCAGTAGGGGTCACCACGGCATGTCGCTAAACATGAAGAGGTGGCAGCTGTACACGGGTTAGCGAACCGGTAAATTTGGGAACCCGGCAGACCCGAAGGTCTCCCGCGTACAGCCGCCATAAAACGGTAAAGACAGGTAAACAGCCTGGCAATACTTTGGCATCACATCCCAACTAATCCGAGTCGCTAAACCCGATCGCTGATGAGCAGCGAAGTCAGGAGGCTAGTGACCCCAACGGTAAGGCGCAATGGGGTAGAGAGTCTCTAGGAAACGTCCTGCAATTTAAAGCGAATCATCGTTGATGGCCCTTTAATCCGCGAACCTGATCTCCCGCGTCTCCCCCATCAACAACCCCTGATTCTGCTCCGTCACTTCCCTGATGTAGTCCCACAACAACGTAATCCGCTTCAACTTCCTCAGATCCTCCCGGCAGTACATCCAGAACTGTCGTGTGATCGCAATCTGCTCCCCCAGCACCGGTAACAAGCGCGGATCCTGCGCCGCCAGAAAGCACGGCAATATTGCCATCGACCGCCCCTGCTGCGCTGCCACGTACTGCGCGATCACGCTGGTGCTGCGCAAACTCGCGCTGGCGCCGGGCACCACGTTGGCCAGGTAGAGCAACTCCGAGCTGAACGCCAAATCATCCACATAGCTGATAAACGGATGCTCGGCCAAATCCGCCGGTTTACGGATGGGCGGGTGCTGGTCCAGGTATTCCTGGGTCGCGTACAGCTGCAACTTGTAGTCGCACAGCTTGCAGCACACATAGGGCCCATGTTCCGGGCGTTCCAGGGCGATGACGATGTCGGCTTCGCGCTTGGACAGGCTGATGAAGTGGGGCAGGGGCAGGATGTCCACCGAGATGGCCGGGTAGGTGTCGACGAAGTGGCTCAACTGCGGGGTGACGAAGAAGCTGCCGAACCCTTCGGTGCAGCCCATGCGCACATGGCCGGACAGCGCCACACCGGAGCCGGAGACTTGCTCGCAGGCCATGTGCAAAGTGCTTTCGATGGACTCGGCGTAACCCAGCAAACGCTGGCCCTCGGTGGTGAGGACGAAGCCGTTGGTCCGGGATTTTTCGAACAGCAGGGTGCCGAGGGACACTTCCAGTGAACTGATGCGCCGCGACACCGTGGTGTAGTCCACCGCCAGGCGCTTGGCGGCCACGCTGGCCTTGCGGGTGCGGGCCACTTCGAGGAAAAACTTCAGGTCATCCCAGTTCAGGGAGCCCAGGGACGTGATGTTTTTTTGCATATTGGTCCGGCTTTTATGTGCGTTCTTATTAGAGATTTGCACATCTATACTCGAAAAACAGTCCGAACGCCTCATTTCCAAGGCGATTCACGCGCCTTGTCTCTGCATAACTACAAGATTGGAGACCACATGAACGCATCTGCCGATATTTCCGTGCAACAGGTCAAGCTGCTGATCAACGGTGAGTGGGTCGAGTCCAAGACCACCGAGTGGCACGACATCGTCAACCCGGCCACCCAAGAGGTGCTGGCCAAAGTTCCCTTCGCCACCGCCGATGAAGTCAACGCCGCCATCGACGCCGCCCATCGCGCCTTCCAGACTTGGAAGCTGACGCCAATCGGCGCGCGCATGCGCATCATGCTCAAGCTGCAAGCCTTGATCCGCGAACATTCCAAACGCATCGCCGTGGTCCTCAGCGCTGAGCAGGGCAAGACCATTGCCGATGCCGAGGGCGATATTTTCCGTGGCCTGGAAGTGGTGGAGCACGCCTGCTCCATCGGCACCCTGCAAATGGGCGAGTTCGCCGAGAACGTCGCTGGGGGCGTCGACACCTACACCCTGCGCCAACCGATCGGCGTCTGCGCCGGCATCACCCCATTCAACTTCCCGGCGATGATCCCGCTGTGGATGTTCCCGATGGCCATCGCCTGCGGTAACACCTTCGTCCTTAAACCGTCCGAGCAGGACCCGCTGTCGACGATGTTGCTGGTGGAGCTGGCGCTGGAAGCCGGTGTGCCGGCTGGCGTGCTCAACGTGGTGCACGGCGGCAAGGACGTGGTGGATGCGCTGTGCACTCACAAAGACATCAAGGCCGTGTCCTTCGTCGGCTCGACTGCCGTGGGCACCCACGTGTATGACCTGGCCGGCAAACACGGCAAGCGCGTGCAATCGATGATGGGCGCCAAGAACCACGCCGTGGTGCTGCCGGATGCCAACCGTGAACACACCCTCAATGCCTTGGTCGGCGCCGGTTTCGGTGCGGCGGGCCAGCGCTGCATGGCCACTTCGGTGGTGGTGCTGGTGGGCGCGTCCAAGCAATGGTTGCCGGACCTGAAAGCACTGGCGCAGAAACTCAAGGTGAATGCCGGCAGCGAAGCGGGCACGGATGTCGGCCCGGTGATCTCCAAGCGCGCCAAGGCACGCATCCTGGACCTGATCGAAAGCGGCGTGAAAGAAGGCGCCAAGCTGGAGCTGGACGGCCGTGACATCAAGGTGCCGGGCTTCGAGCAAGGCAACTTTGTCGGCCCGACCCTGTTCTCGGGCGTGACCACCGATATGCAGATCTACACCCAGGAAATCTTCGGCCCGGTTCTGGTGGTGATTGAAGTCGCGACCCTCGACGAGGCCATCGCCCTGGTCAACGCCAACCCGTTCGGCAACGGCACCGGCCTGTTCACCCAGAGCGGCGCGGCAGCGCGTAAGTTCCAGAGCGAAATCGATGTCGGCCAGGTCGGCATCAACATCCCGATCCCGGTGCCGGTGCCGTTCTTCAGCTTCACCGGCTCCCGTGGTTCCAAGCTCGGCGACCTGGGCCCGTACGGCAAGCAAGTGGTGCAGTTCTACACCCAGACCAAGACCGTCACCAGCCGCTGGTTCGACGACGATACGGTCAACGATGGCGTCAACACCACCATCAACCTGCGCTGACTCCGGGAGACGACCATGAAGATTGCATTTATCGGCTTGGGCAACATGGGCGCGCCCATGGCCCGCAACCTGATCAAGGCCGGCCATGCGCTGAACCTGTTCGACTTGAACCAGGCGGTGCTCAAGGAACTGGCCGAGTTGGGCGGCACCATCAGCGACTCACCGCGTGATGCGGCCACCGGCGCTGAACTGGTGATCACCATGCTGCCTGCTGCCGCCCATGTGCGCAGCGTGTGGCTGAATGAAGACGGCGTACTCGCCGGCATCGGCCAAGGCGTACCGGCGGTGGATTGCAGCACCATCGACCCACAGACCATCCGCGACGTCGCGAATGTGGCGGCCAAGCAAGGTGTGGCCGTGGCCGACGCCCCGGTCTCCGGCGGCACCGGCGGCGCTGCCGCTGGGACGTTGACCTTCATGGTCGGCGCCACCGCGGAACTGTTCGCCACCCTGCAACCGGTGCTGGCGCAGATGGGCCGCAACATCGTGCACTGCGGCGACGTGGGCACCGGGCAAATCGCCAAGATCTGCAACAACCTGCTGTTGGGGATCAGCATGGTCGGCGTCAGCGAAGCCATGGCGTTGGGCGATGCGCTGGGCATCGACACGCAAGTGCTGGCAGGGATCATCAACAGCTCGACCGGGCGCTGCTGGAGTTCAGACACCTACAACCCATGGCCGGGCGTGATTGAAACCGCGCCGTCGTCGCGGGGGTACACCGGTGGGTTTGGCGCCGACCTGATGCTCAAGGATTTGGGCCTAGCCACCGAAGCGGCGCGTCAGGCCAAGCAACCCGTGATTCTGGGGGCCGTGGCCCAGCAGTTGTATCAATCTATGAGCCAGCGTGGGGAAGGGGGCAAGGACTTCTCGGCGATCATCAACAGCTATCGCAAGCCCAAATAAACACTGTGGCGAGGGAGCTTGCTCCCGCTGGGCTGCGAAGCAGCCCCAAAAAGCCTGGGAGCGCTGCGCACTCCAGCGGGAGCAAGCTCCCTCGCCACAAGGTGTTGTTTAGGCAAACACAAAATACTTACGCACTGTCTCGACCACTTCCCACGTCCCCTTCATCCCCGGCTCCACCACGAAGATATCCCCAGCCCGCAGGTGAATCGGCTCCAGGCCTTCTGGGGTGATGATGCAGTAGCCTTCCTGGAAGTGGCAGTATTCCCACTTCACGTAGTCCACGTACCACTTGCCCGGGGTGCAGATCCAGGTGCCCATGATCTTGCTGCCGTCTTCGCTGGTGTAGGCGTTGAGGTTGACGGTGTGCGGGTCGCCTTCGAGTTTTTCCCATTTGCAGGCATCCAGGACCGGCAAGGGGTGGGTGTCGCGCAGTACGGTGATGGGCTTGGACATGATGTCTCCAGGGCAGGGAATGGAAAGAGCCACCCTAAGGCCTTGGGCGTTGTGTCAGTGGTCTGAACTCGACATCGGGATGCCCAGAAGCGCAGCGGTGCGATGGTCTCGAAATTCGCCGCGAACCCTTGTGGGAGCCGGGCTTGCCCGCGATAGCGGAGTGTCAGGCTATGAAGATGCGAGCAGTGCCACCGTCATCGCGGGCAAGCCCGGCTCCCACAGGGAGTGGTGGCGCATCTGGACGATAGACTTGTTCGTAAATCCGCCATTTCTTCGCAGTAAGTGCGAAAAATTTCCCGATCCACGCCAGATTTCGCAAGAAAATTCGCAACAGGCCCTCGTATCATTCACCCCAGTAACCGCCGAGAGCCTTCAGATGAACCCAATAAAAACGTGGTGGGATATCAGCCCGCCCTTGAGTACGGCGACCCCGACCTGGCCGGGAGATACGCCGTTCCAGGAAGAGCGCGTATGGCAGTTTGGCCCGGAGTGCCCGGTGAATGTGGGGCGCATCACCTTGTCGCCGCACACCGGCGCCCACGTGGACGCACCCCTGCATTACAGCGCCGACGGCGCGCCGATTGGCGAGGTGTCGCTGGACGTGTACATGGGCCCATGCCGCGTGCTGCATTGCCTGGACAGCGGCGCCCTGGTGCAGCCGCATCAGTTGGAAGGGCGTGTGGATAACTTGCCGGAGCGCGTGCTGCTGCGCACTTATCCACAAGCGCCGCTGACTGAGTGGGATTCGGGCTTCACCGCCATCGCCCCGCAAACCATCGAGCTGCTTGCCAGCCTGGGCGTGCGTTTGATCGGCATCGACACCCCGTCGCTTGACCCGCAGCAGTCCAAGACCATGGATTCGCACAACGCCGTGGCGCGCCATGGCATGGCGATTCTCGAAGGCATCGTGCTCGACGACGTACCGGAGGGCGACTATGAACTGATCGCGCTGCCGCTGCGGTTTGCCAACCTCGACGCCAGCCCAGTCCGCGCCATTCTCCGCCCGCTCAAGGAGCCCACGCGATGAGCCAATGTCCTTTCTCTTCCGACTACCAACCCCCGGAAGAATGGCATAACGCCGAACTGAATTTTTCCGAGTCCATGAGCTACGGCGATTACCTGGACCTGGGCAAAGTCCTCAGCGCCCAGCACCCGCTGTCGCCGGACCACAACGAAATGCTCTTCATCATCCAGCACCAGACCTCTGAGCTGTGGATGAAACTCATGCTCCACGAACTCAAGGCCGCTCGCGAACATGTACGCCTGGGCGAGTTGCCGCCGGCGTTCAAGATGCTGGCGCGGGTGTCGCGGATCTTCGACCAACTGGTGCACGCCTGGGCAGTGCTGGCGACCATGACGCCGTCGGAGTACAAGGCGATCCGCCCGTTCCTCGGGCAGTCGTCGGGGTTTCAGTCGTTCCAGTACCGCGAGATTGAATTCATCCTCGGCAACAAGAGCGCGGCGCTGTTGCGGCCCCACGCCCATCGGCCGGAGCTGTTGAACGAGTTGAAAGTGGCGATTGCCACACCGTCGCTGTATGACGAGGCGATCAACCTGATGGCCAAGGCCGGCCTGGCGATTGACCCGACACGCGCCGAACGCGACCCGACGGCGCCGACGGTACATGATGACTCTGTGGAGGCGGCGTGGCGCGAGGTGTACCGCGACCCGAGTCGCTATTGGGATTTGTACCAGTTGGCCGAGAAGTTTATCGACCTGGAGGATTCGTTCCGCCAGTGGCGTTTTCGCCATGTGACGACGGTGGAACGGATTATCGGTTTCCAGCCGGGAACCGGCGGCACCGAGGGCGTGGGGTATTTGCGCAAGATGCTCGACACCGTGTTGTTCCCAGAGCTATGGCGAGTACGCTCCACGCTCTAAATAAAAGGCCCCGGATTACCAGGGCCTTTTCATTTGGAATGCATTCAAAACTGTGGGAGCGGGCTTGCTCGCGAAAGCGGTGGTTCAGCCAGCACATCTAGTGACTGACACACTGCATTCGCGAGCAAGCCCGCTCCCACAGGGGTTACTGCGCCACGGCTGCTTTCGTGTTTCTGACCCGCAACCGGTAGGCCACATAGATAATCCCCACCCACACCGGCATCGCATACACCGACTCGCTGATTCCCGGAATCGCCAGCATCACGCTGATGATCATCACCATGAACGCCAGGCACAGGTAGTTGCTGAACGGGAACCAGAAGGTCTTGAACGACGGCGTCACGCCTTGCTGGCCCATGGCTTTGCGGAACTTGATGTGGGTGATGCTGATCAGCGCCCAGTTGATCATCAGCGAGGCAACCACCAGCGCGAACAGCAACTCCAGCGCGCTCTTCGGTGCCACGTAGTTGACCACCACGCACAGCATCGTCACCAGTGCCGAAATCGCCAGGGCGCGAATCGGCACGCCTTGCTTGTTCAGCTTCATCAGCGATTTCGGTGCATCGCCTTGCTCGGCCAGGCCGAACAGCATGCGGCTGTTGCAGTACACGCCGCTGTTGTACACCGACAGCGCCGCAGTCAGCACCACGAAGTTGAGGATGTGGGCAGCGGTGTCGTTGCCGATCAGCGAGAAGATCTGCACGAACGGGCTGCCGCTGTAGGCATCGCCCGACGCGCCGAGGGTTTGCAGCAGTTGGTCCCATGGGTACAGCGACAGCAGCACGGTCAGGGCGCCGACGTAGAAAATCAGGATCCGGTAGACCACCTGGTTGATCGCCTTCGGGATCACCTTGCGCGGCTCGCTGGCCTCGGCGGCGGTGATGCCCACCAGCTCCAGGCCGCCGAACGAGAACATGATGAACGCCATGGACATCAACAGCCCCATGCCGCCATTGGGGAAGAACCCGCCGTGGCTCCACAGGTTGCTGACGGTCGCTTGCGGGCCACCGGTGCCGCTGAACAGCAGGTAGCAGCCGAGCACGATCATGCCGACAATCGCCACCACCTTGATGATCGCGAACCAGAACTCCGCTTCACCGAAGAACTTCACGTTCAGGGTGTTGATCAGGTTCACGGCCACAAAGAACACCAGTGCACTGACCCAGGTCGGGATCTCCGGCCACCAGAACTGGATGTACTTGCCCACCGCCGTCAGTTCGGCCATGCCCACCAGTACGTAGAGCACCCAGTAGTTCCAGCCCGCCAGGAAGCCCGCGTAGCCGCCCCAGTATTTGTGGGCGAAGTGGCTGAAGGAGCCGGCCACCGGCTCTTCGACGATCATCTCGCCGAGCTGGCGCATGATCAGGAACGCGATGAAACCGGCAATCGCGTAGCCCAGGATCATCGACGGCCCTGCCGACTTGAGTACCCCGGCCGAGCCGAGGAACAACCCCGTGCCAATCGCCCCTCCCAAGGCGATCAGCTGAATATGCCGGTTCTTCAGGCCACGCTTGAGGCCTACCGGGTTAACCATGTCATCCGCCATTAACATTCCCTTCTACTTGTTTTTCTTAGGGTAAGTGCACGCGCAGCTGCCCCTCAGAAGTACTGAGGGTCAGATATTACTCTGCGTAAACTTTTCGTAATACAGCTGAACGCCATCAAGTGCCTGATCCGCCAGCCATTGTTGGACGGATTCGACCATTGGAGGGGGGCCGCACAGGTACATATCCGCCGAACTGTCCCGCCATTCGGCCAAGTCGAAATGCTCGGTGAGGTAGCCGCGCTTGCCGGGCCAGTCTTCGGCGGGCGCGCTGAGCACTTCGGTGTAGCGAAAGCCCGGAATTTTCGAAGCATAGGCCTGGATGCGCGGCGCTTCGCACAAGTCTTCGGCCCCGCGCACGCCGTAATACAGATGAACGGGGTGGTCGCAGCCGTTGACGGCCAGGTCGTCGAGCATGCCCAGCAAGGCCGACAGCCCGGTGCCGCCGGCCACCAGCACCAGCGGCTTGGTCACGTGGCGCAGGTAAAACGCGCCCAGCGGGGCTTCCATCACCAGCTCATCGCCCACCTGGCAGCGTTCGCGCAGGTAGTTGCTCATCACCCCGTCGGGCAGCAGGCGCACCAGGAACTGCAGCTGATTACCCGGCAGGTTGGCGAAGGAGTATGACCGCCAGCTGTTCGTGCCTGGCACCGACAGGCGCGCATATTGGCCGGGCAGAAAATCCAGGGCCTGTTCCAACTGCACCTGCAGGATCGCCGTGCTGGCCGACACCTGCTCCACCGCGCTCACGCTGCCCCGTACCTGCACCGGCCCCGGCGCATTGCACAGGCTTGAGTCGAAGTCGAAATAGAACGTCGCGTCAGACTTCACCCGCGTCTGGCAACTGAGCATCTTGCGCTGTTGCAGGTCGAGGCTGGACAGGGCTTCTTCGTCGACATAATCCTGAGTGTAATCGCCGCTCTCGCAGCGCCCCTGGCAGGTGCCGCACACGCCCTCGCGGCAATCCAGCGGGATCTTGATGCCATTGCGCAGCGCCGCATCCAGCAGGATTTCATTAGCGGCCACCGGGAAAAACAGCGTCTTGCCATCGGCAAAACTGAACGCCACTTTGTGATTCATCTTATTGGCTCACAGAACTTGTAGTGAGCGGGCTTGCCCCGCGCCGCGGTCAATCAGACACACAAGCCGTATCTGACACACCGCCGCGCGGGGCAAGCCCGCTCTCTACAGTCCGTTGTCAGAGGTGATAGAAATCGAGCACCGAGTTGATGGTGTCGTTGAGCAGCAGCGCATGCTTGCGGGTGATTAACCAACTGTCGCCGTGGGGCTTGAGGCGGTACGTGGCATGCCCGTAGAACTGCTCCGAGGTGGCCAGGCGATAGAACAGCGTGTGCCAGTTCAATTTCACCTCCAGCGTTCCATCCCCCTGCTCGGCAATGCGCACGTTGTTGATCAGGTGCAAGGTGCGCGGCATCGGCGTGGCCGACGCGGCTTTGCCGGTGCGCAGTCGGAACACACGGTCTTCCAGGCCGGAGCGGTTGGCGTAATAGATCAACGACATCTCACACTTGGGGTCGCGGGTGTAGACGTGCTCCGAGTCCCACTGCGGCAGGTGGAATTCACTCTGCGGGTCGAACAGCTGCACATAGGCGTCCCAATCCTGGGCATCGCACAGCTCGGCCTTGCGGTAGAAGAACTGCTCGATCCGGTACTGCAATGGGGCATTCATCACTCCACCTCCCGCAGGGTCAGCGCTTGCTTGTCCAGGCCATCGAGCAGGAATTGCTGCCAGTTGCGGTGCTGGTTCACATACAGGCCTTCATGGGTGAATTCGGTGCCGGTCATGGCCGGTTGAATGCCGATGGCTTCGCTGTTGGGTGTCGGCCCGGTTTCCCAGCGATGACTGCCACGCGAGATATCGCTCCAGCGCTCCAGGCGCCCCTGGAAACCGCGCTGGGCTTCGCGGAACTCCACCAGGTCATCCGGCGTGCCCATGCCCGAGACGTTGAAGAAGTCCTCGAACTGGCGGATACGGTTTTCACGGTCGGCGTCGGATTCGTTCTTCACCCCCAGGCACTGGCTGATGATCTCGGTCTTGTTCCATGCCACCGGGCGGATGATGCGCAGTTGCGAACTGATCTGATCAAGGAAGAACAGGCTCGGATAGATGTTCAGGTTGCGCAGGCGGTGCATCATCCACTCGGCCTTCTGCTGGCCGTGTTCTTCCACCAGGCGCGGCATGATGGTGGCGTAGCCGGAGCGCACGCTCGGGTTGGGCATGTCGCTGAACAACAGGCTGTGGCCGTTGTTGAAGGCGAACCAGCCGTCGTCAGTGTTTGCGTCACCGGCGCCGAGCTTGCTGTAGTCCAGGGTGCTGCCCGAGCCGGTGCCGTTTTCGGTGTTGACCTGCTGGCGATGCTGCACCGTGGCCACGTAGTTGTAGTGCACGGTGCTGACGTGATAACCGTCCAGGCCGTTCTCGTTTTGCAGCTTCCAGTTACCGTCGTAGGTGTAGGCGGACTTGCCCGGCAGTACTTCCAGTTCGCCGGTGGCAGACTGCGCGACCATCATGTCGAAGAACACTTTGGCATCACCGAGGAAGTCTTCCAGGCTGTCGCTGCCATTCACGTCCAGGCTGATGAAGACAAAGCCCTTGTAGCTGTCGATGCGTGCCTTTTTCAGGCCGCGTGTGGCTTTGTCGAAGCCCTCTGGGTACTCCCCCGGCGCCTTGACCTTCACCAACCGGCCGTCGCTCTTGTAGCACCAGGCGTGGAAGGGGCAGGTGAAGGTCGATTGGTTGCCCTTGCCGACCCGCGTCAGGGTGGTACCCCGATGCTGGCAGGCGTTGATCAGCGCATTGAGCCGGCCTTCGCCATCGCGGGTGATGATCATCGGCTGGCGCCCGGCGCGCATTGTCACGAAGTCGTGGGGGTTGGCCAGTTCGCTTTCATGGCAGGCGTAGATCCAGTTCTTTTCGAAGATCAGTTCCATCTCCAGGTCGAACAATTCCGGCTCGGTGAACATGTCCCGGGCGATGCGGAACACTTCATCCACCGGGCGAAAATCCAGGCAGCCTTCGATAAACGTTTTCCACTGCTCGACGCTTCTTGCACCACTCATGGGAGGCACCTTTTTTGATCAGGGCTAATCGGTGGCTCATTAGAGGGGGCGGGGCAGCGCGCGGGCTATCCGCTAAATGGGCGAACCTGCGCCGGAAAGTTGGGCCGCAAAATTGGGCAGCAAATACCCAACCCGGTGCAGGGCGGTGACGGGATGCGCTACTGTCTTGCAGGGCAAGGGGCGCGCAAACCGGCGACTTATCCACATAGTCGACTGTTCCTATCCACTCAGTGGCCATGGGGCGCGTGTGGCGCATAACTTGCTGTCGAACAATAACGACGCGCCGCCAGAGCGCGCAAAAAGCCTAACCGCCGTGGGTGCACCTTGATGAGTAGCCATACACGCGAAATCCATATTCAACGCTTTGACCTGGAAGGCGCCTGCAGCTGGATGTCCGGCATCTGTGGGCCGCACAGGCTGGCGACGTCCACGCCTGAGCGCCTGCGTTTTCACCACAGTGCCAACGTGTTCAAGTCCCGCGCCACCACCCTGGGCGTGATCGAGTACGGCACCGACGTGACCATCGACATCGAAGACGCCGAACACTTCAGCAGCTACAGCCTGAGCCTGCCGCTGGTGGGTGAGCAGGAACTGAGCAAGAACGGTGAGCGCCTGAGTTCCAACCGCGACCAAGGCGTGATCCTCTCGCCCAACGAACACCAGGTGCTGGCGATCTCTGGCGACTGTCGCAAGTTGCAGGTGGTGATCACCCGCGCGGCGATGAGCGAAACGCTGGAAGGTTTGTTGCAACGGCCGATCGAATCACCGCTGCGGTTCGAGTCGGTGATGGATGCGGTGGACGGCGCATCGGCGTCGTGGTGGCGCATGGCGCGTTACTTCATTGCAGAGCTGGAGCGCAGCAGCGAGTTATATGAACAGGCGGCGTTTACCCGAGACCTGGAAAGCTCATTGATCAAGGGGCTGATCCTGGCGCAGCCGAACAACTACTCCGAAGAACTGCGCGACGTACTCGGTGTGAAACTGCCGCACTACCTGATTCGGGCGCGCCAGTACCTGCACGACAACGCTCGTGAGGCGGTGTGTCTGGAAGACCTGGAAGCTGTCTCCGGGGTGACGCGCTTCAAGCTGTTCGATGCGTTTCGCAAGTACTTCGCGCTGTCGCCCATGGCGTACCTCAAGAAGCATCGGTTGGGCGCGGTGCGTGAGGAGATCCTCGAACAAGGCTCCACGCGCACCATCTCCGAAATTGCCTTGGGGTGGGGGTTTACGCACCTGGGGCGGTTCTCTGCGGAGTACCGCAAGCTGTTCGATGAATCCCCCAGCCAAACCCTGCAGCGCAAACGCCTGCGCAGTAGCTGACCTCAATGAGGATCCAAATGTGGGAGCGGGCTTGCTCGCGAAAGCAGTGTGTCAGCCAATACATCCGGCGACTGGCAGACCGCATTCGCGAGCAAGCCCGCTCCCACAGTGGAGATGTGGTGTTTGGGAGGAATCAGATCAATTCTTCCACCAGTTGCAGGCAATGATTGAGCCCCGGCGACTGGTCATTCACCCGTCGGCTGAGAATGATCGGCGAGGTCGCCGTGGCCTCCACAATCGGCGTGTAGCCGATGTCTGCACGGTGCAGCACCTGCACCGACGCCGGCACCAGCGTCACGCCCATTCCCGCGCCCACCAGCCCGATGGCGGTCTGCAATTCGTTGGTCCACTGCGCCACCTTGAGGCTCAAACCGTGGGCGTCGAACAGCGCGATCACGTGGTCGGCATAACTGGGTCGAGGGTTGCCGGGGTAGAGCACAATCGGTTCGGCGGCCAATTGGGCGAGGGTGGCCGGCGCCTCCAGCAACGGGTGGCCGGCGGGCAGCACGGCCACCAGTCGATCTTCCACCAGCACGCGCTGGACGATGGCCGGGTCGTCGATGCGAATGCGCCCGAACCCCACATCAATCCTTCCAGCCTTGAGCGCTTCGACCTGTTGCAAGGTGGTCATTTCCGACAGCCCCAACTCCAGCTCCAACGCCTCATGGGGGCGCAGGCGACGGATCAGTTCCGGCAGCACGCCGTACAGGGTCGACGGGGCAAAGCCGATGCCCAGCCAGGTCTTCTCGCCCTGGCCAATGCGCCGTGTGTTGTCGCAGACCTTGCTCAATTGTTCGAGCAGCACATTGGCATGTTCGTAGAAAAACCGTCCGGCTTCGGTCAGCCGCAGCGGTCGGCCGCGTTCCAGCAGGATCACCCCCAATTCGTCCTCCAATTGCTGGATCTGCCGGCTCAACGGCGGCTGGGCAATGTGCAGGCGTTCGGCGGCGCGGGTGAAGTTGAGGGTTTCACCCAGCACCTGGAAATAGCGCAGATGACGCAGCTCCATGATGGCTCCTTTCATACCTTGAGGGTATTGCTCGAGACCCATTCTATATTGGAAGCCTTTAAAGATACGGCACAGAATCGGCTCAAACCTAAAAAGAACCCAACGGGTATAGCCATGCCGATTTGCGCCATCGAGTCGATCGAGACGATCATCGTCGACCTTCCCACTATTCGCCCGCACAAGCTGGCGATGCACACGATGCAAAACCAGACGCTGGTGATCATCCGTCTGCGTTGCGCCGACGGCATTGAAGGTATCGGCGAAGCCACCACCATCGGCGGCCTGAGCTACGGCGACGAAAGCCCTGACAGCATCAAGATCAACATCGACCGCCACTTCGCCCCGCTGCTGATCGGTCAGGACGCCAGCAATATCAACGCGGCCATGTTGCGTCTGGAGCGCAGCATCCGTGGCAACACCTTTGCCAAGTCCGGGATCGAAAGCGCCTTGCTCGATGCCTTGGGCAAACGGCTGAACTTGCCGGTCAGCGAACTGCTCGGCGGTCGCGTGCGTGATGCCTTGCCGGTGGCCTGGACTCTGGCCAGCGGCCACACGGACAAGGACATTGCCGAAGCCGAAAAGATGCTCGACCTGCGCCGTCACCGCATTTTCAAATTGAAGATCGGTGCCGGTGAAGTCGCCCACGACCTGGCTCACGTCATTGCCATCAAAAAAGCCCTGGGTGATCGCGCCAGCGTGCGGGTCGACGTCAACCAGGCCTGGGATGAAGCCGTTGCGTTGCGCGCGTGCAAGGTGCTCGGCGATAACGGCATTGACCTGATCGAACAGCCGATCTCGCGCAATAACCGCAGCGGCATGGCCCGGCTCAACCTGTCGAGCCCGGCGCCGATCATGGCCGATGAGTCCATTGAGTGTGTCGAGGATGCCTTCAACCTGGCCCGCGAAGGTGCGGCCTCGGTGTTCGCCCTCAAGATTGCCAAGAACGGCGGGCCCCGCGCCGTGTTGCGCACCGCGGCGATTGCTGAAGCGGCGGGCATTGGCCTGTACGGCGGCACCATGCTCGAAGGCGGTATCGGCACGCTGGCCTCGGCCCACGCCTTCCTCACGCTGAACAAACTGGCGTGGGACACCGAGCTGTTCGGCCCGCTGCTGCTCACCGAAGACATCCTCGTCGAACCACCGGTTTACCGCGATTTCCAGCTGCATGTTTCCACCGCCCCGGGCCTGGGCCTGGCCATCGATGAAGAGCGCCTGGCGTTCTTCCGTCGTGACAAACACTAAGAGGCGCCTGCCATGTTGTTCCACGTAAAAATGACCGTGAACCTGCCCCTCGACATGAGTCCCGAGCGCGCTGCTGGCCTCAAGGCCGAAGAAAAAGCCTTGGCCCAGCGCCTGCAACAAGAAGGCAAATGGCGCCACCTGTGGCGCATCGCCGGGCACTACGCCAACTACAGCGTGTTCGATGTCGACAGCGTGCAGGACTTGCACGATCTGCTGATGCAGCTGCCGCTGTTCCCCTACATGGCCATCGAAGTGAACGCCCTGTGTCGTCACCCTTCGTCGATCCATGAGGACGACCGCTAGGCCGTTTTCCACACGAATAACTACAAGATGAGGAATGCACCATGTCCATCCGACTGTCCCAGACTGCCCATGCCCAACAGTTTCTCGAAGAAGCCAGCGGCAACCTCAACGACGCTGGCAACCCGCGTACCAAGGCGCTGATCTACCGGATCCTGCGCGATACCGTGAACATCATCGAAGACCTGGAAGTGACCCCGGAAGAGTTCTGGAAGGCGGTCAACTACCTCAACGAACTGGGCAAGCATCAGGAAGCCGGTTTGCTTGCGGCCGGCCTGGGCCTGGAGCATTACCTGGATTTGCTGATGGACGCCGCCGACGAAGAAGCCGGTAAATCCGGCGGCACACCGCGTACCATCGAAGGCCCGTTGTATGTGGCTGGGGCGCCTTTGTCGACATACGAGGCACGCCTGGACGACGGCACTGACGCGGCCGTGCCGCTGTTCATGCGCGGGCAAGTACGCGACACGCATGGCAAGCCATTGGCCGGGGCCATTGTGGATGTGTGGCAGGCCAACACGGGTGGCACTTACTCCTGGTTCGACCCGACGCAGTCGGAATTCAACCTGCGTCGGCGCATCGAAACCGATGCCCAGGGCAACTACCGTTTTCGCAGCATCGTGCCGTCAGGCTACGGCTGCCCACCGACCGGCCCGACCCAGCAGTTGCTCGATCAACTGGGGCGTCATGGGCAGCGGCCGGCGCATATTCACTTCTTCATCTCGGCGCCCGGGCATCGGCACCTGACCACGCAGATCAACCTGTCGGATGACCCGTACCTGCATGATGATTTTGCCTATGCGACGCGGGAAGAATTGATTGCTGAAATCCGCTTCAGTGACGATCAGCAACTGGCGCGGGAGTTTGGTGTGGAAGGGCGGTTTGCGCAGATCGACTTTGACTTCGAGTTGCAGGCTTCGGCGGCACCGGTCGAGCAAAAACGCATGCAGCGCGTGCGCGCCCTCGAAAACTAAACAGCGAACACGCTTCAAAATGTGGGAGCTGGCTTGCCTGCGATAGCGGTGGTGAATGTTACATAGCTATCGCCGGCAAGCCAGCTCCCACAGGTTCCAGTTTTCGTAGGTTTTTTTGTGGTGTTGCTGGTTATTTGCGGATAACCAGATCCAGCACCTCATCCCGATCCTTGATCTTCTGCAGCACAATCTCTGAACGGATATCCATCACCCCCGCCGTGCGGTTCAGGTGGTTTACGATAAAGTCCGAAAAGTGCTTCAGGTTCCTCGCCTGCACCCGCAGCACATAGTTGCTGGCGCCGGTGATCACGTAGGCGCTGGCCACCTCGGGCCAGCCCTGCACCTTCTTGATGAACGTCTCGTGCCAATCCTCCACATCCTGGCGCAACGACAGGTGCACGATGGCCTCCAGCTCGATGCCCAATTGCTCGGCGTTGAGCACTGCGCGATAGCCGCTGATGATTCCTTCGCTCTCCAGCAGGCGCAAACGGCGCAGGCAGGCGGACGGCGACAGCGCGACTTTTTCCGCCAGCTCCTGGTTGCTGATACGGCCATCCTGTTGCAGGAAATGCAGGAGGCGCAGGTCGGTGGCGTCGAGAATCATGGTTAGAATAAATCCGCGTGTTTAGGGGTTAAATTCGAATTTCCTACAGCTTAATTAGCCTTTTAGCCGTTACTTTGCACGAAAATTTTGTAAAGCTTCGTTCAATATTTTGTCCATCTTCACTTATAAAAACAGGACAACCCATGACCACTCGAAGCCACTGCCTAGCCCTGGATGACCAGGATCCGCTGGCGCCCTTGCGCCGTCAGTTCGCGCTGCCTGACGGCGTGATCTACCTCGACGGCAACTCCCTCGGCGCCCGCCCGGTGGCCGCGCTGGAACGGGCGCAGGCGGTGATCGCCGAGGAATGGGGCGATGGCTTGATCCGCAGCTGGAACAGCGCCGGTTGGGCGGACTTGTCGCAACGCCTGGGCAACCGCCTGGCCCCGCTGATCGGTGCACGCGACGGCGAAGTGGTGATCACCGATACCACTTCGATCAACCTGTTCAAGGTACTCAGTGCCGCCCTCACGGTGCAGCGCCAACGCACACCGGCGCGCAAGGTGATTGTCAGCGAAGCCAGCAACTTCCCCACTGACCTGTACATCGCCGAAGGCCTCACCGAGTTGCTGCAACAGGGTTATTCCTTGCGGCTGGTCAACAGCCCGGACGAACTGCCCGAAGCCATCGACAACGATGTGGCGGTGGTGATGCTCACCCACGTCAACTACAAGACCGGCTACATGTACGACATGCAAGCGGTCACGGCCTTGAGCCACGAGTGCGGCGCGCTGAGCATCTGGGACCTGGCGCATTCGGCGGGCGCGGTGCCCCTCGACTTGCACACGGCCGGTGCGGACTACGCGATTGGCTGCACCTACAAATACCTGAATGGCGGCCCCGGCTCCCAGGCGTTCGTGTGGGTCAGCCCGGCCCTGGTGGACGTGGTGCGCCAGCCGCTGTCGGGCTGGTTCGGGCATACCCGCCAGTTCGCCATGGAGTCCAACTACGCGCCGAGTGCGGGCATCGCCCGTTACCTGTGCGGCACGCAGCCGATCACGTCGCTGGCCATGGTGGAATGCGGCCTGGAGATTTTTGCCCAGACCGACATGGCCAGCCTGCGCAGCAAATCCCTGGCATTGACCGACCTGTTCATCGCATTGGTCGAAGCGCGTTGCACTGCCCATGGCCTGGTGCTGATCACCCCGCGTGAGCACGTCAAGCGCGGCAGTCACGTGAGCTTTGAACACCCTGAAGGCTACGCGGTGATCCAGGCGCTGATTGCCCGTGGCGTGATCGGTGATTACCGTGAGCCGCGCATCATGCGGTTCGGGTTTACGCCGTTGTACACAAGCTTCACCGAGGTGTTCGACGCCGTGGAAATCCTTGGCGAGATCCTCGACAACCGCACCTGGGACCAGCCGCAATTCAAAGTGCGCAACAGCGTCACCTGACACAACGCAGATCAAAATGTGGAGCCCGCTCCCACACAAAGCCAGCTCCCACAGTGGATCTGTGACAACCGCCTAAAACAGTGCAATCACAATAATAAAGGGGCACACCACGTGACCACGCCAGACAACGGCTTTGCAGAGATCACCCACCGCGAACTGGGCCTGAGGCGCCAGCTCACTTCCGGCCAGATGAGCATGATCGCCATCGGTGGCGCCATCGGCACCGGGCTGTTCATGGGCAGCGCCTATGCCATTGGTTACGCCGGGCCCAGCGTACTGGTGAGCTACGCCATCGGTGCGTTGATCACCTTGCTGTTGATGGGTTGTCTGGCGGAGATGACGGTGGCCCATTCCACCTCGGGCTCGTTTGGTGCCTACGCCGAGTTCTACATCAGCCCGCTGGCCGGGTTCCTGGTGCGTTACGCCTATTGGGCGGCGATTGTGCTGGCCGTGGGCGCCGAGGTCACGGCGGTGGCGATGTACATGAAGTACTGGTTCGCCAATGTGCCGGAATGGGTGTGGATCGTGTCGTTTTCCAGCGTGCTGATCCTGCTCAATGCAATCAGCGTGAAGACCTTCGGCAATTTCGAATACTGGTTTTCCACGATCAAGATCAGCGCCATCGTCGGCTTCATCATCCTCGCCGTCTACGTGGTGTTCGGCTCGGGCAACCCGGAGTACGGCGTGCAGAACTACACGGCCCACGACGGCTTTTTCCCCCATGGCCTGAGTGGCATGTGGATCGCGGTGATTGTGTCGATCTTCAGCTACCTGAGCGTGGAGATGATCGCCGTGGCCGCCGGTGAAGCCGCCGACCCGGAGCAGGCGGTGAAGAAGGCCTTCCGCGCCACCATCGTGCGCCTGGTGGTGTTTTACCTGCTGACCCTGGCGTTGATGCTCGCCATCGTGCCGTGGAACCAGGCCGGGCAGACCCAGAGCCCGTTCGTCACGGTGATGCAGACCATCGGCATTCCCGGCGCCACCGGGGTGATGAATTTCGTGATCCTGATCGCGGCGTTATCGGCCATGAACAGCCAGCTCTACATCACCACGCGCATGATGTTCAGCTTGTCTCGCGCTGGGTTTGCGCCCAAGGCCATGGGCGCCTTGAGCAAGAGCGGCATCCCGCTGAACGCGCTGTTGCTGTCCAGCTCGGGGATTGCCCTGGCGACGTTGCTCAACGTGGTGTATCCGGAAAGCTCATTCACGCTGATGATGGCCATTTCCATGTTTGGCGCGATCTTCACCTGGTTCATGATCTTCCTCACCCACTTCTTCTTCCGCCGTTACCGCAAGCGCCATGGCGGGCCGACGCTGTCGTTCCAGCTGCGCCTGTTTCCCTACAGCACGCTGCTGGGCCTGGTGCTGATGGGCGCGGTGATGATCACCACCTACTTCACTGACGCGTTCAAGATGACCCTGGTGTTTGGCGTGCCCTTCCTGCTGATCCTGTCGGCGGTGTATTACGGGTTCTTCCGCAAGGGCAGGGCCAAGGCGTCGAACAAGGCCTTGGCGTAACCGGGCAGCTGTTCGAACGCGCGCGCCGCGAGCAGCAATTTCCGGCAGGCCCAGTCTTCCTGCAAAGGCTGGGTGTTGAAACGCGGCGCCAGTGGCCAGCGCTCCAGTGCCGCCTGGGGGACAATCCCCAGGCCGGCACCGCCTGCGACCATGCGCATCACCCCCTCAAACCCCTCGGCGCGGATGCGCGTTTGCAGGCGGAACCCTGCGTGCAGCGCCTGTTCTTCCAGGTACACGGTCAATGCGCTGTTGGCGGCCAGGCCGACGAAGTCGTGTTGCAGGCTGTCGATAAAACTTCCACCGGTGAACGGATGATCCAGCGGCGTGATCAGCACCAGTGGGTCGTCGCGAAAGGGCAGGGTTTGCAGGCCGTGGGTGTCTACCGCGTCGGAAATGATCCCCAGGTCCGCCGTGCCCTGGCGCAGGGCCTGGGTGATGCGCAGGCTCGGCAGCTCCTGCAGGTCGATATCGAGGTTGGGGTGCTGGCGCAAAAAGTCGGCGAGCAGTTCCGGCAGGTATTCGCTAAGGGCCGTGGTGTTGCACAGCAAGCGCACCTGGCCTTTGATGCCATTGGCGTATTCCGCCAGGTCCTGTTGCAGGTGTTCGGCTTGTTGCAGCAACAGGCGAGCGTGACGGGCCAGGGCTTTGCCTGCGGGGGTGGGCGTGACACCGCGGCGGTTGCGCTCCAGAAACTCGATGCCCAGTGAGTCTTCCATCGCGCGGATGCGTGCGCTGGCGGCGGCCAGGGACAGATGGCTGCGGGCTGCGCCGGCGGTGATGTTGCCGGTGTCGAGGATGTGCAGGTAGAGGCGCAGGTCGATCAGGTCAAAGTGCATGGCTGGGTTTCTCGGTTGACAGGACTGGCCCCTTCGCGAGCAAGCCCGCTCCCACATTTTGAAATGCATTCCAAATGTGGGAGCGGGCTTGCTCGCGAAGGCGGCCTCAGCCTCACGCAAAACAAGAGGCTGCCTCAGTATATGGCGAATTTCCGATCAGGCCGAAATCCCCCACAATCCCTCCATGAATACCTTCCTAGCGTTCTACCAAGACATCGGCCTCGCCCTGACGCTGTTGGTGATCGGCACTTTCCTGCTGGCCGGTACCGTCAAGGGCGTGATCGGCCTTGGCCTGCCCACCGTGGCCATGGGCTTGCTCGGCCTGGCTATGCTGCCGGCGCAGGCTGCGGCGCTGCTGATCATTCCGTCGACGGTCACCAACCTGTGGCAACTGGCATTTGGCGGTCATTTGAGTGCGTTGCTCAAACGCCTGTGGCCGATGCTGCTGCTGATTTTCCTCGGTACCGGGCTCGGTACGCTGTGGCTGGGCATGGATGGCGGTGGCTGGGTGGTGCATGCGTTGGGCGGCGCGTTGCTGGTGTATGCGCTGAGCGGGCTGTTCCTGCCCACTTTCAAGGTCAAGCCTGAGGCCGAGCGCTGGCTGGGCCCGGTGTGCGGGGTGATCACCGGCATCATCACCTCGGCCACCGGCGTGTTTGTGATTCCTGCGGTGCCGTACCTGCAGGCCTTGGGCTTGAACCGTGATCAACTGGTGCAGGCGCTGGGGCTGTCGTTCACCGTGTCGACCCTGGCGCTCGCCGCCGGCCTAGCCTGGCGCGGTTCGCTGGGAGGCGGCGAGATCAATGCGTCGCTGCTGGCGCTGGTGCCGGCGCTGCTGGGCATGTGGCTGGGCCAGGCGGTACGCCAGCGCATCAGCGCGGTGTTGTTCAAGCGCGTGTTTTTCGTCGGCATGGCATTGTTGGGCGCCCATCTGCTGATCAGCGGTTAAAGATCAACGCCTTATTCGTGCATTTTGATCAAATGTATTTTGCCGCGCCGCTGCTTATTCCGAGGGGGCAATGTCGATAGCCTGCCGGCAGACATTTCTAACCCTTTGGAATCCCCCATGAAAAAAGTCCTCCTGCTCAACGGCGGCAAGCAATTTGCGCACTCCGACGGCCGCTATAACACCACCCTGCATGACGCCGCCGTGGCGGTATTGGACCGTGCCGGCATCGACGTCAAGGTCACCCACATCGACGCAGGCTACGACGTGGCCGAAGAAGTCGCCAAATACCTTTGGGCCGACGTGATCATCTACCAGATGCCCGGCTGGTGGATGGGCGCGCCGTGGATCGTCAAGAAGTACATCGACGAAGTCTTCACTGAAGGCCACGGCAGCCTCTACGCCAGCGACGGCCGCACGCGCTCTGACTCGTCGCAGAAGTACGGCAGCGGCGGGCTGATCCAGGGCAAGCAGTACATGCTGTCGCTGACCTGGAACGCGCCGCAGCAAGCCTTCGACGACCCTACCGACTTCTTCGAAGCCAAGGGCGTGGACGCGGTGTACTTCCCGTTCCACAAAGCCAATGAGTTCCTTGGCATGACCGGCCTGCCGACTTTCCTCTGTGTGGACGTGATGAAGCGCCCGGCGATCGAGGCTGACGTGGCGCGCTACGAGCGGCATCTGGCGCAGGTGTTCAATTTCTCGGTGTAAGCTGCCAGCAACCGAAAAAGAGGACTGCCCGTGAAAGCCCGATCCGATGAGCTACAGATCTTTGTCAGCGTGATTGAGTGCGGCTCGATTTCCGCGGCGGCGGAGCAGGTCGGGCAGACGCCGTCGGCGGTCAGCCGCACCTTGTCGCGCCTGGAAGCCAAGCTCGACACCACGCTGATCAACCGCACCACGCGGCGCATGGACCTGACCGAGGAGGGCAAGTACTTCTTCGAGCAGGCCAAGGTGATCCTGGCGCAGATGGATGAGCTGGAAGAGCGCCTGTCGTCGCGCCAGAAAAAACCGGCCGGGCGGCTGCGGATCAACGCCGCCGTGCCGTTCATGCTGCATGGGATCGTGCCGTACATCGCCGAATTTCGCAGCCTGTACCCGGACATTCAGCTGGAGCTCAACAGCGATGACTTGATCATAGACCTGCTGGAACAGAGCACCGACATCGCCATTCGCATCGGTGTGCTGGCCGACTCCACCCTGCACGCGCGCTCCCTCGGTTGCACGCCGCTGCATATCCTCGCCAGCCCCGACTACCTCAAGCGGCACGGCACCCCGCAGACGGTCGCCGAATTGGCGGAGCACACCTTGCTCGGCTTCACCCAGACCGAAACCCTCAACCACTGGCCGCTGCGTCATGTGGAGGGCGACCGCTGGCTGATCCAGCCCAGTGTGGCCGCGTCCAGTGGTGAAACCGTGCGGCATTTGGCCTTGGAGGGTCAGGGCATTTGTTGCCTGTCGAACTTCATGACCATCGACGACATCGAGGCCGGGCGCCTGGTGCCGGTGCTGGAGAACTTCAACAGCGGGTATCGCCAGCCGATCCACGCGGTGTTCTACCGCAACTCGCAGTTGGCGTTGCGTATCCAGTGTTTCCTGGACTTTATCCAGGCCAAGCTGGCGCGGTATGCCTGCTGATTCGTGATCTTCGCGCAAGAGTGAATTGGGCGGGACGGGCTTATTCGACAGCCGTCGTCCCTTCATCATCTGGGCATACATCGAGTCGCACCCATCGCAGCCTCGCTTGCGCTCGACAACTCCTACACCCATCGCAGCCTCGCTTGCGCTCGACAACTCCTACACCCATCACTTACCCAGTCAGGAGAACACTCCATGAACGTATTCGTAACCGGTGCCGCAGGTTTTATCGGTGGTTCCATCGCCACCGGCCTGGTCAAGGCCGGCCACAGCGTCACCGGCCTGGTGCGCAGTGCCGAACAAGCGGCAGAAATGACCGCCCTGGGCATCAAACCGATCATCGGCACGCTTGATGACGCTCCGGTATTGACCGAACAGGCGCAGAAGGCCGACGCCGTGATCAACGCCGCCAGCAGCGACCACCGCGCCGCCGTTGAAACCTTGCTAGCTGCGCTGAAAGGTTCGAACAAACCCTTCTTGCACACCAGCGGTTCGAGCATCGTCGGTGACGCGTCTGGCGGTAAATCCAGCGACGTTATCTACTTCGAAGACAACTTGCCCGAGCCGACGGTGGATAAAGCCGCTCGCGTGGCCATCGACAACCTGATCCTGGCCGCTGCCCAAGAAGGTGTGAACTCGGCAGTGATCTGCAACACCTTGATCTACGGCCACAGCCTGGGCGTGAAACGTGACAGCGTGCAATTGCCGCGCTTGCTCAAGCAAGCCCGCAAGAGCGGCGTGGTACGCCATGTGGGCACTGGGCAGAACATCTGGTCCAACGTGCACATTGAAGACGTGGTGGCCTTGTACCTGCTGGCGCTGACCAAGAATGTGCCGGGCACGTTCTACTTTGTGGAAAGCAGCGAAGCGTCGTTTATCGACATGACCACCGCCATTGCTCAAGCCCTGAACCTGGGTGAACCGCAGGATTGGCCATTGGCCGACGCCGAAGCCGAGTGGGGCTATGAAATGGCCAACTATGGCCTGGGCTCCAACAGCCGCGTGCGCGGCAAGCATGCGCGCGAGCTGCTGGGCTGGGCGCCGAAGCGTACGTCGGTGGTGGAGTGGATTCGCCACGAGATGGTGTGACGTTCGCTTAGCACCGCGGTGCTGCCTTCGCGAGCAAGCCCGCTCCCACAATTGACCGAGTTTCAGCTTTGAAATGCAGTCAGTGTGGGAGCGGGCTTGCTCGCGAAGGAGGCGGCGCGGTTTTCGAGGCTAGCCGCAACCCCTTCAATTCCGTACCATCCCCCGCCTTATCCCCGCATTACCCTGGTACCTCATGACCCTCTCCCGTCTGCGCGCCGATGCCCTGGCCGGCCTCACCACGTCGTTCGCGCTGCTGCCCGAATGCATCGCCTTTGCCCTGGTGGCTCATCTCAACCCGCTGATGGGGCTCTACGGCGCGTTTATCATCTGCACCCTCACGGCGCTGTTCGGTGGCCGGCCGGGCATGGTCTCGGGCGCAGCCGGGTCGATGGCGGTGGTGATCGTCGCGCTGGTGGTGCAGCACGGTGTGGAATATCTGCTGGCCACGGTGTTGCTCGGCGGGTTGATCATGATCGCCTTCGGCCTGCTGCGCCTGGGCAAGCTGGTGCGCATGGTGCCGCACCCGGTGATGCTGGGCTTCGTCAACGGCCTGGCGATCATCATCGCGTTGGCGCAACTGGAGCACTTCAAGAGCGGTGAGCACTGGCTCAACGGCACGCCGCTGTACGTGATGATCGGTTTGGTGCTGGTGACCATGGCCATCGTGTACCTGCTGCCACGTATCACCCGCGCCGTGCCGCCGGCCTTGGTGGCGATCCTCGGCGTAGGCCTGGCGGTGTACCTGCTCGGTTTGCCCACGCGCACCCTGGGCGACATGGCCCACATCGCCGGTGGCCTGCCGACCTTCGCGCTGCCGCAGGTTCCCTGGACCCTGGAAACCCTCGCCATCATCGCGCCCTACGCGTTCCTGATGGCCATGGTCGGCCTGCTGGAAACCCTGCTCACCCTCAACCTCACTGACGAAATCACCGAGACCCGTGGCTACCCCGACCGCGAAAGCGTGGCCTTGGGCGCGGCGAATATGGTCTCGGGTGTGTTTGGCGGCATGGGCGGTTGCGCGATGATCGGGCAAACCGTGATCAACCTCAGCTCCGGTGGGCGCGGGCGTTTCTCCGGGGTGTTCGCCGGGGTGATGATCCTGTTGTTCATCCTGTTTCTGTCGCCGTTCATCGAACGGATTCCGCTGGCGGCGCTGGTGGGGGTGATGTTTGTGGTGTCCCAGCAAACGTTCGCCTGGGCGTCCTTGCGGGTGATCAACAAGGTGCCGCTCAACGACGTGCTGGTGATTCTGGCGGTGACCGTGATCACGGTGTTCACCGACCTGGCCACGGCAGTGCTGTGCGGGATCGTGATTGCGGCGCTGAACTTTGCCTGGCAACAGGCGCGGGAGCTGTATGCCGATGAGCACTTGGAAGCCGATGGCAGCAAGTTGTACCGCGTGCACGGCACGTTGTTCTTCGCCTCGACCACGCCGTTTTTGAACCGCTTCGACCCGGCCAACGACCCGGCCCAGGTGACGCTGGATTGCCGTCACCTGAGCTTTGTCGACTATTCAGCGATTGCTGCGCTGATGACCCTGCGCGAACGCTACACCAAGGCCGGCAAGCACCTGCGGGTGCTGCACCTGTCCGAGCGGTGCAAGAAGCTGCTCAAGCGCGCCAAGGTCCACCACGATTAACCTGTAGGAGCCGGCAAGCCGGCTCCTACAGTTGGGGGTTATGGCCCTACCAGGTCTTCGAGTTCCTGGGCGCGGGTCTGGGTCATTTCGAGCACACAGCCGGTGCCATTGACCTGGTCGATGGTGCCGCCGGTGGCGCTGCCGGCGAAGCCGCAATTGGCGTCGCGGTATTTGATCCACAGGCGCTGCACGTCTTGCAGCTTCTGTTTGCGATCGCCTTCCTGGGCGGCCAGCGCGGTCTTGTAGGCTTTGTTCAAGCGGTCATCCTGCACCTTGGCCTCCTTGGTGTTGCAGCCGACCATGTCCGCGGTGGTGTTGGCGCCGTCCATGCATTTTTTCAGCGCCGGGTTATCGGCGGCCGAGGCGTTGCCGCACAGCGCGAGCAGCAGGGCGCTGGCGGCAAAAGGAACTAGCAGGGCTTTGCGATTCATTGTCTGTTTTTCCTGGTCGTGAGTACTGGGCGGTGAGGGCGCCGCAATCTGAGACTCGGCCCCGGCCATTGAGTTTCGGCACGCAAAAAACTTCATGTAAGAACACCCTCCGGATTTTCATGAACGGTCGCCTGGCATATCCCAAAGCGACAGCGCTTATCCGTAGGCGAAAATTACTTTCATGAAAATTGAAAATGCTCCTCGGTAATGATTTATGAGTTTCACCCACAAATCGACGTGACCCTTTCCGAGGAGTACCGCATGGCCGCATCACCGGGCTTCGGGCTATTGGCATACGCTGCCATTGCCATCATTGCATTGATCGTGCTGATTGCACGTTACCGGCTCAACCCGTTCATCGTCATCACCCTGGTGTCGATTGGCCTGGCGCTGATGGCCGGCATGCCGGCCGACACCATCATGGGCTCCTACGAGGCGGGCGTCGGCAAGACCCTGGGGCATATCGCCCTGGTTGTCGCGCTGGGCACCATGCTGGGCAAGATGATGGCCGAGTCCGGTGGCGCCGAACAGGTGGCGCGCACGCTGATCAGCCGTTTTGGCGAGCGCAACGCCCATTGGGCCATGGTGTGCATTGCCTTCCTGGTGGGGTTACCGCTGTTTTTCGAGGTCGGTTTTGTGTTGCTGGTGCCGATCGCCTTTACCGTGGCGCGGCGCGTGGGCGTGTCGATCCTGATGGTCGGCTTGCCGATGGTCGCCGGCCTGTCGGTGGTGCACGCGTTGGTGCCACCGCACCCGGCGGCGATGATGGCGGTGCTGGCGTACAACGCGTCAGTGGGGCAGACCGTGCTGTATGCGATTTTGATCGGCATTCCCACCGCCATCATCGCCGGTCCTGTCTACGCCAAATTCATCGTGCCGCGCATTCACTTGCCGGCCGAAAACCCACTGGAACGCCAGTTCATCGACCGCGAACCGCGCACCCGCCTGCCGAGCTTCACGCTGACCATGGGCACTATTTTGCTGCCGGTGGTGCTGATGATGATCGGCGGTTGGGCCAATGTGATTTCTACACCGGGCACCGGCTTCAATCAATTCCTGCTGTTTATCGGCAACTCGGTGATCGCGTTGTTGGTGGCGACCTTGGTGAGCTTCTGGACCTTGGGCATTGCACAGGGCTTCAATCGCGAGTCGATCCTCAAGTTCACCAATGAGTGCCTGGCACCGACCGCGAGTATCACCTTGCTGGTGGGCGCGGGCGGTGGTTTGAATCGCATCCTGGTCGACGCGGGCGTTACCCACGAAATTCTCGGTTTGGCCCACGCCTTTCACCTGTCGCCGCTGGTGATGGGGTGGCTGTTTGCTGCGTTGATGCGTATTGCCACCGGTTCGGCGACGGTGGCCATGACCACCGCGTCTGGCGTGGTTGCCCCAGTCGCCATGGGCCTGGGTTATCCACACCCCGAATTGCTGGTACTGGCCACGGGCGCGGGCTCGGTGATCTTTTCCCACGTGAACGACGGCGGCTTCTGGCTGATCAAGGAATACTTCAATATGACGGTGATCCAGACCTTCAAGACCTGGACCGTGTTGGAGACCCTCATTTCAGTGGTCGCCTTCGGTCTGACCTATGGTCTGTCCTGCATCCTGTAACCCGGAGACCCCATGGACATCCTCTACCAGATCCGCGCCCGCCAGGATTCTTTCAGCGCCGGTGAAGGGCGTATCGCCAGGCTGATGCTCGAAGACGTGGGGTTTGCCGCGTCCGCCAGTCTGGAAGCGTTGTCGCAACGGGCCGAGGTCAGCACGGCGACGCTGTCGCGGTTCGCGCGCAGTGTGGGCTGTCGGGATCTGCGCGATTTGCGCCTGCAACTGGCCCAGGCCAGTGGCGTGGGCAGCCGTTTCCTGGACCCGTCGGGGTTGCCGGAACAGTCGGCCTTTCATCGGCAGATCCTGGGGGATATCGAGGCGACCTTGCGCCAGCATTTGTCGGGTTTCAACCAGGCGAGTTTTGCCGATGCGGTGAGCCTGTTGGGCAAGGCGCGGATGATCCATGCGTTTGGCATGGGCGGCCCGTCGAGCCTGTGCAGCGATGAGTTGCAGGTCCGCCTGGTGCGTCTGGGTTATCCGATTGCCGCCAGCCATGACCCGGTGATGATGCGAGTCACCGCTGCGACGTTGGGCCCTGAGCACGCGCTGATTGTGTGCTCGCTCACCGGCCTAACGCCGGAGTTGCTGGACGTGGTCAGGCTGGCGCGCAACTACGATGCGCGCATCATCGCCATCACCCTTGCCGGTTCCCCGCTAGCCGAACTGGCCGACGTGGTGCTGCCGCTGCAACCGGCTGAAACCAGTTTTATCTACAAACCCACGGCGGCGCGCTACGGACTGCTGTTGGCCATCGACCTGCTCGCCACCGAGCTGGCGCTGGCCATGCCGGACGACAACCAGGAGCGCCTGCGCCGGATCAAGCTGGCGCTGGACGATTATCGCGGCGGCCCCGACAGCCTGCCGCTTGGAGACTGACATGACGTACGACACGCTGATTCGCCAGGCGTTGATCATCGATGGCAGCAACACGCCCGGCTATGTTGCTGACGTCGGGCTGCGCGAAGGGCGCATCGAGACCATCGGCGATTTATCCGAGGCGACGGCCACCCATGAAGTGGATGCGACGGGGCGCGTGTTGGCGCCGGGCTTTATCGACGTGCACACCCACGATGACACGGTGGTGATCCGCCAACCGCAGATGCTGCCCAAGCTCAGCCAAGGGGTTACGACGGTGATTGTCGGCAATTGCGGCATCAGTGCATCGCCGGTCAGTTTGCGCGGTGACCCTCCGGACCCGATGAACCTGTTGGGCACGCGCGCGGCGTTCACTTACCCACGGTTTTCCGATTACCGTGCTGCGGTGGAAAGCGCCCACCCAGCGGTCAACGTCGCTGCGCTGATCGGCCATACGGCCTTGCGCAGCAACCATATGGATGACCTGCATCGCACCGCCACGCCGGATGAAATTTCGGCCATGCGTGTGCAACTGCAAGAAAGCCTCGAAGCCGGCGCCCTCGGTTTATCCACAGGCCTGGCCTACGCCAGCGCGTTCAACGCCGAGACCGATGAAGTGCTGCAATTGAGTGAGGAACTGACCGCGTTTGGCGCGGTGTACACCACCCATTTGCGCAGCGAATTTGAACCGGTGCTGGAGGCGATGGACGAGGCCTTCCTGATCGGCCGGCATGCCAGGGCGCCGGTGATCATTTCTCACCTCAAGTGCGCCGGCGCGGGTAACTGGGGGCGTAGTCCGCAGTTGCTGGCGTCCTTGGAAGAGGCGGCGAAAACCCACCCGGTAGGCTGCGATTGCTACCCCTATGCGGCGAGCTCTTCGACGCTGGACCTCAAGCAGGTCACCGATGCGTTCCGCATCACCATCACCTGGTCGACGCCACACCCGGAGATGGGCGGGCGTGATTTGCAGGATATTGCGGCCGAGTGGGATGTTTCGCTGATGGATGCCGCGCGCCGGCTACAACCTGCCGGGGCGGTGTACTACGGGATGGATGAGGCGGATGTGCGGCGTATTTTGGCGCATCCCTTATCGATGGTCGGGTCGGACGGGCTGCCGGAAGACCCGTTCCCGCATCCGCGTTTGTGGGGGGCGTTTCCGCGGGTGCTGGGGCATTTCAGTCGGGATGTCGGCTTGTTCCCGTTGCATACCGCCGTGCACAAGATGACCGGGCTGTCGGCCGCGCGATTCGGGTTGTCCGAACGCGGCGAAATCCGCGAAGGGCACTGGGCTGACCTGGTGCTGTTCGACCCGTTGCGCGTGCGCGATGTGGCGGATTTCAAGGCGCCGCAGCAGGCAGCGGAAGGGATTGATGGGGTGTGGGTCAACGGCGTGTTGAGCTACAGCGAAGGGCAGGCGAACGGTGAAAGGCCGGGGCGGTTCCTGGCGCGCAGTGGGGATTTGCGGGGTGGGTTTGTGGCGGGGCGGTAGATCGGTTTGGCCTTCATCGCAGGCAAGCCAGCTCCCACAGTGGATCGGGGGGGCTGGATGAATGCGATCCACTGTGGGAGCTGCCTGCGATTTCGATCTGCCATTCAACAATGGAACCCCCTATAGTTGTGGTTTTCAGACACGGAGGCGGATGCATGCACTTAGGAAAAGTCACCCCCATTTTGCGGATTTTCGACGAGGCCAAGGCGCTGGAGTTTTACGTCGATTTCCTGGGGTTCAAGGTGGATTGGCAGCATCGCTTCGAAGCGAATTTTCCGCTGTATTTACAAGTATCGCTGGGTGACTGCGTGCTGCATTTGTCCGAGCACCATGGCGATGCGTCGCCGGGCGCGGCGGTGCGGATCCAGGCGCAAGGGGTGGACGCCTATCAGCAGCAGTTGGTGGGCAAGGACTACCGGTATGCCAAGCCAGGGGTTGAAGACACGCCCTGGGGCTCGCGTGAGATGAGCATCAAAGACCCGTTTGGGAATCGGCTGGTGTTTGTCGAGGAAGGCGAGGGCTGAGGGGAAATCGCAGGCAATAAAAAAACCAGTTAGTGGCTGGGGTTGCGCTCTCAAAGGACGCATCGACCTGCGTCCGAGGGCTCACGTGTTCCGGTAAGTGCGCTGGAGGTAAGGCCCAACTCACGGAGGGCCGAGTATGTCTGAGTTTGCACCTGTGGCGAGGGAGCAAGCTCCCTCGCCACATTGATTACGCTTAAACCCGGAAATGACTGACCATCTGCTGCAACTGGCTGCCCAAGCGCGCCAGCTCCACACTCGATTTAGCCGTCTCGTCACTCGCCGTTGCGGTCTGCTCAGACACATCACGCACATTCACGATACTGCGGCTGATCTCTTCAGCCACGGCGCTCTGCTGCTCGGCGGCGGCTGCGATCTGCTGGTTCATCGACTGGATGTTCGACACCGTACGGGTGATGTTTTCCAGTGACACGCCGGCCTTGCGCGTCAGTTCGACGCTGCTGTCAGTGAGGCTGCGGCTGTTGTTCATCACGTTGGCCACTTGCTGCGTGCCGTTCTGCAAACCGGCTACCAGACCTTCGATTTCCTCGGTGGACTTCTGCGTGCGCTGGGCCAGGCCGCGCACTTCATCCGCCACCACGGCAAACCCACGACCGGCTTCACCGGCACGTGCCGCTTCGATCGCCGCATTGAGGGCGAGCAGGTTGGTCTGTTCGGCCACGGCCTTGATCACGTCCATCACGCTGCCGATCTTGTTGCTCTCTTGCTGCAGGTGCGTCATGGCATCGGTGGAGCGCGCCACTTCGGCGGCCAGGCGCTCGATCTGGGCAATGGCTTCGGCCACCACCTTGTCGCCTTCACGGGCCTGGCCGTCGGCGTCGGAGGCGGCCTGGGAGGCTTGCTCGGCATTGCGCGCCACTTCCTGCACGGTAGCGGTCATCTCGTGCATGGCGGTGGCCACTTGATCGGTCTCGATCTTCTGGCTGTTCACGCCAGCGCTGGTCTGTTCGGTCACGGCCGACAACTCTTCGGCGGCGCTGGAGATCTGCATCACGCCATCGCGGATACCGCTGATCAGTTCACGCAACGTGGTGCCCATGCGCTGGATGCCTTGTTGCAGCACGCCCAGTTCGTCGCGGCGGGTGACCTGGATGTTGTGGCTCAAGTCGCCCGAGGCGATGCGTTCAACCACGGCCAGGGTGTCTTGCAGTGGGCGGGTGATCTGGCGGGTGATGACCAGTGCGGCAATGATGCCGACCAGCAGGGCCAGCAGGGTGCTGATCAATTGCAGGCTGCGGGCCTGGGCGCTTTCTGCGTCGCGGCGATCCAGCTGGATGTCGTAGAGCTTTTCGCTGATCGAGACGATGTCGGTGCCCTGGGTGGTCATCTCGGCACGAGCGGTCACGATGTTGGCGTTGGCGGCCTTGTAGCTCTGCACGGCACTGCGATAGGCGCCCAGTGCCGTTTCCAGCGAAGCCAATGCGGCTTGCTGGCTGCTGCCGAACGCGGCGCTCAGCTTCTTCAAGCCGCCGATGGCTTTTTCGATTTGTGCGGCGGCGCGGGCTTCGGTCTCGGCGTTGACGTTGTTGGTGTAGCCGCGCACTTCATAGCGCGCCAATTGGAAGTCTTCCTTGGCATCTGTCACGGCCTGGTATTGCGTGAAGCGCTCTGCACTGTCGGGCATCTGCTGCACGTTGGTTTCCAGGGCGTTGATCTGGGCGTTGGCGATGTCAGCCTTGTCGCCCATGACCTGGCGCGCGGCGCTGCCGTTGCGATAGGCCTCGCGCATCTTGTTCAAAGACTGCTGGTAAGCGGTGATGATGCTCTTCTGCTCGTTGAGCAGCTTGAGGTTTTCCGGGCTCTTGAAGCTGTCCAGCAGTTTCTGTTGCTGGGCGGCGAAGGCGTCGAGGTTGGTCTGCACGTTCTGCGCCACGGCCTCATCACCGTTGGCCAGCATGTACTGCAAGCGCACGATGCGCAGCTTGGTCAACGAGGCGTTGAGCTGGGTGATGTCGCTCATCCAGTTGCTACGATCGATCAGGCCGCCCAGGCTGGTCCAGCCGGTCAAGGCCAGGATCGAGGTGAGGACCAATACCAGGCCGAAGCCCAGGCCCAGTTTGAGGTTGACGCTGATGTTGCCGAACCAGCTGTTCATCGAATGCTCCGCAAGTTGATGTTTGTCTGCTGGACGGTGTTGTTGTTTGAGCCAGCCAAAGTAAGTAGATGGGTATCGGCGGCGATACATGAATCTGAAATGGCTTTTTCGGCTGGTGGGGTGAAACAGGCACTCTGCCCGATGAACGGGCAGGGTGCTGGCGGCTTATCCGGCCACTTGTGTTAGCCCCATGCCTCTTGGGGGAGGGGTTTTGAGCGCCTCGACCAATTGAGACAAGTAGTAGAAGCGCAGGGGGCTGAAGGACTCCCAGCGCTCGACGAAGTACTGGCCCTTGTCGTCGATTTGAATCGGCGTGGTGAGAATTTCATTGCTGCGCGAGAAGTGCACCAGGTTGGCCTCGCCGTCAGTGGGGCGCTCGATGAAGAACTGTCCGGGCGCCGTTAGCTTGCTGCGGTCCGGCAGCGGTTCGACGGGGGGCAGCGGCCGCCCTGCAATGCCCACTTCAACGCGGTAGTCGCTGTGCAAGGCCACGCCGTAGCGGTCGTCAACCCTCTGCCAGCCAGCGCTGTGCAACGGTTTGGCCAATGACGGCGCGGTATCACGCACATGCAGGCTGACGGCATCCTGCAACTGCGCGATACCGGGTACGCCGACATACATGTCCGTGTGCGTACTGCCCATGAACGCTACCCACTTATGCGGACCCAGGGCCTGTTGGTCTGCGCTGATCACCTGGTTGGCAAAGTAGCTGAACAGCCGGGCGCGGGGGGTATCCCCACCGAGGCCTTTGACGTGATAGCTGGCGGTGCAGTCCAGTGCGCGTATGCGGATCCCGTGCTTGTTGGCTGCCTTGACGACTTGAGTGAAGGTGTCCGGGCCTCTGTATTGCGGCATGTGACCGGCGTCCAGACTCAGCAGGTAATGTTCCAGAATGGGCGGCATTTTCAGCGTGCGCTGGTAAGTCTCCAGCGCGGCCTGGTGCAGGTCGGTGAGCAGATGCTCCATGTATAGCGTCTTGACGCCCTGTTTTTTCAGGAGCTTGAAGTTGTCGATCAGCAGCCGCTTGCTGGCGCGGGCGCTGTGGGCTTCGCCAATGACCAGCCCGAGTTTTTGTTGGTACAGCCGCTCGATGAACACGGTTTCACTGCTGGTCGTGGCCAGGTTCGCCGGCAAACTGCGCGGGGGCAATGTGAGCTCGTTGAAAAAAATCTTGGCGTTGTCCGAAAGCCGCTGCCGGGTTTGGCTGAAGGTGGATTGCGCGGCAGCATGTCGGGGGGTGGCAATTGAGTAGCGAGTGTCGAGGCCGCGATGGGTCTGCCTGATCAGGTTGATATCGCTGCGAATGTCCGAGGGCAGGTCGAACGCGGCGTAATGGCTGGCAGCGCCCGCCGGTGTGCCCGACGTACTGGGTCTGCGCAACGTGGCGTGGATGGTTGGCAGGGTCAGGATGAAGTCACCGCGAGACTGCGCGCGGGTGGCGGTGTCGGGCCATACGCCGATGCGTTGGCCGGGTGCGGCGTCTTCAACCCGCAGGGCCGGAGTGTTTTGTAGATCTGCCAGGCCCGCGACCTGTTCATGAGTGCCCAGGCGGTTGGAGTCCACCAGCGCCAACCAGCCTTCGCCGGGGTTGTTTTTCAGGTTTTGTTCAATCACGGAGTGGGAGTAGGCATTGCGCAGCTTGCTGCTGCGGGGAATGAAGCGCGGACCCTCCCCAAGAGCCAGTACGTGCTCCATATGGTACGAGGCGGACCCGTCGATGCCATCGATGGCAATATTCAAGCGTTGGGTTTCCAGCAGCAATTTTCGATAAGTGAACGGGGCATCGGCCGTGAGCCCCAGGGCTTGATCGACTTGCATCAGATGCCGCTCGATCTGGGCCAGCGCCTGGGCCTTGTTGCCGCCGAGCTGGTTGTTGAGGACCTTCAGCTTGCGATGGAACAGGTCGCGGGGCAGGTTTTCGATGTAGACGCGCTTGAGCCCCTGTTCGGCCAGCGCAGGCAATTGTTCGATCAACAGTTGCTTGCTGGCGATGGAGCTGTCGAGGGCGCCGATGATCAGGCGTTTGTGGCGATTGAACAGGGACTTGAGGATATCCACAGGTGCGGTATCGACCGCGAACACGGGCAAGGGGGACTTGGGCGCTGCAGCGGGGAGCGCCGGGAAGAAGGCGTCGGCACGCTGGTTCAGCCGTTCGATCTGCTTGGCATACGCCGTGCGCAAGGGGGCCGCTTGGTTGAAGGCATTACCTTGTGCGGCACCGCCATATTCGGCCCCCATCCCCTCCAGGCGGGCCTTGAACTCCGGGTCGAGCATCGCGCGGAAGGTCTTGGCTTGCTCGGGCGCGACGTCGAATGCCTCCAGTGGGCTGCTCTCGTCGGCCAACAGCTTTTCGTATTTCTTGCGCCCGCCACCGACCACACCGGAACGCACCCATTGGCCGTCGGCATTGCGGTTGACCAACCGTGAGGTGGACAGCAACTGGCCGCTCTGCGGGTCATGGCGATACAGCAAGTAGCGACCCAATGCATCCGGGGTGTGTGACGCCCACAGTGAGTTTCCGTCGAACAGCACCGGCTGCATGCCCTCGGGTTTGAGCATGTCTACCTGGCTGAGCACTGCGTTGTCGGCAGCTTGTGTGCTCGTGCGAATCGTCGGACGCAGTGACTTGAAGGCGCCCTTCAATGCCGGACGCGCGTCGAACAACAGCGCCCCACCCACATTGGCCAGGTAGCCGAGATAGTGCTGCAGGGCGCTGTCCGTGTCGTTCTGGTGGTAGGCGTTGAGGGCGAGCATGGCGTCCTTGAAGGCCAGTAGGCCGCCCAGGGTCAGACTGAGCAGTGGGAACGGCATGGTGGCGACCGCGGTCAGCCACTCGACGCAGGTCCACAGAATGCCAGTGATCATCTGGAGCCGATTGACTGTTGTCGCGTGCACGTCATCGATCTTGCGTTGCAGGCTCATGTTGTAGAACTCATGGCGCAGATCGGTCAGCGGTGTGATGTGCTGGATGCTGTCATACCGGGCAGGGCTCGGGGTGGTGCGGTCGATCTCGACCGGCAACCCTTCACGAGCGGTTTTCAGGAACTGTGCAACCCGTGCCATTGACGGCAACGGTACCCGCGCGCCCCAGTAAGCGGGCATCCCCTCAACTTTTTTGAGCACGTAGTTGAACAGCCTGGCCTCGCGCCAACGGATGCCGTCCGGCGCATCAGGGGTGTAAAGCAGTATCGGGTTGTCGCCGTGGCTGAACAGGTAGTTGCCGATCACCCAGTCTCCATCAATGGACAGTCGGTGCACCCTGTAGATGTTGCGCTCGGTGTTGCCGCTGTCGGAAAGACCCTCAATGGCCTTCTCCAGCCAGGCCAGGTCAGCTGGAGTGAGATGCCCTTGCAGGCGGGACTCCAGAGCCGCGCTTTTTATCTGCAGTTGCACGATGGCCAGCACGGCAGTGCGTCGCTCGTCATAGCCTGGGCTGTCACTGTTTTGCAGGCGTCGACGGATTTCATCGGTGTAGCGTTGACCGATCCAGACGCCCGTGACGGAGCGTGCTACGTTCTGCGCTGTCAACGGGCTCAGGTCTACGTCGGGCGGGCCGCGGAAGGTCGCGGAGGTTGAGAATTTTTCATTGAGAAAGCCGATGCCGTCTTCATACCCATCGCGATACAGCGTGGTGTACGACACTGGCGTCGCCGCAGCGCCCACCAGTGGTTTGGGGGCATAGGCAAATACTGTATCCGGGTCAATATCGTTTTGCTGGCGACCTAACAGACGGTTGAGACTGAGCCTGGCTTGGTCATGCAGGTAGCGCTCGAACGCAGGGACGCTGGATTCAGCGTCTGGCCTTGCGTTATAGACACGCAGTGCGCCGGCCGCATCGTCGGCCAGGCTTGCCAGGCGGCTGCGATCATTGACAGAGGCCGTGCGGTACCAGGCCGGTGAGCTGAACTCGTAGTCATCCAACTGTATCGTCAACTGGTGCGCGGCGATCGCTTCCAGGCAGTCGGCATAGGTGCACGGTTTGCCAAAAGTCACTTCCAGGTGCTCGTTGGCGTCAGGGCGCAGGCTGATGCTGCGCAGAAAGTCACGCATCTTTGGCCTGAAGCGCAGCGGCACCTGCTCCAGCAGGTAGTCGCTCATGGTGCGCCCCTTGAGGCGGGCCTTGCTGTCCGTCCAGCCGATGATATGGGTCTGGCATTCGCGCAGTGTGTTGAATGCGATGAACTGCCGGGCGCTCGGTGCGTCGGGCGTACACAGCAAGAGGCGTTTGACCTGGCCCTGGCCGTCATCTTCGCGCAGCAGCCACAGGTCCTTGAGTTGTGCGCCGTGGAGCAACACGGTCTGGGCGTGCAACGATTGGCGTGTGTGTTTTTGCAAGTCTTCGAAACGTTGGAAATCGTCCGGGCCCAGATGGCCTTGCAGCCGGGCGAGGTTGGCCATGAGCACCAGGCGCTGATCGAAGAGCCTCCGTGCCGCCCGTTTGATTTGTGGAGCGGCCAGTGCGGTTTTCAGCGTGCTGGCGAAGTCCAGGCGCGGTTGCATGTCTTGCAGCAGCGTGAGCAAGGTGGGCAGGTTGAGGTGCGCGTGGGCGGCGCCAAGCGGCGCTCCGGCGTAGCTCAAGGTGCTGCGATCGAGGAACGCCGAACCGGGCGTACTGTCGCCGGGGTGCAGGCCGCGCAGGGTCAGCTCCACCAATGACCGTTGCTGGTTGTAGGTGCCAACCTGAGGCACGGTACGAAGCGTGGTGATGTGCAGCAGGTCCGGGTCCAGGTCGTGGATATCCAGCTCATCGGCCAGTTGCTCGGCCCATTGATGGCGGGCCAGGGCTTGAGGTGTCGCGGCGGGGCCGAACAGCTCGAGGAAAGCCTGGCGGGCTTGATTGTAGCGCTGCAGGTGCTGGTCGATGGTCGCGCGCTCGCGCGTGTTGGCGCTGCGATACCAGTCGGGCAGGGCATTGAACAGGTCGCGCTCCAGCAGGCGTTGGGCGAGAATGTCCAGGCGCAGTGTGAGGTCGGGCAGCGCGGCGTGGAGGGCGTCGTCGAGGTGCTGCTTGAGTTGGGTAGCGTTCAACTGAGCATTTTCGGCCAGGCTCAGGGCGTGGTGGATGTCTTTTTTACGTTTGTCGAGCAGGGCTTGATAAGCATGTTCGAACAGCGGTTGATCGGTGATCGGTTGCAGTGCCAGCGGCCAGATATCGGTGACATCCAAGTGCTGATACTGCACCGGCAAGTGACGGCTGAATTCAGCATGGCCGCTGCGCAGTGCCATGGTATGCAGCAGGCCCTGGTCAAGGTCTTGCAAGGTGGCGAAGGCTTCCAACCCACGTGAGGGCGTGAAGAGCAGCACCGGGCCCACGACGGCATCGCCGCTCAAGCGGTCAACGCTCGGGGTAGCCTGGCGTGTCAGCACGAACGCCCCGGCGAATTCGATGCGTCGGTCCTGGTAATCAAAGGTCAAGGCGTACAGACCAGGGCGCAACGTCGGAGGCCGGGAGCAGTCTTCCAGCATCTGCAGGTCGAGGGGGGACAGCAAGGTATCGCTGACATTGAGCCGGGTTTCCTGTTCCAGCGCCTTGATGCCGGCAGTGTCAGTCAGGTAGGTCTTGCGGCTCTGGCCATTGACGGTGCTGGTGTCATCCAGGTGTTGCAGCTGGGTGTCCAGGCGGGTTTTCAGTTTGGCCAGTTGGCCGGGGTCGGTCAGGTCCAGCGCCTGGTAAAGGGCGCTGGCCTGGGTCATATAGGCTTGGTTGATGCGCTTGAGGGTGGTGTTGAGGGTGTCCAGTGCCAGCCGCTCATCTGGCAAGGTGACGGGGCGCCGACTATGGGGGCGCAGCGTTGGGGCGATTTCCAGCAGGTGACTGTGGAGTTGTTGCAGGGGGAGGCGGTGATTCGGCGTACTCATCGGCACGGTCCCAGGGTGATGAATGGAACCACCAGCATGGGGAGTGGCGACGGGTGTCCGGCTGTAGATAGCTATAGCGGGACGCTCATCAAGGTTGGGTGTTGTGTGCTAGTCTGCTGGCCCTTTTAGATCTGGAGGGCACGGATATTCGTGCCGTCCTACAGCGGAGCACCTTCATGTCCGAAGTTAATCTGTCCACCGACGAAACCCGCGTCAGCTACGGTATTGGCCGTCAACTGGGCGACCAATTGCGCGACAACCCGCCACCGGGCGTGAGCATCGACGCGATCCTGGCCGGCTTGACCGACGCGTTCGCCGGTAAGCCAAGCCGTGTTGACCAGGAGCAAATGGCTGCCAGCTTCAAGGTCATCCGTGAAATCATGCAAGCCGAAGCGGCTGCCAAGGCTGAAGCGGCTGCTGGCGCTGGCCTGGCATTCCTGGCTGAAAACGCCAAGCGTGATGGCATCACCACCCTGGCTTCTGGCCTGCAATTTGAAGTGCTGACCGCGGGTACTGGCGCCAAGCCAACCCGTGAAGACCAAGTGCGTACCCACTACCACGGCACCCTGATCGACGGCACTGTGTTTGACAGCTCCTACGAGCGCGGCCAGCCTGCAGAATTCCCGGTCGGTGGCGTGATCGCTGGCTGGACCGAAGCCCTGCAACTGATGAATGCCGGCAGCAAATGGCGCCTGTACGTGCCGAGCGAACTGGCTTATGGCGCTCAAGGCGTTGGCAGCATCCCGCCGCACAGCGTTCTGGTGTTCGACGTCGAGCTGCTCGACGTTCTGTAAGACCTGCTGATTACTGCGGGTGTTGGGCTTGTGTGGGAGCGGGCTTGCTCGCGAATGCATCAACGCGGTCTGTCTGATACACCGTGTTGTCCGCTTCGCGAGCAAGCCCGCTCCCACATAAAGCCCGTTCCCAAAGACTGTACAGTTTGCTTCATGGATGGAACTTGCCATTCAACTCAGTGGCCGGGCGCAACGCTCGGGCATAGCAGAACAGAAACAGGTTACGCACGACCTCCTTCAACACCCCAGGCTCACTGGAACTCAGGCCACTCACGTCCAGGTCGCCCTGGTCCTGCAGCTCATTCAGCGCTTCCTCTTCCAGCACCGCACAGACTTCACCGGTTTCCCGATGCAGGATGCGCAGGTAAGGGTGTGGGCGGTCCAGCCAGGCATCGATCAAATACGTCATGAGTCATTCTCCTTGATGGGTTTCAATGAGAATAATTCTTATTCGTGGAATAGCAAGTGCCTATTGGCGGATTCTGGATTTTTCTGTGTGGATATTGCGCGGGATCAACGGGGAGGGCGAAACGCCATCCCGCGACGGGCGCGGGATGGAAGCAGCAGGTTCAGACCTTGCGCACGAACTCGGACTTGAGCTTCATCGGGCCGATACCATCGATCTTGCAATCGATATCGTGGTCGCCGTCGCACAGGCGGATGTTCTTGACCTTGGTGCCGACCTTGACCACCAGGGAAGTGCCCTTGACCTTGAGGTCCTTGATCACGGTGATGGTATCGCCGTCCTGCAGCACATTGCCTACAGCATCTTTCTTCACGGTTTCATCACCGGCTGCTTCGGTCTCGCCGTTGGCGGACCACTCATGGGCGCATTCCGGGCAGATCAGCTGGGCGCCGTCTTCGTAGGTGTATTCGGAATTGCATTTCGGGCAGGGTGGCAACGTGCTCACTAAGGCTCCTTGAGAGTCAGGATGGCTAAAGGGCGCACATTATATAGGGTTTATTGCGAGGGAGGACGCAGTCTTGAGCTGGCAATACAAACTAAATGTGGGAGCGGGCTTGCTCGCGAAAGCGGATTTCAGTCAGCACATATACCGACTGATACACCGCTTTCGCGAGCAAGCCCGCTCCCACACAAGCCCTTTCCTACATAGGGCCGGATCAGTGAGTGCGGGCTACCGCAAACTCACTCAGCTCGACCAAGGCGTCCCGGTATTCGCTGGCTGGAATCACTTCCAGGCACTGGATGGCACGGGCGACGAAGTCACGCGCCAGCTGAGCGGTGTAATCCAGCGAGCCCGAAGCTTCAACGGCGGCACGGATGGCCTCCAGGTCTTCGATCCCGCCTTTCTGGATCGCCTTGCGCACCAGGGCTGCCTGTTCCGGTGTGCCTTCGCGCATGGTGTAGATCAACGGCAGGGTCGGCTTGCCTTCGGCCAGGTCGTCACCCACGTTCTTGCCCAGGGTTTCGGCGTCGCCACGGTAGTCGAGCAGGTCGTCCACCAGTTGGAACGCCACGCCCAGGTGATCACCAAAGGTGCGCAGCGCTTCGGCCTGTTCGGCGGTGGCGCCACACAGCGCTGCGGCACTGTGGGTCGAGGCTTCGAAGAGCATCGCGGTCTTGCCGCGAATCACTTCCATGTAGGTTTCTTCGGTGGTGCTGGCGTCGCGGACCTTCGACAGCTGCAACACTTCGCCCTCGGCGATGATGCGTGTGGCCTGTGAAAGAATCTTCATCACTGGCATCGAGCCCAGCTCGACCATCATTTCGAAGGAGCGCGAATACAGGAAGTCACCCACCAGTACGCTGGGGGCATTGCCCCACATTGCGTTGGCGGTCTCGCGGCCACGGCGCATGCCGGACATGTCGACCACGTCGTCATGCAGCAGGGTAGCGGTGTGCAGGAACTCAATGGTGGCGGCCAGGAGGCGCAGGTCATCGCCCTCACGGCCCAGGGCCTTGCCGCACAGCAACACTAATAAAGGACGCAGGCGTTTGCCGCCCGCCGACGTAATGTAGTCGCCGATTTTGGAGACCAGCGGCACTTTAGATGTCAGCTGCTGCTTGATGATGCCGTCGACGGCGCTAAAATCGTCCGCGACCGCGCGGTAGAAAGCTTGGGGTTGCATCAGCGACAGTCGCTCCAGAAGGGTTGCGCGGCATGCTAGGACCCTGACCCCCGGGTGTCAAGGCGCGATAGACGGCCCCTTGCAACACCCCTTTACCTTGCGTACAATCGCGCACCCTGAACTTCCTGGGCAGCACCTGCCTTACGCAATTGCATTCGGGACGTCCATCCCATGCAGCCATGCCAGCCAATACCTCTTCTTATAAAGCGCTGGGTGAGCAGGATTATCGGAGAAATACCATGTCGTACGCAGTAATTGTTACTGGTGGCAAGCAATACAAAGTCGCCCCAGGTGAATACCTGAAGATCGAAAAACTGGAAGTCGCTACTGGCGAATCCGTGACTTTTGATCGCGTTCTGTTGGTCGCCAATGGCGATGACGTGAACATCGGCGCTCCAGTTGTTGCTGGCGCTACCGTTGTGGCTGAAGTGATCTCCCAAGGTCGTCACGATAAAGTCCGCATCATCAAGTTCCGTCGTCGTAAGCACCACATGAAACGTATGGGCCACCGCCAGTGGTACACCGAGATCAAAATCACCGGTATTCAGGCTTAATTTCAGCCTAATTCCTCACTAGGAGAATTGACTCATGGCACACAAAAAAGCTGGTGGTAGTACCCGTAACGGTCGCGACTCAGAAGCCAAACGCCTTGGCGTGAAGATGTATGGCGGCCAGAAAATCATTCCGGGCAACATCATCGTGCGTCAGCGCGGCACCCAATTCCACGCCGGTTACGGTGTAGGCATGGGTAAAGATCACACTCTCTTCGCTAAAATCGAAGGCGTGATCAAGTTTGAAGTAAAAGGCGCGTTCAACCGCCGTTACGTGAGCGTTGTCGCAGCTTAATTGCGAGATCGCTGGAAAAGCCCTGTCTTGCGACGGGGCTTTTTCGTTTGTGGGGTGAGTCTCTTGCAAAGCTGTTTGTAATGGGCGCAAGCCGCCGCATTTGCGGCGGTTGCTTGAGGTCGCTACGCTCATTTTTGCAAGAGTCTTATGTCTTGGTTTCTTAAGCTCGTCCACGCGACGAGAGGCGTTTTGTTATGAAGTTCGTTGATGAAGTTTCCATCCGAGTAAAAGCAGGCGACGGCGGTAACGGTTGCATGAGTTTCCGTCGCGAAAAATTCATCGAAAACGGTGGCCCCAACGGCGGTGACGGCGGTGACGGCGGTTCCATCTACATGATGGCCGACGAAAACCTCAACACCCTGGTCGACTACCGTTACACGCGGCACTTCGATGCCGAGCGTGGCTCCAACGGCGGCAGCACCGACTGCACCGGTAAAAAAGGCGAAGACCTGGTACTGCGCGTACCGGTCGGCACCACCATCATCGACTCTGCCACCCAGGAAGTGATCGGCGACCTGACCAAGGCCGGCCAGAAGCTGATGGTTGTGCAGGGCGGCTGGCACGGTCTGGGCAACACCCGATTCAAGTCCAGTACCAACCGCGCGCCGCGCCAGACCACTCCAGGCAAGCCGGGCGAACAGCGTGACCTGAAGCTGGAAATGAAAGTATTGGCCGACGTGGGCCTGTTGGGCCTGCCGAACGCCGGTAAAAGTACCTTCATCCGCTCGGTCTCGGCCGCGAAGCCGAAAGTTGCCGATTACCCGTTCACCACCCTGGTGCCTAACCTGGGCGTGGTCAGCGTTGACCGCTGGAAAAGCTTCGTGATCGCCGACATTCCCGGTCTGATCGAAGGTGCTTCCGATGGCGCAGGCCTGGGGATTCGCTTCCTCAAGCACTTGTCCCGTACCCGTCTGCTGCTGCACCTCGTGGACATGGCGCCACTGGATGACACCAGCGCACCGGATGCCGCCGAAGTGATCGTCAGCGAACTGACCAAGTTCAGCCCGTCCCTGGCCGAGCGTGATCGTTGGCTGGTGCTGAACAAGTGCGACCAGATCCTCGAAGAAGAGCACGAGGCGCGCGTCAAGGAAATCGTCGACCGCCTGGAGTGGGAAGGCCCGGTCTACGTGATCTCGGCCATCGCCAAAGAAGGCACCGAGCGCCTGACCCGCGACATCATGCGCTACCTGGAAGACCGCGCCGACCGCCTGGCGGCCGACCCGGTGTTCAAGGCCGAACTGGCCGAACTCGATCAGCGCATCGAAGACGAAGCCCGCGCCCAGCTGCAGGCCCTGGACGACCAGCGTGCCTTGCGCCGCAGTGGCGTGAAGTCGGTCCACGACATCGGTGACGACGATTGGGACGAAGAAGACGTGGATGATGAAGACGGTCCGGAAATCATTTACGTGCGCGACTGATCCGTTGCAGTAAACTTGAACGCCGCTCCCTGGAGCGGCGTTTTAGTATCCGGGTTTAACGTTATGGGCCGCGCTGGGTCGCGCAGCCCTCAATCTAAGGTTGAAGATGATGCGGAGCAAAGTGACAGGTGCGCAGCGCTGGGTCGTAAAGATCGGAAGTGCGTTGCTGACGGCGGATGGCAAAGGTCTGGATCGCGCAGCCATGGGCGTCTGGGTCGAGCAGATGGTGGCCTTGCATGAGGCCGGTGTGGAGCTGGTGCTGGTGTCGTCCGGGGCCGTTGCCGCCGGGATGAGCCGCCTCGGCTGGACCGCGCGACCCAGCGCGATGCACGAACTGCAAGCCGCCGCCGCCATCGGCCAGATGGGCCTGGTGCAAGCCTGGGAATCCAGCTTTGCCGAGCACGGCCGCCACACGGCGCAGATCCTGCTGACCCACGACGACCTGTCCGACCGCAAGCGCTACCTCAACGCCCGTAGCACCCTGCGCGCGCTGGTAGAGCTGAAAGTCATCCCGGTGATCAACGAAAACGATACCGTGGTCACCGACGAAATCCGCTTTGGCGACAACGACACCCTGGCCGCCCTGGTGGCCAACCTGGTGGAAGCCGATCTGCTGGTGATCCTCACCGACCGCGACGGCATGTTTGACGCCGACCCGCGCAACAACCCCGATGCCCAGTTGATCTTCGAAGCCCGCGCCGATGACCCGGCCCTGGACGCCGTGGCCGGCAGCGTCGGCGGTGCCCTGGGCCGTGGCGGCATGCAGACCAAGCTGCGTGCGGCACGCCTGGCAGCGCGCTCTGGTGCCCACACCATCATCGTGGGTGGGCGCATCGAGCGTGTGCTGGACCGTCTCAAGGCCGGCGAGCGCATCGGTACGCTGCTGTCGCCGGAACGCGGCATGCTGGCGGCGCGCAAACAATGGCTGGCCGGTCATCTGCAAACCCGTGGCACCCTGGTGCTGGATGATGGCGCGGTGTCGGCGTTGTCCCAGGGCAACAAAAGTTTGCTGCCGGTGGGCGTCAAGCTGGTGCAGGGCAGCTTCCGCCGTGGTGAGATGGTGGTGTGCGTTGCGCCGGATGGCCGTGAGATCGCCCGTGGCCTGGCCAACTACAGCGCCTTGGAAGCGCAGAAAATCATTGGACAATCTTCCGATGCGATTGTCGGATTATTGGGTTACATGGCGGAACCTGAGTTGGTCCACCGCGACAACCTGATCCTGGTCTAACCAAAGGAATACACGATGCGCGTGATAAAGGGATTGCTCGGCCTGCTGCTGGCCATGCCACTGCTGGCCTCGGCCGAAGAAATCGGCCAGGTGTCGACCGTATTCAAATTCGTCGGCCCCAACGACCGGATCGTTGTCGAAGCCTTCGATGACCCCAAGGTCGACGGCGTGACCTGTTACCTGTCGCGCGCCAAGACTGGCGGCGTCAAAGGCGGCCTGGGCTTGGCTGAAGACCGCGCCGAAGCCTCGATTGCCTGCCGCCAGGTGGGCCCGATCCGCTTCAAGGGCGAGCTCAAGGATGGCGACGAAGTGTTCAAGGAGCGCACCTCCCTTGTGTTCAAGACCATGCAGGTGGTGCGCTTCCTCGACAAGAAGCGCAACACCCTGGTTTACCTGGTGTACAGCGACCGTTTGATCGAAGGCAGCCCGCAAAATGCGGTGACCGCCATACCGATTCTGCCCTGGCCGACCGCTCAGTAACCCGCAGGCGAGTTTTGTCATCGACGTCTATGATTGCAGGCTTGCGGGTTGTAATCTCGAAGCGCCGCAATGCGAAGAACATGGGATATCTGGAGTTCGTCATGAGTGCTTTCCACGACCTGAAACTCAAAGCTTTGGACGGACAAGAGCTGCCATTGGCGCCCTTCAAGGGGCACGTTGTGCTGGTGGTGAATGTGGCCTCCAAATGTGGTTTGACCCCGCAATACGCGGCCTTGGAAAACCTCTACCAGCAATACAAGGATCAGGGGTTTACCGTGCTTGGCCTGCCGTGCAACCAGTTTGCCGGCCAGGAGCCAGGCACCGAAGAGGAGATCCGCGAGTTCTGCAGCTTGAACTACGGCGTGACGTTCCCTTTGGGCAGCAAGCTCGACGTCAATGGCCATGACCGTCATCAGTTGTACCGCTTGCTGGCGGGCGAGGGCGCTGAATTCCCCGGGGACATCACCTGGAACTTCGAAAAGTTCCTGCTGGGCAAGGATGGGCGCGTACTTGCCCGTTTCTCTCCCCGTACCGCACCGGATGATCCCACCATCGTCCAGGCCATCGAAAAAGCCCTGAGCTGACACTATCCCTGTGTAGGAGCCGGCAAGCCGGCTCCTACAGGATTGCGCCGCTTTTACCCCTTAATCACCCAAATCAATAGTGCTATCCAACACGCTGCACTCTCCATATTATCCACATCATAAATCCCTCTGACGTGGAGTGCTCCCATGCCTGTGCAAGCCTTGTTCAAACCCTTCCAGCTCGGCGCATTGCAACTGTCGACCCGTGTCGTGATGGCGCCGATGACCCGCTCGTTCTCCCCGGGTGGCGTACCCAACTCCAAAGTCATCGAGTACTACCGTCGTCGCGCCGCAGCCGGTGTGGGCCTGATCATCACCGAAGGTACGGTGGTGGGGCACCCGGCTTCCAATGGCTACCCGAACGTGCCGCACTTCTACGGCGAAGCCGCCTTGGCTGGTTGGAAAAAAGTGGTCGACGCCGTGCACGCCGAAGGTGGCAAGATCGTCCCGCAGCTGTGGCACGTGGGCAGCGTGCGCCGTATCGGTACCGAGCCGGATGCCAGCGTGCCGGCTTACGGTCCGATGGAAAAGCTCAAGGACGGCAACGTGGTCGTCCACGGCATGACCCAGCAAGACATCAAGGACGTGATCAACGCCTTCGCCCAAGCCGCCAAGGATGCCCAGAGTATCGGCATGGACGGCGTGGAGATCCACGGTGCCCACGGTTACCTGGTGGACCAGTTCTTCTGGGAAGGCAGCAACCAGCGCACCGACGAATACGGCGGCAGCCTGGCCAACCGCTCGCGCTTTGCCATCGAACTGATCCAGGCCACCCGCGCCGCTGTCGGTCCGGATTTCCCGATCATCTTCCGTTTCTCCCAGTGGAAGCAGCAGGACTACACCGCACGCCTGGTGCAAACCCCGCAAGCGCTGGGTGAGTTCCTCAAGCCGTTGGCCGATGCAGGTGTGGATATTTTCCACTGCTCCACCCGCCGTTTCTGGGAGCCCGAATTCGAAGGTTCCGACCTCAACCTGGCCGGCTGGACCCGTCAGCTCACCGGCAAGCCGACCATCACCGTGGGCAGCGTCGGCCTGGATGGCGAGTTCCTGCAGTTCATGGTCAATACCGACAAGGTCGCGCAACCGGCCAGCCTGGAAAAGCTGCTGGAGCGTTTGAATAACGACGAGTTCGACCTGGTCGCGGTGGGCCGTGCCCTGCTGGTGGACCCGGATTGGGCGCTGAAGGTGCGTGAAGGTCGCGAGGGTGAGATCCTGCCGTTCAGCCGTGAAGCGCTGACGACCCTGGTGTAAGTGGCTCGACTCCCTGTGCTCGCACAGGGAGTCTTGTCGCCTTAGCGGTTAATATTGCGGCCCTTTGTACAGCTCTCTAGTGCGATCGATTTTATGCGGGTCGACTTGCCCAGGCTGGCCGTAGACAGGGGGTTCAGCTCGAGATTTATCCAAGACTTGTTGCTGGCGCGCCCATTCGGCGTTTGGCATGTTGACGCCATTACGTACACCCATTCCATAAGCTGACATTTTTCGTATCTCCGTCAATTGAAGAGCCTGCTTGAATCGCAGGTATCAATAATTGGCGTTCAGCGCTATCGGAGTTCCTGATGTAAACATAGGGAAAGACTTAACGCTTCATTGCACGAAAGGCTGCGTAGGAAGCGCAAAGTTTTCGCCGCACACCCCGCGCAACTGCCGCTCAAACTGCTCGATAATTGCCGGCCAGCCTTGCCGGCTGGCATGTTGCCGGGCATTGAGGCGCATGCGACGCAGGCTTTCGGCGTCTTCCAACAGCCAGTTGGCGGCATCGCAGAACGCACCTTCGTCCCCGGGCATCGCCAGCACACCGTTGTAGCCATGGCGAATATGCTGGGTCGCTGCGGCCTGGTCGTAGGCCACCACTCCCAACCCCGACGCCATGGCTTCCAGCACCACATTGCCGAAGGTTTCCGTCAGGCTGGGAAACAGGAACACGTCACCCGAGGCGTAATGCCGCGCCAGCGCTTCACCGCGCAAGGTGCCGCAGAAAATCGCCTCGGGCAGTTCCTTCTCCATGGTGGCCCGTTGCGGCCCATCGCCGACGATGATCAGTTTCATCTGGCGCATGGGGTAGGTGTCTTGCAACGTCTCGAAGCACCGCTTGAGCAGCCCTAGATTCTTTTCCTGCGCCAATCGCCCCACATACAGCACAGCGGTTTGCTCGTCGTTCAAGGCCCAGCTTTCACGCAGCGCACTGTCGCGCTTGGCCGGGTGGAACAACTGGCTGTCCACACCGCGTGACAGCATGCCCAAGCGCTCGAAGTGCCGGCGCTCCAGTTCCAGGCGCTGGCTGGCGCTGGGTACCAGGGTCAAGGTCGAGCGGTTGTGAAACCAGCGCAAGTAATGGGTGACCATCCGGCTCAACACACTCAAGCCGTATTGGTTGGAGTACTGCTGGAAGTTGGTGTGAAAGCCACTGACCACGCTGATGCCCAAGCGCCTGGCTGCGCGCAGGGCAGACAGTCCCAGTGGCCCTTCCGTGGCGATATACAGCACATCCGGGCGCTGGCGCGTCCAGCGCCTGAGCAACTTGTGCATAGACGACTGGCCCCATTGCAGGCCGGGGTAACCCGGCAATGGCCAGCCACGACACAGCAGCAATTCGTCGTCGCTGGGGCGGCTCTGGTCGCTGCCCTGGCGTGGGCGTACCAGCTCGACTTGATGGCCGCGCGCGCGCAAACCCTCGCACAGGCGGCCAAGGGTATTGGCCACCCCGTTGATTTCTGGCGGGAAGGTTTCGGTAATAAGGGTGATGTGAAGCGAGGCTGTCGTCATGACCCACAGTGTCACCGTGGGCCATGTCGTCATTGTGTCATCGGGATGATGGATTTATGACGGGGTCACTTTTTTCTTCTGTGCCATCGCCTCGGCACCTTGTTCGCGCACCCAGAACAGCGTGGCCCCGGCCACTGCCGCCGGCATCATCAGCAGGTTGACCACCGGCACCAGCAGCACCAGGTAGACAATCCCGCCGAAGCTCATGCTCTGCCAGCGCTTCTGGCGCAGCCAGGCGAGCATTTCGTTCCAGCCCAGCTTGTGGTTGTCGGCCGGGTAGTCGATGTACTGGATCGCCATCATCCACACGCCGAACAACAGCCACAGCGGTGCGGCGACCAAGTTGACCACCGGGATGAACGACAGGATAAACAGGCCGATGGCCCGTGGCAGGAAGTAGCCCAGCTTGCGCATTTCGCGGGCCAGGGTGCGCGGCACCATGGCGATCAGTTCGCCCCAGCTGAAGGCTGGGAAGTCATCCGTGCCGCGCACCACCACCTCAACCTTCTCCGAGAGAAAACCGTTGAACGGCGCGGCGATGATGTTGGCCAGCATGGTGAAGGTGAAAAACACCATCAACACCACCAGCACCACAAACAGTGGCCACAAGAGGTAATTCAGAAAACCCAGCCAACTGGGTAGCGTCGGCATCAAATGGTCGACCCACAGGCTGAACTGGTGGCCGGCGAAATAGATCAAGCCGACGAACAGCACCAGGTTGATCGCCAGCGGCAGCAGCACAAACAGACGCAGGCCAGGGCTCAGCACCAGTTTGAGGCCTTCACGCAGGTATTGCGGGCCGGAAAGAGCAGGGGCGGGCATGGAGAACTCCGAGCAAAGGGACGAACGCGCCGACCTTACCGGCTTTGCTGAACAGGCGAAAGTCACGACATCAGCAGTAACAAACCCATCGATCAACCGGGTCGACTGCATAGAGACCACCTATGAGCTGGATTGTTATTCCGTATTTCCTTAATCTTGCCCCCCTCTATACGCTGCACCCATTATTTTCAGGACGTGCGAGTTCAAGCCTTCCCCAAGTGCTTCGCGGTCCTTTTTTATTCCAGCCGCCCTGTTGCCCGGGTGGTCGATAGGAGTGAGTCATGTCTGATACCCGTCATTCGCGAGTGATTATTCTCGGTTCCGGCCCTGCCGGTTACAGCGCTGCGGTCTACGCTGCCCGGGCCAACCTCAAGCCGCTGCTGATCACCGGCATGCAGGCGGGCGGTCAGTTGACCACCACCACCGAAGTCGACAACTGGCCGGGCGACGTCCATGGCCTGACCGGCCCGGTGCTGATGGAGCGCATGAAAGAGCATGCCGAGCGCTTCGAAACCGAGATCGTCTTCGACCACATCAACAAGGTCGACTTTTCCAAGAAGCCTTACAGCCTGACCGGCGACAGCGGCGTCTACACCTGTGACGCCCTGATCATCGCCACCGGCGCCAGCGCTCGCTACCTGGGCCTGCCATCGGAAGAAGCGTTCATGGGCAAGGGCGTTTCCGCTTGCGCAACCTGCGACGGTTTCTTCTACCGCAACAAGCCGGTCGCCGTGGTCGGCGGGGGCAACACCGCCGTGGAAGAGGCACTGTACCTGGCCAACATCGCCAGCACCGTGACCCTGGTTCACCGCCGCGAGACCTTCCGTGCCGAGAAGATCCTGATCGACAAGCTGCACGCCCGTGTCGCTGAAGGCAAGATCATCCTCAAGCTCAATGCCACCCTGGACGAAGTCCTGGGCGACAACATGGGCGTGACCGGTGCCCGCCTGAAAAACAACGACGGCAGCTTCGACGAACTGAAAGTCGACGGCGTGTTCATCGCCATCGGCCACACCCCGAACACGTCGCTGTTCGAAGGCGTGCTGGAAGCCAAAGACGGCTACCTGGTGGTGCAGGGCGGCCGTGAAGGCAACGCCACTGCCACCAACATCGAGGGCATCTTCGCCGCCGGTGACGTGGCTGACCACGTGTACCGCCAAGCCATTACCTCGGCCGGCGCCGGTTGCATGGCAGCCCTGGATGCCGAGCGTTACCTCGATGGGTTGAAGGACGCTGCGTTCTAAACCCGTTGAAATAAAAAAACCGGCTGAGAGGCCGGTTTTTTATGCGCGTGATTTGATGATCACCGCAGTTCAAATGTGGGAGCGGGCTTGCTCGCGAATGCTGAGTGTCAGTCACCGAATAAGTCGACTGATCCACCGCTTTCGCGAGCAAGCCCGCTCCCACATTTTTATCTATGTCTGACTCAGAATTTGCGGGTCAGTGGCTGTGCAGTGAACTTCACACCGGCCAGGCCGTGCGCGATCAACGCACGAATGTTGCCATGGTCGCTGCCTTCCGGCGTGGCCACCACCGAACGGTAATGCTCACCAAACGCCAGCAGCGCTTCCTGGTCGTTCAAACCTTCCAGCAACGCCAGGCCCAGGGTCTTGCACGAGCCTTCGTTCTGCCCGGCCGCGTTATCCACAGGACCGTTGGTGAACGCTTGCGGCTGGTAGTCGTAACCGGCAGCGACAAACGCCAGGGTGTCGGCAAAAACGTGTTCGCCGCTGTTGAGGCTGGCGCGCAGGGTGTTCAAGTCAGTCATGGGGTTTTCCTTTGGCAAACGCCGCCTGTTGGTCGGCGCTGGCTTCTTTCTGGTAGTGGGCTTTCCATTCGGCGTACGGCATGCCGTACACCACTTCGCGGGCGTCATCGAGGCTCAGCTCGATGTGGCGTTCGTCGGCCTCGGCCTTGTACCACTTGGACAAGCAGTTGCGGCAGAAGCCCGAGAGGTTCATCAGGTCGATGTTCTGCACATCCTTGCGGCTGTCCAGGTGCGCCACCAACCGGCGGAAGGCGGCGGCTTCGAGTTCGAGGCGTTGTTGATCGTTCATAGGGCTCACGCAGGTTCAGGGGTTAGCGGCTGGCCGCCAGGGTAATCGACACCGACTCGGCAAAGCGCAGCGCATGGGGCTTGTCCACTTCGACTTCGGCATACAGCACGGACTCGTTGCTCATCACCAGGTCCAGCAGTTCCTGGGTCAGGCGCTCCAGCAAGGCAAAGCGGTTGCCTTCGACGTGGGCAATGATCGCCTTGGTGATGGTGCGGTAGTTCAGCGCGTGATCGATATCGTTGTCACGCACGGCTTCCTGCGCGGCATACAGGATGGTCAGGTTGATCAGCACGTCCTGCTTGTTGAGGATCTCATCTTCGTTGATGCCGATGTATGTGCGCAGGCACAGGTCCTTGACCCGGATGCGCGCCATGCCTGGTTGAAGTTGTGGCATTGCTACTTGCTCCGTCCAATCAGTTGCAGGAACTCCATGCGCGTGGTGTTCGACTCGCGGAACGCGCCGAGCATCACCGAGGTGTTCATGGTTGAATTCTGTTTTTCCACGCCGCGCATCATCATGCACATATGCTGCGCCTCGATCACCACCGCCACACCGGCCGCCTGGGTGACGCTCTGGATGGCGTCGGCGATTTGCCGCGTGAGGTTTTCCTGAATCTGCAGGCGCCGTGCGTACATGTCGACAATGCGCGCCAGTTTCGACAGGCCCAGCACTTTGCCTGTCGGAATGTAGGCCACATGGGCCTTGCCGATGAAGGGCAGCAGGTGATGCTCGCACAACGAATACAGCTCGATGTCCTTGAGGATCACCATCTCGTCATTGTCGGAGGTGAACAGCGCGCCGTTGACGATGGTTTCCAGGTTCTGCTCGTAGCCATGACACAGGTACTGCATGGCCTTGGCGGCGCGCTTGGGCGTGTCGAGCAACCCTTCGCGCTCCGGGTCTTCGCCCAGGCTTTTGAGGATCTCGCGGTAGTGTTGGGGCAGGGACAAGGTCATACAACATCCTCACAAACGGCTTACTTGATATGCCGCCCGCCGTTGACGGTCAGGGTGGTACCAGTGACATAAGGGTTATCCAGCAGGTAACGCACGCTCTGGTAGATCACTTCGGGCCCGGGCTCGATGCCCAGGGCCGATTTGGCCAGCACCTTGGCGCGGTAGGCCGCGTCGTCGCCCTCGTTGAACATCACCATCGCCGGGGCGATGCCGTTGACCTTGATCAGCGGCGCGAACTGCGCGGCGAACGACAACGTGAGGCTGTCGAGCCCGGCCTTGGTGGCGCAGTAGGCGATGTGCTGGCGGCTGCCCTTGCGCACCACGTCATCGCTGATGTGCACGATGTCCGCCGGTGTCGAGCGTTGCAGCAAGGGTGAACAATGCAGGTTGATCAGGTAGGGCGCAAGCATGTGCACGCTGAACATGTCGCTGAACGCGCGACTCTCGTCGCCTGGGGCTTCTGCAACCCACGCCGAGGCGTTGTGGATGATCGCGCGCAGGCTGTCGGTGTGAGTCTTCAGCTCAGCGATAAAGGCCAGGATCCCGGCCTCGCTGGAGAAATCGGCAAACACGCCCACCGCGCCCCGCTCGCGCAGGGTGTGTACGCCGGGGCGTTCGCTGCGGTAGCTGAAAATCACCGAGTGGCCGTCATCCAGCAGGCGCTCGGCACAATGCAGGCCGACACGCTGGCCGGCACCGGTGATCAGGATCGGGGCGTCTGTTGCAGTCATGGGGGGCTCGATTCGCTGGCAGGCTCAAATCATACCAGCGACCGGGTCCCCTGTACTCACGCGGCGGCTTCGGTGGCCTTGCGCGGTGTGGGGGCGGGATGCAGCCAGTTGGCCAGCAGGTGAGTCGACAGCGGAATGAACAGGTAAACCATCAGTGGCGTGAGCGCCAGGGTGCTGACCAGTACGCGGGGAAGCAGGTCCAACTCGCCGAGCAACGGGCCCAGTACAAAGTTGAAAATCAGCGACACCGGGAAAAACGCCAGCCAGATCGCCACGGCTTGCTTCCAGCGCGGCGGTCGCGCGCCTGCGGCGCCGAACCAGCCATCGATGCCGCTCACGCGATGCTCGGACGGGTCGGCAAACAGTTCGCTTCCTCGGTCCAGCCAGGCGCTGCGGGAGGCGGAAAACTCCCAGGCATGCAGAGTTTTCTCGTCGGCAAAACGGAAAATGATCTGGAATTCGTCGTCGTTGGGCGGCGGTGCGAGCACGCCTGAGCCCAGGTAGCCGGGGAAGTCGGTGGCCAGTTGCTCGCCTTCGCGCAGCCAGGTCATCAATTCTTCATAGCGTCCTTTGGCCACGCGGCGCGCAACCATCAGGGTGACGGGTGAGGTAGACATTGTGTATCTCCGAGTAATCAGGTGCGCTGGGCCGGGTAGGCGGCGCACGAACGTAGCGGCCGGGTGGGGCTGCCACGTAAAAACAGGCAAGGATTATTCCTGTTTTATCCAAATACGCCAGAGACTTCGGACAGATCGCCGCAGACCTTGAACCGGCGACGGCAATGGGCGTTAAATAGGATCCACATTTGCACGGATCTTTCCGACCTCTGATGCCCGAAATCATTGCCCCACAGCGTGAAACCACACAAGACAGCCAGGCTGACGATGTGGTGTTGTTTCCAATTCGCGAAGTCGCAAGGCTCACCGGCGTAAACCCGGTCACGCTGCGTGCCTGGGAGCGACGCTATGGGTTGATCCAGCCTGTGCGCACCGAAAGTGGGCATCGGTTGTACTCAAGCACCGATATCGACACCGTGCATCGCATCCTCGACTGGATCGAGCGCGGCGTCGCGGTGAGCAAGGTGGGCAAGATCCTGGCGCGAGATGACGCCAGCAGCCAGCCGATCAGCGCTTCGCGTGTCGATACCGAGCTGGAGTGGCGCCAATGGCAAGTGCAATTGCGCCAGGCCATCAGCGCATTCGATGACCGCCAGCTTGACCGCCTATACGGCCAGATCTTCTCGGCCTACTCCATGGCCGTGGTGTTCCAGGACATCCTGATGCCGCTGTGGCAACAACTGCTGCGTCACCACGGTGGCTTCGGCCAGGCCAGCGAATGGCTGTTCTTCGACAACTTCCTGCGTTCACGTACCGCGCAACGCCTACAAATGGCGACGGCAACGCCTGCGCCCAGGGTGTTGTTATCCGCCATCGCCGGGGAATGCCGCGAGCTGGAGTTATTGGTTGCAGGCTTGTTGATGTCGACGGAAAGCCTCGCGGTCAAAGTCCTGGGGGTTGGCCAGCCCTTCGATGAGCTGACGCTGGTCTGCGAAAAGACCCGGCCTCAGGCTCTGGTGCTGTTTTCCAATCGTTTCCCAGGCAGCGAATTGCCGTCGCGCCTCAAGCGCCTTGCCATGACCCTGGATTGCCCGTTGCTGTTGGCCGGTGATGCATCAGACTTGGCAGAAACGAGCTTGAACGGGTCGTCGATTGGCTGTCTGGGCAATGACGCACGGCTGATGCCGCGTCGCTTGCAGCAGTTTCTCGGCGGCCGGCTGGATACCTGATATCAGGCGTGGACCTGTGGATGCACCAGGCGGTGCTGGTGCAGGATGAACTGGCGCAGGCGCTCGGTTTCATCCGCGTCGCCCTGGCTCAGGCGGTAAGCGAACAAGCCGCGGGCGGTTTCCCGCTCCAGCGTGCCGCGCAGCGCGATACGCTCGTACCCGGACGGGCTGAACCACAGGGAAAAGGATTTTGGCGGTTTGATCCGGCCACGGATTTCCACCAGCACCCCCTTGAATGACACTTCATGCACCCACAGCGCGCCAGGGCTGCCCCTGACGTTTTCCAGTGCCACCGGTGTTTCAAGTGCCAGGCGCCACGGACGGATCATCGGCCCGTCTTCGAAGATGCTGGGTACGCCCAGGCGCAAATGCACCGCGTGAAACTCATCTTCCACCAGATGCAGGGGAAAGGTCAGTTGCTGGTTGTCGAATTGGGCCTGGATGGTGAGGTGGTCGTGAGCGGCCAGCCGGGTGAGCAAATCACGAATCTGCGCGCCGCCGTTGACGGTCAGGCTCGACGATGCGTCCCGCAAGTTGAGCTGCGGGTTGTGCTGCATGTTCTGGATGAAGTCCAGTTCGTCCTGGGTCAGTAGAGCGTCGCGATGCATGAGGGTGCTCACGGTGAGACATTAAAAAGCCATTATCGCTCTAAAGACCGCGTTTTCTACAATTTGTTGATTCCACTCGTCGCCTGAAGGGCGGCCACCTGCTCTTTCAGCTCGGCCACCTGTGCTTCCAGCTGTGCAACGCGCTGCTGTGCCCTGACCTGGGCGGTCACGTCTTTTTGCACGCCCACAAAATAAGTCTGCTTGTCGGTCTCGTTGAAAACCGTCGAAATCGACAGCTCGTTCCAGAAGTGGGTGCCGTCCTTGCGGTAATTGCGCAGGATTTCCCGGCAACTGCCGCCGCTGTCGAGGGCCTCGCGAATGGCCATCAGGGCCGGCTGGTCTCGGTCGCCCGACTGCAGGAAGCGGCAGTCCTGGTACAGGATGTCGTCCAGGTCATAGCCGGTCATCCGTTCGAAAGCCGGGTTGACGTAGATCAGCGGTTTGTCTTTGCCTTCCCGTTCGGCGACGACAATCCCGTCGTTGGAGGCGTTGATGACCATTTGCATCAGGTGGGCGTTGATCATTGAGCGTTCTATGGCGAGTTCTGGAATGTGGAGTTTATGGCACGCCTTGAATGTTGCACGGTACACGCCGAAATATTTGCGCCAGCTGTTAATATCCCACGCTTTCGCTCAACTACAGGATCAGATTGATGAAAGTCGCCATCCTTTCCGGCTCGGTCTACGGCACCGCAGAAGAAGTCGCCCGCCACGCCGCCGGCATCCTCAAGGCCGCCGGCTTTGACGCCTGGCACAACCCGCGTGCGACCTTGGCCGACGTGCAGGCTTTCGCCCCCGAGGCGTTCCTGGCAGTGACGTCCACCACCGGCATGGGTGAGTTGCCTGACAACCTGCAACCGCTGTACTCGTCCATCCGCGACCAGTTGCCTGCCGCCTGGCGTGGCCTGCCAGGCGCGGTGATCGGTTTGGGTGATGCGAGCTATGGCGATACCTTCTGCGGAGGCGGCGAGCAAATGCGCGAGCTGTTCGGCGAGTTGGGTGTGCGCGAAGTGCTGCCAATGCTGCGCCTGGACGCCAGCGAAAGCGTCACCCCCGAAGCTGACGCCGAGCCGTGGCTGGCGGAGCTGGTCACTGCACTGCGCGGCTGACCGGAAACTCGCGCAGCAACGCCAGCCAGGCCTGGGCGGCTTTGGACAGATAGGCGCCCTCACGCCAGATAAAGGCGATGTCCCAGCGCAGGTACTCCGGCGCCTTGAGCGTCAGGCGTACCACCCCTGGTCGCACCAGCCCACGGGCGACCACACTGGGCAGCAACACCACGCCCTGGCCGGCCGCCACCAGCGCCACGAGGAAATCTGCCTGCCCGCTGCGGCCGATTTCCTTCGGGGTGAAACCCAATTGCTGGCAGGCCTGCATCAGCCGATCGTTCAGCACAAAACTGCGCTGGTACATCAGGAACGGCGTGTCAGCCAATTCCTCAAGACGGACCTGGGCATTGTCCGCCAAGGGATGGTCCATCGGCAGCAAGGCATCCAGCGGTTCATCGCAGAACGCTTGCCAGGCAAAGGCCGGGTCGCTGGGCATCAGGCTGCCACCCACGTCCAGCTCGCCGCTGAGGATCGCCTGCTCGATCGTACGACTGCCACCCTCCAGCAATTGAATGGTGACGTTCGGGTAGCGCCTGCGGTACTCGGCAAACAGCCCGGCAAACAACGTGTCTCCCGCCAACAGCGGCAGGCCCAGGCGCAACTCGCCGCGGGTCAGTTGCTGCATGTCATCCAGTTCGCTGAGTAACTCGGCCTGCAGGCGCAGCATGGCCTCGGCCCGCTGCAGCACCACCTCGCCGGCGGCGGTCAGGCGGATCTGCGAGCCGGTGCGCTCCAGCAAGGGAGTGCCCAGGCTTTCCTCCAACTGCGCGACCTGTTTGCTGACGGCCGATTGGCTGATGTGCAGGGTTCTACCGGCCTGGGTAAAACCTCCACGGTGGATCACTTCGACAAAGCTGCGCAGCTGTTTGAATTCCATGGGGCGTGATTCCAGTTTGGAATAGTTGGCAGTCTAACAATTCGCTGTGGGGATGGGCATGGCCTCTTTAAAATGGCGTTCTGCGAGGAACCCAAGCCCATGAAACGTTTCACCTTCAAACACCTCGGCCGTCTGCTGGCGGAGTTGGTCGTGCTATTGGCTATCTACCTGTTGGGGTGTGAACTGGCCGTATGGCTGGCCTGGCCGATTCCGGGCGGCGTAGTGGGCCTGGGCCTGTTGCTGGCGACCTTCGCCAGTGGGCTGGTCAAGCCGGCGGCCCTGCAACTGGGCGCCGGGGTGTTGATGGCGGAGATGCTGCTGTTCTTTATCCCGGCCTTGATGAGCCTGCTCGATTACGGCGGCCTGTTGCGCAACGACGGCTGGCGCATCCTGCTGGTGATCGGCTTCAGCACGCTGGCGGTGATGCTGGTGACCGCGTTTACCGTCGAGCTGGTGTGCCGCTGGAGAATGCGCCGTGAAGCTTGAGCTGATGCCGGTGTTCTGGCTCGTACTGACCCTGGGTGCCTACATCTTCAGCCGCTGGATCTACCGCCGCACCGGGCGCTACCTGTTGTCGCCATTGATTCTGGTGCCGGTGTTGCTGCTGGCGGTGGCCGTGCCGATGAAAACGGCCTACGCCGAATACGCCGCCGACACCCATTGGCTGATGCTGGTACTGGGCCCGGTCACCGTGGCGTTCGCCGTGCCGATCTGGCAACAGCGCCGGTTGCTGGCACGCCACTGGTCGGCGTTGCTGCTGGGGATGATCGCGGGCAGCGCGGCGTCCATCGCCACCTCGTTCGGCCTGGCCAAGGCGCTGGCGCTGGACAGCTCGGTGACAATGTCCCTGGTACCGCGCTCCATCACCACGCCGTTTGCCATGCCGGTGAGTTCCGACCTCGGCGGCGTGCCGGAACTCACCGCTGTGTTCGTGATGTTCACCGGTGTGTTCGGCGCCATGCTCGGCGGCGTGCTGCTCAAGTGGTTGCCGTTGCGCACACCACTGGCGCGGGGTGCCCTGTTTGGCGTGGGTGCCCATGGCGCAGGCGTCAGCCGGGCGCGGGAAGTGGGCGGCGAAGAGGGTTCGGTGGCGGGCCTAGTGATGGTGCTGACCGGGCTGCTCAACCTGTTCGCCGTGCCTTTATTGGCGGCGCTTCTCTGACGCCATTTGGACTATTCTTCTGACTGACTCGCACGGTCATCAAGCTGGCTGCCAAGGCAACTACGGTGGCCGGGGTGTCTGACTAGACTGGCTCATCACCGAAAAAAACAATAATTAAGAAGTGCGCCAAGGAGGTCATTGCCGTGAGCCTAGCCCCCGTTCTAACGCCACAGAATGTCAAAGACCAGGTCAGCGCTGCCGAATGGCAAGTCCGTGTCGACCTGGCAGCCTGCTATCGCCTGGTGGCGCTGCATGGCTGGGACGACCTGATCTTCACCCATATTTCGGCGAAGGTGCCGGGCACCGATGATTTCCTCATCAACCCCTATGGGCTGATGTTCCATGAGATCACGGCGTCGAGCCTGGTCAAGGTGGACCAGGCCGGCAACAAGCTGATGGACAGCCCCTACGAGATCAACCCGGCGGGCTACACCATCCACAGCGCCATCCATGAAGTGCGCCACGATGTGACGTGCGTACTGCATACCCACACCGCAGCAGGTGTGGCGGTCGCCGCACAGAAGCAGGGCGTGTTGCCGATCAGCCAGCAATCGATCTTCGTGCTGTCCAGCCTGGCCTATCATGCCTATGAAGGCGTGGCGCTGAACCACGAAGAGAAAGCCCGCCTGCAGGCCGACCTGGGCGAAAACAGCTTCCTGATGCTGCACAACCACGGCTTGCTCACCTGCGGCAGCAGCATTGCCGACACTTTCCTGATGATGTTCACCTTCCAGCGCGCCTGCGAAATCCAGGTGCTGGCGCAAAACGGCGGGGCCGAGTTGATTGCCATCGGGCCGCAGATCCTGGCCGGGGCCAAGGCGATGGTGGCGGCTGTCACAAAGAGCGCCCAAGGTATGGGAGGCGCGCTGGCCTGGCCGGCGCTGCTGCGTAAGCTGGACAGCCAAGACCCGGGGTATAAAAGCTGATGCCACTCGCCGAGATCCCGCTCAGAGCCTGGCGCAAGCGCAGCCAGGCCTTCGACTTCCGTGGCCGCACGATCCGTTACTGGGTGGCCGGGCAAGGCGAACCGCTGTTGTTGATTCACGGCTTTCCCACCGCCAGCTGGGACTGGCATTACCTGTGGCAGCCCCTGGCCCAGCGCAACCTGGTGATCGCGTGCGACATGCTGGGGTTCGGCGAATCCGCCAAGCCGCTGGATCACGACTATTGCCTGCTGGAACAGGCTGACTTGCAACAGGCCTTGCTCGACCATCTGCGGGTGGAACAGCCGGTGCACGTGTTGGCCCATGATTATGGTGACAGCGTCGCCCAGGAATTATTGGCGCGGCACTACGAAGGCCGGTTTCAGATGGCCAGTTGCGTGTTCCTCAACGGCGGCCTGTTTCCCGAAACCCATCGCCCGGCCCTGGTACAGAAACTGCTGCTCAGCCCCCTGGGCTGGATGATTGGTCGCGCCTTTGGGCGCAACGCGTTGTCGAACAGCTTCAGCCAGATTTTCGGACCCCACACCCGGCCCAGCGAAAGCGCCCTGGATGACTTCTGGAGCCTGATCCACTGCAACGACGGCACGCGCATCCTGCACAAATTGATCGCCTACATTCCCCAGCGCCGTCGCCAGCGTGAGCGATGGGTCGCGGCGATGCAGCGTGGCGACGTGCCTTTGCGGGTGATCGACGGTGAGGTCGACCCGATCTCCGGCGCGCACATGGTGGAGCGTTATCACCAGTTGGTACCGCACGCTGACACGGTGCTGCTGGCAGGCATCGGCCACTACCCGCAGATTGAGGCGCCGGTGCAGGTGCTCAAGCATTACCTGGCGTTTCGCGAGCGTATTGGCCATCCGGCGCCTCGGGTTGCCTATTCCTGAGCGGCACAATTATCCCGCTGCCTTATCGAGCACCATTCAGCCTCGGGCGACTTTATTGTGACCGCAGGCGCTGTGCCTGACACTCAACCCATTCCCATTGTCGCCAGCGGAGTTCGGTATGAGTGAGTCAGTGCAGTTCCAGGATAAGGTCGTGATCGTCACCGGTGCCGGCGGCGGGTTGGGCCGGGCCCATGCGCTGCTGTTCGCCAGGCATGGGGCCAAGGTGCTGGTCAACGACTTGGGCGGCTCTACCCAGGGCGAGGGCGCTAATGCCTCCGCTGCCGACCGCGTGGTCGCCGAAATCCGCGAAGCGGGCGGCATTGCCGAAGCCAACCATGATTCCGTCACCGACGGCGACAAGATCGTACAGAACGCGCTGGACGCCTTCGGTCGCATCGACGTGGTCGTCAACAACGCCGGCATCCTGCGCGACAAGACCTTCCACAAAATGGACGACAGCGACTGGGACCTGGTTTACCGGGTGCATGTCGAAGGCGCCTACAAAGTCACCCGCGCCGCCTGGCCGCACCTGCGTGAGCAAGGCTATGGCCGGGTGATCTTCACCGCCTCCACCTCGGGCATCTACGGCAATTTCGGCCAGTCCAACTACGGCATGGCCAAGCTCGGCTTGTATGGCCTGACCCGCACCCTGGCGCTGGAAGGGCGCAAGAACAACATCCTGGTGAACGCCATTGCCCCCACGGGCGGCACGCGCATGACCGAAGGCCTGATCCCGCCGCAAGTGTTCGAGCGCCTCAAGCCGGAGTTGGTCAGCCCCTTGGTGGTGTACCTGGGCAGCGAGGCGTGCCAGGAAACCTCGGGGTTGTTCGAGGTGGGCGGCGGATGGATCGGCAAGACCCGTTGGGAGCGCAGCCTGGGCGTGGGCTTTGACCCCGAGGCCGGTTTCTCCCCTGACGATGTGGCGGCGCATTGGGCGCAGATCTGCGACTTCCACGGCGCGGCGCACCCCAAGGACAACATCGAAGCATTGAAGGAGATGATGGCCAACTTACAGAAGTTCAGCCTCTGATCGTTGCTGGAACACGGTTGAATCCCACGGGGCGCTGAGAGCGCCCCGTTTTATTTGGGGCATAAAAAAGGCCGCTGCACAGGCAGCGGCCGAAGTAAGACGTTGGATCAAGGAGCGACAAATCAACGTCAGTGAACACCGATAACAGATTGAAAACAGGCCTCAATCCATTTGAATCCAGCTGTTCTTCCGGTTGCGGAAGCGGGCGGTTCGCCCTGAAAGCCCGGTAAGCATATTCGGTTGTAACAGAATGAGTAATAGCGGATCGGGACAAGGACTGTTACTGAATTGGCAATAGTTGCGCGGCGCACCATCCATGCCCCTGATAACCCGCCATCCACCCGGTCCATGCCCCCGCGAAAACCCCGGCCAGAGCGCCGGCTAATCCTTTTGAGCGACAGCACGAATACCCCTTTGGTGCGCTTATCGCTCCTGATGTGCGGCAGTAGGGTGGGGCCTTCTGTCACTCACCGGGGAAGACGCATGACAAAAACAACAATGCGCGCCATCTTCACGCCGCAAGCGCTGGCGGCTGCGGTTGCACTGGGTTGCTGCGCCCAGGCGCAGGCTGTTTCGTTCAACATTGGCGAGATCGAAGGGCAATTCGACTCCTCGCTGTCGGTCGGCGCGAGTTGGGGCATGCGCGATGCCGACAAGAAGCTGGTGGGCGTGACCAATGGCGGTACGGGGCAGGCGTCTACCGGGGATGACGGGCGGCTGAACTTCAAGAAGGGCGAGACCTTCTCCAAGATTTTCAAGGGCATTCACGACCTGGAGCTCAAGTACGGTGACAGCGGCGTCTTCGTGCGCGGCAAGTATTGGTACGACTTTGAGTTGCAGGACGAAGACCGCGAGTTCAAGCAGATCAGCAATCACCATCGCGATGAAGGCGCACGCTCCTCCGGCTACGAATTGCTCGATGCCTTTGTCTATCACAACTACTCCATCGCCGACCTGCCGGGCAACGTGCGCGTGGGCAAGCAAGTGGTCAGTTGGGGCGAGAGCACCTTTATCGGCAACTCCATCAATAGCATCAACCCCATCGATGTCTCGGCCTTCCGCCGCCCAGGTGCGGAGATCAAGGAAGGGCTGATTCCGGTGAACATGCTGTTCGCTTCGCAGAGCCTCACCAACCAACTGACCGTGGAAGGCTTCTACCAGTTGAACTGGGAAAACACCGTGGTGGATAACTGCGGGACGTTCTTTGGCAATGACGTAGTAGCCCACGGTTGTAACAACAACTACACCGTGGGGACTGCGGCGGCGGCGGGGTTCCAGCCGCTGGCCAGGGCTTTCGGGCAAGGCTTTGCAGTGACCAACGAAGGGATTGTGGTACAGCGTGGTAAGGACCGTGAGGCCCGCGACGGCGGCCAGTTTGGCGGTGCCTTGCGCTGGCTGGGGGACGACACTGAGTACGCGTTGTATTTCATGAATTACCACAGCCGTACACCGACGGTGGGTACCACCAGTGCCGGGCAGGGCACGCTGAATGCGTTGGCCGGTATGGCAGGGTTTGTCCCTGCGGCGTTACTGCCGTCGCTCAAATCAAGCGTCATGCTTGGTCGTGGCCAGTACTACCTCGAATACCCGGAAGACATTCGCCTCTACGGCGCCAGCTTCTCGACCACCTTGCCCACCGGCACGGCGTGGAGCGGCGAAATCAGCTACCGGCCCAACGCCCCTGTGCAGTTGAACACCACCGACCTGACGCTGGCGCTGGTTAACCCGGCAACTCCCGGAACTTCGGTCATCAGTTCCTCTGCCGGCGCCGACAACAAAGGCTACCGCCGCAAGCAAATCACCCAGGCTCAAACCACCTTTACTCAGTTCTTCGATCAGGTCTTGGGCGCTGACCGTCTGACCTTGGTGGGCGAGGCGGGCGTCACCTATGTGGCGGGCCTGGAATCCAAGAGCAAGCTGCGCTATGGGCGTGATTCGGTTTACGGCGTTTACGGCTACCAAGGTGATACCGATGGGTTTGTCACCGCCACCTCCTATGGTTACCGCGCCCGGGCGATCCTCGACTACAGCAACGTGTTTGCCGGGGTCAACCTCAAGCCGAACCTGTCTTGGTCCCATGACGTGAAAGGCTACGGCCCCAACGGCCTGTTCAACGAAGGCGCCAAGGCGGTGAGCATCGGTGTCGATGCCGACTACCGAAACACCTACACCGCCAGCCTCAGTTACACCGACTTTTTCGGTGGCCACTACAACACCCTGACCGACCGCGACTTCCTGTCCCTCAGCGTCGGTGCGAACTTCTGATCACGGTTTGAAAAGGACAACTTCATGCGCAAGATGATTCTGCAATGCGGCGTATTGGCCCTTAGCCTGATGGCCGCCAATGTCATGGCCGCTGTGTCCCCGGACGAAGCCGCCAAGCTCGGCACCACCCTGACCCCCATGGGCTCGGAAAAGGCCGGTAACGCCGATGGCTCGATCCCGGCCTGGACGGGCGGCATCCCGAAAAACGCCGGTGCGGTGGACAGCAAGGGTTTTCTCGCCGACCCGTTCGCCAGTGAAAAACCGCTGTTCGTGATCACCGCGGCCACTGTCGACAAATACAAAGACAAGCTCTCCGACGGCCAGGTGGCGATGTTCAAGCGCTACCCCGAGACCTACAAGATCCCGGTGTACCCCAGCCACCGCACGGTCAACTTGCCAGCGGACATCTACGAGTCGATCAAGCGCAGCGCCCTGAACGTGCACGCGATCAACGACGGCAACGGCTTGGAGAACTTCACCGGCAACCGCTACTACGCGTTCCCGATTCCGAAGAATGGCGTGGAGGTGCTGTGGAACCACATCACCCGTTACCACGGTGGCAACCTGCGCCGCATCATCACCCAGGCCACCCCGCAGACCAACGGCAGCTACACCCCGATCCGCTTCGAAGAAGAAGTGGCAGTGCCGCAGTTGATTCCGGACATGGACCCGGCCAAGGGCGCCAACGTGCTGACCTTCTTCAAGCAGTCGGTGACCGCGCCGGCGCGCCTGGCCGGTAACGTGCTGCTGGTGCATGAGACCCTCGACCAGGTGAAGGAACCGCGCCTGGCGTGGATCTACAATGCCGGCCAACGCCGGGTACGCCGCGCGCCGCAAGTGGCGTATGACGGGCCGGGCACGGCGTCCGACGGCCTGCGCACCTCCGACAACTTCGACATGTTTTCCGGCGCCCCGGACCGTTACGACTGGAAGCTGGTGGGCAAGAAGGAGATGTATATTCCCTACAACAGCTACAAGCTGGACCAGCCGACCCTCAAGTACGACGACATCATCAAGGCCGGCCACATCAACCAGGACCTGACCCGCTATGAGCTGCACCGCGTGTGGGAAGTGGTCGGCACGGTCAAGCCGAGCGAGCGGCACATCTACGCCAAGCGCCACATGTACATCGACGAAGACAGCTGGCAGGTGGCACTGGTGGATCACTACGACGGCCGTGGCCAGCTGTGGCGGGTGGCCGAAGGTCATGCGCAGTTCTACTACGACCACCAGGTGCCGGCCTACACCGTGGAAACCCTGTACGACCTCATCGCCGGGCGCTACATCGCCCTGGGCATGAAAAACGAAGAGAAGAGCAGCTTCGTGTTCGGCTTCGCGGCAAAAGCAGCGGACTACACCCCGGCAGCCCTGAGGTCCGAAGGCATTCGCTGATCGCACCCCCCCTTGTAGGAGCCGGCAAGCCGGCTCCTACAGAGAAAGGCCGGGCTCCCTTGGGAATTCCGGCCTTTTTTATGGCTTGAAATCAGTTCGCTGAATACTTCTTCAACAACCGCCGACCACAGGACTAGGGTAGGCGCCAGGTTGCATAACAATAAAAAAGCAGGATGCAGCAATGACCGCCATGACACGCTGCCTGGACCGTCCTGGATTCATGCCACGGCTGTCCTCCCACCATTTATTGCGCCCGCGCCTGGCCGAACCGTTGCTGGCGGCGCAGGTGCGCGTGAAGTTGCTGTGCGCGCCCGGTGGCAGCGGCAAAAGTGCGTTGCTCGCTGAGTGCGCCATGCAGGCGCCGGTGGGTTGCCAGGTGTACTGGTTGCCACTCAATGGCGCGGTCTTGAGCCCCCTCGAGCTGTGCCAGCGGCTGGCGCAAAACCTTGGCCTGGTGTTTACCGATGAAGCCTCGCTGCTGCTGGACCTTTCCCGATGGCAAACCCCAGCATGGGTATTCCTCGACGACTTCTGTCGTCTACCCACGCCAGGCACCGACGCCTTGCTCGACCACCTGTTCACCTCCAGCAGCCCCGCGCTGACGTGGTGGCTGGGTGCGCGCCGACGGCCGTTATGCAACTGGCCACGCTTGCTGCTCGATGATGAGCTGTTGGAGTGCGGCGCCGAATTGGCATTCAACCCGGCGGAGGTCCAGTCACTGCTGCGGCATGCGCCAGGGCAGTCGGTTGAACGTGTCATGCAGTTCAGCGGCGGCTGGTGCGCGGGCGTGCGCATCGCTTTGCTGGGGGACGGCCACCCCGAAAAAACCTTGTTCGACTACCTGCAACACGAACTGTTCGGCACCTTGCCCGCCGAGCTGGCAGAGGCCTGGCGCGTACTCGCCCATCTGCCACGCTTTAATGCAGGGCTGTGCGAGCACTTGTTCGGCTTTGGTGACGGTGACCACTACCTGCGGGAGCTGCAGGCGCTCGGCGCATTCATCCAGCCGTGGGAAGACACCGACTGGCTCCAGGTCTTCCCGCCGCTTGCCCGATTGCTGAGTGACGAACCCTGGCCGGCCAAACGCTCCTGGCACCGGCGGGCCTGCCAGTGGTTCACCGCCGAGCAGGACTGGCAGGCCGCCTTCGAGCAGGCGCTGCTCGCCGAAGAGTACGAAGTGGCCGTGAGCCTGTTGCAGCACTTCAGTTTCGAAGACCTGTTCCGCCAGCAGAACGCCGCGTTGTTGTTGCGCCTGCACGAGCAGCATGGCGATGAATTGATGCTCGGCTCTGCGCAACTGGTCGGGCTGGTCACGGCTGCGTTGCTGTTCGCCGGGCGCTTTGAGCAGGCCGCGCAATGTATCGACCAACTGGCACGTTTTGCGCCGCAACCGACGGCGGCCCAGCAACGTTATCTGCTGGCGCGCTGGCAGGCGCAGTGGGGCTGGTTGTTGCACCTGGGCGGCGATGCCGAGCGTTCCCGCGAGCACTTTCTGGAGGCGCTGCAAGCCTTGCCCGACAGTGCGTGGACGTCACGCCTGATGTGCTTGTCGGGGCTGACCCAGCAAGCCTTGCTGCGCGGCGAGCTCGATACCGCCCAAGCCTTGAGCCGTGAGGCGCTGTGCCTGGCGCGTGCCCACGGCTCGCTGCTGCTGGAGTCTCTGTTGGAGCTGGATCACGCGCAATTGCTCGAACAGCGGGGCGCGCCGTACCGGGCACAAAGCCTGCTCGAACAAGTGCAAGCGAGGTTGCTTCAACAGCGGCTGAAGGCCGGCCCGCTGGTGGGGCGCATCGCGTTGCGGCGCGGGCACCTGGCGTTGCGCCAAGGCCAGGATGAATTGGCGGCCGAGTGTTTCGACGCGGGCTTGAAGATGTGCCTGCACAGTCAGGACAAGCGCGTGCTGTACGGGTTTCTTGGGTTGGCATTGTTGGCGGCGAACCGTGGCGATTACGCCCAGGCGTTTATCCAGTTGCGTGAGGCCGAGCGCTTGATGCAACAACGCCACGTACCGGACACGGTGTATCGCGCGGTGTTGTTGTTGGTCAGCGGGCATTTCTGGTTGCAGCAAGGTCGCGCTGAATTGACGGTGGAAGCGGTTCGCCGGGTGTTGCGCCACTTCCGTGGGCCAAACGCCCGCCAGGCGCCGCCGGCCACGCTGGAATTGATACCGCGCCTGGAATACCTGCTGGTATTGGCCGAGGTCAGACTGGGCTGCGCCGAGCAACCGATCCCACGGCTCACGGCCTTGCTCGACGCCACCCGCGAGCGCGGCATGCTGTGCCTGGAAACCGAGCTGCAGTTGGTGTTGGGGGAGGTGGCTTGGCAACTGGGTGACGCCGTCCAGGCCCGCAGTGCGTTGCGTGCGGGCTTGGAGTTGGCAGGGCGTTGCCAGGTGCAACAAGCCATTCGCGAGTTGCGCCTGCGTTCCCCCGGGTTGTTGAGTGAGCTGGGCCTGGAGCCACAGGCGACGCCCGCCGGTGCGGTGGACAACCCGCTGAGCCAGCGCGAGCTGGAGGTGCTGCAATTGATTGCCCTGGGCAACTCTAATCTGGAAATCGCCGACCGTTTGTTTATCTCTCTGCACACCGTGAAGACCCACGCACGGCGTATTCACAGCAAGCTGGGCGTGGAGCGGCGCACGCAAGCGGTGGCCAAGGCCAAGACATTGGGCTTGATGGGCGGTTGAAGGTTAAGCGAACGCCTGGCGGTATTCCCCGGGCGTCGCGCCCATGGCCTGGCGGAAACGGTGGGTGAAGTGGCTGGCGCTGGAGAAGCCGCACAACCAGGCGATCTCGCCCAGCGGCAGGGTGCCCCCACGCAGCAAGGCTTGTGCGCGGGCCAGACGGCGCGCCAGCAGGTATTGGTGCGGCGGCAGGCCGAAGCTTTGGCGGAACATCCGCGCAAAGTGGTATTCCGACAACGCACACAAACCGGCGAGTTGACCGAGGCTGATCGGCTCTTCCAAGTGATGCTCGATGTAGTCCACCAACAGCCGCCGCTGGTGTGCGGCCAGCCCGCCTTTCAAGCGCAACCCTTCACGTGCGCCCACCTGGCTGAGCAAGGTGTGGCTGAGCATTTCATGGGCCAGGCTGCTGGTCAGCAAGCGCTCGGCCGGTTCTTGCCAGTTGAGCGCGATCAATTGGTGAAAACGTTGGGCCTGGCGGGCGTCTTCAAGAAAGGTGCTTTCGCGCAATTGCAGCTCGCGGGGCTCGCGGTCGAGCAGGGTGACGCAGCCGAGGGCAAACTGCTCCGGACTGAAATACACGTGGGCCAGGCGGATTTCGCCGTTGATCACCCAGGCCGAGCGGTGTTCGGCCGGCAGGATGCACAGCTTGTCGGGGCCGCCCTTGGTGCCCGGCTGGTCGCGGCGGAACGTGCCGGTGCCGCCGCCGATATAGCACGACAAGGTATGGTGGCCCGGCGCCTGGTAATCCTGGGAGTCGTGGTGGTTGCTCCACAAGGCTGCCGACAAGCCGTCACCGAGCTCGGCGCAGGCTTCGAGGCGAGCGTGGGGCGAGCGGTTGAGGGCTTGAAAGACTTGCAGGGATTGCAGATCAGGCATGGTGTGTATTCTCCGACGCCTTGCATCCTACTCCGCGCGGGTTGCGCTGTGATCCCGTGATCCGACAAAAGCGCAAGAATGTGCAAGAGATCGGGGCTGGCTGCGAGGGACACTGTGGCTCAATCACCGGAGCCCACCATGAACCTTTTCCTGTATTTACTCACCGTGCTGATCTGGGGCACCACCTGGATCGCCCTCAAATGGCAGTTGGGCGTTGTGGCGATTCCCGTGTCGATCGTCTATCGCTTTGGCCTCGCGGCCCTGGTGCTGTTTGCGCTGTTGTTGCTCAGCCGCAAGTTGCAGGTGATGAACCGACGCGGGCACCTGATCTGCCTGGCCCAGGGCTTGTGCCTGTTTTGCGTGAACTTCATGTGCTTTCTCACCGCCAGCCAATGGATCCCCAGCGGCCTGGTGGCCGTGGTGTTTTCCACTGCCACGCTGTGGAACGCGCTGAATGCCCGGGTGTTCTTTGGCCAACGTGTAGCGCGCAACGTATTGATGGGCGGCGCGCTGGGCTTGTTGGGGCTGGGCTTCTTGTTCTGGCCGGAACTGGTCGGGCATACCGCCAGCCCGCAGACTTTGCTGGGGTTAGGCCTGGCGTTGCTCGGCACGATGTGTTTCTCGGCGGGCAACATGCTCTCGAGCCTGCAACAGAAGGCCGGGCTCAAGCCGCTGACCACCAACGCCTGGGGCATGGCTTACGGGGCGGCGATGCTGGCGACCTACTGCGCGGTGCGCGGCATCCCGTTCGACATGGATTGGAGCGCGCGTTATATCGGCGCCCTGTGGTACCTGGTGATCCCGGGCTCGGTGATCGGCTTTACCGCCTACCTCACCCTGGTCGGGCGTATGGGCCCGGAGCGTGCGGCGTACTGCACCGTGCTGTTCCCGGTGGTGGCGCTGAACGTCTCGGCGTTTGCCGAGGGCTACCAATGGACCGCGCCCGCGCTGGCGGGGTTGGTGTTGGTGATGTTGGGCAATGTGTTGGTGTTTCGAAAGCCCAAACCTGCGAACGTAATCTTAAAGGCGAAGACAATCTAATGTGGGAGCGAGCAAGCCCGCTCCCACATTTGGATTGTGTTGACCTTTCTATTTGAGGCCCAGGCGCTTGGCCATGCGGCCGAGGTTGGCGCGGTCCAGTCCCAGTTCTCGGGCGGCGCTGGCCCAGTTGTGCTGATGGCGCTCCAGGCAGGCGCTGATCACCTGGCGCTGGTACTCCTCGGTGGCCTGGCGCAGGTCGCCGGTGACCACGGGGGCTGTTTCGGTCGCGGCTTCCAGTGCAGGCGGCGCGCTGACGTCGGGCAGGTCCAGGTCCTGGGCGCTTAGGCTGAGGATCTTCGGCCGCTCGGGGCAATTGCCCAGGGCCTTGAGTGCGCTGCGGCCAATCAAATGTTCCAGCTCCCGCACGTTACCTGGCCAGTTGTAAGCCAGCAGCGCCGCCTGGGCATCGCTGGTCAGGCGCAGGCTGCCCAGGCCCATGCGCGAGCGGTTTTGCTCCAGAAAGTAACCCGCCAGCAACAACACATCACGGCCACGCTCGCGCAGCGCCGGCACTTGCAGCGGGTACACGCTCAGGCGGTGGTAGAAGTCGGCGCGGTAGCGGCCGTTGCGCACTTCTTCGGCGAGGTCGCGGTTGGTGGCGGCGATCAGGCGCACATCCACCTGGTGCTCCTTGTCCGACCCCAGGCGCTGCAACTGACCGCTTTGCAGCACGCGCAACAGCTTGGCCTGCACGGTCAGGGACAACTCGCCCACTTCGTCCAGGAACAGCGTGCCGCCATTGGCCAGCTCGAATTTGCCACGGCGTTCGTTCAGCGCGCCGGTAAAGGCGCCGCGCACGTGGCCGAACAGTTCGCTCTCGACCAGGGTTTCCGGCAGGGCCGCGCAGTTGAGGCTGATCAGCGGTTTGTCGGCGCGTGCGGACGCGGCATGGATCGCCTGCGCCACCAACTCTTTGCCCACGCCGGTTTCGCCGGTGATCAGCACTGTCAGGTCGCTGCCGCCCACCAGTTTGATTTCCTCGACCAGGCGCTTGTGTGCCTTGCTCTGACCGATCATTTCCTTGTGCTGCTGGCCGCTGGCCTGGCGATAGATTTCGGCGCGCTGATGTTCATCTTCGGCGCGCAGGGCCAGGCGCTCGATGCGCTGGGCGACATTCACCGTGGCCGCCGCCAGGCTGGCGAAGGCTTGCAGGGCATCCAGCTCGACCCGTTCGAAACGCTCGGTGTCGAGGGCGTCCAAGGTCAGCAGTCCCCACGGCCGGTCGTCGACAAACAGCGGGCAGCCCATGCAATCGTGGACTTCCAGGTGGCCGTGCATGCCGTCCACCAGACCGTCGTAGGGGTCGGGCAGTTGGCTGTCACTGTCAAAGCGGGTCGGGCCGGGGCTGCTCAGCAGTACCTCGAAACGTGGGTGCTCACTGACCTTGAAGCGTCGGCCCAGGGTGTCGGCGCTCAAGCCATCCACCGCCAGCGGCACCAACCACTCGCCGTCCAGGCGCAATAACGCGGCGGCGTCGCAGGGCAGCAGGGCGCGCATGGCCTGCAGCAGGCGGCGGTAGCGCTCGCTTTCGGGCAGATCGCGGGACAGGTCGGCGACCAGGGGGAGCAGGGTGGTGAGCAGGGAGTGTGCAGTCATAGTGACTCCTTGTAGTCCTTAGGACTATACGGTGTAGGAAGTCAAAATGACTATAAATTATTCAAGTCATTGAAATATAAGGATTAAAAAATTGGCACGAATACTGAGTATCTAAAGGCAATCAGTCAAAAGACCCAGGAGTCTGCCATGCTTAGTGCCCAAGACCGTGCCATCGTCAAATCCACTGTGCCCCTGCTGGAAAGCGGCGGCGAAGCGCTGATCACCCATTTCTACCGCATGATGCTCTCCGAGTACCCGCAGGTTCGCCCGCTGTTCAACCAGGCCCACCAGGCCAGTGGCGACCAGCCCCGCGCCTTGGCCAACGGCGTGCTGATGTACGCACGGCACATCGACCAACTGGACCAACTGGGCGACCTCGTCGCCAAGATCATCAACAAGCACGTGGCCCTGCAGATCCTGCCAGAGCACTACCCGATCGTCGGCGCCTGCCTGCTGCGTGCGATTTCCGAAGTGCTGGGCAGCGAGATCGCCACGCCTGAGGTGATGAGTGCCTGGGGCGCCGCCTATGGCCAACTGGCCGACATCCTGATCGGCGCCGAAGCCGCCATCTACGACGAAAAAGCCCAGGCCCCGGGCGGCTGGCGCGGTGCGCGGCCGTTCATCCTGGTCAAGCGTGTGGAGGAGAGCGATGAAATCATCTCCTTCTATTTTGCCCCGGTGGACAATGGCCCGATCCTGGCGGCTGCACCTGGCCAATACATTGGCATGAAGCTGGTGCTCGACGGTGAAGAAGTGCGCCGCAACTATTCCCTCTCGGCCTTGAGCGATGCGGGCCTGTACCGTATCAGCGTCAAGCGCGAAGCCGGTGGGCGGGTGTCCAACTACCTGCATGACCAGATGCACGTCGGTGCGACCATCGACCTGTTCCCGCCGTCGGGCGAATTCACCCTGGCCGCCAGCGACAAACCGCTGGTGCTGATCAGCGGCGGCGTGGGCATCACGCCGACCCTGCCGATGCTGGAAGCGGCCCTGGCCACCGAGCGCCCGGTGCACTTTATCCATTGTGCGCGTAACGGCGGGGTGCATGCGTTCCGTGACTGGGTGGACGGCCTGGCCGCCAAGCACCCGCAGCTCAAGCGCTTTTACTGCTACGCCGAAGATGACGGCGTGAGCCCGGCGGCGGACAAGGTGGGCATGCTCACCCAGGAACAGCTGGCGGCATGGTTGCCGGAGCAGCGTGACGTGGATGCTTACTTCCTGGGGCCTAAAGGCTTCATGAGCGCAATCAAGCGCCACCTCAAGGCGTTGGGTGTGCCGGACAAACAAAGCCGTTATGAATTCTTCGGCCCGGCGTCGGCGTTGGAATAACGCGGTCAAAAATGTGGGAGTGGCGGTGCCACTCCCACATTTGTTTCTCTATTCCCCCCGATTAATCCCCCGTTAACCCCCTTCTGTTTAAACCACTCTCTGTGTGTAAACTTGCGGCCATTGGCACAACCAAACAAAGGGAACCCGAGATGAGTGACGAATTGCGTTTAGGCAGGGAGCGGCGCTTTCTGGTGTTGCTGGGCATCATCTGCCTGGCGCTGATCGGCGGTGCGCTGTACATGCAGGTGGTGTTGGGCGAGGCGCCTTGCCCGCTGTGTATCCTGCAGCGCTATGCGTTGCTGCTGATTGCCGTGTTCGCGTTCATCGGCGCGGCCATGCGCACCAAAGGCGCGGTCACGCTGTTCGAAGGGTTGGTGATTCTGAGCGCCCTGGGTGGCGTCGCGGCGGCCGGTCATCATGTGTACACCCAGTTCTTCCCTGAGGTCAGCTGCGGCGTGGACGTGCTGCAGCCGATCGTCGATGAGCTGCCCCTGGCCAAGGTGTTCCCGTTGGGGTTCCAGGTCGATGGCTTCTGCAGCACGCCGTACCCACCGATCCTCGGCCTGTCCCTGGCGCAGTGGGCGCTGGTGGCGTTCGTGCTGACGGTGATCCTGGTGCCGCTGGGCATCTACCGTAATCGCCAACGCAGGGCCTGAGTCGGTTATGCAAAACGCCCCGGTTCTCCTGATGGGAAGCCGGGGCGTTTTGCTGTGTAGGAATTTGTGAAATTGCCGTGACGAGGAGCAATTTCGGGCGTGCGCAGCGTGCGACATGTTGTCACACGGAACCTGTCGCAGGACGTTTCTGACCCAATGTGCAACCCATTAAATTTGCCTCGGGCGCGTGTTGTGTGCTGTCAGTTCGTCGTTTGAACGATCCCGCGAAACGCCTGTCGTCCGAGCCGTTCGGTGATGTCCGAATGCCTTGTTTTATGGGGGGTTGGATCCGTTTCGCATGCCCTTACAGCGTGTAAGGGATGTGACGGTTTACCGAATAACACGGCAATTTTTGTGGTTTTTGTTGAGAATCGAACGCGATAAGATCGCGAACCGTTGCAATAATGGTGAAGGATTATTGCTGTAATCGATAAAAATTATTTCTTTATAAGACATGGTTTATACATCGCTAGCTAACTACAATCGCCCGCACTGAATGTCCGGTGCTGTTCAATATTTGAGCATTGGAGCGGTCGAGGGGCAGATGGATGGCTCTGTGCGACCCCAGGTTCCGGCAGCCTTTCAACTATCCGCACCAAATGGAATTGGTCTGTAACAAGGCCTTTAACCACGAAATCGAATAAGAACTCACCGCAGGTCCGTGAAACGCTCCGTTATGGCGTAGCGGGCAGGCTCTTATTCAATCGAAGAGAAATGCCAACCCTTGGCAGGGTGAAGTGTTGGCGATCAAAACCCAACTGCATTGCGCAAGCTGCTTTAGAGGTCGTGAGATGAGTAAAAACAGGTACCCCCGATTACTAGGCTTTTTGCCGCTGCTTGGCATGATGTTAATGCTCGGAGGCTGCAAGTGGACCTTGATGGACCCAAAAGGACAGATCGGTCTGGATCAACGCAACCTGATCATCACCGCTACTCTGCTGATGCTGCTGGTCGTGGTCCCTGTGATCATCATGACCTTCGCCTTCGCCTGGAAATACCGCGCGTCGAACACCAGCGCTACCTACGCGCCCAAGTGGTCGCACTCCACCAAGATTGAAATCGCGGTGTGGCTGGTACCGGTCCTCATCATCATCGCCCTGGGTTACATCACCTATAAGTCGACCCACGAGCTGGACCCGTACCGTCCGCTGGAATCCGACGTCAAGCCGATCAACATCGAAGTGGTCGCGCTGGACTGGAAGTGGCTGTTCATCTACCCGGACCTGGGTATCGCCACGGTCAACGAGATCAAGTTCCCAGAGAACACCCCGCTTAACTTCCGGATCACCTCCGACGCCGTGATGAACTCGTTCTTCATCCCAGCCCTGGGCGGTCAGATCTACGCGATGGCAGGCATGCAGACTCGCCTGCACCTGATCGCCAACGAAAAAGCTGAAATGGAAGGCATCTCCGCTAACTACAGCGGTGCTGGCTTCACCGGCATGAAATTCAAAGCGATCTCGACGAGCCAGGACGATTTCAACGCCTGGGTAGCCGAAGTCAAGGCCGCACCTAAACAGCTTGATCAAGCTGAATACGATGCCCTGACCAAACCAAGCCAGAACAACCCAGTCGCCCTGTACTCCACGTACGAGCCGAACCTGTTTCAGAAAATCGTCGACAAGTACGAAGGTATGAAGCCAGGCAAGCCGGTCAAGCACGAGAAGAAAGAAGTGGCCGCGGTTGAAGGTTCTGAAACGGGCGCGCATTCAACTGCTGGGGCAGAGGAGTAAACGATGTTTGGTAAATTAAGTTGGGATGCGGTCCCGTTCCACGAGCCGATCGTAATGGTGACTATCGCCATGATCGCGCTGGGTGGTCTGGCGCTCGTAGCAGGTATCACCTATTTCAAGAAATGGTCCTACCTGTGGACCGAGTGGTTGACGTCGGTCGACCACAAGAAAATCGGCGTCATGTACGTCATCGTTGCCATGGTCATGCTGCTGCGTGGTTTTGCCGACGCCATCATGATGCGTACCCAGCTGGCCATGGCCACCGAAGGTTCGCCTGGCTATCTGCCACCTGAACACTATGACCAGATCTTCACCGCTCACGGTGTGATCATGATCATCTTCATGGCGATGCCATTCTTCACCGGCCTGATGAACCTTGCCTTGCCGCTGCAGATCGGTGCCCGTGACGTTGCCTACCCGTTCCTGAACTCCCTGAGCTTCTGGCTGCTGGTTTCCGGCGTTGTGCTGATCAACGTTTCCCTGGGCGTCGGCGAATTCGCCAAGACCGGTTGGGTTGCGTATCCGCCACTGTCGGGCATTCAGTACAGTCCGGGCGTGGGTGTGGACTACTACATCTGGGCGCTACAGTTATCAGGGCTCGGGACGACGCTAACGGGGGTCAACTTCCTGGCCACCGTACTGAAAATGCGCGCCCCTGGCATGAAACTGATGGACATGCCGATCTTCACCTGGACCTGCACCTGGGCCAACGTCCTGATCGTGGCTTCGTTCCCGATCCTGGCCGCTACCATGGCGCTGCTGTCGCTTGACCGTTACCTGGATTTCCACATTTTCACCAACGAACTTGGTGGCAATCCAATGATGTACGTGAACCTGTTCTGGGCATGGGGTCACCCTGAGGTGTACATCCTGATCCTGCCAGCGTTCGGTATCTTCTCTGAAGTGATCTCGACCTTTACCGGCAAACGCCTGTTCGGTCACCACTCGATGGTCTACGCATCGGGCGCAATCTCTGTACTGGGCTTCATGGTGTGGCTGCACCACTTCTTCACCATGGGTTCGGGTGCCAGCGTCAACGCCTTCTTCGGCCTGGCGACCATGCTGATTTCCATCCCGACGGGGGTGAAGCTATTCAACTGGCTGTTCACCATCTACCACGGCCGTCTGCGTATCACCAGCCAGGTTCTGTGGACCCTGGGCTTCATGGTGACCTTCGCCATCGGCGGCATGACCGGCGTACTGCTGGCCATCCCGGGTGCTGACTTCGTCCTGCACAACAGCCTGTTCGTGATCGCTCACTTCCACAACGTGATCATCGGTGGTGCTGTATTCGGTTACATCGCTGGTTTCAGCTTCTACTTCCCGAAAGCGTTCGGCTTCAAGCTGCACGAAGGTTGGGGCAAGGCTGCATTCTGGTTCTGGATCTCGGGCTTCTTCGTCGCGTTCATGCCGCTCTACGCGCTGGGCTTCATGGGCATGACCCGTCGTCTGAACGCTACTACCAACCCTGAGTGGGTGCCGTACCTGTACGTCGCCATGTTCGGTGCGGTGATGATCGCTGTGGGTATTGCCTGCCAGCTGATCCAGCTGTACGTGAGTGTCCGTGACCGTAAGCAAAACGCTTGCGACTCCGGTGACCCATGGAATGGCCACACCCTGGAATGGTCGACTTCGTCGCCACCGCCGTTCTACAACTTCGCCGTGATCCCTACTGCGAACACCATTGATGCGTTCACCGAAGCCAAGGAAGACGGTACTGCGTACCAGCGTCCGAAGCATTACGAACCGATCCACATGCCAAACAACACCGCCACTGGTGTGGTGATGGGCGGCCTGCTGACCGTGTTCGGTTTCGCGATGATCTGGCACATCTGGTGGCTGGCGATCGTGAGCCTGGTGGGCACTATCGGTTACTTCATCATTCACGCTGCCCGTGATGATCAAGGCTACATGGTGCCGGTCGAGACGATCGAGCGCATCGAAGCCGAGCAGCACGCTCGCCTGGTAGCCGAGAAGAAGATTCCGGCCAACCGTGTAGAAACCTCGTTGGAACAGGCTTAAACCATGTCGAACTTAGTGACCAATGCTGGACACGCCCATGTCGATGACCATGGGCACGATGACCATCACCACGACTCGGGGCCAATGACCGTTTTCGGTTTCTGGCTCTACCTGATGACCGACTGCATCTTGTTTGCGTCGATCTTCGCGGTGTACGCGGTACTGGTAAACAACGTAGCGGGTGGCCCGTCGGGCCACGACATCTTCGAACTGCCTTACGTGCTCGGCGAAACCGCCTTGCTGTTGTTCAGTTCGATCACCTACGGCTTCGCCATGTTGGCCTTCTACAAGGGCAACAAGAAAGGCGTTCTGAGCTGGTTGGCACTGACCTTCCTGTTCGGCCTGGGCTTCATCGGCATGGAGATCAACGAGTTCCACCTGCTGATCTCCGAAGGCTACGGCCCGCACCGTTCCGGCTTCCTGTCCGCGTTCTTCACGCTGGTAGGCACCCACGGTCTGCACGTTTCGGCTGGCCTGCTGTGGATGGCGGTGATGATGTATCAGGTCAATAAACACGGCCTGACCAACACCAACAAGACTCGCCTGACCTGCCTGAGCCTGTTCTGGCACTTCCTGGACGTGGTCTGGATCTGCGTATTCACCGTCGTCTACTTGATGGGGACTCTGTAATGGCTAATGCACACTCCCATGACCATGACAGCCATGATGCGAGCCACGGCAGCGTAAAGTCCTACGCTATCGGCTTCATCCTGTCGGTCATCCTGACGCTCATCCCGTTTGGTCTGGTGATGTACCCGACCCTGCCAAAGTCGATCACCTTGATGATCGTGCTGGCATTCGCGGTGATTCAGGTTCTGGTTCACCTGGTGTACTTCCTGCACCTGGATCGTTCCAAGGAACAGCGCGATAACGTGGTTGCCTTCGTGTTCGCAGGGATCGTAATCGTGCTGCTGGTTGGCCTGTCGATATGGATCATGTTCAGCATCCATACGTTCATGATGGCGAAGTGAGGTAAGACCCGATGTCGCTTAAGCACTTTATCCAAATCACCAAACCGGGGATCATTTTCGGTAACGTGCTTTCTGTGGCGGGCGGTTTCTTCCTGGCCTCCAAGGGACATGTCGATCTGGCCATCTTCCTGGCTGCAATGATCGGCACCTCCCTGGTGGTAGCTTCCGGATGTGTGTTCAACAACTGCATCGACCGTGACATCGATATCAAGATGGAGCGCACCAAGAACCGCGTGCTGGTCCAGGGCTTAATCTCCCTGAAACTGGCATTGGTCTACGCGACCGTCCTGGGTGTTGCCGGTGTGGCACTGTTGTACAAGGTGGCCAACCCGTTGGCGGCGCTGTTTGCCGTGATCGGGTTTGTCATCTACGTCGGCCTCTACAGCCTGTACCTCAAGCGCAAGTCGGTTCACGGCACGCTGGTGGGCAGTCTGTCGGGGGCGATGCCGCCGGTGATTGGTTATGTGGCTGTGACCAATAGCTTCGACATGGCCGCGCTGACGCTACTGGTGATGTTCAGCCTGTGGCAGATGCCGCACTCCTACGCCATTGCGATTTTCCGCTTCAATGACTACCTGGCTGCGTCGATTCCGGTATTGCCGGTCAAGCGTGGCATCCAAGTGGCCAAGAAACACATCCTGCTCTACATCCTGGCCTTCCTCGTGGCGACCTTGATGTTGACCTTCAGTGGCTACGCCGGCATGAGCTACCTCGCCGTCGCCGCCGCCATGGGCATGTACTGGTTGTACATGGCCTGGACCGGCTACAAGGCGGTGGATGACACCGTCTGGGCGCGCAAGCTGTTCGTGTTCTCGATCTTCACCATCACCGCGCTCAGCGTGATGATGTCCCTGGATTTCCAAGTGCCGAAAGAGCTGCTACTGACTTACGCTCACTGAGTGGTCCTGCAGTGAAAGAGCCCCGCCTTCGAGAGACGCGCGGGGCTTTTTCTTGGGCGCTGGTTAAATCGGCCGGGGCCATTCTCGTCATACCCCTCTGAATGAGTAGTGAGAATTCATCGCCCGCCTACAAGGAGTAGCTCCATGTTCAGCGTCAGTCGCCGGTCCCTTCTCACCGTGGGCGCAGCCCTGCCATTGCTGGGGCGCCTGGATTGGGCCGTTGCCAGCCCGCCACCGGCCAAGGCTGACAGGCTGCGGCTGAACTACAACGAAAGCCCCTACGGCCCCTCCGGCGCGGCGCAGGAGGCCATGCAGCGCGGGATCGCTACTGCTGCGCTGTATCCCTATGGTCATATGTATGCGCTGGCCGAACTGTTCGCCCAGCAACAAGGCATTGCCGAAGACCAGGTGGCGGTGTTTTCCGGCTCGATGGCGGCCCTGCGCTATGCGGTGCTGGCGTTCACCAGCACCACCCGTGGCCTGGTGATGGCCACGCCGTCCTATGAAGTGCCGCGCCAGGCGGCCGAAAACTGGAAGGCGCCCGTGCAGGAAGTGGACCTCGACGCCGCGCATGCCCACGACATTCCCGCCATGCTCGCTGCCGACCCCCAGGCCGGCATGCTCTACGTGTGCAACCCCAACAACCCCACCGGCACCCTGACTCCCACCGACGCCATCCGCGAGGCACTGGCAAACAAGCCCAAAGGCAGCGTGCTGGTGGTGGACGAGGCCTATATCGACTTCTCCGATGCGCCCAGTTGCATCAGTTGGGTCAATGAGCACGACGACCTGCTGGTGCTACGGACTTTCTCGAAAATCTACGGACTGGCCGGCGCCCGCGTGGGCCTGGCGATCGGCCACCCGGCGCTACTGGAGCGGCTGGCGGTGTTCGGCGGCGACAACGTGCCGGCCGGCTCCAGCCTGCTGGGCGCCCATGCCAGCCTGGAGGACGTGAAGCTGTTGCCCCAACGCAAGGCGCTCAACGCCCGGGCGCGGGATGAGACGGTGGCCTGGCTCAAGGCGCGCGGTTTCACCTGTACGGTGTCCGCCAGCAACTGCTTCATGATCGACGTGAAACGCCCCGCCGAGCAGGTCATCGAGCGGCTGGCCGAGCACGGCGTGTTGATCGGGCGGGTGTGGAAGAACTGGCCGCAGTGGGTGCGAGTAACCGTTGGTAGTGCACAGCAGATGCAGCGCTTCCGTGAGGTGTTTGCCGCGCAGGTGGTCTGAGCCAGGTGAATCCCGTGCCCATGGTCGGCTCGCCATGGGAACCACTGGACAAGGCGTTTGGGGCATGTTTCATTCTTCTTGTTATGTAGGGATATTTCCTACTGGGTGAGTCGACTCTGAATCGGGAGCTTTGGGATTGAAGCGCCCTGGCCAGAACGCTAGGCTCACCCGTAGTCACTCATCAGGGACGAGATTCATGCGAAGCAATGGTCAACCCAATAACAGCACGCCCATGCAGCCTGCCGACGTGCGCCAACTGCTCGATGCCGAGCTGACCCGACGGGGGCTTGGGCACTTCGAGGTCTATCAATGCGGGCCGACGCTGGATGAGGCGGAGATCATCTCCAACTACCCCGACGCCCTGGAGCGAGCGGACTCCGCCGACGACTTCTATCAGCGTGGCCAGTTGCTCTCCTTGTCCAAGGGCCGGGTAAAACCTTTTTTCTGGAGCGATGAAAACCTGCTGGCCCCGGCTGAAGAGGCCGTCCCGGTTCCCGGGCCCTGCGCGCCGGTGGGGGAGGGGGCGAGTTTTATCGTGCACGGCAACCGTGGGTTTTACTCGATCCTCAACCTGTGCAGCTTCGGCGAGGGCCAGCATTTTCGCGACACCGTGCTGGCCAACAAGAGCGAGCTGCAGATGTTGCTGGTCTCGGTGTACGACGAGGCATTGGAGAGCTGTGCGCCCGCACAGACCCAGCAGACCGTCCTCACCCCCCGTGAAACCGAAGTGCTGTCCTGGACCAGCCTGGGCAAGACCTACAACGAAATTGCCCTGCTGACGTCAATGAGCCCGCGCACGGTCAAGTTCCACATGAAAAACGTCTTCGACAAACTGGACGTCACCAACGGCAAATCAGCCATTCGCAAGGCCCTGCAACTGGGCTATATCCGCGAACAAGCCTGACCCACACCTGTTAATCCCACGCCCGCCTGCGATTTTTCGCAGGCGGGCGTTCGCGTGCGCGTGGCATTGGGGCCTACCTGTCTAAAAGGGCAGCTTGTTAGCGATAGGGCGGTGCTTTAGTTTTTTTCGCAGCCGATGAGTCTAGCTCAGGCAAAAAAAACGTTAGCTGTAATACCTAAAAAAATGCCCGAGCCGGTAATGAGCCAGGAAGTCCAGTGCCACTCGCGCAGGTTGGGTGTTACAGCGTGCCGCTTAATTAATGGAGTGATTATGCTGGTCAATCAGAACAAAGAAGCTGCTGGCGAATACGCCGCGGGTATCTCCCGCGAGACCTTCGGGATGCTCAAGCACTTATGCAAAAAAGATAACTATCACTGGGCCGTCGCGCTGGGCAAGGACTACGCCATCATCGCGTTTGCCATCTACCTGTCTTTGGGGATCAGCTACTGGTTCTACCCGGTTTCGCTGTTTCTGATTGGCACCACCCAACGCGCTCTGGCCAACGTGCTGCATGAGTCGGCGCACAAGATGTTGGCCAAAAATCGCTTTATCAACTGGTTTTCCGGCACGTTCCTCTCCGGTTATTTGATTTTCCACCTGCACCAGTCCTACAGCATCTCGCACATCAAGAACCACCACGTGCACCTGGGCCACCCGGAAAAAGACCCGGACTACAACTTCCACCTCAAATGCGGGCTGTATGACGTCAAGCAGAGCGAGCGTGAGTTCTTCCTGAAAAACGTGCTGCTGGCCCTGTCCGGCTACCGCACCCTGCAGTACATCCGCTACATCATCAAAGACCGCGTCAAGGCCCAGGGTTCGGACAAGAAGATCCGCAACGAACGCCTCATGCTGTGGACCTACTGGGCAGCGATCTTCGCCGTGGCCGCCAGCTTCGGCGTGGTCACCGAGCTGCTGCTGTTCTGGCTCGTACCGCTGTTCACCACCGCCGTGGCCGTGGGCTGGATCATCGAGCTGGCCGAGCACTACCCGCTGCCCGCCGCTGAAACCGAGAAGCTGCTGCTGACCCGCAACCGCAAGGGCAATGCACTGGAGAACTTCTTTTTCGGCCGCCACGACGACAACTACCACCTGGTGCACCACCTGCACCCGGCCATTCCCCACTGGAACATGCGCAAGGCCCACGAGCTGCTGATGTCGCACCCCGAGTACGCCCGTTGGGACAACCTGTGGGCCGGGATTTTTACCCGCGACCGCCACAGCCCGCACAAGGAAACCATGCTCAGCTACGCGGCCAAGTTCCGCGCCCACAAGATTGCCAATCATGCCGACGACTCAAGCTTCGCCCGTCGCATGCTCAACCAGGCCTACGGGGTTTGACACCATGAACGACACAGACAACAGCCTGCTGGCGACCCTGGCCCTGAAAAAACTGGCGGCCAACAAGACCTACCGCGACCTGTTCCTGGCCAGCGACACCCTGCGTGATTTCCTGCGCCCGGCCGCCTTGCGCTACATCATTTCCGAAGACCGCCTGGAGATGCTCGACAAGCTCGCGGCCCTGCAAGGCAAGGGCTATCGCACCGGCGTCGAGTACGTCGGCGAAGAGGCCACCACCCTGGCCGAGGTGACCACCGCCACCGATGAATACCTCAAGCTGATCGACCTGATGGCGCTGCACCCGACACTCAGCGAACCGCCGCAACTGGGCTTCGACCTGTCCAACGTCGGCACCATCATTTCCCGGGAACTGGCAATCGAGAACTGCTCGAAGATCCTCACCCATGCGGCCGACAAGGACGTCGGCGTGATCCTCAGCATGGAGCGGTCCCAGTGGACCGACTCGATCCTCGACATCTTCATGCACCTGAGTGGGCGGTTCCCCAACCTGGGCATCACCCTGCAGGCGCAATTGAACCGCACGCCCGATGACCTGGGCGAGATCCTCGGCACCGGCTGCAAGGTGCGCCTGGTCAAAGGCGTCTACGCCGAGCCGGCCGCCATTGCCTTGCCCCGTGGTGCGCAATTGAACGAGCGTTACCTGGGCCTGCTCGACCGCATCAACGGCGCCAGCAGCAACTACGCGTTCGCCACCCAGGACCCGCTACTGGTCGAGCAGATCCTCGCCAGCGGCGTCGCCAGCCGTGGCGAGCTGGAGATGCTCCACGGCGTGCGTCCTGAGTTGATCAAGGCCGTCAAGGACGCTGGCCAGGTCAAGACCCGCGTGTCGGCGGTGTACGGCACCAATTGGTATTTGCACCTGCTGCACCGCGTCGCTGAATTCCCCCAGAACATTTTCCTCGCGCTGGACGACGTGGCGTCGCCGCGCCCTTCCGAAACCGCCACTCATTACTGAAAAGGACATCCTCATGAAACAGTACGTCGCCTTGGTTGATGTCTACTCCAGCGGTAACTTCCTGCCCAAATTCTTTCGGGACGCCGGCCTGGGCCTGATCCACGTGCAGAGCACCCCGGAACTGATGCCGAGCATGCTCGGGCCGAACCTGGATGAGTTCGAGCACAACCTGATCTTCAACGGCAGCGCCGAAGCCGTGGTGCGCCGCCTGCGTGAGTTCGACGTGGTGGCGGTGATCGCCGGCCAGGAGCCTGGCGTGCCGTTTGCCGACTACCTGAGCGAGCAACTGCAATTGCCAACCTCCAACGGCAGCGCCGGCTCCCGGGCGCGTCGCGACAAGTTTGAAATGATCGGCAAGGTGGCCGCTGCCGGCCTGCTGACCGCGCGGCAGATCAAGTCCGCCGACCCTGCCGAGTTGCTGGCGTGGGTCGAGGCCGGCCAGGTGTTCCCGTGCGTGGTCAAGCCACTCAGCTCGGCGTCTACCGACGGGGTTTCGATCTGCCACAACGTCGAGGACGTGAAGCGCGCGTGCCAGGAAGTGGTGTCCAACCTGGACATCTTCGGCCTGGCCAACACCGAGATCCTCTGCCAGTCCTACCTCAAGGGGCCGGAGTTCATCGTCGATACGGTGAGCCGTGACGGGCAGGTGTATGTCTGCGGAATCTGGCGTTATGTGAAGCGCGAAGTCAGCGGCGGCAAGAACATCTATGACCGTGACGTGCTGATCGCCCCTGACAGCCCGGAAGCCAACGTGCTGGTGGACTACATCGTCAAGGTGCTCAAGGCCCTGGGAATCAACAACGGCCCGGCGCACTCGGAGGTGATCCTGACCGAGGCCGGCCCTGCGCTGGTGGAAGTCGGTGCGCGGCTGAACGGCAACATGGAACCCAATTTCCACGACATCAGCCTGGGCGGCAACCAGGCGCAGTTGACCTACCTGGCCTACTGCGACGGCGAGGCGTTCAAGGCCGGTTACGCCGGCAAGCGCTACCACAAGCTCAAGGAAGCCTGCGTGATCAACACCGACACCACGCTGCAAGGCGAAGTGACCGGCTTCAACGAAGCGGCCATTCACCTGATCGAAGCGCTGCCCTCGGTGCACAAACTGAGCGTGAAGTACAAGGCCGGCAAGCTGATGAAGAAGACCGTCGACCTGCTCAGCAGCCCGTTGCGTGTGTTCCTGTTGTCGGAGAACCAGCGGGATATCGACCAGGATTACGAGCAGATCCGCCAGTACAAAGACAACGTCTACGTGATCCGCTGATGGGCACTTATCGCGCGTTACGCGGGCTCAACGCCCGGCTGCAATCGCTGTTCATGATCACCTTGGTGTTCCGCATGGGCACCATGGCGTTCCCGTTCTACGCGGCGTACCTGATTCATCAGCACGCCGTGTCGGCGGGCACGGCCGGCCTGTTGGTCGGCGTGTATGGCGCGGGAGCGCTGTTCGTGGACTTGATCATCGGTGCGGTGATCAAGCGCCTGGGGGCTAACCGGGTGATCCTCGGCTCGTTGCTGCTCAACGCGTTGCTGCTGTTGATCATCCCGTCGGTGGACAACACCGCCGCGCTGTTCGTGCTGTCGTTCCTCTGGGGCGCCTGCTACGAAGCCTTCACGCCGGCGACGTTCTCCGAGACGGTGACCCACAGCAGCAGCGAGACGCGCAAGGTGGCGTTTTCCTGCAACCGCCTGGCGATCAACATCGGCATGGCGATCGGGCCGCTGTTGGGCAGCCTGATTTTCCTGAGCAACGCCGACGCAGTGTTTTACATCAACGCAGCGTTGTCCCTGGTGTCGTTTGCCGCCTGCCTGCGATTCGGCCGTGCGGTCACGGTTGGCGCGGCACAGGCAGCGCCACTGGCGAGCAAGGGCAATGGCTTGCCGGAGACGGCACCGCATGAGCGCTCGCGCTTGCTGGTGATCTTGCTGGCAGCGCTGCCGGTGCATGTGGCCTACGCCTTGCCGCCGACTTTCCTGTCGGCCTACATCATCACTTACACCGAACTGCCGGCGTATTACGTCGGCATCATTTTCTTCATCAACGCCTTGCTGGTGATTCTGTTCGAAGTGCCGATCAACCAACGCATGGCGCACCTGTCGAGCAGCCGTTCACTGGTGGCGGGGTTCCTGTTGGCCGGGGTCGGTTTTTTCCTGATGGGCTTCAGCCATGTCGGCGCGATGCTGCTGGTGGCCACCGTGCTGTGGAGCCTGGGCGAGATGATCGTGTTCCCCGGCATCACCCATTACGTGAGCAGCATCTCCAGCCGGCACACCGTGGACCGCAACCTGGGTTACTACTCGGCGGGGGTCAACATCGGGGTCATGATCACGCCGTCGCTGGCGTTCATGTTGGTGGCGCAGCCGTCCCTGCCATCACCGTGGTTGCTGGCCGGCACCGTGTTGCTGCTGTTCGCGGTGGCGGTGGGCGTGATGAAAAGCTCAACCCTCTTGTGGAACAAGGAAGCGTGAAATGAGCATCGTGCACTTGAACACCGCTGGCGCGGGCCTGATGTCCACGGCCACGTTGAATGCGATCCAGCGCTTTACCTCGATCGAAGCGCGCATTGGCAGTTATGAGACGGAACTGGCCTACGAGGAGTTGCTCAACGTCGACCTGTACCGGGTCGCCGCCGGGCTGTTGAATGCGCAGCCGACCGACATCGGTTTTTTCAGCAGTGCCACCGAGGCCTGGACCAGCATCCTTGGCAAGCTCGACTTCCCCCGGGGCAAGCGGGTGTGGGTGTCGACCTCGGAGTACGCGGCCAACCTGATCTTTTTCAACTACCTCAAGCTGTCTCGCGACATCCGTGTCGAGGTGATCCCAACCACCGCGACCACCCCGCTGGACCTGGATTGGGTGCAGCGCAACCTGGACGACGAGGTGTTCCTGGTCAGTGTGTCGCACCTGCCGTCGTGCTGCGGCGTGATCAACCCGGTGGAAGCGCTGGGCGCGTTGCTCAAGGACTCGAGCGCGTTGTACGTGGTCGACGCGTGCCAATCCCTGGGCCAGTTGCCGCTGGACGTACGTGACATTCACTGTGATGTGTTGACGGGCGCGGGGCGCAAGTTTCTCTGCGGGCCGCGTGGCAGCGGGATTGCCTATGTGTCGCCGCGTTTGCTTGGCCAGTTGGAACTGAACTTTGCCGACCTGCATGCGGCCAGCACCGACGGCGAGGTCAACCGTATCGAGGTGTCCAGTGCGCGGGTGCTGGAGATTGCCGAGAAGAGTTTTTCAGCCCTGGTGGGCTTGCACACGGCGATGGGCGAATACGCGGAGGTGGGCGCGGCGGTGAACACCGAACCTTATGCGTTGCTGGTGCAGGAGCTGCGGCGCTTGCCGCAGGTGCAACTGCTGTGTGAGCAGTTCGAGCAAACCGGGATTGTGTCGTTCGTGCCGCGCAACAGCTCGGCCAAGGTGTTTGTCAGCCTGGCCCGCGAATTGGGCCTCAACCTGTGGGCGGGCACTGCCGCCCACACGCCGCTGCTGCTCAAGGACTTGGGCGCCACGCATTTCGTGCGCGCCTCAGTCGGCCGGCAGGTCACCCTGGCCCAGGTGGAGCAGGCCCTGGTGACACTGCGCAGCTTGTAGTGTCAGGCAGTCACTGCGCGGCGATGGTGTAGCCGTCGAACGCGCTCTGCTGCTGCAGCGCGGTCACGATGCTTTTGCGGGTGACCGGCTGCTCGACGCCGCTGTTGTCGAAGAAGGTTTCGCTTTCCAGTTCGGCCTCGCTGCCTTCGCCCACGAAGGCAAAGCCGAGGAACTCCAACGCTTCACGGTCGACGTTGAGCTTGGAGCGCGGTGTGCGCAACGGCAGGGTGACACTGATGCCGTCCTTGCTGATCACGAACACTTCGGCTTCTTTCTTGGCCCGTGCGGCCTTGCTCTTGCCGGCGCTCGGGTTGCTGATGGCCTGGTGGCTCTGGTTCAGCACCTTGAGGGCCAGGCCGTAGACCAGCTCCTGGAACGCGGGGTCGTCCTTGAAGCTGGACAGGATGCGACTGATGGAGAATTGGCTGCTGAGGTTTTCCAGGGCGGCGTTGTCGGCAGCCTCGGCGTCTTTCAGTTGCTTGAGCTGGCCCATCAGGTCATAGGCCTTGTCGTCATCGAAGGCATCGTGGGCCTGGCGGATAGCGACGCGCAGTTCGCGGATCTGGTCGCTTTCCTTGGAGGTGTGGAAGGCGTCCAGCACCATTTCACTGATGATCTTGGCCGCTGGCACATGCTGTGAAAGATTGATGGCGTTTTCGTATTCAGCTTTGGATTGCAAGGCGACTACGGATTCTTCTTCGGTGTAGGAATCGGACATTGAAATTTCACTACTTCAGTAAACGGAGACAAAAAAGCGTCGGGCATTTTCAGGGGGGAGGGGGATCAGGTCAAGGCAGCACGCTGCCCACCTTGCCGCGCAACGCGGCCAGCGCCCGGTGCAACCGCACGGCCCGCCCGCAGAACAGACCAACGGTAAACCCCGAGACCGCGCCGACCGCCACCCGCATCTCTGGCGTGCTCAACAGCAACGGGTGCACCGCCTGCTGGTAGCCGAAGTAGTACTTCACCGCAAAGAACAGCTGTGAGATCAACAGGGTTTTCCAGGTGCCCGCCAGCACCAGGCTTTCGCCATTGGCATCGAGGTGCGCACCGTTGGCATTGAACAACCGCATGCCCAGCAGGCTGCCCACGATGGCGCCACCCACCCAGGCGCTGCTCGACAGCAGCGAAGGCGGCAACGCCATCAACGACCACACCACCAGCACCACCGGCAGGATCATCAACGAGCGACGACTCTCACGGCCACCCAGGCAGGCCTTGATGCCGTAGTAGCAAATCCACAGGTAAACGGCGTACACCCACAGGGGCGTGCCTTGGAGGATATCGAGCATGGGCTGCGTCCGTGCGGTAGGGGTGAGCGGTGGATAGTCGTCGAGCGTTCAGGGGTTTGTCTATCGAATTGAGCCTGACCCACATCAAAACGCCATGTCGACAAAACCGTTACAACACAGAGGCCTGATGAACCCATAAAAATGACCACCGACCTGCGCCGAGGGGCCCACCCCACGCCGGGTTATTAAAGGACTAATGCGATGGCGCTTTCCCTCTCCCGCCTGGCCTTGCTGGGGGCGACGCTGTGTCTGGCGCTACCCTTGCACGCCAACGTACCCGATACCCCTCTCATCGAACACGGCCGATACGTTGCGCAACTGGGCGACTGTATCGCCTGCCACACTGCCCAGCAGGGCAAAGTGATGGCCGGTGGGCTGGCGTTGAGCACGCCCATGGGCACGATCTACTCCAGCAATATCACCCCGGACCGTGAGACGGGTATCGGTGCCTACACCTTCGAACAGTTCGACCGGGTGATGCGTGAAGGTGTTACCCCGGCCGGTATGAACCTGTACCCGGCGATGCCGTATCCTTCCTACGCGAAGATGAGCGAAGCGGACATGCGTGCCTTGTACGCCTACCTGATGCAGGGTGTGGAGCCCGTGCAACAGGCCAACCTCGACGCCGACATGGGCTTCCCCTTCAACCAGCGCTGGGGCCTGGCGCTGTGGAATTTTGCCTTTCTCGACAAGCAACCCTTCACCCCCGACCCAGCCCGTAACGAGGTGCTCAACCGTGGCGCCTACCTGGTCCAGGGGCTCGGTCACTGCGGTTCTTGCCACACTCCACGCGGCATCGCCTTCCAGGAAAAGGCCATGAGCGATGACGGCCGCAGCGGCCGGCATTACCTGGCAGGTGAAACCGTCGAGCACTGGCGCGCCTTGAGCCTGCGCAACCTGTGGACCGTGGAAGACACCGTGCAACTGCTCAAGACCGGGCAGAACCGCTTTGCCACGGTGGCCGGCAACATGGCGGATGTGATTCACCACAGCACCCAACACTTCAGTGACGACGACCTCACCGCTGTCGCCAGTTACCTCAAATCCCTGCCACCGGGCAAAGACGACCTGCCGATGCCCGCCGTCGCCCGCGCCCCGGCCGCGCCGCCTGCCGATTTGTTCACCAGCCGGGGCGGGCTGGGGTACATGCAGTTCTGCAGCGACTGTCACCGTGCCGATGGCGCCGGGGTGAAGGGCCTGTTCCCACCCTTGGCTGGCAACCCGAGCATTGCGTCCAGCAACCCGACATCGCTGCTGCACATCACCCTCACCGGTTGGGAAACCGCGCAAACGGCGGCCCATCCACGGGTCTACACCATGCCCGGTTTCGCGCGCCTGGCGGACTCGGAAATTGCCGAGATCCTGAGCTTCGTGCGCACCCGTTGGGGCAATGAGGGCACCCAGATCAGCGCCGCCCACGTGAAGACACTGCGTGCCCAACTCAACCCGGCCACCACCGATTCATCGGCGTTTGAAACCCCGCGCCTGGCCGACCTGCTCGCCGCCCCCAACGCCGGCCAGGTGGTGCGTGGCATGCGCCTGCACCTGCAAACCAAGGCGCTGCTGCCGGATAACGTCGGCAACTCACTCAATTGCACCAGCTGCCATCTCAACGCCGGCACCGTGGCGGACGGTTCGCCCTTTGTCGGCGTGTCGGCGTTTTTTCCCAGCTATGCGCCGCGTGCGGGCAAGGTGGTCAGCCTCGAAGAGCGCATCAACGGCTGCTTCCGCCGGTCGATGAACGGCACGCCGTTGGCGCCGCAATCGGCGGACATGCAGGCCATGGTCGCGTATTTCGACTGGATGAAAAACAACACACGCCCCGAAGACAAAGTAGCCGGGCGCGGCGTGGGCAAGATCGACCCGGCGATCAAACCGGATCTGGCCAATGGCAAGGCGGTCTACGCCCAGCAATGTGCGGTGTGCCATGGCGATAACGGCCAGGGCTTGGCGCGTGCCGACGGGGAGCTGGTGTACCCGCCGCTGTGGGGCGAGCAATCGTTTAACATCGGCGCCGGCATGGCCCGCCCTTACACGGCAGCGGCGTTCGTCAAACGCAACATGCCGATCGGCTTTCACGAAAAATTCCCGCTGGGCCAGGGCGGTTTGACAGACCAGGAGGCGGTGGACGTGGCGGCGTATTTCTCGGGGCAACCGCGCCCGGACTTCCCGGACAAGGTCAAGGATTGGCCGAACGGCGGCAAACCCGCCGATGCGCGCTACTAGTCCAACTGCTTGAGGCAGGCCTGGAGAATATCCAGGCCTTCTTCGAGTACTGCAGGCTCGATGGTCAGTGGCGCCAGCAGGCGGATGATGTGCCGCGATTTGCCACTGGGCATCAGCAGCAAACCGGCGTCCCGCGCCAGGCTCAATAGTTGAGCCAGCTGTTTCGGCGCGGGCGAACCGTCGGCGTTGACCAGCTCGATACCTCGCATCGCTCCGACCCCGGTCAAGCGGCCGAGGTAGGGCGTAAGGCCTTGTGCGCGCCAGGTGTCATAACGGCCGGCGATGGCCTCTTGCTGGTGTGAGCCCCAGGCTTGCAGGTGTTCATCGGTCATTGCATCGAGGGTGGCCAGCGCTGCAGCACAGGCGATGGGGTTGCCGGAATAGGTGCCGCCCAGGCCACCTTTGGGCAGGTTGTCCATCAGCGCTTTGCGCCCCACGACGGCACCGAGCGGTACGCCACCGGCAATGCTTTTACCCAGCAGGAGCAGGTCCGGTTCGATGCCCAGGCGCGAGAACGCAAAACGCTGGCCGGTACGCCCGAACCCCGACTGGATTTCATCGGCGATCAGCAGGATGTTGTTCTCGTCGCAGAAACGCCGCAGCGCCTGGGCGAACTCGACATCCAGGGCGAGGAAACCACCTTCGCCCTGGACGGGTTCGATGATGAAACAGGCGACGTCGTCCACGTCGATTTCCACGCTGAACAGGCGGTCCATGGCCTTCAGGGCCTCGGTGCAGCTCACGCCGTTATCGGCGCTGGGATAGGGCAGGTGGTACACCGGGCCGGGCAGCACGCCGACCTTTTGCTTGTAGGGCGCCACCTTGCCATTGAGGTTGAGGGTGGCCAGGGTGCGCCCGTGGAACGCACCATCGAATGCGATCACCGCCGTGCGGCCAGTGGCGCCGCGTACGATCTTCAAGGCGTTTTCTGCGGCTTCTGCGCCACTGTTGGTGAGCATGCCGCTGACCGGGTAGCCCACCGGGATGAACGCGGTCAGACGTTCCATCAGCTCAATGTAGGGCGCATGCGGGGCGGCGTTGAACGCGTAGTGCGTGAGCTGGGTGGCCTGTTCACGAATCGCCTCCACCACGCCGGGGTGACAGTGGCCAAGGTTGAGCACGCCGATGCCGCCAACAAAGTCGATGTAGCGCTTGCCCGTGGTGTCCCATACTTCGGCGTTCTTGCCGTGGCTGAGGCTGATGGGGTGGACGACGGAAATCGATTGGCTGATGGTTTCGCGGCTCATGAATCTTGGACTCGGCAATGGCGGGCGTCTTTTTATCTAAGCCGTGCGCCCGGCCTTGCCGCAAACGAAATAAAGTCGCCGGGTCATTATTAAAAGTCGGGATGTGCCTTGATGTAGCTCACCATCCATTTCAGGAAGGCCTTCACTTTCGGTACTTCGCCGGCGTGTTCGGCGTGGGCGATAAAGTGCGCGCCGGCGCTGGGCATCGTGTAATTCCAGGGGATCATCAGGCTGCCGTTGTCCAGCTCTTCGGCCACCAGGTATTGGGGCACCAGCGCCACCCCGTAGCCCGATTGCGCGGCGCGGATGCACATGTAGAACGTGTCGAAGCGCGGCCCGTGGTAGCTGTTCTGCGAATGCAGGCCCTGTTCCAGGAACCACTCGTGCCAGGCTTCCGGGCGCGAGGTGCATTGCAGCAGGGTGTGGCGTGATGAGGCATCGCTGCCGTCGGCGACGAAGCCCGGTGCGCAGACCGGCACCACGGCTTCACGAAACAGCTCGATGCATGTTGCCCCGGGCCACGAACCCTGGCCGAAGAAAAACGCGATATCGGCCTTGGCCTGCAGCACGTCGAAGGGCTCCAGTTCGTTGCGCACATCGAGGTGGATATTCGGGTGCTTGGCCGCGAAATCCTTGAGCTTGGGCACCAGCCAGCGGTCGCCGAAGGTCGGCTGGGTGGCGATGCGCAGCACTTCGGTCTCGCCACCGTAGGTGAGGATGTAACGGCTGGAGATGTCCACCTGGGTCAGGATCTTGTGCACCTCGGCCAGGTACAGCGAGCCCGCCGGTGACAGGTACAAGCGCTGGCGCACCCGTTCGAACAGGTTGTGGCAGAGCATCTCTTCCAACTGCGCGACTTGTTTGCTCACTGCGCTCTGGGTCAGGTGCAGCTCTTCGGCGGCGCGGGTGAAGCTCAGGTGGCGGGCGGCGGCTTCGAAGCATTGCAGGGCGGTCATCGAAGGGGTCAAACGTTTTGAAATCATGCAGTTCATTCCAAATCGGAAGGAGCCTTTGCCTAAAGGTCGTTTGTGGCAGCGCCGTAAAGCCGTGGATACTGCCCGGCAGCACTATAAACCGGCGCGGGCTGTGAGGCGCCGAATAATAAGGAATGACAGGGAGTGCCTTGCATGAATCCATTCAAAACCACCTTGGCCGCACTGGGCGCCACCGCCGTATTGGGCTTGGCCGGTACCGCGCAGGCGGGGGCCACGCTGGATGCGATCCAGAAGAAGGGCTTTATCCAGTGCGGTGTCAGCGATGGCCTGCCAGGCTTTGGTGTGCCGGACAGCAAGGGCAAGATGACCGGCATCGACGTGGATGTGTGCCACGCCGTTGCGGCGGCAGTGTTTGGTGACGCTTCGAAAGTGAAGTTCAGCCAACTGACCGCCAAGGAGCGCTTCACCGCGCTGCAATCGGGTGAGGTGGATGTGATCTCGCGCAACACCACCTGGACCAGCTCCCGCGACTCAGGGATGGGCCTGGTATTTACCGGCGTGACCTACTACGACGGCATCGGCTTCCTGGTGAACAACAAGCTGGGCGTGACCGGTGCCAAGCAACTGGACGGCGCGACCCTCTGTATCCAGGCCGGCACCACCACCGAACTCAACGTGTCGGATTACTTTCGCACCAACGGCATGAAGTACACGCCGATCACCTTCGACACCGCCGATGAAAGCGCCAAGGGCCTGGAGTCCGGGCGCTGCGACGTGCTGACCACCGACCAGTCGGGCCTGTATGCCCAGCGCATCAAGATGGCCCACCCGGATGAGTTCGTGGTGCTGCCGGAAGTGATTTCCAAGGAGCCGCTGGGGCCGTTGGTGCGCAAGGGCGATGATGAGTGGTTCAGCATCGTCAAATGGACCCTGTTCGCCATGCTCAATGCCGAGGAAATGGGCATCACCTCGCAGAACGTCGAGGAGCAGGCCAAGATCACCAAGAACCCGGATGTGGCGCGCTTGCTCGGTGCCGACGGTGAATACGGGCGGGACCTCAAACTGCGCAAGGATTGGGTGGTGCAGATCGTCAAGCAGGTGGGTAACTACGACGAAGTGTTCGAGCGCAACATCGGCCAGGGCAGCGTGCTGAAGATCAAGCGCGGGCTCAACGCCCTGTGGAGCCAAGGCGGTATCCAGTACGCACCGCCCGTGCGCTAGTTATTCCGACGCGGTGTCCTTCCCTGCCGCCTTGGCGCGGTACAACGCCTGATCGGCACGCGCCATCAGTGCGGCAGGGGATTCACCGCTTTGGCGCTCGGCCACGCCCAGGCTCAGGGTCACCTTGAAATCGCCCACGGCGGGCACCTGAATGATCTGTTGGCGAATGCTCTGGGCCACAGCCTTCGCCGCCTCCAGGTTGCTTTTGGGCAAGATCAGCATGAACTCGTCACCGCCCCAGCGGGCGAGCAACTCGCCGGGGCGCACGCGCGCCACCAGGTTTTGCACCACACGCACCAGGGTCTGGTCGCCCACCGCGTGACCATGTTTGTCATTGATCGGCTTGAAATCATCGATGTCCATGGCGATCAGCGTCAACGGCAGGCGGAAGCGCTCGGCACGGTCACATTCTTCGAGCAGTACCTTCTCCAGGCGATAACGGTTGGCCACGCGGGTCAGGGTGTCGAGTTCGGCCAGGGAGCGGTTTTCGTCCAGTTGCACTTGCAGTTGCTGATTGACCCGCGACAGTTCGCGGGTGCGCTCTGCCACCAGGGCTTCAAGGGATTGGTTACGTCGTTCCAACTGCTCGATCGACGACTTGCGCGTATGGATATCGCGATGGGCCCCCACCATGCGGGCCACCGTACCGTCGGGGTTACGCGCGATCACGTAGCCGCGGTCTTCTATCCACAGGTAGGTGCCATCCTTCTTGCGGCAACGGTATTCGGCTCGGTAGTGGGGCGCGCGACGGCTGATGTAGGCATCAAACAGCGTCATGACCTGCGGGTAGTCTTCGGGGTGGATCACGTTTTCCCAGGTGAACACACTGTTCTCCAGGGAGTGGCGGGGATAGCCGAGCATTTCGTACCAGCCGGGGTTGCGGTAGACGAACCCGGTATTGGCGTTCCAGTCCCAGATACCGTCGCTGACCAGCTCCATGACGGCATGCAGCATGTCGGCATTGAGGTCGGAAAAATCATTGCGTAGCGGCTTGCTGTCGGATGTATCGTCCATATATGCGCTTCCTGCGTGGGCTGGCTCCCAAGGCCAGTCGTTGTTTACGCCGATACTCCGTGGCTGGGGCTACTGTACAACGGGGCGGGTGGGGGTTGAATAGGGTGGGGGCGATGCTTTAGTAGGAGTGAAGCGTTATCACTTCGGCGCCACCATTCTCGTCCGAGGCTTGCCATCCGCGTTGTGCTGGTAGATTTCCTCAGGTTGCCCCTGCTCATTGAAAAACACCTGGCCGATCCCTGCGCTGTTCCACAGCCGCTCGCCGGCTTCGGCGTGCTCCGGGGTATGGGGCACTACCTGCAGGGCGCGACGGCGGGTGAAGCCGTTGAGGGGCGAGCGTGGCGAGTAGAGCCACCGGTTGAGGCGGTCGAACCATTCCAGCAGGCGCGGCGGGAATTCGTTCTTGATGCCGCTGCTGGTGATCTGCCAGATCTGGGGGCCGGCATTGCGGTGACGGATCAGCACTTCGTAGACGAACGAGTAGTGCACATCGCCCGAAAGAATCACGTAGTTACCCGGCGTGCGGGAGTGGCGGAAGATGTTGAGGATCGCGTGGGCGGCGCCGCGATGGGCCATCCAGTTTTCCGCGTCCACCAGTAACGGGTGGCCGCACCAGCTGAAGACTTTCTGCACGGTTTCGATCAGCTTGACCCCGAAGATCGGCGCGGGCGAGACGATGATGGCCGAGGGGTGGTCCAGCAGTTCTTGTTGCAGTTCGCTCAAGGCTTCCCAGTCGAGCAGGCCAGAGGGTTGCTTGAGGGCGAACTCACTGCGCCAACGTCGGGTGCGGGTGTCAAGCACCACCAGGGCGGGGGTGGTGGGCAGTACGTAGTGCCAGTGTTGGAACCTCAGCAAGGTCTTGAGCAACTCATCCTGCGCAGAGGCATCCAGGTGGTTGTCCTGCGCTCGCGCAGTCAATGCGCGGGTCTGGTCCACCAGCTCGCCAAACACCTCCGGCTGGTTGCCCCAGCCCTGGCACAGCAGGTAGGCGAGCAGGGCATTGCCGATGATGCGCCGGGAAAAGGGATGGCCGTAGGCGGTTTGTTCCCACTGGGCGCTGAGGTTCCAGTCGTCGGTGATGTCGTGATCGTCAAAGATCATCAGGGTGGACAGGTGAGCGAACACTCGTGCGACACCCGGCAGCCCCTGGCGGAATTGGTCGATCTGCACCTGTTCGCGGGCGTAGCGCTGTTGTTCGGGTGCGCTCAACGTCGGGGCCTGCGTGTCGACCAACGTCCAGGGCGTGGGCGACCAGACCAGCAAATACATCGCGATCACTTCGGCGAAGGTCACCAGATGATTGTCGGCAGTGCTGCTGGTGAAGATCGGCTTTTTCACGCCGCCAAAGAAGCGCTCGCGCAGGGTCTCGTTGCTGTCCAGCGCGGGCAGCAAATCGGCACGATGGTAGTAACTGGCGCGATGCCCGTAGAGGCTGGCGCTGTCGTCCACCACGGCGCCTTCCAGGTATTCATCGAACAGGCCCAGGCGCGCGATCAAGGCATGGATCGCCCGCAGCATCGGCCCGGCAACGTCATCGGCATAGACCTGGTCGCCGCTCATCATCAGCAGGGCGGGACGCTCGGCCGGGGTAGGGGCGTTGGCCAGCAGGCGGTCGACACAGAGCAGGCCTTCGTCGGCGCGGTGATGAGGCTTGCGGCAGGAGCCGTGAACGAGTTGGTGAATGCGGCTGTGTAAGACGAAGTGGGGCATTGAGGCCCCTGCGTAAAGCAAGTGGGGGGCCCATTGGACGATACCCTGATTGTCGATCAGCAAATCGAAGCCTATGTTCACATCGCTGGGCATTTCCTCTGCCAAGGGCACATCGATCAGATGGATAAAGGCGTGACGACCGACGGCAATGACCTGGCTATGAGCGGCCAGGGGAATAGCCAAGGTTGTGTGAGGAAGTTGCAACTTCAGGGTCAGCGTCAGCTGCCGACTGGCCACGAGCCATAACACCAGGCGCTTGGGTTCTACACGGCGTAGTAAGGGGCCGGCGAGTATGGAGGGGAGCGATGATGGCTCTGGCATCAAACGGATAGCTCACGTTAAGAGGTAGGGCGGCAGGGTACAATAATGAATGTAGAAGTTTCGTTAATAGGTCGCGTTTTTTAAATGCAGCGTGCGTGAAGATAGAGAAAGCAGCGCATTGAGCGCTGCTTTCACGGAACTATTTAATGAGCGTTGAATTTACAGTAAGTTGCCTCGGCCAAGACTGTCCAGGCCTCCACCAGTACGCCTGCGAGATTTGTCAGCACTGGATGTGGTGTCAAAGGCCGAAGCCTGGAGGTCTGTCTCGTCAAGGCTGCGCTTTTGGCGAGCGTTGATTGGCGGGTTGTGTTGAGTGCCCAGGCTGACAGGGTATAGAACAGGGTAGGTGCTGATAGAGTTGATCATGGTGATATCTCTTTTTAAAGTTGATAGTGAGTTCTACATGGCATGTTCTTCCCTGTAACAATGCGAGAGGCAAGTTAATTGTTTTTGCTTTGAATGGCGAGGTGGGGAGTGCTACTGGTTGTAATGTATTGCGTGGATATTTTTTATAAAAAGTTAAGGGTTTGTGGGTTTTTTAATTAACTGTCGCTTAATCGCATCAGTGTTCAGGTGCGCGAATAAATACAAAGTATTTATCCGGTAAGAGGGAAGGCCGGGGCAGCAAGGCTGCCCGGCAGGGTGATCAATTATCGGTGTACGTCGTCTGTCACTTTAGGCACGGTGAACCGGAACTCGCTGCCACGACCCACTTCACTTTCAGCAACAATCTTGCCGCCATGGGCCTGGACGATGCCTTGAGTGATGTACAGCCCAAGGCCGCTGCCGGTCGGGTTGTTTTCGGTCTGTGTCCAATAGCGGTCAAACACGTGAGGCAGTTGTTCCGGTGCAATCCCTTCGCCGGAGTCGCGCACCGAAAACACAATTTCCTCGCCATTGCTCATGGCGCTGATGCCGATATTGCCTTGGCGCGGAGTGAACTTGATGGCGTTGCCGATCAGGTTCGACAGCACCTGGAACAAGCGCTCCGGGTCGGCGTTGATCTGCAGGCCGGGCTCGGTGTTGAACGACAGGTCGATGCCTTTCTCCATCGCCAACGGCGCCAGCAGTGAATAAGCTTCTTCAAAGATCTGGCTGACATCCAGGGGCACCGGCTTGACCACATAGCGCCCTGCTTCGATTTTCGAGGTGTCGAGCAAATCTTCCAGCAGCACGTTCATGCGCCCAGCCGCCTGTTGCATGGTGTCGATGGCCGAGGAAATCCGCCGCGAGGTGTGCGGGCCATCGGAGCTGAAGGCTTTTTGCATCATGCCGCACAGCATCGAGATCACGGTCATCGGGTTGCGCAGGTCGTGGGACACCACCGCCACCAGCTCATCACGAGCGCGTACCGCCTGTTGCTCGCGCAGTACCTGACGGGCCAGGTCGTTTTCCAGGGCGGAGCGACGCAGGTCGTTGGCAGCAAAGCGGTCGCCGTGGCTCCACTTGGTGGAGATGCCGGCCATTTCCACTTTCCAGATTTCAAACGACGTGCGTGGGCGAAGGCGCAAACCCGCGTCGGAATTTTCCAGGTCCAGCGGTTTGCTCGGGTCGCCACTCCAGTTGATGTTCTCTTTGACTTCCGGGCGGAACCACAGCACACCGTTATCCACCGGCTTGGGCAGGCTCATGGCCAATACGCCACTGGCGACTTGCTGATACTCGGCGGCAGGCGGGTACACCGACGCCAGGTTGTGGCTGGAAAACACCGGCTCGCCGGTCTCGATCAGCCACTTGTGCAGGGCGCGGATCTGCGCCGGCTCCGGGCAATTGCCGTAGCGATGCAGTTGCTTGTCTTCGATGATCGCCACACCGCCGGACAGGGTCAGGTCCATCAACACTTGCGGCTGTTGGGCGAGGCCGTCGAAGACGTTTTCTTCGCTGGCCTTCATCGCCTGCTCCAGCAATGCCAGGGCCTCGACCTTCTCTTCACGCTGACGGCTCAGGTCCAGTGCTTCCATGGCGCTGATCTGCAACGACAGCACCTGGCCGATGGTCTGGCAGGCCGTGCGCAGCTCATTGGGTACCAGCAACGGTTCGCGATTGCCGCAACTGATCAGGCCCCAGAGCTTATCGCCCTTCATCAGGGAAATGCTCATGGAGGACAGCACGCCCATGTTCTGCATGTACTGGCAGTGAATCGGCGACACGCTGCGCAGGGTGGCGAAACTCAGGTCCAGCGGCTGGCCGGTGTCCGGGCGCAGCTTGGGCAGCAGCGGCACCGGCTCATAGGCGGCATTCGGAATGATGCGCAGCCAATTGGTACGGTACAGCTCGCGGGCTTGTTCCGGGATGTCGGACGCGGGGAAGAACAACCCGTTGAACAGCTCCATGGACGGCGCCGACGCTTCGGCAATGACCTGGCCGTGACCTTCCTCTTCGAAGCGGTAGATCAGCACCCGGTCATAACCGGTCATGGCCTGGATTTCGTTCACACTGATTTCGTACAACGCTTGCAGGGTTTTCGCCGACTGCAGACGCTGCAACATTTTGCCCAGGTCACTGGTGCGACCGTTCAGCGCTCGTGGTTTGAAGTCTTCAATCCGCGGTTCGAACTCCAGCACCAGCACGTTCTGATGGCGATGCAGCAGGCCTTCGAACGACGCGCCGTTGAGGGTGACATGCAGGGGCGGTGCATCGAAAAACGTGTTGTTTTCCGCCATGGATTGCACGGCGTTGACGTGCTCGGCGCCCAACAAGGTGTGCAGAGGCTTGCCCAGCAGCGCCTCGGGCATGTGGCCGAACAAGGTGCCAACGTTGGCACTGACCTGGATGATATCCAGGCCGGGTTCCGACAAGGTCAGCAGCACGCCGTGGGGTTGGATAGCCCCTGGGAAACGGATGGGCTCGTCGGCGCAGTTGGCAAGCAGCTCTTCAAAATCTTCGGGTTTCATAGCAGTACCTCCTGGCGGTCGAGCCATTGCTCAAAGCCGCTGAATGTCGAACGGGCAGCCTCTACCGCGTGCTGTTTGGCGGGTGCATCCAGTGGCAGGCGGCCCAGGTAATCGAGAAAGTCTTTCCAGCGCCGTCCGGTCTCGGCGCCATAAACATTGAGAAACGCTCCACCGTTGTCTGCATCCAGGCCCAGGCGCCGGGCCATTTCCCGGCGCAACACTTGGCCGCCCAGCGTCGCGCCTTCGAGCACATACAGGGCGCCGAGGCAGGCAGCGGGGGTGTCAAAAATGGGCAGTGCGTTGCAGCGAGGCAAGGCGTCGAGGGTGCTGTCATCCAGACCGAGTGCGTGAAGGTCTTTCGCCAGTGTAGGTGTTTTCACACGCATCACTGTATCGAACCCCTCGGGGATCAATCCACTTTCATACAGTGCTGTTTCCATTGGACGGTAAAAACCGTAATACGCCTGGAGCAGGCGCCGATACCAGTCGGTATCCAAGCGCTCGGAGAAGAACGGCAGGCGCTTTTCCAACGCCACATGCAACAGGGCAGTGCCTGTGCGCAGTGTTTCCAGCAGTGAGGGCGCACCGACGTCATGGGCCTGTGAATGCATGCAATGAGCTCGAACAGTGGGCCTTGCGGCCATGAATGACGCGTGAAAATGGGCGACGATTCTACACAACTCATTGCCGTCGGCTGTACGCACAAGGCGAAAAGCCTGACCAGCGGATCAGAAAAGTCGCTCCTTGCTCTATTGAATGACCACAAGCTCCCTTACCAAGTTCGCTTTAAGTGATATCGCAAGGCTATCAATGCATGGACAATCCTTGCTGAGTCAATGCCGTTTGCACACATTCAAGCAGATGCTCGGCGCTCCAGGGCTTGGGCAGGAAGCGCACGCTGCTGCCCAGTTGCGCTGCCAGCTTGGTATTGCCAGATGTCAGCACTACCGGCACCGAAGGCCAGCGATGGGCTACTACCCGACTCAAGTCATAACCGTTGAGCAAACCCGGCATCTGGATATCGCTGACAATCAGGTCCACCGGGTCATCGGCCCGCTCCAGGAAAATCATCCCTTCATCCGCCGAAGGAAAGGAAGTGACATGGGCACCAAACTCCTCCAGCACGTCCACCATCAACGAGCGAATGATCTCGTCGTCTTCCAACACTAAAATCGATGGCTGAGCCATGATCCTTACTCCACCATCAGGGTTCAAATGGGTGGAGTGGGGCAGGCCTCAATAGGTTCGATTGGATATGTGCTAAACGATGGATGGTTGCTCAAACACGCAGGCTTGCGCGGTTGCCTAGTGTTGTTGCAGTGCACAAGGCTCTCCCACCGCCAAATCTGATGCCTGGGGCAGCTTGTAGTGAGCGGGCTTGCCCCGCGCTGCGGAGTGTCAGGTACATCGTGCTTATCTGACACACCACCGCGCGGGGCAAGCCCGCTCACTACAAGCGATATTGGGCATAATGGACGGTACCTTGATGTGGAGTTTTCCATGAAACGTGTCGCCTTATTGACCCTTGCCATGATCCTCAGCGCACCGGCTTTCGCCGCGGGCGATGCCGAAGCCGGTGGCAAGCTCTTCACCAAGACCTGCGGCGGTTGCCATAGCATCGGCGAAGGCGCGCGCGGCGGTTTCGGGCCGCAGCTCAACGGCATCATCGACCGCCCGGCCGGCACCACCACCGACTATCAATATTCCGACGCGATGAAGAACTCCGGCGTGGTCTGGACTCGCGATAAACTCGCCGCCTACATTGAGGCGCCAAAGAAAGTCGTCAGCGGCACGCGCATGATTTTCTGGGGCATCAGCGATCAGGAAAAAATCCAGGACATCCTGGCGTACCTCGAGACGTTCCAGCCGAAGTGATCACTGGCGCCTATCCGCCTTGCTGAAGTGCTACCGCTCCCGCACAGATTGAGCGGTGTCGAGCGTGACACCGGGCAAATCTGGGAGTGGAGGGCGCCTGGGTACGCCTGCCAAACCACAATGCCCGCACCGCTATTTTCTTGAGCCTCAGCCGCTGTTCGTTCCCGTGGGGAACAAACTGTTTAAACTCGGGTCCAGTCATCACTCTCATCCCGATAAGGACATCCCCATGAAGCGCGTCGCGCTGCTCTCCCTCGCCCTGGCCCTGGGCGCCTGCCACTCCAACCAACGCGACTCTTCGCCCAGCCTGCTCAAGGACGGCGTGCAATTCCGCCAGAAAACTGTAGCTGTGGATGCCGAGCACGCCAAAGTCATCATGAAGGCCAGCGGCGGCACCAACCCCGTCGAGTTCGCCATCCGCCGTGAAGGTGACCCCGACCAACGCCTGGAAACCCTTGGCACCGTGATGGACACGGGGGAAGGCAAGGTCTTTAACTGGATCGCCAAACTCAACCAGACCGTCGCCAGCGCCGGGTTCAAGCGTTTTCCACAGTTGGAGGTTCAGGCCGATCCGGGCAAGCAACTCACCGTGTCCAGCTCGGCGAGAAGCCAGGGCAATGGCGCGTATTACAGCTGTGGGCCGGTGATGAGCACATTCAGCCCGGAGAAGGCGAAGGTGTACCTGGTGGAGTTCCAGTTCAGAAGCAACCGCGCGGCGTGTGCGCAGCAGGTGTTTGATATTACCGATCCGGCGAATCGGGTGTTGATTGGGGGAGAGGGGAGTGAGGCGAAGGAGGGGTAAGCAGGCTTGATTGAACGGTGGGCATTGCCCACCGTTTGCGCGCTGAAGGTTGTGCGAATACCACCCCGTTGAAGGTGTGGGTGTAGCCGTCGTAAAAGGGGTTCATCTGCTCGGGCGTCAGACGCGGATTGACCTTTTGCAGCAGGCCGGCTGAGCGGTAGAGGAGGGGCTTTTGTGGTGTAGGTTTCATTGCATCAAGACGCCTTCTTAGGTTGCTTTGGAGCTGGCGGCCAGGCGCCCTGGTAGCGGAAGGAAATTTGGTAGTCGAGCTTGTTGGGTTCAATCATGTGCTGGATATACGGTTGAATAATCGTTATCCAGTTAGGCAGTACGTTGAATACGTCGGCGTATAACGCGGTCTCTTCGCCTAGACCCAATGCTTCAAAAACACTGTCTGGATCTTCGATATCCGATGAGTACTCAGCTGCCTTCAAGTCATTGCTTTGTTTTTCGTACCATCGCAATCTGATCTTCATCACCTTTTTGGAGGCCTCTCTCTATCGTCAATGACGACAGTTCTGGTGACGGCGCGGGTTAAACGGACGGGCCGAACAGGTGCGGATGCTGCGCTTGGAAGGACCTGAAGGTTTGATACTTCCAACGTTCTCCGCCTGGGTCTTCATCGTTCGTACTGACTTCGCCGAAGTACCAATGCTCTGACTCGAAGACGTTTCCTTTTTCGTCCTCATGAACGAAGTGAAAGCCAACCTCGTGAAGCCCTGGCGGAACGGTCAGGCCCCATTCGCAGGCGAGGCTTCGGCCGGTGATGCGGGCTTGGCGGAAGTGTTCGTAGTCAAAGGGTTGAGTGTGGCCGAGGTGGCGTGCTTTGTCGGTGTAGACACAGACACGGCTAGAGAACATGTCCGGGACCATGATGCAGGCGACAACCCAGCATTCAGGGTCATTGTCTGATCGTGCTTCAAGCAAATGGCCTGCAACTTTGATCAATTGTTGAGCGCAGTGCGCCAGAATCTCCGACGTGGTTTGTTTGCCTTCAACAAGATTTTCGATAACTGGGATTCTTATATTCACGAAGTCAGGTCGTGGCGGTAACTCTTCGTAAAAGCAGCCTTCGAAGTTGTCTGCCCAGCGGGTCAGGGCTCTGAGGTGCCTGGGAATGTTTCGGAGCTTTTTGTCTGTCAGTGACAGTCTGCGCATGAAGCTGAACCCTCTACGTCTGTGTTATTCGTTCGCATCTTCGTAATCAAATGCGATGAAGTAATCGCTTTCTGAAAGAGCGATTCCGTGAGAGAAGTGCACCTGTACCCGCGATAACCACTCGCGACGCAGCTCAAACATACCGTTGTTGACGTCCTTATCTATCGATAGCCCAAGCTTGGAAATCACGGAGTAGTCGTCTCCCAAATCCGCTGAGTCCTCCGTCCCGCTTAGACGCTCGGTGGTTCTGTCGAACCATTCCAGTCTCACTTTTAATCCCACGTGTCCCTCACAGATATTTTTTGATGTTTCGCTTTTTCTTCGGCCCTTCTAACTGCTCGCCGGTTATGTGATTGAACGCACCTATATGGCTTCCATCACTTGCTAGATAAATTTCCAATTCTCCATGCTGGGAATCCCACTCATAGATTCTCCTGCCTTTCTCTTCAATCCAGCGCTCTCTCAGGCCGGCACCTCCTCGTCTGGGAGTCATTGGTTTTGCTTTTATCAGGTTTTCAAAACCAGTTATTTGTTTAGTATTCGGCGCCTTGTGGTACTTGTGATCCCCAGCCTTAACACTCACCACCACATACAGCGGCCGAACCCCCGACTCCACCGGGAACACCAGAATAAAATCCCGATACTCCGGCGGATAAATCGGGTTCACCAGAATCTGCGCAGCCTTCTCCGTCGGCGGATAAATCCACATCACTGGCGCTTGTGGCGCAGCCTCCAAGGCCGGAATACCCATCTTGTCGCTCGGGTCAACCGCAGGCGTCCAGATCAGTTCAACACCCTCACCCAAATCCGCCACAAACTCATCGCCACGGACTTGAAACTGCACCACATCAATCATTTGCCAATCGGCATGATTGCCTGTGTAAAACCCATACCCCTTGAGCGTGCCATCCTCACGCTGCTCAACCTGCAACCGCATCTGCGAACGCGCCCGCTGCATCGAACGCAACTGCTCTTCGGTGTAAAGCGCGCTGTCCCCCAACTCTGATGGCCAGACCAACGCGACCAACCCCGTCAGTAGCCCTCCGGCCACAGTGCCTGCCGCCGCGACTGCCGTCTCCAAAGCGACCGAATGTAACGCCAACTGCCCCAAGCCAACAGGCAGTGCACTGCCGCTGATCTTGCGCAGAGCAACCACGCCCTGGCTGTCCACCTCGCGCCCGCCCAACAGGCTGAAATGGCCGTAGTCCTTGATCAGTTCCAGCGGCACATACCCCGTCGGATCGCTGTAACGAATGATGCCGTCGGGCAGTTGGCAGGGTTTGGTGAAGGTGCAGCCGGGAGGTTTGGCGGGGGGCGGTTTTGAGGGGGGAGCGGGGATGAAAGAATCGATCACCGGCGAATAGGGGACACGCGATGGTTGCGGGGTCAGGATGCGCTGTTTGAGCAGTTCTTCTTCGGTGGGAGGGTAAAAGCGCTCTGACATGACCGGCTCACTTCCTTGTGTGGGGGAGTGAGCCTACGAGGGCGGAAGTGAGGGTTGATATTGGCTTTGTTCGATGGTGCCCGTGGGAAAAGTCAGCGGGTTTGTAATCGCGGAAATGTTGTGAGGGTGTCGTTTTTTACCTGCCGATCAGCCCAGCAGATGCTTGGAAATCAACCGCGAGATTTCCACAATCGAGGTCTTCCCGGTGAATTCAAACTTCACTTTCCCGAGCGAAGAAAAGTAGATCTCCAACTCCGAATCCAGATCAAACGTCCCAGCCGTTTCCACCGAATACGCCACGATGTTCTTGTACGGCAACGACGTGAAGTCCTTCTTGCTGCCGGTAATCCCCTGCACGTTGACCGCGATGATGCGTTTGGTGGTAAAGACCACGCCATCGCGCATGGCTTTGTAGGCGTCGACCACTTCTTCGCCGTCCAGCAGCAGCGCCGAGACGCGTTCGGCGTATTCGTTGTTTTGCTTGAGTTTGAAAAAGCCTTTGTTGTTGAAGTCGATCATGTGCCTGTCCTTGTGTGTATGCCGTTTTGCTCACGGATCTGTATCTAACACGGGCATTTCGAACACCCTACCATGGCGGCCAACCTGACAACCTTGGCCAGATGTTTAGAAAAGCGGAGCCCCATCATGCCTGAACTGTCCAGCTGGCTAGCCTATGCGCTGATCTCTCTCGGCATGGTGCTCACCCCCGGCCCGAACATGATTTACCTCATTTCCCGCTCGATCTGCCAGGGGCGCACGGCCGGGTTGATCTCGTTGGGCGGCGTGGCGTTGGGGTTTCTGGTTTACATGCTGTGTGCGGCGCTGGGGATCACGGCGCTGGTGATGGCGGTGCCGTTTGCCTACGACGCCCTGCGCTTTGGCGGTGCGTTGTATCTGCTCTACATGGCCTGGCAGGCCGTGAAGCCGGGCGGGCGTTCACCGTTTCAGGTACGGGACCTGCCTCAAGACAGCCCGCGCAAGCTGTTCACCATGGGCCTGGTGACCAACCTGCTGAACCCCAAGGTAGCGGTGATGTATCTGTCGTTGCTGCCTCAATTCATCGACCCGAATGGCCATGGCAGTGTGCTGATGCAATCGTTGGTGCTGGGCTTCACGCAGATTTTTATCAGCGTGAGCGTCAACGCGATGATCGCCACCATGGCCGGTTCTATCGCGGTGTTTTTCGTCACCCGGCCGGGCTGGCAAGTGGTGCAGCGCTGGTTGATGGGTTCGGTGTTGATGGGGTTGGCGGTGCGGATGGCGGTGGAAGGACGACGCTGAGTCGCGCTTCACAGGATGGCTTTCAGATAGTCCTTGAGCGTGTTGAGCGGGGCATTGAGTGCTTCGAGTGTTGACGCTTGGCGCACGTCCACCGCAAGCCGTTGCAGCTCTCGCCCCATCACGGTATCGGCGCCGCCCAGGGACTTGAGTGCCAGTGTCAGGCACTCATCAACCTTGAGTTGAATAGCCGCCAGATCCCCCTGCCGCACCAACAACCCAAACACCTCGCGGTCATACCCCACCATCACCGGGTCATCGCGCAAAATCGGGCTGCCGCCGTCCGTCTCGTGCACCAGTTTCAGTGCAAAGAGCGCCACCGCTTCCAGCGTCAATTCCATGGTTTCGGTTCCTCGGCGTCTTTTGGGAGGGCGATGATCCCTGTTCTGTAGCGGAAAAAAAAGACCTCGTGCTTCACGCTGTCCGCCGCAATGCCGTTGCTTTTGCTCGTTGTGGTGGCCAGTTTTTCTCATTACCATTGGGAACAATTCTTATTCGTAGGGCTGTGTATGCCCCCGCTTCCCGAGCCCGGCACCGTATCTTTGAGCATCAGTAGCCTGTATTGCGCCCATCACGGCTGGATTCAACGCTGGCTGGCGCGAAAACTCGGCAATGTCAGTGATGCCGCCGAGCTGGCTCATGATGTGTTTGTCAGGTTGTTGAGCCACCCGCGTGAGTTTGGCAGCGAAGGGCATGCGCGTGCGTACCTCAGCACCTTGTCGCGCAACGTGTGTGTGGATTTCTTCCGACGCAAGCACGTGGAGCAGGCCTGGCTTGAGGTGTTGGCGAGCCGGCCTGAAGCGTGCGCGCCTTCGGAAGAGCACCGGGCATTGGTGCTGGAGGCCCTGGTGCATTTGCAGGCGATGCTTGATCGCTTGCCGACCAAGGTGTCCGAGGCATTCTGCCTGGCCCAGATCGAGGGCTTGAGCTATCGCGAGATCGCGTTACGGATTGGCGTGAGCGAGCGCACCGTTACCAAATACATCGGCCAAGCCATGTTCCAGTGCATGGTGCTGGAGGCTGAGTTGGACGGTGCCTTGGCATGAGCACCAACCCCGGTGGCCTCGATCACGCCACTTTGCAACAGGCCGCCGACTGGTTCGCCCGCTTGAGTGCCGAACCCAACGCGTTGCCGCTGCATGAGGCCTGGCGCCAATGGCATGCCCACAGTGAAGTCAACCGTCTGGCCTGGAGCTATGTCGCACGTGTGGGGCAACGCTTTGCACCGTTGCAGGACGATGCCGTGAGTGCCAACAAGACGTTGGAGAGTTTGCGGCAGTCCCAGCGTTCGCGGCGCCAGGTGTTGCGTGGGTTGTCGGTGGTCTTGGGCGGTACGCTGTTGGGGTGGGCCGGTTGGCAGCAGCGTTGGGTGGCGGGGGCTTGGAACGCGGATTTCCATACGAGCACCACGGTGTTGGGCGAGCAGTTGTTGGCCGACGGAACGCGCATTTGGCTCAACAGCGGCACGGCGTTGGATGTGAAATTCAGCGCCGGTCGGCGCGAGTTGAAACTCTACAGCGGCGAAATCCTGATCAATACCGGTAAGGACGGCCGCCCCTTCGTGGTGGATACGCCGCAGGGCCGCGTGCGTCCGCTCGGCACACGCTTCAGCGTGCGTGAACAGGAGGGGCACACGCTGCTCAATGTATTTGAGGGCAGCGTGGAGGCCAGCTGCGGTGACACGGATCAACGCCGCATCATACCGGCGGGGCAGGGCGTTCTATTTGACCGTCAGCACCTGGGCGCAACGCAACGTGCGCAACCTGGGCGTGAGGCTTGGGCAAAAGGTGTGCTGATGGCGAACGATATGCGCCTGGGGGACTTTATCGGCGAACTGGCCAGCTATCGCCATGGCCATCTGGGCATCGACCCGCAGGTCGCCAACCTTCGGGTGATGGGCACGTATCCCCTGCAAGACACCGATCAGGTACTGGCGATGCTGGAGCAGGTCTTGCCCGTGCGCATCGAGCGGCGCTTCGCCTGGTGGACCACGGTGGTTCCGCGCTGATTTTTTTGCATCGTGTGCTTCCGGTTTTGGTTGCTCATTCGAATTAGTGAAGGACAACGGCTTGATGCCTCCTTCGACCGGAACCGTTTTATGTCCTCATTCCTGCGTAACTCACCACAACCTTTGGCGCTGGCTATCGCGTTTGCCTTGGCCATTCCCACCAGCCTGAGCATGGCGCCACGGGCGGCAGCCGCCGAGCAGGCCAGCGTGCAGACCTACGATCTGCCGGCCGGCGCCCTGGCTGACCAACTCAACCGGCTCGCCGCCCAGGCCGGCATCTACCTGGCAGGCAATGCCGCGCTGACCGCTGGCAAGACCGGCCCGGCATTGCGCGGCAGCTACACGGTCGACCAGGCACTGCAAACGCTATTGGCAGGCAGTGAGCTGACGGTGGTGCAGACCGGCGAGGGGCGCTATCAATTGCAGCCGGGTGCAGGCGGCGCGTTGCAACTGAGTACGGTGTCGATCTCCGGCATGGCGCCGGGTTCGACCACTGAAGGCACCGGCTTGTACACCACGTACTCGTCCAGCAGTTCGACGCGGCTGAACCTGACTCAAAAAGAAACCCCGCAGTCGCTCACGGTCATCACCCGTCAGCGCCTCGACGACCAGAAGCTCACCAACCTCACCGAAGTGCTGGAAGCCACGCCGGGCATCACCGTGCTGCGCGTCGGTGTAGGCGCGGAGAACGATACGTACTGGTCCCGTGGTTTCCAGATCAACAACTTCGAGATCGACGGCGTACCCACCTCGGCGCGCCTGGACAACACCACGCAAAACACCGCCATGTACGACCGTGTTGAAGTGGTGCGCGGCGCCACTGGCCTGATCAGCGGCTCGGGCACGCCCTCGGCGACCATCAACCTGATCCGCAAGCGCCCGACCGCCGAAGCCCAGGCCAGCATCACGGGCGAGGCGGGCAGTTGGGACCGTTATGGCACGGGCTTCGATGTGTCCGGGCCTTTGAACGACAGCGGCAATGTTCGCGGACGCCTGGTGGTGGACTACAAGAAACAGAACTCCTGGGTTGATCGCGTCAACACCGACTCGCAACTGGTGTACGGCATTTCCGAGTTCGACCTGAGCGACGCCACCATGCTCACGGCGGGCTTCAGCTATATCAACAACCAAGTCAACGACCCGCTGCGCACCGGCTTCCAGATGTTCTACAGCAACGGCAACCGCACCCATTTCAGCCGCTCCGCCAACAGCGCACCGGACTGGGCGTACAACGACCGCAAGCAGACCAACGTCTTCACCTCCATCGAGCATCAGTTCGACAACGGTTGGAGCGGCAAGGTGGAAGTCAGCCACACCCAGAACCAGTTCGATGAACTGATCAACTACATGAATGGCGACATCGATCAGGCCACGGGTGCGGGCGCTTATCTGTACCCCAACCGCTGGTCCGGTACACCGCGCCAGAACAACCTTGATGCCTACCTCACCGGACCCTTCAGCCTGCTCGGCCGCGAGCATGAGTTGATCGCCGGCGTCACGATGTCGCGCTACAACGAAAACACCCCGAGCCACGGCGGTTGGTTCGGCTCCTGGACCGGCTACGACGGCACGGTGCCCAACATCTTCAACTGGAACGGCAGCGGCGCCAATCGCCCGGACACCACGCCGGTGGGCAAGACCCACATCGAAGAAAACCAATACGCCGCCTACCTGACCTCGCGCTTTCATGTCACCGACAACACCGCGGTCATCCTCGGCAGCCGCGTCACCAACTGGAAGCGCAACAACGAATCCAGCGTGTACGCTGACCCGACCCAAGACACCGAAAGCAAGGAAACCCGCAACGGCGTTTTCCTGCCCTACGCGGGTATCGTCTACGACCTGAGCGAAACGTGGGCGGTGTACGCCAGCTACACCAAAATCTTCAACCCGCAGGCCTATGGCGTCCACGACGAAAACAACAAAGCCCTCGACCCGCAGGAAGGCACCGGCTATGAAGTTGGGGTGAAAGGCAGCTTCAACGACGACAAACTCAACGCCAGCCTGGCGCTGTTCAAGATCGACCAGGACAACCTCGCGGTGTACGTGCGCGCGCCGGACATCTACCGCCTGGAGCAAGGCACCACCACCCAAGGCGTCGAACTGGAACTCAACGGCGAACTGAGCGAAGGCTGGCAAGCGTCGGCGGGCTATGCGTACAGCGTGAGCACCAACCAGGACGATCAGCGCATTGTCACCACCAGCCCACGGCACAGCCTCAAGACCTTCACCACATACCGCCTGCCAGGTGTGCTCGACAAGATCACCGTGGGCGGTGGCGTGAACTGGCAGAGCAAGACGGGGATGGACCTGCACACGTTCGATCAGGGCAGTTATGCGCTGACCAATTTGATGGCGCGGTATGACATCAGCAAGAATTTGAGTGCGACGTTGAACGTGAACAACGTGTTTGATCGCAGCTACTACGCGTATGCGGATAGTTGGAGTGTTTATGGTGCGCCGCGTAATGTTATGACGAGTTTTAAGTATACGTTTTGAATCGCGCCTGATTCGCTAGACGCCTTGCAGGCCGGTTTGGCGAATGAGGTAGTGTTCAAGCGTGTGTGTAGGTCGGTGAGTTGAGGTTGTGTTTCAAGGTGGAGAGGGCGGTGAGCAGTGATTTCGCTGGCTGCCCACTTATCGACAGGCGAAAAAAAAGACCTTGAATTTCAAGGTCTTTTTTTTAAGATGGTGCCCGAGGGAGACTCGTGCGCTCTATATAATTCGTGCCTTGTAGGGGGATTACATAGTTAGGGATACAGCTAGGGATACACCCAGCATCGCTGCTATCCAATTACAGACTCACCATTTGCAGGATACATACGAGATCTTTCAAATAAAAATTGAGCACCTGACGTACCTTCAGAAACGTTTGTTCCTAACCCTGTAGACGAACGATGCAATTTGGATCGACGGTGCCTTAGCACCCATGCCCTCTGCAATTTTTAGCGCTGCGCCACTTGCCCCTAGTAGAGATCCAGCGATGCTGGGAGTTAGGAGAGACTTGCCTAGCTCTAGCAATGCGCCGCCAGTGACTTTCAGAATCCTCCTTATTTTTTTACTTTCATGAGTGGCTATCGCTCGTTCTAGCTGTAGAACCGCTGCCGAAATTTTAGTGTCAATGAGAATGTCGCACTCTCGGCCCAGCCCGTTGAGATCTCCACCAATATCCGTTTTCTGGTGCAGTAGCCAAACAAGTTCAAGAATTCCAGCCTTGAACTCAAGAAGCTCGTCTTTGAGTTTTTTTCGTGCTTCTAAAATATCCTCAGGATGGTAGGCCTGTAGCTCAGGTAGGGCGAGTCGTTGAAATGTTCGCTGGGCTAGGAAGGCGGAAACCTCAAAAACCCTAGAATTTGATGGCGTTAGCGAAATTTGACTCTGCTTACAGACTATCGGGATAGACGCATCCATCGAAGCGGCTAGAACTGAAGCATCACGCAGCATCGACGACACCGTTCGCTTGGGGCCACCAGTGAGCCCGCCAAGCAATAAACGCGAGAAATCATTCAGCTTGGATTCATCTGTGTCCATAACCACCCTTGTTGTGTCATGGAGTTCTTCGACCCTGAAGGCTATCCCCGGGATCTCTAGCGAGCCACCTCCTGGGAAGGCAGCGACTGCTTCAGAAGGTGAATAAAAAGATATGACCCCTTCAGGTAGAAGTACCTCCAGCATCTCCTCTGCTACTGATCGTGTCGATGACATATTGGAGGCGTCGCGCTTTTCCCAATGGTCGTCAAGATGTTCCGATAGCGTTTTTGAGCCAAACAACAGTACTTCATCGTTCAACAGACAAAGTGTGGTAAGTACGCCCATGTCTTCTATGAAGGGGGCATCACCGTAGATAACGCGGGTTTTACGTTGTGGCTTCATGTAAACGCCGTGCATATGAAAGGAGAAATACGGATTCCATTACCACCTAGGAAGCCACCTGAAGGGGCTAAGTAGACTCTATAGACTCTTAGTGTGAAAGCGATTTTGCGACACTGACACCTAGTGGCCGCGCAGACCATCTGACTTGCCTTTCTATTGCCTGCCTTTCTCATCCGCGACGAAACGTCGGTGGGGACCCTGAGGATTTACTCAGGATACGGGGCATGAAACCCGCGGGACTGCGTTAGCGGCAGCCGTGCCAGCTTACTGAAATTTCAATGTTGAAATTGAAAGGATCTTGAAGAAAAAAGGGCATCGTTACCGTATTGGTAATGGTGCTCGCAGACGGCTCAAACGTTAGGGCAAATGCACAGGTGAACTGGAGTTCACTAAGCTGGGTGACTTTCCGCTAACACGATCCTGCGGGTTCAATGCCCCGTGTCTATTCGAAATGCCCAGGGTCCCCAGCGGCTTTTCGATTCATAGGGCTAATGCTCTGGCGAAGAGAAGTGCACTAAGCTGGGCACCTTTCCGCTGACACGATTTCACGGGTTTCCTACCCCCTTATCCGCTCAAGATATCCAGGGGGGCCGCCATTTTCCGATGATGAGAGCACCATTCACACGCTGGAGGAGGAATCGCCATCGGGGCTAGGGGATACTCTTAAATAACGTGTTACGGGTGTTACGCTCGTTACATATGAATGCATGCTATTGATTATATTGAATTTATCGTCCGTTACACGGTTATATCTTCTTGTTGTGCGTGCGTGTTACGTGCTCATTCGGTGTTACAGCACAGGGAGATCCTTTTGATGGGAGGCAGGAGATGTTATGGGCGGGCGCGTGTCAACTGATGTGGATCAACGCAATTAATTAGGTTGCAGAGTAGGTATGCCATCGGCACCTACGTAATTATATGTAACTAAGGGATACGAGCTAACGAGGGGGAGTCGTATAATTTGGCAAGTTTCATATTGCCCGGCCACTGCACCGCTCAGCAGGACAGCTAGAGGGCTTTTTGTGACTCATCTGCAGCTAATTTTTCACCGGCTTTTTCTCTCATTGAAAACAATGGACGGATGCAGCCCCGTTTACAGTAGGCGATTCAGTTAAATGCAGCGGTCGACGCTCCATTCTCTTGCCTCTCTCAGTGCCAAGGGTTGGGAGGCACTAGCTAGCAAGCGTTATCCAGTACCTGGTAGGTCTGGGAGGCCCACCGTAGCTTCATACAGAGGAGATGTTTAGCCATCGGATCTGCCTAATCTCAAAGCACCTTTACTAAGCCCTACGCTTGGACAAACCCGCGCAGCTAAGTGGCCCCAGTGTGTCTCAGCTCTTCAGAGGGAAGGCTATGGCCCGAGCTTTCGATGTGAAAGGGGGTAGCCTTCGTGGCAGATCTGCTTTTTTCGTTTAAGAATGACCAGAAAAGACGCTTTTATGGCCTCCTAAATCTGTGCGTTGCTAGCGCGCGACTCTCATTGGGTGGGGATCGTAGACGCTGGGATGGCACTCTGCTAGCTTTGTAGTAGTTATATGTAATTCAGTGCATTGTATTCGAATTGAAAAATGATTAAGCGGTTGTATCACTACTAGAGGTAGATGAGGTTTAATTATCTAGTGGCTAATTGCCTGCTTTCGTTTCCTTGACTGAGATTGCTGGATAAGCATAGATGCTCTTACTTGTCGGTTCGTTAGTGGTGGTGACTAGTGTAAGGGTTAATATTTTAGTTTGAGGAACTGGGGAGAGTAGTATGGATAACAATAGTGTGCATTACGATGCCGTTCGCCGAGCTTTGGAAAACGGAAACGCTGCGATTATGGTTGGTGCTGGTTTCAGTAGGAACGCTGAGAACGGTGATCAGTTAGCAATGTGGCATGAAGTTGCAAATGAACTATGGCGAGAATTAAATCCAGATATGGGGGGGTTGGAGAATTCGTCGGCTAGTGTTGTCACTCAGCTCGGTGAACAATATGCTAGGGTCTTTTCCAAGCCGGCTCTAGAGGACTTACTCAAGCGATTAATTCCTGATGAAAGGGTTAGTCCCGGTATATTACATAAAAAACTGCTTACACTTCCTTGGTGTGAAATATTTACTACGAATTATGATACGCTTCTTGAGCGAGCTTCAGAAAACATAGTTGATCATGCTCATTATGTTGTTGCAAGTAGGGAGGATATACCCCAGTCAAAAATGCTAGGACGACGGAGAATTGTTAAACTTCATGGTTCTTTTCCGTCACAACGACCATTTATTTTTACTGAGGAGGATTACCGTCGCTATCCTGATCTCGCAGCACCGTTTGTTAACCTAGTGCGACAGTCGATTCTTGAGAATGTGTTTTGTCTAATCGGGTTTTCTGGCGATGATCCTAACTTTTTGCACTGGATTGGCTGGGTTCGCGATGTTCTGGATCAACACGCTCTACCAATTTATCTTTTTTTAGGTAGTGCTCCTACTTTAGGTCAACAGCGACTGTTAGAGTCACGGCGAGTAACCCCAGTTGTATTGCCTATGATAGATGGGGTTGACGCATCCGAGTACGCTTTACGTTACAGTGAGTTGTTTAGGGTTTTAGGTGAGCCACTTACACAAGATGTAAAAAACTGGGGGAGGAGGTTAAGTATCTCATCAGCTGCTCCAAACATGACGGACACTTTGGAGAAGAAGAGAAAGGCACTAATAAAAGCTTATATTGAAGTTAGAAAGTTTAGGGTTTCCTACCCTGGATGGTTTGTAGCTCCTCATGGTGTAAGGAAAGACTTTTCATCTACCTTGCAACGGTTGCCAAGGTTTATCAACTCAAAAGATATTCAGGAGGATTTTAAAACTCTTTACCCTCACGTAGGTGTTGCAATCCTCGCTGAGTACTCGTGGCATAATGATGTTCTCCTCCGTTGTTTTGACGATCAATTGGCTGAATATGCAATCAAATTGCTGGTGCTGACACATGGAAATCAATATAAATCGGCCCTGAGTGAACACGAAGATTTAAGGTGTTTTGATATTAAATCACAGGCGCAATTTTCTGATAGGTGGAAGGAACTCGGAATAGCGTTGCTGAGGTGGGCTCGCCAAGAACTTAGGCAGGTAGAATATGATGAGTTGTCGGCGCGTTTACTAAAAGCATTTCCGAATGACCTGATGCTGCAAGATGAATTGGTCCATGAGGCTATTTTGTTGGCCCTGTATAGAGGCGATCGTGATATTGCGGGGAAGTTGCTAAACGACTGGGAGGTGAAATCTCCAGATGGATATATGTTTGTTAGAAAAGGGATGTTGCTTGGTGAAGTTGGTGATGTAGCTTCAGGCTTGGTAATTAGCTTGGTGGGATTAAAGAAGCTTAGAAAAAACCAGCGATCTCGCACTAGTTCGATTTCTTATCTTTCTCAAGAGGCTTGGGCTTGTTTGGCGATAGGTTATCTTCAAAAAACACTAAAGTGGTCTATTCGCTTTGGCGGTGGGGGGGAAGACATAAACTTTGATGTGAATGAAGATGAGCTAAATCAACGATTGGCGGATTTAGCTTCAATAGGTCACGATGTAACTCAAGATCTTGACCATTTGACAGCAGATTTAAACGCAGAAACGCCTCCCCCGTCCCAGCCTATCAGTTATACGCCGCTCTTCGAAATTGGACGCTACTCAACAACACGAAACCTTGGAGGTCGTCATTCGTTTGGACCGAAAATAGATGCCGCTTTTGCTTGGCTTTCTTTAAGTGATCGAGTATCTCTTGTCCCACGTGTAGGTGATGTCACTTTTGATATAGGATCTTTCGCCCAGGCCGCATGGTGGGCTCAATATGCAGACTCAATGGAGCGAATATTGAGTGTTATGATTCGTGCGCTCAATAAGAAAATGCTTGATCCAAGAAATCCTAATCAATTATTGCACTCTGCTGGCTGGTTGTCGCGGTATCAAGTTGCACGAACCAAAGAGAAACTGGCGGAAGATATTTGTGAGCGATCTTTAAGCTTAGTAGAACGTATGTTGGATTCGACTTCTGATAATGATGAATTGGTCAGGGTTATTGCCTTTCATCTTGAGATGGTTGGAAGGCTTGTGATTAGAATTAGAAAAGATAAAGTTGTCTTTTCTATTATGGAAAGAGTGATTTCTCTGCATGGTAGTAAAGTTATTTTACGTAATGGGGAAACATGGAAGTGTTTGGCTGATTGTATGTCCAGATGCTTTGAAAGCTTACCACCACATCAGCGTCGGAAGATGTCGTCTGTTATTGCCATGATCCCATTTGCACCTGAAAACCACGCTTTAAAAACTAGGGGCGTGACTGATTGGATTGGGTTTAATAGCTTGAAACGTCAGGAAGATGACTTAGAGTTAAAGATATTGCCTCCCGAAGTCTCTCAGGCGACGGATATCCTTATTCAGTGGCTTAAAACTTCAGATTCTGAAGATTTATCGTTGTTTGCTAAGGCGGGGTTTAGTATTGAATCTTTATGGCAGCGTCTGTTTTGGTTGAAAGAGTGGGGGTTTATTACTAAGGCGCAATTAGATCTAATAAACGATTTTTTAATGGATAAAAAGACCTGGCCCATATTGCCTGGTTATCATTATTGGTCAGCCATTTCTTGGATGTCAAATGAACGAAAGGTAGCAGATCAGGCATTTAAAAAGTGGTTGCTTAGTAAAGAGGTCGCTCGATTTAGGGCTGGCCCAACTGCGTCAGTAGTTGTTGGCACGCGAGTATCTTGGAGTCTCAACTACGCTGATGAGTTTTTATTAAATTGGCACCAGTCACTGATTAGATATAAGTGGGGTGAAAAGGATTTAATTAAAGGCTTTAAAGTAGTCAAGGCATGGTGGGATGAGGAGTGGCCTTTTATTGAGAATGATATTGAAGCTATAACAGATCTTAAGGGGCTGCTTGTTGGGCGCCTTCGAAATTTAGATAGAATAATATCGATATTTATAGATGAGTATGGGGCCGAGAGGTTCTCGAAGTATGAAGATGTATGTACTTGGGCTTCTGACGTTCGTAAAAAAACTAAAGTGTTTGGTGCTGATTTTTTTCGGACTAGAATTGCCTTCGCATATAGCATGTCGAAGAGAACAGATTTGATTGAAGTCGAAAGCGAATTGGTTCGGCAGCTTTTTGGTGCTGACATCCCAGTAGCAAACTATGCTGTAGGCATTATCTATTACTGGGCTCGGCATGATAAAGTTGAAAACCATCCTAGACCGAACGGAATGTTGTACGCTCTAGCAGGGATAATTTCTGCTCGACGGCTACCTGCGCTACCTTGGGCATTGGAAATTATGACTTTTATTGCATCTCTGCGACCGAGTTGGATTGACGAGACTTGCTACAGCTTAATTGAAGTCGGTATGTCTTTAATGCTTGAAGAGCTGAAATATGAAGACCGCCCGGATGCTACAGGTATTCCTGATGATACGGTTCCGACACTCCGCTTGGGCTGTTTAAAACTGGCGCTGGAACTTAGCAAAGGTCTTGCTAAAGGCTGCGATTCTTGTGAGTCGTGGATTAAACAAGCACAAACGGATCCTCTGCCAGAGATGCGTTTTTTGTCGATTTCGTGAGCTGGTGATATTAATTTTTCGAATATGAGTCGGACACACGGTAAGATTTTTGAGGAGGCGTAATGAGAGTGTTTAGAATTTAAACTTCTAAAAGCATGTGGGGGGTGTAATGCATCTCCCGTATGCTATTTATATAAGAAGAATTTATCGTCGTCGCGATCCAGCATGGAACGCTAGGCCTGAGAGTCTTATCACCTTTGATGACATTCGATACATTCTGATGGCAAGGGCGTCCTGCAGAAGTTATATTGATGCTCTCAAAAGGTTTGTTCGAGTGTTTTAACCTTTGCGGATATTAGCCTGTTACGCGTCTAGATTCCGGAATTCTCACCCTTCTCGGAATCTTAATTTTATAAGCGCAATCGGTTTTCTATTAGTTGGCTTTCGAGCAGTACAAGGCCATCCACTAAATCCAAAAACGCGTTCACAGCTTAATTTGGCTGTTCTTACAACGCTGCTTTCGTAGATTGAGATTTTTGTTCTCGAATTTGTTGACCTGGCTTTATGCCTCCCTTATTTAATCTGGTCCATTGGCGTTGTTTTGTAGAGATTTATTCGTGGGGGGCTTTGTTCTGCCCGAAACAACCTGTTTTTCGCAGGCTGCTTCGGGGACGGTTCAAGTTAGGCGGCCAATAGATCCGTCAGGCTGTGTTGGCGAGAGCGATTTGCGAGTTCTTGCCAGGTCCAGCTTCCAAAGCGCTCGCCCTGTTCAGGGATATCCAGCTTCATCAATGCAACCGGGTCTCGATTAATCAGGTCGCGTGCGGCCCACAACTTACCGCCTGTTTCCAGCAGCGCTTTCGCGGCCTCATTCCATTGTTCCTCCAGCACAATGTTCGCCAGGTGAGCGGCTTTTTTCTCGATCTTGGCGCGTTCTTTTTGTGCCTCTGTGATGTGCAGATCAATCGTTACCAGCTCTTGTTCCAGGGCGGTAATAAGCAGTTGTTGACGACGATGATGCTCAACCGCAGTTGTGAGGTTTTTTGCGGCCTTTTGAGCTTCGGCATTTGCCGCTTTCTCGCCCTCCAAATCGCCCCAGGCGACAGCCTGTGCATAAGCGGTGGCTGCGTCCGTTTCAGCTTATCGAGCCTTTGCCATGTCTTCCTGATCGCTCTGACGGACCTGCTGCAACCGGGCCTCGATGCTGCTGCGCTTTTCGTTGAGCTCCATCTCGTCGGCTTTCCAGGTCGCCATGGTGCTGATGTAGCCCGCAGCCAAGCTTTCGCGGTTCGCCAGTGCCTCAAGGCGATCAATCTTTTGGTTCAGGGTGCGGATCTCAAGATCTCGCGAGTCGGTGCGTCTTTTGTGATCGTTGATTTCATCCTGCACGGCCCGTTGACGGCCCTGTTGGATAGCCTCAGGACTTTCCAGCGCCTCTTCGAAGGGCATTAAATCGCGCTGAATGCTCTCCATTTCGAGGGTCAGTGTGTCGCGGCGGTCTTTCAGTTCTTGGATAGTATTCATCTGTATTGTCTCTGGGGACTGCGGTTGATAGGGATGGTTGTCGAACGGCTGGCGAGGCCGGTAATGAGCCGGCGCTACCTCGATCAGCAGGCATGCCATCAGGCGGCCTTGGCCTCGCTTTCATCCGTTCCAGGAACTGTCTTCACCACATAGCAGCGTTGAGGTCCTAACCCCGGCAGGCGAGTCAAGCTGTACGCCTTTCCGTCGGTTCCCGGCTCGAGCACGCCCCGTTGCAGCAGCTCCTTGTTCACCGCACTGATATTCATGCCCTTGAAGATCTCGGCCTTCCAAGCTTCAGGCAGAACGTAGTAGGTATTGGTGGTGTGCAGGGCATCCCCCATGCAGTGTTCCATCGTCTTGCGAAAGCCCAACCGATCAATCGTGCGTGGGCCGTGCTCATCGATTTTGGCGGCCGCAGATTCCCATCGGGTGAAGCGGCTTTCTCCAAATCGCTCGATGACTTGGCGTAGCCGCGCCAAGATCGCATCCCCCTCGAAGTTACCGGCGCCGCCACGTTCAGCCAGCCACGCATGCAGGCAAACCCGTGCTGCGGTCGCGGCCGTGCCATCCGGCCAGCCGGTGACACCAAAGGCGGTGGCCAACTCTCCGGCCGCTGCTGCGAGGCCAAAACGAAGTGCGGCACGCTGCGCTTGACCACTGGCCGATGCAGGCAGGTTTTGGGTGATGAACTGCTCTACTGTGCGGCGAATGATCACCGTCCATCTGAGCATTTCTCCTGGCGCGCACAGTGCGTGCAGGAAAGTGGTGAGGGGAGTGCCGTAGTATTTGGCTACACGGGCCTTGAGCGCATCGGAGAGGGCGGCTGCGTCTTCGAAACCGTTCAGCACATCGAACATGCCGAGGCCCTTGCTGGCATCCGCTGGCACCGCAAGCATGCGCACCTCCATGCCCGCTTTGAGCTCCTTGTTTGCATCCGCCATGTGCTGCGCCAATGTCTTCTCGCCGGTCGAGAGAAACAGCAAGCGCCACTCCTGCACCTGTCGGCCCGCCTGTCCTCGATCATTCGCCCGGGCCTTACCGGTGCTGATGCCGAGCATGTACACCGTTCGCCAATGACGCGAATGACACAGATGGCGCTTCCGTGGGGCGTCAGGAGGCCGTCTGAATGTGCAGCGGTGATGGATTCAGTTCGTGTCTGTCGGGCACAGTGAATGCGTAAGATGCAGTTCGACCGACTTACGTCCGAGCAGATTCAGCAGCATTAATCGGGTTGCAGGACACGATTTTATTCCCGCATCGTTCACCAACCCATGCTGACTCAACGGAAATTTTTCGCCACAGATACTGACTTTCAGCGACAGCAGCCTCTGCGCTACCTTCTCTTCGTCGCTTTCAAACCAGCGACCGGACTTGAGAATCCGAGAAACAATAGGCGCATAGGCGCCACCATCCATTAGACTGTTGGCGCTTTTTTGTGCTCGCATGTCTGTGCCATGGCGGCTATGCGTGGGAGACCTTCGGGTCTGCCGGGTTCCTATTGTCCCGGTTTCTCAGCCCGCGCATAGCTGCCACCCATTCGCATGAGAAACGAACGTGGCAGCTCTCTACATTAGGAGCTAAGCAATGAGCGTTTCTGATAGATCGTATCTTCGCAATCCCACAACCCCCACCTCCACCTATCTGGGAGGTGCCCAATGATCAACCCGCCCCTCAACAAAACCCTCGGCGTCATCACCTTTTCCACCTGCGGCAAACAACCCAGCCTTCACCGGCTATTTCGCGTCAATTCCGGTGTGCCCATTCGTGATGCCTTGGAGCACGCCTCCGAGCTTCTCCACTGTTCAAAAATGCTGGCGTTGGATGCAGCGATGGATAACAGCTCAGATCGCTACGCCTGGGCGGCGCATTATTTGGGAGAGATGGCAAAGGCAGTGGTGGATGATTTGGCGAATGGGATGTTGCCGAATGGGGTGGTGGAGGAGGGTGAAGCGGTTGGTGTGTAGGCGGGTGATTTGACGGTGTTGGGGCTGGCGTCTTCGCAGGCAAGCCAGCTCCCACAGGGGGGTTGTGTTTCAAGGTGGAGAGGGCGGTGAGCAGTGATTTCGCTGGCTGCCCACTTTTCTGCAGGCGAAAAAAAAGACCTTGAATTTCAAGGTCTTTTTTTAAGATGGTGCCCCGAGGGAGACTCGAACTCCCACTCCTTTCGAAAACGGATTTTGAATCCGCCGCGTCTACCAATTCCGCCATCAGGGCTCAATGGCGGCGAAGTATAGAGAGGTGATTACCGTTGGTCAATCACGTTTCATGGTCAATTTTCACTATTTCCGCTAGACTTCCCGGCCCTGCTAGACGAACCCCATCATGCGCGTTGCTGACTTTACTTTTGAGCTCCCTGATTCGCTGATCGCTCGCCACCCGTTGGCCGAGCGTCGCGCCAGTCGACTGCTGACCCTGGACGGGGTGAGCGGTGCCCTCGCACACCGTCAATTCACTGATTTGCTTGAGCATTTGCGCCCAGGCGATCTGATGGTGTTCAACAATACCCGGGTGATTCCGGCTCGCCTTTTTGGCCAGAAAGCTTCCGGCGGCAAGCTGGAAATCCTGGTGGAGCGGGTGCTGGACAGCCATCGCGTGCTGGCCCATGTGCGCTCCAGCAAGTCGCCGAAACCGGGTTCGAGCATCCTCATCGATGGCGGTGGCGAAGCCGAGATGGTGGCGCGCCATGATGCGTTGTTCGAGCTCAAGTTCGCCGAGGAAGTATTGCCGTTGCTGGAGCGCGTCGGCCATATGCCGCTGCCTCCTTATATAGACCGCCCCGACGAAGACGCGGACCGCGAGCGCTATCAAACCGTGTACTCCCAGCGACTTGGTGCAGTGGCCGCGCCGACTGCCGGGCTGCACTTTGATCAGCCGCTGCTGGATGCGATTGCCGCCAAGGGCGTCGAAACGGCTTATGTGACCCTGCACGTGGGGGCCGGTACGTTTCAGCCGGTGCGTGTGGACAAGATCGAAGACCACCATATGCACAGCGAGTGGCTGGAAGTCAGCCAGGAAGTGGTGGATGCGGTGGCCGCGTGCAAGGCGCGCGGCGGTCGGGTGGTTGCCGTGGGCACCACCAGCGTGCGTTCGCTGGAGAGTGCGGCGCGTGATGGCGTGCTCAAGCCGTTCAGTGGCGACACCGATATCTTTATTTTCCCGGGCCGGCCGTTCCATGTGGTCGATTGCCTGGTGACTAACTTCCATTTGCCGGAATCCACACTGTTGATGCTGGTGTCGGCATTTGCCGGTTACCCGGAAACCATGGCCGCTTATCAAGCCGCCATCGCCAACGAGTACCGTTTTTTCAGCTACGGTGATGCGATGTTTATCACCCGTAACCCGGCGCCGCGCGGCCCTGAGGAACAATCATGAGTCGTATGTCGTTTGAATTGCTGGCCACGGATGGTAAAGCTCGCCGCGGCCGTTTGACCTTCCCACGCGGCACCGTCGAGACCCCGGCCTTCATGCCGGTGGGTACCTACGGCACCGTTAAAGGCATGCTGCCGCGTGACATCGTCGCCACCGGCGCCGAGATCATCCTCGGCAACACCTTCCACCTGTGGCTGCGCCCGGGCACGGAAGTGATCAAGAAGCACGGCGACCTGCATGACTTCATGAAGTGGCAAGGCCCGATCCTGACCGACTCGGGTGGTTTCCAGGTGTTCAGCTTGGGCGCCATGCGCAAGATCAAGGAGGAGGGCGTGACCTTCGCCTCGCCGGTGGACGGCGCCAAAGTGTTCATGGGGCCAGAAGAGTCGATGCAGGTGCAGCGTGACCTGGGTTCCGACATCGTGATGATTTTCGACGAGTGCACCCCGTACCCGGCCGATGAAGACGTCGCGCGGATTTCCATGGAATTGTCCCTGCGTTGGGCCCAGCGTTCGAAGAATGCCCACGGCGACAATACGGCCGCGCTGTTCGGTATCGTGCAGGGCGGCATGCATGAAAGCCTGCGCAAGCGCTCGCTGGAAGGCTTGGACAAGATCGGCTTTGACGGCCTGGCCATCGGCGGTCTGTCGGTGGGCGAGCCCAAGCACGAGATGATCAAGGTGCTGGATTACCTGCCGGGCCTGATGCCCGCTGACAAACCTCGTTACCTTATGGGCGTTGGCAAACCGGAGGATCTCGTAGAGGGTGTGCGCCGCGGTGTGGACATGTTCGATTGCGTGATGCCAACCCGTAATGCCCGCAATGGGCATCTGTTCATCGATACAGGCGTGCTGAAGATCCGTAACGCGTTCCATCGCCATGATGATTCGCCGCTGGATCCCACCTGTGATTGCTACACCTGCCAGAACTTCTCCCGTGCTTATCTGCACCATCTGGACAAGTGCGGGGAAATGCTGGGTAGCATGTTGAATACCATCCACAATTTGCGTCACTACCAAGTCCTGATGGCTGGTTTGCGCGAGGCTATTCAACAGGGTACATTGGCCGCCTTCGTCGATGCCTTCTATGCCAAGCGCGGGCTCCCTGTGCCGCCCTTGGACTGAGTTTTCCGACCCTAAGATTCACTATTTGCAACTGGAGTGCTAAATGAGCTTTTTTATCTCTAACGCCATGGCTGATGCCGCTGCGCCTGCCGCTGCCGGTCCTATGGGCGGTGGTTTCGAGTGGATTTTCCTGGTCGGCTTCCTGGTCATCTTCTACCTGATGATCTGGCGTCCACAGGCCAAGCGCGCCAAAGAGCAGAAAAACCTGCTGGGCAGCCTGCAAAAAGGTGACGAAGTTGTGACCACCGGCGGTATCGCTGGCAAGATCACCAAGGTTTCCGACGCTTTCGTGGTTCTGGAAGTCTCCGACACCGTAGAAATGAAGTTCCAGAAGGGCGCCATCGCCGCCACGCTGCCAAAAGGCACGCTCAAAGCGATCTAAAGTAACAACCTTTACCAATCGACGGGGCGCGCAAGGCGCCCCGCGTTATAAGCGGGCGGCGTGATGCTGAACAAATACCCTCTGTGGAAATACGTACTGATCCTGGCGGTGCTGGCGATCGGTTTTATTTATTCCGCTCCCAATCTCTATCCTGATGACCCGGCGATCCAGATCACTGGCGCCAGCACTTCGCTGCAAGTCAATCAGGCTGACCTGGAGCGCGCGAGCAAAGCGCTCACCGATGCGGGCATCCAGGTCAAGGCGGCAACATTGGCGGCTGATGCGAAGGGCGGTTTGTTGCGCCTGACCAAGGCAGAAGACCAATTGCCGGCCAAAGACGTCGTGCGCAAGGCCATGGGTGACGACTACGTGGTCGCGCTCAACCTGGCACAGACCACGCCAAAATGGCTGCGCAGCATTGGCGCGCACCCGATGAAGCTGGGTCTGGACTTGTCCGGTGGTGTGCACTTCCTGCTGGAAGTCGACATGGACAAGGCCCTCGACGCACGCCTGAAAGTCTACGAAGGCGACGTGAAGAGCCTGCTGCGCAAAGAGAAGTTGCGTTATCGCAGCCTGCCGCAGCTCAACGGTGCCATCCAGCTGGGCTTCTCTGATGAGGCGTCCCGTGAACAGGCCCGTGCACTGGTTCGCAAGAACTTCAATGATTTCGACATCGTACCGGCCGACCTGAACGGTCAACCTGTGCTGCGTCTGGCGATGACCCCGGCCAAGCTGGCGGAAATCCGCGAATACTCCATCAAGCAGAACTTGACCACGGTACGTAACCGCGTCAATGAGCTGGGTGTGGCCGAGCCGATCGTTCAGCGCCAAGGCGCCAACCGCATCGTGGTTGAGCTGCCGGGCGTACAGGACACCGCTGAAGCCAAGCGTATCCTGGGTAAAACCGCCAACCTGGAATTCCGTCTGGCCGCTGAGCCGGGTGCTACCCGTGCCACTGCCGAGGAGTTCGAGTTCCGCGAAGGTAACCGTCCACCTGCACTGATCGAACGTGGCTTGATCATTACCGGTGACCAGGTAACCGACGCCAAGGCAGGTTTTGACTCGCAGCACGGCACCCCTGAAGTGAACATCCGTCTGGATGGCCACGGTGGCGACCTGATGAGCCGCGCCACGCGCAGCAACGTTGGTCGCAGCATGGCGGTGATCTTCATCGAGCAGCGTCCGGTTACCACTTACACCAAGCAAGTGGTCGACGGTGTAGAGAAAGACGTACCGGTACAGACCTTCAAGGAAGAGAAGAAGATCATCAGCCTGGCGACCATCCAGTCGCCGCTGGGTGCTCAATTCCGCATCACCGGCCTGAATGGCCAGGGCGAGTCGTCCGAACTGGCGCTGCTGTTGCGTGCCGGTGGCCTGGCTGCCCCGATGTACTTCGCTGAAGAACGTACCATCGGCCCGAGCCTGGGTGCTGACAACATCACCAAGGGTATCGACGCGGCCTTGTGGGGCATGCTGTTCGTGTCCCTGTTCATCATCGCCATCTACCGCTTCTTCGGCATCATCGCCACCGTGGCCCTGGCGGGCAACATGGTGATGCTGCTGGCCCTGATGTCGCTGCTGGGCGCTACCCTGACCTTGCCAGGTATCGCCGGTATCGTACTGACCATGGGTATGGCGGTAGACGCCAACGTGCTGATCTTCTCGCGGATTCGTGAAGAGATCGCGGCGGGCATGACCGTACAGCGTGCAATCAACGAAGGCTTCGGCCGGGCATTTACCGCGATTCTCGACTCCAACTTGACCACTTTGCTGGTCGGCGGGATTCTCTTTGCCATGGGCACAGGCCCGGTCAAGGGTTTTGCGGTGACCATGTCCCTCGGTATCTTTACCTCGATGTTCACGGCCATCATGGTGACCCGCGCAATGGTCAACCTGATCTTTGGCGGGCGTGACTTCAAGAAGTTGTGGATTTAAGGGGCTGCCATGTTACGTACAATCAACTTCATGGGCGTTCGCAACGTTGCGTTCGGCGTCACCGTGCTCCTTACCGTCCTGGCGTTGTTCAGCTGGTTCCATAAGGGCCTGAACTACGGTCTGGACTTCACCGGCGGTACGCTCATCGAGCTGACCTACGAGAAGCCGGCCGATGTGACGCTGGTGCGCAACGAGCTGGTCAAGGCCGGCTATCACGAAGCCATCGTGCAGAGCTTTGGTGCAACCACCGACCTGCTGGTGCGTATGCCGGGCGAAGACCCGCAACTGGGTCACCAGGTGGCCGAGGCCTTGCAGAAGGTCGGTGGCGACAACCCGGCGTCGGTCAAGCGCGTCGAGTTCGTCGGCCCGCAAGTGGGTGAAGAGCTGCGCGACCAGGGCGGCCTCGGCATGCTGATGGCGCTGGTCGGTATCATGATCTACCTGGCGTTCCGCTTTCAGTGGAAGTTCGGTGTCGGCGCCATTGTGTCGCTGATCCACGACGTGATCGTGACCGTGGGTATCCTGGCGTACTTCCAGGTGACCTTCGACCTGACCGTCCTGGCGGCTGTGCTGGCGATCATTGGTTACTCCCTCAACGACACCATCGTGGTATTCGACCGGGTTCGCGAGAACTTCCGCGTACTGCGCAAGGCGTCGTTGATCGAGAACATCAACGTTTCCACCACCCAGACCCTGCTGCGGACCATGGCGACGTCGATCTCCACCTTGCTGGCGATCGCGGCCCTGATGATCTTTGGTGGCGACAACCTGTGGGGCTTCTCCCTGGCGCTGTTCATTGGCGTTCTGGCGGGTACCTACTCGTCGATCTACATCGCCAACGTGGTGCTGATCTGGCTGAACCTCAACAGCGAAGACCTGATCCCTCCGGCCAGTACTGGCAAGGAGGTCGACGACCGCCCTTGATGGGCGTTTGTTGATCCGCTGTTACAAAGAAGGCACGAGTATTGAACTCGTGCCTTTTTTTTTGCTCCAAGGCTGGGTATAGCGCGGACGTTTCGGTCCGTTTGTGATGGTCAGGAGGTTCACGTGAACAAGTCGTTGCTGGTTGGTGCGGTATTGGGTGCTGTCGGTGTGACTGCCGGGGGTGCTGTTGCCACCTACAGCCTGGTAAAAAGCGGCCCTGAGTATGCGCAAGTGCTGGCGGTGCAGCCGGTCAAGACCCAGATCAAAACCCCGCGCGAGGTCTGCAAGGACGTCGCCGTAACCCGGCAGAAGCCGGTTCAGGATCAACATCAGATCGTCGGTACCGTCGTGGGTGCCCTGGCCGGTGGCCTGCTGGGCAACCAGGTCGGCGGCGGTAATGGCAAGAAGCTGGCCACCGTGGCCGGTGCAGTGGGTGGTGGTTATGCCGGGAACAAGGTTCAGGAAGGTATGCAGAACCGCGATACCTACACCACCACGCAGACCCGTTGTAACACCGTCAACGACATCAGCGACAAGGTGGTCGGTTATGACGTGCGTTACACCCTGGATGGCAAAGAGGGTTCGGTGCGCATGGAGCGTGACCCGGGCAACCAGATTCCGGTCGACAAAGAAGGTCGCTTGATTCTCGGTCAGAACCAGCAGTAATCCCTAAGTCTGGTGTGGTTCAAAATGTGGGAGCGGGCTTGCCCGCGAAAGCGGAGTGTCAGTCGCTGGATGTATTGACTGATCCACCGCATTCGCGGGCAAGCCCGCTCCCACATTGGGTGTATGTTGTGGCAGGAAATGCAGCGTCACCCTAATCCCAGGCATAAAAAAAGCACCCCGAAGGGTGCTTTTTTGTGCCTGCTCGCTTAGCGCTTCAGCGAAGCCGGCAGGTGCGGCTGAATCGCTGTCAGCACTGCCTTGAAGCATTTGGTGTTGCCAGCAACCACGTGACCTTTCTCAAGGAAGTCGTGACCGCCGGTGAAATCGCTCACCAGACCGCCCGCTTCCTGGATCAGCAGGGCGCCTGCCGCCATGTCCCACTCGGACAGGCCCGACTCCCAGAACGCATCGAAGCGACCAGCGGCCACATAAGCCAAGTCCAGGCTCGCAGCGCCTGCGCGACGGATGCCGGCGGTCTGACCAACCAGGGCGCGGAACATGCCCAGGTAGTTTTCCAGGTTGTCCATCTGGTCATCGCGGAATGGGAAGCCGGTGCCCAGCAGGGCGCCGTCCAGGCTGGTGCGGCCGCTGACGCGCAGGCGACGACCATTCAGTTGGGCGCCACGGCCACGGCTGGCGGTGAATTCTTCTTGGCGGACGGGGTCCAGAACAACGGCGTGTTCCAGGCGGCCACGGTATTTGCACGCGATGCTCACGGCAAAGTGCGGGATCCCGCGCAGGAAGTTGGTGGTGCCATCCAGTGGGTCGATGATCCACAGGTAGTCTTCGCCTTCACCGCTGCCTTTGTGCAGGCCGGTTTCTTCACCGAGGATGCCGTGGGTAGGGTAGGCCTTGCGCAGGGCGTCGATGATTTTCTGTTCGGCGGCGCGATCCACCTCGGATACGTAATCCTTGGCGTCTTTTTCGTCGACCTTGATGGTATCCAGGCGCTCGATGGAGCGGAAGATCAATTCACTGGCGCTGCGGGCGGCGCGCAGCGCGATATTCAGCATGGGCTGCATGGATGTGTCACCTAAGGTTGTTAAAGAAAGCCGAGCATTCTAGCAGAAACTTTCTTCAGGTGAAGGACGACGTTAGCTTTCATGGCATAACCTTAGGCTGTTCTGTAAGATTTGCTCCCCTTTCCCGTGTCCGAGAGCGCCTCCCTTGCTGCAAAACATTCGTGTCGTCTTGGTCAATACCAGTCATCCCGGCAACATCGGCGGGGTGGCGCGAGCCATGAAAAACATGGGGTTGACGCGCCTGGTGCTGGTCGAGCCCCGCGTGTTCCCGCATCACGAGGCCGATGCCCGTGCATCCGGCGCCAATGACATCCTTGAAAACGCCCAGGTCGTCGCCACCTTGGAAGATGCGTTGGTCGGCTGCAACCTGGTGCTCGGCACCAGCGCTCGCGACCGCCGCATCCCCTGGCCGCTACTGGACCCGCGCGAATGCGGGACCAAAGTGGTGGAAGAGGCCGCTGGCGGCGCTGAAATCGCCTTGGTCTTTGGTCGCGAAGATTCCGGCCTGACCAATGAAGAGCTGCAGCGATGTCATTACCACGTGCACATTCCATCAGACCCTGGGTTCAGCTCGCTGAACCTCGGGGCAGCGGTGCAGGTGTTGACCTACGAAGTGCGCATGGCCTGGCTGGCCGCTGCTGGCCAGCCGAGCAAGGTGGAGAAGGAAGAGGTTGCCTCGACCAAGAGTGGCGAGTTGGCCACCATGGACGAGCTGGAGCGGTTCTATGAACACCTGGAGCAAACCCTGGTGGCCATCGAGTTTCTCGATCCTGAAAAGCCACGGCACTTGATGGCTCGCCTGCGTCGACTTTACGGACGTAGCTCGGTCAGTCGGGCAGAAATGAATATATTGCGTGGCATCCTCACGGAAACCCAGAAGGCGGCCCGTGGCGAGCTTCTTAAGCGGAAGGATTAAAAATGTTCGAGCGTTTGCGAGAAGATATCCAGAGTGTTTTCCACCGTGACCCGGCGGCGCGCAACGCCTTTGAAGTGCTGACCTGCTACCCCGGCATGCATGCGATCTGGATTCACCGCTTGTCCGGCGCCCTGTGGGGCATGGGCTGGAAATGGCTGGCGCGGCTGGTGTCGAATTTCGGGCGTTGGCTGACCGGGATCGAGATTCACCCGGGTGCCAAGGTGGGCCGCCGCTTCTTTATCGACCATGGCATGGGCATCGTGATTGGCGAAACGGCCGAGATCGGCGATGACGTGACCCTTTATCAGGGCGTGACTCTGGGCGGCACCAGCTGGAACAAAGGCAAGCGCCACCCGACGCTGGGTGATGGCGTGGTGGTGGGGGCGGGCGCCAAGGTGCTCGGTCCTTTCACGGTTGGCGCGGGGGCGAAGGTTGGCTCCAATGCGGTGGTGACCAAGGCTGTGCCACCGGGCGCTACCGTTGTCGGCATCCCGGGTCGCATCATCGTCAAGCCTGAAGTGGGCGATGAGCAGGAAGCCAAGCGCAAGGCCATGGCCGAGAAGATCGGCTTTGATGCCTATGGCGTCAGTGAGGACATGCCCGACCCTGTGGCGCGCGCCATTGGCCAGTTGCTCGATCATCTGCAGGCTGTGGATGGCAAGCTGGACGGCATGTGTGGTGCGTTGAAGGACTTGGGTAGCCCCTACTGTGCGAAAGATCTGCCTGAGTTGCGCGAGGAAGACTTTGCCGAGATCAAGGCCGAAACCAACCAGCAGGCCAGCTGAAATACTCCCTTGTAGGAGCCCGGCTTGCCGGCGATGGCGTCCTCAGGGTCGCAATCGCCTGCAAGCCAGGCTCCTACAAGGCGTACGCTTTATCGGCCACATGATGTTGAATGTGCCATTACCCCTCGCACCCTGCTATGATTCGCGCGCCCTTTTTACGGGTAATCCTGACTAAAGTACTAGGTCTTATAGTTGACTTAAATACTCGGGAATCGCATACTTGCTCCCATTCTGAAACACCTTGGTACTTGTCCATGAGACTGACTACAAAAGGCCGATACGCGGTGACCGCCATGCTTGACCTGGCCTTGCACGCGCAAACTGGGCCGGTGTCCCTGGCCGATATCTCCGAGCGCCAAGGCATTTCCCTGTCCTATCTCGAGCAACTGTTCGCCAAATTGCGCCGCAGCAACCTGGTCTCCAGTGTGCGTGGGCCAGGTGGCGGCTATCAGTTGTCCCGCGACATGCAGGGTATCCAGGTAGCGCAGGTGATCGATGCGGTCAACGAATCCGTCGATGCCACCAAATGCCAGGGTTTGGGTGATTGCCACGCCGGTGACACCTGCCTGACGCACCACCTGTGGTGTGACTTGAGCCTGCAGATCCATGAGTTTTTGAGTGGTATCAGCTTGGCTGATCTTGTAACTCGCCGTGAGGTGCAAGAAGTAGCCCAGCGTCAGGACCAGCGCCGTTGCAACACCAAGGCGCCGCGTCTGGACAAGATTGAAGCGTCCGCCGTCGAGTGACAGCCGAAGAGCTAACGGCACGCCAGCCAGCCTGATTTAGGAGAAAGTCCATGAAATTGCCGATTTACCTTGATTACTCTGCGACCACCCCGGTTGATCCGCGTGTCGCGCAAAAGATGAGCGAATGCCTGCTGGTTGACGGAAACTTCGGCAACCCGGCCTCCCGTTCCCACGTATTCGGCTGGAAAGCCGAGGAAGCGGTCGAGAACGCTCGTCGCCAAGTCGCCGACCTGGTCAACGCCGATCCGCGCGAAATCGTCTGGACTTCCGGTGCTACCGAGTCCGACAACCTGGCAATCAAGGGCGCGGCGCATTTCTACGCGACCAAAGGCAAGCACCTGATCACCACCAAGATTGAGCACAAGGCTGTCCTGGACACCATGCGCCAACTGGAGCGTGAAGGTTTCGAGGTCACCTACCTTGAGCCAACCACCGACGGTATCGTCACCCCGGCCATGATCGAAGCGGCCCTGCGTGAAGACACCATCTTGGTTTCCGTGATCCACGTGAACAACGAAATCGGCACCATCAACGATATCGCGGCCATCGGCGAGCTGACCCGCTCCAAGGGTGTGCTGCTGCACGTCGACGCTGCCCAGTCCACCGGCAAGGTCGATATCGACCTGTCGAAACTGAAAGTCGACTTGATGTCGTTCTCTGCCCACAAGACCTATGGCCCTAAAGGCATCGGCGCCCTGTACGTGAGCCGCAAGCCACGTGTGCGCATCGAAGCCACCATGCACGGCGGCGGTCACGAGCGCGGCATGCGTTCGGGCACCCTGGCGACCCACCAGATCGTTGGCATGGGCGAAGCCTTCCGCGTAGCCAAGGAAGACATGGCTGCCGAAAACATCCGTATCAAAGCCCTGAGCGACCGCTTCTACAAGCAGGTCGAAGGCCTCGAAGAGCTGTACATCAACGGCAGCATGACCGCCCGTGTACCGCACAACCTGAATTTGAGCTTCAACTACGTCGAAGGCGAGTCGCTGATCATGGCGCTCAAGGACCTGGCGGTTTCGTCCGGTTCGGCCTGCACCTCGGCGTCCCTTGAGCCTTCGTACGTGCTGCGCGCCCTGGGCCGCAACGACGAACTGGCACACAGCTCGATCCGCTTTACGTTCGGCCGTTTCACCACCGAAGAGCAAGTCGACTACGCCGCGCAGAAAGTCTGCGAAGCCGTCAACAAGCTGCGCGTTCTGTCGCCGCTGTGGGACATGTACAAAGACGGTGTCGATATTTCCAAGATCGAGTGGGCGGCACACTAACTATAGAAGCCGCCACCCCAGCTCTGTAGGAACGTGGCGGAAAACGCAGGCGTTTCTACAGGGTTCCAGAGCGGCCCTGATGAGTGAGGATTCAGTACCATGGCTTACAGCGAAAAGGTCATCGACCACTACGAAAACCCGCGTAACGTCGGCAAGATGGACGCGGAAGACCCAGATGTCGGCACCGGCATGGTCGGCGCTCCGGCGTGCGGCGACGTCATGCGCCTGCAGATCAAGGTCAATGACAACGGCGTTATCGAAGACGCCAAGTTCAAGACTTACGGCTGCGGTTCTGCCATCGCCTCCAGCTCCCTGGCGACCGAATGGATGAAAGGCAAGACCCTGGATGAGGCTGTCACTATCAGCAACACCCAGCTGGCCGAAGAACTGGCCCTGCCGCCAGTGAAAATCCACTGCTCGGTACTCGCAGAAGACGCCATCAAGGCGGCCGTGCGCGACTACAAGCAGAAGAAAGGCTTGATCTAAGCAATTTGGCGACGAGTAAGGAGTCAACGATGGCTATCAGCATGACAGAAGCGGCTGCGCAGCACATTCGCCGCTCCCTGAATGGGCGCGGTAAAGGTGAGGGGATTCGTCTGGGTGTTCGCACCACGGGCTGTTCCGGCCTTGCCTACGTGCTGGAGTTTGTCGACGAGGTGGTTGCGGAAGACCAGGTGTTCGAAAGTCACGGCGAAAAAGTGATCATCGACCCTAAAAGCCTGACCTACCTGGACGGCACCGAACTCGATTTCGTCAAGGAAGGGTTGAACGAAGGCTTCAAGTTCAACAACCCCAACGTGCGCGGTGAATGTGGCTGCGGCGAAAGCTTCAACATCTGAGGCTATTCGTGGGTACTCCTTGTCATTTCGCTTTATTCGAGCTGCAGCCGAGCTTTCGCCTGGACCTCGATCAGCTTGCTGCGCGCTACCGAGAGCTGGCGCGTGGCGTGCATCCAGATCGCTTTGCTGACGCCTCCGAGCGTGAGCAGCGCGTGGCGCTGGAGAAATCAGCCAGTCTCAACGAAGCCTATCAGACGCTGAAAAACCCGCCCAAGCGTGCGCGCTATCTGCTCGCCATGAACGGTGGGGAGTTGCCGTTGGAAGTCACGGTGCACGACCCGGACTTCCTGATGCAGCAGATGCAGTGGCGCGAAGAGCTCGAAGACTTGCAGGACGAAGCCGATCTGGCGGGTGTCGCGGTCTTCAAGCGTCGTCTGAAAACGGCCCAGGATGCGCTCAACGAAAGCTTCGCAGCCTGTTGGGATGATGCGGCGCAACGCGAGCAGGCCGAACGCCTGATGCGGCGCATGCAGTTCCTCGACAAGCTCACCTACGAAGTGCGCCAGCTAGAAGAGCGCCTCGACGATTAACCCCGTGTGCTGCCCGTGATGCACGCCTGATAGACAGATAAGACCTGATTACCATGGCCCTACTGCAAATCGCCGAACCCGGCCAAAGCCCTCAACCGCACCAGCGTCGCCTGGCGGTCGGGATTGACCTGGGCACCACCAATTCCCTGGTTGCTGCCCTGCGCAGCGGCCTGTCCGAGCCGTTGCCTGACGCGGATGGCCAGGTGATCCTGCCGTCTGCCGTGCGCTACCACGCTGATCGCACCGAAGTCGGTGAGTCGGCCAAGCTGGCGGCGTCTACCGACCCTCTGAATACCGTGCTGTCGGTCAAGCGCTTGATGGGTCGTGGTCTGTCCGACGTCAAGCAACTGGGCGACCAGCTGCCGTACCGTTTTGTCGGTGGCGAATCCCATATGCCGTTCATCGACACCGTCCAGGGCCCGAAAAGCCCGGTGGAAGTGTCGGCCGATATCCTCAAGGTGCTGCGCCAGCGCGCGGAAAGCACGTTGGGCGGCGAACTGGTCGGCGCGGTGATCACTGTGCCTGCTTACTTCGATGACGCCCAGCGCCAAGCCACCAAGGACGCGGCAAAACTCGCCGGCCTGAACGTGTTGCGCCTGCTCAACGAGCCGACTGCTGCAGCCGTGGCTTATGGCCTGGACCAGCACGCGGAAGGCCTGGTTGCCATTTATGACCTGGGCGGCGGCACCTTTGATATTTCGATCCTGCGCCTGACCGGCGGTGTCTTCGAAGTGCTTGCTACCGGTGGCGACAGTGCCTTGGGCGGCGATGACTTCGACCATGCCATCGCAGGCTGGATCATCAGCAGCGCCGGCTTGTCGGCCGACCTGGACCCGGGCGCGCAGCGCAACTTGCTGCAAACTGCCTGCGCCGCCAAGGAAGCACTGACGGATGCTGCAACGGTTGAAGTGTCCTACGGCACCTGGTCGGCCCAGCTCACTCGTGAAGCCTTCGATACGTTGATCGAGCCGATGGTTGCCCGCAGCCTTAAAGCCTGCCGCCGCGCCGTGCGCGATTCTGGTATCGAGCTGGAAGACGTCGGTGCCGTGGTCATGGTCGGTGGCTCTACCCGCGTGCCGCGCGTGCGTGAAGCGGTTGCTGAAGCCTTCGGTCGCCAGCCGCTGACGGAAATCGACCCGGATCAAGTCGTGGCCATTGGTGCAGCGATCCAGGCCGATACCCTGGCTGGCAACAAGCGCGATGGTGGCGAACTGCTGCTGCTCGATGTGATTCCGTTGTCCTTGGGTCTGGAAACCATGGGCGGTCTGATGGAGAAGGTGATTCCGCGCAACACCACCATCCCCGTCGCCCGTGCCCAGGACTTCACCACCTACAAAGATGGCCAGACGGCCATGATGATTCATGTGCTGCAAGGCGAGCGCGAGCTGATCAGCGACTGCCGCTCCCTGGCACGCTTTGAATTGCGCGGTATCCCGGCCATGGTCGCGGGCGCAGCAAAGATTCGCGTGACCTTCCAGGTCGACGCCGACGGCCTGCTGAATGTGGCTGCGCGCGAGCTGGGCTCGGGTGTTGAAGCCAGTATCCAGGTCAAGCCGTCCTACGGCCTCACCGACGGTGAAATCGCCAAGATGCTCAAGGATTCGTTCCAGTACGCCGGTGACGACAAGGTCGCCCGCGTGCTGCGTGAGCAGCAAGTCGACGCCCAGCGCCTGCTTGAGGCTGTGCAGGGCGCCCTTGAGGTCGACGGCGAGCGTCTGCTGGATGCCGAAGAGCGCCTGGTCATCGACCTGCAGATGCAGGAGCTGGCCGAACTGATGAAGGGCACCGATGGTTATGCCATCGAGCAACAGACCAAGCGCCTGTCGCAAGTGACCGATGCCTTTGCCGCCCGTCGTATGGACCAGACGGTAAAAGCCGCCCTGGCGGGACGCAACCTGAATGAAATCGAGGAATAATTAATGCCGCAGGTCATTTTTCTGCCACACGCCGAGCATTGCCCGGACGGTATGGTCGTGGAGGCTGAGACCGGCAAGTCCATCCTCGAAGTTGCCCATGACAACCACATCGAGATCGAGAGTGCCTGCGGCGGTGTCTGCGCCTGCACCACTTGTCACTGCATCATCCGCGAGGGTTTCAATACGCTGGAAGAGGCCGACGAGCTGGAGGAGGACTTTCTTGACCGCGCATGGGGCCTGGAAGCCCATTCGCGCCTAAGCTGTCAGGCAAAGGTCGGAACGGAAGACATTACCGTCGAAATCCCGAAATATTCCCTCAACCATGCCGCCGAAGCGCCGCATTGATTCAAGGAAATGTCATGAGCCTGAAATGGGTTGATGTACAAGAAATCGCCATTCTGTTGGCGGATGGTCATCCGGACCTGGACCCTTATTCGCTGAACTTTGTTGCTTTGCGTGACATGGTCATGGCATTGCCAGGGTTCGAAGATGAGCGTGATCGCGGCGGTGAGAAGGTCCTGGAAGCTATCCAGACTGCCTGGAAAGAAGAACAGGACTGACGCCTCCTTTACGCAGTTAGGCAATACCCAATAACCCGCGTATAATTCGCGGGTTTAATTTTTCGTAAATTACCGTTTCTGGAGTTACACCATGGCTGTTCAACGTACTTTCTCCATCATCAAGCCTGACGCTGTTGCAAAAAACGTCATCGGCGAGATCACCACTCGTTTCGAAAAAGCCGGCCTGAAGGTTGTAGCTTCGAAACTCAAGCAACTGTCCAAAGCTGAAGCTGAAGGCTTCTACGCTGAGCACAGCGCTCGTGGTTTCTTCGGCGACCTGGTTGCCTTCATGATCTCCGGTCCTGTTGTTGTTCAGGTTCTGGAAGGCGAAAACGCTATCGCTCTGAACCGTGAGCTGATGGGCGCTACCAACCCTAAAGAAGCGGCTGCCGGCACCATCCGTGCTGACTTCGCCGAGTCCATCGACGCCAACGCTGTTCACGGTTCGGACTCCGAAGCCGCTGCTGCCCGCGAAATCGCTTACTTTTTCGCTGCTACTGAAGTAACCGCTCGCTAAGCATCGGCTTAAAGAGTGAGGGTGAATCCATGACTACATCGACTGTTAAAACCAACCTGCTGGGTCTGACTCAGCCGGAAATGGAGAAATTCTTCGACTCAATCGGGGAGAAGCGTTTCCGTGCCGGTCAGGTAATGAAGTGGATTCACCACTTTGGCGTCGACGATTTCGACGCCATGACGAACGTCAGCAAGGCCCTGCGCGACAAGCTCAAGGCCATTGCCGAGGTCCGTGGTCCCGAAGTGGTCAGCGAGGACATCTCCAGCGACGGCACCCGTAAGTGGGTGGTGCGCGTGGCGTCCGGCAGCTGCGTCGAGACCGTCTACATTCCCCAGGGCAAGCGCGGCACCTTGTGCGTTTCGTCCCAGGCAGGCTGTGCCCTGGACTGCAGTTTCTGCTCCACCGGCAAGCAAGGCTTCAACAGCAACCTCACCGCCGCCGAAGTCATCGGCCAAGTGTGGATTGCCAACAAATCCTTTGGCAGCGTCCCGGCGACCGTCGACCGTGCCATCACCAACGTGGTGATGATGGGCATGGGTGAGCCGCTGCTGAACTTCGACAACGTCATTTCGGCCATGCACCTGATGATGGACGACCTGGGCTACGGCATCTCCAAGCGCCGTGTAACCCTGTCGACCTCCGGAGTGGTACCGATGATCGATGAGCTGGCCAAGCACATCGACGTCTCCCTGGCGCTGTCGCTGCACGCACCCAATGACGCATTGCGTAACCAATTGGTGCCGATCAACAAGAAGTATCCGCTTAAGATGCTGCTCGAATCTTGCCAGCGCTACATGGCGACCTTGGGCGAAAAGCGTGTGTTGACCATTGAGTACACCCTGCTCAAGGACATCAACGACAAGGTCGAGCACGCGATCGAGATGATCGAGTTGCTCAAGGATACCCCGTGCAAGATCAACCTGATTCCGTTTAACCCGTTTCCCCATTCTGGTTACGAGCGGCCGAGCAACAACGCCATCCGCCGTTTCCAGGATCAACTGCACCAGGCTGGCTACAACGTCACCGTCCGCACCACCCGTGGTGAAGACATCGACGCCGCCTGTGGCCAATTGGTAGGGCAGGTGATGGACCGCACCCGCCGCAGCGAACGTTATATCGCCGGACGCGAACAGAACGCCGCCGACGATTTGCCGCTGATCGCTGTGAATCGAATCTGAGAGAGGATCTCTATGCCCTTGCGCCTTGCGCTGCTTTTGCTTGTTACCGGTCTTGCGGCCGGTTGTGTTTCATCGGGCCATGACAGCCCTTTGCAAACCGGTAAAGGCCGTGACGAGGCGCGAGTTGCCTATGTGCAACTGGGTTTGGGTTACCTGCAGCAAGGCATGAGCGAACAGGCCAAGGTGCCGTTGAAGAAGGCTCTTGAGCTCGACAGCGACGATGCCGACGCCAATGCGGCCCTGGCCCTGGTGTTCCAGGCCCAGGCCGAGCCTGAACTGGCCGATCAGTATTTCCAGAAGGCCTTGGCCACCCGTCCCGCCGATGCGCGGCTGCTGAACAACTACGGCAGCTTCCTCTTCGCGCACAAGCGGTATGACCAGGCCGCCCGTTATTTCCAGCAAGCCGCTGCCGATACCCTCTATCCTGAGCGTTCGCGGGTGTTCGAGAACCTTGGGGTGACCTCGATGCGCCTCGGCCAGCGCGACAGCGCCCGTCAGCATCTGGAAAAAGCCCTGCACTTGAACAGTCGCCAGCCACGTGCGTTGCTCGAAATGGCTGAGATGTCTTACGAAGACAGGCATTATGTGCCGGCACGTGACTATTACGAGCGTTTTAGCCTGCTCAGCGGGCAAAATGCACGTAGTCTATTGCTCGGTGTGCGCCTGGCGACGGTTCATGAAGAACGCGACACGGCCGCACGTTTTGGCCAGCAACTCGAACGACTCTATCCCGGTACGCCGGAATATCAGCAATACCTGTCGGAGCAATGATGAAAGCGGCGCACCCGGAAGTTGTAGCAGCTAATCGCGTAAACCCAGGCGAGACCTTGCGTCAGGCCCGCGAAAGCAATGGCTGGTCGCTGGCAGAAGTGGCCCTCAAGCTCAATTTGACCAGTACATCCCTGGCCAACCTGGAAGCCGGCGCGTTCGACAAGCTGCCTGGGCATACCTTTGCCCGCGGCTATATCCGCGCTTACGCCAAGTTGCTGGGCATTGACCAGGCCGTTCTGGTCCAGGAATTCGACCAGTTCACCGGTACGGACTCTCAGGGCAGCAATGTGCATGGCCTGGGCCGTATCGAAGAGCCGGTGCGGGTTTCCCACACTATTTTGCGCATCGTCAGCCTGTTGTTGCTGATCGCCGTGATCGGCGGCGGCTTCGTCTGGTGGCAAGACCAGACGTCCCAGCGCAACAAGGACCTGACCAGCAACGCCATGGAGCACGTCGAAGTCGAAAGCGCCGACGGCACCACCCAGATTCATCCGCTGGACGAGCCGGAAGACCAGGCCGTCGCCGAGAGCCAGGCTGCGCCTGAAGCACCTGCTGCCACCGAGCAGCCAGCGCCTGAAACCGCACCCGCCGCCACCGCTGCCGTGCCCGCTCCGGCAACACCGGCTGCACCGGCCCATACCCCGGCGGCTCCCGTTGCCCAGGCCCATACGCCTGCCGCGCCGGTTCAAGCGCCAGCGACCCCTGCGCCAGCCACACCGGCTGCGCCAGCGATTTCACCACCCACCACCCCTGCATTGATCGCGGGCGACGGGCGTATCCAGATTACCTTCATCGCTGACTGCTGGACGCAAGTCACCGATGGCAATGGCAAAGTGCTGTTTAGCGGTCTGAAGCGTAAGGGAGATACTCTTGACCAGGGCGGCAAGCCTCCTTTGACGCTGCGTCTGGGCTTTGCCCGTGGCGCGCAAGTGGCCTACAACGGCCAGCCTGTGGACGTAGCGCCGTTCACCAGTGGCGAGACCGCTCGCCTGAAGTTGGGACAATAGTCATGCACGGCGAATCTCCAATCAAACGTCGCGTATCGCGCAAGATCTGGGTCGGCTCGGTGCCGGTGGGTGGCGACGCCCCCATCGCGGTACAGAGCATGACCAACAGCGACACCAATGATGTGGCTGCCACCGTTGCCCAGATCAACCGTCTGGAAGCGGCTGGCGTGGACATCGTGCGCGTCTCCGTGCCGGACATGGACGCTGCCGAAGCCTTTGGTCGCATCAAGCAACTGGTCAAGGTGCCACTGGTTGCCGACATCCACTTCGACTACAAGATCGCGTTGCGTGTAGCCGAACTGGGCGTTGATTGCCTGCGGATCAACCCGGGCAACATCGGTCGTGAAGACCGCGTGCGTGCCGTGGTGGACGCCGCCCGTGATCGCGGGATTCCGATTCGCATCGGCGTGAACGCCGGTTCCCTGGAAAAAGACCTGCAGAAAAAATACGGTGAGCCGACACCGGCTGCGCTGGTTGAATCGGCGTTGCGCCACGTCGAGCACCTTGAACGCCTGAATTTCCAGGACTTCAAGGTCAGCGTAAAGGCCTCCGACGTGTTCATGGCGGTGGAAGCCTACCGCCTGCTGGCCAAGGAAATCGTGCAGCCCCTGCACCTGGGTATCACTGAAGCAGGCGGTTTGCGCTCAGGCACAGTGAAATCTGCGGTGGGTCTCGGTATGCTGCTCGCCGAAGGGATTGGCGATACCATCCGCATCTCCCTGGCGGCAGACCCGGTAGAGGAAGTGAAAGTCGGTTACGACATTCTCAAGTCCCTGCATTTGCGTTCCCGTGGCATCAACTTCATTGCCTGCCCGAGCTGCTCGCGGCAGAACTTCGACGTGGTGAAAACCATGAACGAACTGGAAGGGCGCCTCGAGGACCTGCTGGTGCCGCTGGATGTTGCGGTCATTGGATGCGTGGTCAACGGCCCGGGTGAAGCCAAAGAGGCACACATCGGGTTGACCGGCGGTACGCCGAACCTGATCTACATCGACGGCAAGCCGTCGCAGAAGCTGACGAATGACAATCTGGTGGATGAGCTCGAAAGACTGATCCGCGAGAAAGCGGCCGAGAAGGTCGCGGCTGACGCAGCGCTGATCGCGCGCGGCTGATTGAACGAATTTAAGGATTTGATGTGAGCAAGTCTCTGCAAGCCATTCGTGGCATGAACGACATCCTGCCGGAGCAGACGCCGCTGTGGCGTTACTTCGAAGGCACCGTCGCGCGCCTGCTGGATAACTACGGTTACAAGCAGATCCGCATGCCGATCGTGGAATTCACCGAGCTGTTCAAGCGCTCCATCGGTGAAGTGACCGACATCGTCGAAAAAGAGATGTACACCTTTGAAGACCGCAACGGCGACTCCCTGACCCTGCGTCCGGAAGGCACCGCGGCGTGTGTGCGTGCTGTGCTTGAGCATGGCCTCACCGGTGCTGGCCAGCCGCAGAAACTGTGGTACATCGGCCCGATGTTCCGTCACGAACGTCCACAGAAAGGCCGTTATCGCCAGTTTCACCAGATCGGCCTGGAAGTGTTCAACATCGAAGGCCCGGACATCGACGCCGAGCTGATCGTGCTGACCTGGCGCCTGTGGGGCCTGTTGGGCATCCGTGACGCGGTCAAGCTTGAACTCAACAGCCTGGGCACCAGCGAATCCCGTGGCCGCTATAAAGTAGCCTTGGTCGAGTACCTGTCGGCCCACCTGGACAAATTGGACGAAGACAGCCAGCGCCGTCTGAAAACCAACCCGTTGCGCGTGCTGGATACCAAGAACGCTGACACCCAGGCTGTGCTGGTCAATGCGCCGAAAATGGCCGATTACCTGGACGACGAGTCCCGTATCCACTTCGAGGGCCTCAAGGCTCGTTTGGAGGCGGCCGGTATTCCGTTCGTGATCAACACCAAGCTGGTGCGTGGCCTCGACTACTACAGCAAGACCGTATTCGAGTGGGTCACCGACAAACTCGGCGCCCAGGGCACCGTATGTGCCGGTGGTCGTTACGACGGCCTGGTCGAGCAGATGGGCGGCAAGCCGACCACAGGCGTTGGCTTCGCCATGGGTATCGAGCGGCTTATCCTGCTGCTGGAAACCCTGGAGAAGGTCCCGGAAGAGATCTCCCGTCAGGTGGACGTGTACCTGTGCGCCTTTGGCGAGGCTGCCGAACTGGCAGCCCTGGCCTTGAGCGAAAAAGTGCGCGACCAGTTGCCTAACCTGCGCCTGCAGATCAATGCCGGCGCCGGCAGCTTCAAGAGCCAGTTCAAGAAGGCCGACAAGAGCGGTGCGCTGTATGCGCTGATCCTGGGCGATGACGAACTGGCCCAGCAAGTGATAGGTTTCAAACCCCTGCGTGGCCAGGGCGAGCAACAGAACATTGCCTTTGATGCGCTCGCCGCGCACTTGGCCACCTGCGTCGTGCAGGGTTGAAGCTGTCGAACAGCCGAATTTAGCGATTAAGGAGTATTGGGGTGTCGAGTACTGATGATGAGCAACTGGCCGAGCTGAAGGACTGGTGGCAGCGTAACGGCAAGCCCCTGGTGACTGGCGGCCTGCTGGCTTTAGTGGTGGTGTTCGGCTGGCAAGCCTGGCACAAGTATCAGGCCAACCAGTCCCAAGGCGCCTCGATCCTCTATCAGCAATTGCTGGAAACCACGCTGACGCCGGACGGCAAGCCTGATCCTGCGCAGGTGGCGGACCTGGCCGGCAAGCTGAAAAGCGAATTCGGCGGTAGCACCTACGCCCAATACGGCAGCCTGTTCGTCGCGAAGGTCGCGGTCGACACCGGCAAGCTGGATGACGCTGCGGCTGAGCTGAAGGCCATCGCCGACAAGCCGACCAACCCGACCCTGGGTGAAATCGCACGTCAGCGCCTGGCTCAGGTATTGGCAGCACAGAACAAGGCTGACGAAGCACTCAAACTGCTCGACGGCGATGCTGACAAGGCATTTGTAGCCACTCGTGAAGAGCTCAAGGGCGACCTGCTGGTCCAACTGGGTCGTAACGACGAAGCCAATGCTGCGTACAAAAAAGCCAAGGCGGCGCTGTCTGATGAAGCGGCGGTCGGTGGCTTACAAATCAAGCTGGACGACTTGGCCAAAGGGGATGCGTGACGTGATCCGTTGGAAACATGCAGCATTGCTGGCTCTGGCCGTTTTGGCCGCGGGTTGCAGCAGCAACAGCAAAAAAGAACTGCCTCCTGCCGAGCTGACCAGCTTCAAGGAAGAAGTGATCCTGCAAAAGCAGTGGAGCCGCTCGGTGGGTGATGGTCAGGGTGACCTCTACAACCTGCTGCAGCCCGCGATCGATGGCGACAACATTGTCGCCACTGACTCCACTGGCGTGATCATCTCCATGGATCGCATGAACGGCGACGTGAAGTGGAAAAAAGACCTCGAACTGCCGGTTTCCGGTGGTGTGGGCGTCGGCTACGGCCTGGTGCTGGTGGGCACGCTCAAGGGTGATGTGATTGCCCTGGACTCCAGCAGCGGTGAAGAAAAATGGCGCGCTCGCGTGACCAGCGAAGTACTGGCTGCACCGGCTACGAACGGCGACGTCGTGGTGGTGCAAACCCAGGATGACCGCGTGATCGGCCTGGATGCCGCTACCGGCAACCAGCGCTGGTTGTACGACAGCACCCCTGCGGTCCTGACGTTGCGCGGCACCAGTGGTCCGATTGTGACCAATAATCTGGCCGTTGCAGGCCTGTCGACCGGTAAAGTGGTCGCCCTGGATACCCAGAACGGTGTGCCGGCCTGGGAAACCCGCGTGGCAATCCCTCAAGGTCGTTCCGAACTGGACCGCGTAGTGGACATCGACGGCGGCCTGCTGCTGTCGGGTGAAACCATCTACGTCGCGACTTACCAAGGCCGCGTGGCTGCGCTGGACCTGCAGAGCGGCCGCATCAACTGGCAGCGTGATGCTTCCAGCTATGCCGGTGTCGCCCAAGGGTTTGGCAGCGTCTATGTGAGCCTGGCGTCGGGCACCGTTGAAAGTGTCGACGAGCGTTCCACCACTGCGTTGTGGAGCAATGACTCCCTGGCTCGCCGTCAACTGTCGGCACCGGAAGTCTTCTCCAGCTACGTTGCCGTGGGCGACTTCGAAGGCTACCTGCACCTGCTGAGCCAGGTGGACGGTCGCTTTGTCGGTCGCGAGCGTATCGACAGCGACGGCCTGCGCGCTCGTCCGCTGGTCGTGGGTAACATGCTTTATGTGTTTGGCAACAGCGGCAAGCTGGAAGCGCTGACCATCAAGTAAGAACTATGCTTGGGGTAACACCCAGGCGGCCCCGCTTCGGCGGGGCATGCGGCATCTGACGATGCTGCCCCGAGCACCAGCCGCTGCCTTGCAGCGGCTTTTGTATTTTCTGAAATAACGAAGTGGAGAGCCGCATGGTTCCCGTAATCGCCCTGGTGGGCCGACCTAACGTCGGCAAGTCCACCTTGTTCAACCGCCTGACCAGGACTCGTGACGCCATCGTTGGCGACTTGTCCGGTCTGACCCGTGATCGCCAATACGGTGAGGCAAAGTGGCAAGGGCGCTCCTACATTATTGTCGACACCGGTGGTATCTCCGGTGACGAGCATGGCATGGACGAAAAGATGGCCGAGCAGTCGCTGCTGGCCATTGAAGAAGCCGATGTCGTGTTGTTCCTGGTGGACGCCCGTGCGGGCTACACCGCTGCCGACCAGATGATTGGCGAGCACCTGCGCAAGCGCAACAAGCGTTCCTACGTGGTCGCCAACAAGATCGACAACATTGATCCTGAACTGGCCCGCGCCGAATTCAGCCCGATGGGCCTGGGTGATGCGATCCCGATCGCCGGTGCCCACGGTCGCGGCATTACGCAGATGCTGGAAATTGCCCTGAGCAGTTTCCCGAAGGATGACGTCGAGGAAGAAGAGGGTGAAGAAGAGATCGTTGCCGAAGGTGAGGAAGCCAAGCGCATTCCTGGCCCGAGCGAAAAAGACGGTATCAAGATCGCCATCATCGGCCGCCCCAACGTCGGCAAGTCCACGCTGGTCAACCGCATGCTCGGTGAAGACCGGGTTATCGTGTACGACCAACCTGGCACCACCCGCGACAGTATCTACATCCCGTTCGAGCGTAACGACGAGAAGTACACGCTGATCGACACCGCCGGTGTGCGCAAGCGCGGCAAGATCCACGAGGAAGTTGAAAAGTTCTCCGTGGTGAAAACCCTGCAAGCGATCAAAGACGCCAACGTGGTGATCTTTGTGATGGACGCCCGCGAAGGCGTGGTGGATCACGATCTCAACCTGCTGGGCTTTGCTCTTGAAGCCGGTCGGGCGCTGGTGATCGCGATCAACAAGTGGGACGGCATGACGCCAAGCGAGCGCGATTTCGTGAAGATCGAGCTGCAACGCCGGCTGTTCTTCGTCGAGTTCGCCGATATCCACTTCATTTCGGCCCTGCACGGCACCGGCGTGGGCAACCTCTACGCGTCCGTCCAGAACTCGTTCAAGTCCGCGGTCACCCGCTGGCCGACCAACCGCCTCACCCAGATCCTGGAAGACGCGGTGGGCGAGCACGCGCCGCCGATGGTCAACAACCGTCGGATCAAGCTGCGTTACGCCCACTTGGGAGGTGCCAACCCGCCGATTATCGTGATCCACGGTAACCAGATCGAGAAGGTGCCAAAGTCCTACGTGCGTTACCTGGAAAACACCTACCGTCGTGTCTTGAAGCTGGTCGGTACACCGATCCGCATCGAGTTCAAAGGCGGTGACAACCCGTACGAAGGCAACAAGAACACGCTGACTGACCGCCAGGTGAACAAGAAGCGTCGTTTGATGACTCACCACAAGAAGGCCGACAAGAAGCGCCGCGACAAGCGCTGATTCCGACCTCGCAAAAAGGGCTCTTGATGAGCCCTTTTTTGTGCGCGAAGGTTTGTGCCTTGACCCCGTGCGGCCGGCAGCTTAAAACTTGGGGTTCACCTGCAGGGGCCTTTCGATGATCACCAGCAAGCTGCCGAATGTCGGCACGACCATCTTCACCACCATGTCGCAACTGGCCGCCGAAACCGGCGCGCTCAACCTGTCCCAGGGCTTCCCTGACTTCAATGGCCCCCAGGGTTTGCTCGATGCAGTGGGCAGGCATATCGCCCTCGGCCACAACCAGTATGCCCCCATGACCGGCCTGCCCGTACTGCGTCAGCAGGTGGCTGCCAAAATCTCCCGTAGCTATGGCGCCACGGTCAATGCCGACAGTGAAGTGACTATCACCCCGGGCGCGACCGAGGCGATCTTCTGCGCGATCCAGGCGGTGATTCGCAACGGTGATGAAGTCATCGTGTTCGACCCCAGCTACGACAGCTATGAACCCTCGGTCGAGCTGGCCGGTGGGCGCTGTGTGCACGTGCAACTGAGCCTTGATGGCTTCGCGCTGGACTTCGAGAAGATCAAGGCGGCGCTGTCACCGCGCACGCGCATGATCATTCTCAACTCGCCGCACAACCCGACCGGCGCGCTGATCAGCCGTGGCGAGCTGGACCAATTGGCCGACTTGATTCGTGACCGCGATATCTACCTGGTCAGCGATGAAGTCTACGAACACCTGGTCTTTGATGGCGTGCCCCACGTCAGCGTGCTGGCCCATGAAGAGCTGTACCAGCGGGCGTTCGTGGTCAGCTCCTTCGGCAAGACCTACCACGTCACGGGTTGGAAAACCGGCTATGTAGTCGCCCCGCCGGCCCTCACGGCCGAGCTGCGCAAGGTGCACCAATACGTCAACTTCTGCGGGGTGACCCCGCTGCAGTATGCGTTGGCCGATTTCATGGCCGAACACCCGGAACACGTCGAGGAACTGCCGGCGTTCTACCAGGCCAAGCGCGACCTGTTCTGCGACTTGCTGGCGCCATCGCGGTTCAGCTTCACCCGGGTGACCGGCACCTATTTCCAATTGGTGGATTACTCACAGATTCGCCCGGACTTGGATGACGTCGCCATGTCCTTGTGGATGACCCGCGAGCACGGCGTGGCGACCATCCCGGTCTCGGTGTTCTATCAGGACCCGCCCCAAGGCCAGCGCCTGGTGCGCCTGTGCTTTGCCAAACGCGAGGAGACGCTGCAGCAGGCAGCGGAAAAACTATGCGTGATCTGAATGCATTGCCCGACCTGAACATCGCCCTGATTCAGACCACCCTGGCCTGGCACGACCGTCAGGCCAACCTCGAACATTTCGAGGGGCTGTTGGAGCAGGCCAGAGGCGCTGACCTGATCGTGTTGCCGGAGATGTTCACCACCGGTTTCTCCATGGCCTCGGCAACCCTTGCCGAGCCGGAGCGCGGCCCGACCCACCATTGGCTCCAGGCCCAGGCTGCCAAGTACAACGCGGTGATCACCGGTAGCGTGATCATCCAGGCCGCCGACGGCAGCCACCGCAACCGCCTGTTGTGGGCCCGGCCGGATGGTGAGGTGCTGCATTACGACAAACGTCACCTCTTTCGTATGGCCGGCGAGCACGATCACTACACGCCGGGTGAGCGCCAGGTGCAGTTCGAGTTGAAGGGCTGGCGCATTCGCCCGCTGATTTGCTACGACCTGCGCTTCCCGGTGTGGAGCCGCGACGCTCACGACACCGACCTGCTGCTGTACACCGCCAACTGGCCCGGTGCACGGCGCCAACATTGGAATCGACTGTTGCCGGCACGCGCCATCGAGAACCTGTGCTACGTGGCGGCGGTGAACCGGGTCGGTACCGACGGCAAGGGCTTTGCCTACACCGGCGACAGCCAGGTGCTGGATTTCCAGGGGGAGACGCTGCTGAGTGCGGGGGAGGCGGACGGGGTGTTTCAGGTGAGCCTGAATGCGGCGGAGTTGGCGGCGTATCGCACTAAATTCCCGGCGAACCTGGATGCTGATACTTTCCAGTTTGTCTGACAGACCGTTTTCGCGAGCAAGCCCGCTCCCACATTGAACTGCATTCCTACAGGAAAAACGCGGTCGAATGTGGGAGCGGGCATGCTCGCGAAGAGGTCAGAACCCTCACCACACCTCTCAAATAAAAAAGGCCCCTGGATTCACACCCAGGGGCCTTTCGCATTTCAGCAGCTGATTACGCCGCCTTGGCTTCCTGCTGGCTCAACGAGCGGTTCAGCGCGCTGAACAACGCCTTGAAGCTGGCAGTAGTGATGTTTTCATCAATGCCCACACCATGCACCGGGCGCTCGCCGTTCACGCGCAGTTCGATGTAGGCCGCGGCCTTGGCATTGGTGCCCGCACCGATAGCGTGTTCGTTGTAGTCCATGATCTCCACGCCAATCGGCAAGCCAGCCACCAGCGCTTCCAGGGCGCCGTTGCCTTTGCCTTTCCAGTGCAGGTTGGTTTCGCCCTGGCCTTTGCCCGAGACTTCGACCTCGACAAAGCTATTGCCGTTTTCTTCCTGCAGGCGGTGGCTGACCAGCGCGTACGGGGTGTTGGCTTGCAGGTATTCACGCTGCAGCAAGGCGTAGATCTGCGGCGCCGTCATTTCCAGGCCCACGCGGTCGGTTTCGGCCTGTACCACCTGGCTGAACTCGATCTGCATGCGGCGTGGCAAGCTGATGTCGTATTCCTGCTCCAGCAGGTAGGCGATGCCGCCCTTGCCCGACTGGCTGTTCACACGGATCACCGCTTCGTAGCTGCGGCCGATGTCGGCTGGGTCGATCGGCAAGTACGGCACTTCCCACAGCGCGCCGTCCTTCTGCTGGGCGAAGCCCTTGCGGATTGCGTCCTGGTGGGATCCGGAGAAGGCGGTGTGGACCAGGTCGCCGACATACGGGTGACGAGGGTGCACCTGGATCTGGTTGCACTCTTCAACGACTTTGCGCACGCCGTCGATGTCGGAGAAGTCCAGCTGCGGATCCAGGCCCTGGGTGTACATGTTCAATGCCACGGTGACGAGGTCGACGTTGCCGGTGCGCTCGCCGTTGCCGAACAGGCAGCCTTCGACACGGTCGGCGCCGGCCATCAGGCCCAGCTCGGTGGCGGCCACGCCGGTGCCACGGTCGTTGTGGGTGTGCAGGCTGATGATCACGCTGTCACGGCGGTTGATATGGCGACCGAACCATTCGATCTGGTCGGCATAGATGTTCGGCGTGGCGCATTCAACGGTGGCTGGCAGGTTGAGGATCACCTTGTGCTCAGGCGTCGGGTTCCACACCTCGATGACCGCGTCGCACACTTCTTTGGCGAACTCCAGTTCAGTGGCGCTGAAGGTTTCCGGCGAGTACTGGAACGTCCACTGGGTTTCCGGCTGTTGGGCGGCGTATTTGACGAACAGCTTGGCCGCGTTGACCGCGATCGCCTTGACGCCGTCCTTGTCCTGGTTGAACACAATGCGACGGAAGGAGGGCGACGTGGCGTTGTACAGGTGAACGATGGCTTTTTTCGCGCCGCGCAACGACTCGAAGGTACGTGCGATCAGGTCTTCGCGGGCCTGGGTCAGCACCTGGATGGTGGTGTCGTCCGGGATGTGGCCTTCTTCGATCAGGGTACGCACGAAGTCAAAGTCGGTTTGCGAGGCGGACGGGAACGACGCTTCGATTTCCTTCACGCCCACGGCCACCAGGGTTTTCCAGAAGCGCAGCTTTTTCGCCGCGTCCATCGGTTCGATCAGCGACTGGTTGCCATCACGCAGGTCGGAACTGCACCAGATCGGCGCCTCAGTGATGGTTTTCGACGGCCAGGTGCGGTCTGGAATATCGATGGTCGGGAACGCGCGGTACTTCGAAGACGGGTCTTTGAGCATGCTCATCGGGGAATCCTTTGTAGTAGGGGCCGAGAAAAGGCGGCCTGCCGAGTAACTATTGTTTGGGGTAAAACGTGGGGCGAGGCAGATCGATTCAGCCTGGCAGTCGTGCGCTGACGAGGCACAGGCTGCGGTGCTGGCGGAGCTGAATGAGGGTGTGAGAGGTTTTCATAAGCCCAACCCTAACCGCCGAGGTGAAAGATGGCAAGCAGTCGAGAAAAATTGAGATAAGTTCTGCTATCTGCGTGTTATGCGAGATTTTATTGCTGTTTTTTCTGATGGGTTATGTTTTGTTTGCGCTGCATTTATTGGCCGCGCAATAGGGCGACTGATCTGGCGCCATCGCTGGCAAGCCAGCTCCTACAGAAGAGGGTGTTCCCATGTGGGAGCTGGGCTTGCCCGCGATGAGGCCAGTAGCCTCACCCTTCATATCAAGGCTGGAACGCGCCGATAAAGATCGCCGGGTCGACCCGCGCATCGTTGAGGCTGATGTTCCAATGCATGTGTGGCCCGGTGGCGCGTCCCGTGGAGCCGACCTTGCCCACCACCGTGCCACGGGCCAGTTGATCGCCGACTTTCACGTCGATCTTGGACATGTGGCAGAACATGCTGATAAAGCCCTGGCCATGGTCGACAAACACAGTGTTGCCGTTGAAGAAGTAGTTGCCGGTCAGGATCACCTTGCCGGCTGCCGGGGTCTTTATCGGCGTGCCGGCGCCGACTGCGAAGTCCAGGCCCGAGTGCGGGTTGCGTTCTTCGCCGTTGAAGAACCGGCGCACGCCAAACTTGCTCGACAGCGGCCCGTTGACCGGTTTATCCAGCAGAAGGTTGCTCGGCGTGTTCGGGCTGAAGCTGCGGTAAGCCTTGAGCTGCACCGCCAGTTCACCCTCGATGCGCTTGAGCTGCGCCGGGTCCGGGTTCACCTGGCTCTTGTTCTTCAAGGTGATGTGCTGCTCGGGGTACTTCTTGAAGCCCACCACAAACGGCAGGTTTTGCGAGCCGCTGGTAATACGCTGGGTGCCGGGCTTGACGGTCAGCGGGATACCGACGATCGCCAGCCAGTTGTTCTGTTCCTTGACCACCAGCACCGGCCGGTTCAGGTACGTGGCCTTGGGGGCGGCCGCCGCTGTGCCCAGGTCGACCACCGCCACGCCACCAGGCACCGGCTTGTTCAGCAGACGGGTGATATAGCTGTCGGCGTGGGCATTGAAGGTCAGGCAGGCGAGCATCAACAAACCGAGAAAACGTGGCATTGATCAATCCAGTAACGAAAGGGTGACGGGTGTCAGGTGGTTGTCTTCCACCCGCACTTGCAATTGGCCTTCACCCAGGCGCGCGGTGAGCCGCTGGCCGGTGTGGGTTTGCGCGGCATTGCGGATCGCCTGGCCACGCTCGTCCAGCAAGATGCTGTAGCCACGGCCCAGGGTCGCCAGGGGACTGACCACGTGCAGTGTCTGCACCTGGCTTTGCAGGTGCAGGCGGCGCGCCTTGAGGCCTTCGCGCATGGCGCGGGGCAGGCGTTCGGCGAGGCTGTCCAGGCGCTGGCGCAGCAGGGCCAGCTGGCGGCCAGGGTGTTGGCCGGCGAGGCGGGTTTCCAGGCGGATCAACCGCTCGCGGCGGGTATTGAGGCTGCGTTCGAAGGCACGGCGCAGGCGCATGTCCAGGTCATCCAGGCGCTGGGCCTGTTGGCGCAGGCGTTCGCCGGGGTGACGCAGGCGACGGGCCATGCCCTCCAGGCGCAGGCGGTCGTGGCTCAGGCGGTTGCGCATCAGCATCACCAGGCGGCGGTGCAGGTTGTCGACCTGGCGCACCAGGTGGCTGGCGTCGGGTGCGAGCAGTTCAGCCGCAGCGGAGGGCGTTGGCGCGCGCACGTCAGCGACGAAATCGCTGATGGACACATCGGTCTCATGCCCGACGGCGCTGACGATTGGCGTGACGCAGGCGTCCACCGCACGGGCCACGGCTTCTTCGTTGAAACACCAGAGGTCTTCCAACGAGCCGCCGCCACGGGCCAGGATCAGCGCATCGAAGCCCCGCGCATCGGCCAGTTTCAAGGCGCGCACAATCTGCGGGATGGCTTCGCGGCCTTGCACGGCAGTGGGGATCAGGGTCAGTTCAACGTTTGGCGCACGGCGGCGGAACACGCTGATGATGTCGCGGATGACCGCGCCGGTTGGCGAACTGATGATGCCGATGCGGCGAGGGTGCGCCGGCAGTGGCACCTTGCGCTCGGCGCTGAACAGGCCCTCGGCGCTGAGCTTTTCCTTCAGCGCATCGAACGCCAGGCGCAGCGCGCCATCACCGGCGGGCTCGACGGTATCGAGGATCAGTTGGTAATCACCCCGGCCTTCGAACAGCGAGACCTTGCCCCGCACCTTCACTGCCAGGCCATCCTTCAACGCTTGGCGTACCCGCGCGGCGTTGTTGCGAAACAGTGCACAACGCACCTGCGCGCCGCTGTCCTTGAGGGTGAAATACACGTGGCCGGAGGCCGGGCGGGCGAGGTTGGAGATCTCGCCTTCGACCCAGATATTGGTGAACACGTCTTCGAGCAACACCCGCGCGCGGCCGTTGAGCTGGCTGACAGTCAGGACTTCGCGGTCCAGGCCCAGGCGGGCAAAAGGATCTTTAATCATGGGCGGCAGTTTATAGGCATTCGGTCAAGGTTTGGCAGAATTGCTCCACCAGCGCGCTCGGCGCCTGTGCACAGGCCAAGGCCACGGTGCTGAGGCACTCCGGGTCGGCCAGGGGCAAAAAGTGCACATTGGCCGGGGCGATGTCCTGCATGGATTTTGGTAACAAGGCTATTCCAAAGCCGGCCTGGATCAGCTGCAACTGGGTGGTCTTGCGCGACATGACCCGCGCCGCCTTGGGGAAAAATCCGGCGCGCATGCATAACTCGGCTGACAGGTAGCTCAGGCCGCCGCGCTGGGGATGGGGGATCGAAATAAACGCCTCATCCTTGAGCCGCGCCAGTTCGACCGGCGTGTTGCTGTGCGCCAGCCGATGATTGGGTGGCACCGCCAGCAGCAATTGTTCGCTGTATAACGGCACGATCCGCACGCCTTCGCGCTGGCGCAACACGGGCAGGCGCAACAGCCCGACTTCCAGCCGCCCGTCGGCGATTTCCTCCAACTGCGCCTCGGAGGACAGTTTGACGATATCCATGGACACTCCCGGGCAGCGCTCCAGCCAGGTGCTGATGCCTTTCAATAGCGGGCCGCTCATCGGCACGGTGCTCGAATGGCTCAGGCGCAGCGTACCCAGTTCGCCATTGCCCACTTGCGTTGCCATCTCGCTGGCCTTGAGCAACTCGCTCAGCAGGTTGCGTGCGCGGGGGTAAAAGGCCTCGCCCGCCGCAGTCAACCGGGGTTGGCGTGCCGTGCGTTCGAACAGTGGGGTTTGCAGCTGGGTTTCCAGCTCCTTGATCTGCCGGCTCAAGGCCGATTGCGCCACGAACAGGCGCTCGGCGGCGGCACTGAAGCTGCCGCTGTCGGCGATTTCGACGAAGTAGCGCAGTTGGCGGGTTGAGATCACGCGTCATGCCTTTTCGAGATGGGTGGAGGGCTTTGAAGATATTAGTCGCAACACTCATGGATGGCTAAAGTGATCGCCATCTCGAATAAGGAATCGCCCATGAGCCCGGTTGAGCTGATGAGTCAGTGGTCGTTTGGTGGCGTGGAGTGGCTGGTGATCGGCCTGGGCATCATCGTGGCCTACGTGGTGTTCGGCATTGCTGGCTTTGGCACGGCGCTGGTGGCGGGGCCGGTGCTGATCCTGTTCATGCCGTTGTCAAAGATCATCCCATTGCTGGTGCTGCTGGATTTTGTCGCGGCGTTCGGCAACCTGCTGCAATCGCGGCGGGAGGTGAACACGCCGGAGTTGCTGCGCTTGCTGCCGTGCATGGCCATCGGTTGTACGCTGGGCGTGGTGTTTTTGCTGAACCTGCATTCAGACCTGTTGCTGCTGTTGATGGGCCTGTTCATCAGTGCCTACGCGATCTACAGCCTGGCGGTGAAGGCTCGGCCAACACAACTGGCGGCCGAGTGGTCGATTCCCATGGGCACGGTGGGCGGACTGTTTGGCGCGTTGTTCGGCAGTGGTGGCTTTTTATATGCCATCTACCTGAACAGTCGCCTGCCCAAGGAGGCGGCGCGCGCGACCCAGAGTGCGTTGATCAGTTGCAGCACGGTGGTGCGCCTGAGCCTGTTCCTGATAGCCGGGGTGTATGCGGATTTGCCGTTGTTGATGTTGGCGCTGTGCCTGTTGCCGGCGATGGCATTGGGGCTGTGGGTTGGGCGCAGGCTGACGATGCGCATGTCCCGTGAAGCCTTTGTGCGGTTGGTGACGTGGTTGGTGTTGGCCAGTGGGCTTGCCTTGATTGGGCGATACTTGAGTACTTGACCTGTGTGGGGTAGGGATTAAGCTGCCAGCCTTCAGGGCCCCTTCGCGGGCAAGCCCGCTCCCACATTGGAATGCGACCCCCTGTGGGAGCGGGCTTGCCCGCGAAGGCGTCAGACGACACACCGCAGGACTCTCAGGCCTCATGAACTCCCAAAGCATCCTTGTCCCGAAAATCTCCACCTTGCCCGTCCACGAACCCCGCGCCCGGGCGATCGTGCGCTGGCTGGTGCGCAAGAACATCATCAAGGAAGAGCTGACCACCTGCGGTCGTACCGGCAACCGCATGGGCTATGCCCTGGCCGACGGTGCCCGCGCGGTGGTGCTGCACCCCCAGGCGCTGCCGTTCAACGAGCCGATCAACGGCCTGGAGATCATCTACAAGCGTTGCATCTACACGCCGGCCAAGGGTTTTCTCGAAGAAGCCGGCTGCCCGGAGTGCCGCAAGGAAGTCGGCGAGGCCCTGTTCGAAAGCTTGGAGGAGTGGATGCCCGGCCACACCGACAACTTCACCTGCCCGCTGTGTGGGCATGAAGATGACATCAACGGGTTCCTGTTCCTGCAGGAATGCGGCTTCTCGAACCTGGGCTTTATCTTTAACAACTGGGCCGAAGCGGGCTTCAAGCAAAGCTTTATCGACGAATTCGCCGACTGGCTGGACCAGAAGATGAGCTGGGTCAAAGTCGAGCTCTAAACCTCTGCTGCCCAACCCGTAGGTGCCCGGCTTGCCGGCGATGGCAGCCTCTGGTTTGGCACAAGGCTCAAGGGCCTCATCGCCGGCAAGCCGGCTCCTACAGGGCGCTGTTTTTCTCCATCTATCAGTATTACCAAGTTTGTCAGAGTTTTACATTGAGCCGGGCAGGGTGCATGTATATAATGGCGCGCTTCCATTTTCCCGCTCGGGAGCCCCCGCGATGCTGCGTATCAGCCAAGAAGCTCTGACATTCGACGACATTCTCCTAGTGCCCGGTTATTCCGAGGTGCTTCCTAACGAAGTCAGTCTCAAGACCCGCCTAACCCGTGGCATCGAGCTGAATATTCCCCTTGTTTCCGCTGCCATGGACACCGTCACTGAAGCCCGTCTGGCCATCGCCATGGCTCAGGAAGGCGGCATCGGCATTATCCACAAGAACATGACCATCGAGCAGCAAGCTGCCGAAGTGCGCAAGGTCAAGAAGTTCGAAGCCGGTGTGGTCAAGGACCCGATCACCATCGAGGCCGATGCCACGGTGCGTGACTTGCTCGACCTGACCCGCATGCACAACATTTCCGGTGTGCCGGTACTGCACGATGGCGACCTGGTCGGCATCGTCACCTCCCGTGACGTGCGTTTCGAAACCCGCCTGGATGTTCCTGTTCGTGAAGTGATGACGCCCAAAGAGCGCCTGGTCACCGTGCGCGAAGGCGCCGACAAGCACGAAGTGCGCGAGCTGCTGCACAAGCACCGCCTGGAGAAAGTGCTGATTGTCGATGGCAAGTTCACCCTCAAGGGCATGATGACCGTCAAGGACATCGAGAAGTCCAAGGCTTACCCGCTGGCCAGCAAGGATGACCAAGGTCGTCTGCGCGTTGGTGCAGCAGTCGGTACCGGCAAAGACACCGGTGACCGCGTTTCGGCCCTGGTGGCTGCGGGTGTTGACGTGGTGGTGGTCGACACCGCCCATGGTCACTCCAAAGGTGTGATCGACCGCGTGCGTTGGGTCAAAGAGAATTTCCCTGAAGTGCAAGTGATCGGCGGCAACATCGCCACCGGCGCTGCTGCCAAGGCCCTGGCCGAGGCAGGCGCGGATGCGGTCAAGGTCGGTATCGGCCCTGGCTCGATCTGCACCACCCGTATCGTTGCTGGTGTGGGCGTGCCGCAAATCAGCGCCATCGCCAACGTCGCCGCTGCCCTTGAAGGCACGGGCGTACCGTTGATCGCCGACGGCGGCATCCGTTTCTCCGGTGACCTGTCCAAGGCCATCGTCGCTGGTGCTTCCTGCGTGATGATGGGCTCGATGTTCGCCGGTACTGAAGAAGCCCCGGGCGAGATCGAACTGTTCCAGGGCCGTTCGTACAAGGCTTACCGTGGCATGGGTTCGCTGGGCGCCATGTCCCAGGCTCAAGGTTCTTCGGACCGCTACTTCCAGGACTCTTCGGCAGGCGCCGAGAAGCTCGTACCGGAAGGCATCGAAGGCCGTGTTCCTTACAAGGGCACCCTGAGCGCCATCATCCATCAACTGATGGGCGGCCTGCGTTCCTCGATGGGCTACACCGGTAGCGCCAACATCGAAGAAATGCGCACCAAGCCAGAGTTCGTGCGGATCACCGGCGCCGGCATGGCTGAATCCCATGTCCACGACGTGCAGATCACCAAGGAAGCGCCAAACTACCGCGTAGGTTGAGGCTTCCAGCAAAACGTTAAGTAACCGGGGCTGTTCTTTCAGCCCCGAGTTGTTTCTGATTCATTAGACGAGACTGACTTCATGGCCCTCGACATTCACGCCCACCGCATCCTGATCCTCGATTTCGGTTCCCAGTACACCCAGCTGATCGCCCGCCGCGTGCGTGAAATCGGTGTGTACTGCGAACTGCATCCGTTCGACATGGACGACGAAGCGATCCGCGAATTCGCACCCAAAGGCGTCATCCTCGCCGGTGGCCCAGAGTCCGTGCACGAAGCCAACAGCCCGCGTTGCCCGCAAGCCGTATTCGACCTGGGCGTGCCCGTCTTCGGTATCTGCTACGGCATGCAGACCATGGCCGAGCAACTGGGCGGCAAGGTTGAAGGTTCCGAGCTGCGTGAATTCGGTTATGCCCGTGTCGACGTGGTCGGCAAGAGCCGCCTGCTGGACGGCATCGAAGACCACGTCGACGCCGATGGCCTGTTCGGCCTCGACGTGTGGATGAGCCACGGTGACAAAGTCACCAAGATGCCGGAAGACTTCCACATCCTGGCCAGCACCCCGAGCTGCCCGATTGCCGGCATGTTCAGCGACGAGCGTCGTTACTACGGCGTGCAGTTCCACCCGGAAGTGACCCACACCAAGCAAGGCGGCCGCATCCTGTCGCGCTTCATCCTCGACATCTGCGAGTGTGAAGCGCTGTGGACCCCGTCGAAGATCGCTGAAGACGCCATCGCACAAGTCCGTGCCCAGGTCGGTACCGACAACGTGCTGCTGGGCCTGTCCGGTGGTGTTGATTCCTCCGTGGTTGCTGCGCTGCTGCACAAGGCCATCGGCGACCAACTGACCTGCGTCTTCGTCGACAACGGCCTGCTGCGCCTGCACGAAGGTGAGCAAGTGATGGCCATGTTCGCCGAGAACATGGGCGTCAAGGTGATCCGCGCCAACGCTGAGGACCAGTTCCTCAACAACCTGGCCGGCGAGTCCGACCCAGAGAAGAAGCGCAAAATCATCGGCCGCACCTTCATCGACGTATTCGATGCCCAGTCCAGCAAACTGGACAACATCAAGTACCTCGCCCAGGGCACCATCTACCCTGACGTGATCGAGTCGGCCGGCGCCAAGAGCGGCAAGGCCCACGTGATCAAGTCCCACCACAACGTGGGTGGCCTGCCTGAGGAAATGAACCTCAAGCTGGTAGAACCGCTGCGCGAACTGTTCAAGGACGAAGTCCGCCGTCTGGGCCTGGAACTCGGCCTGCCCTACGACATGGTCTACCGCCACCCATTCCCAGGCCCGGGCCTGGGCGTGCGCATCCTGGGTGAAGTGAAGAAGGAATACGCCGACCTGCTGCGTCGCGCCGACCACATCTTCATCGAAGAACTGCGCAAGGCCGACTGGTACCACAAGGTCAGCCAGGCATTCGTGGTGTTCCAACCGGTGAAATCCGTCGGCGTGGTTGGCGATGGCCGTCGTTACGCGTGGGTCGTGGCCCTGCGTGCCGTAGAAACCATCGACTTCATGACCGCCCGTTGGGCACATCTGCCGTACGAACTGCTGGAAACTGTCAGCGGCCGTATCATCAATGAGATCGAAGGCATCTCGCGCGTGACGTATGACGTGTCGAGCAAGCCGCCGGCGACGATTGAGTGGGAGTGATCCTGCGCTAGCAGGTGAATGCTGAATAACAAAACCCCGGCCATGCGCCGGGGTTTTGTGTTTTTGGAATACGGTAAACGGATCGCCTCGCCCCAACTGTAGGAGCTGGCTTGCCAGCGATGAGGCCCTCGAATGAGGTAGTGATCTCAAGCACGCCATCGCCGGCAAGCCGGCTCCTACATGGGGTGCGGCGTTAGCTCTACCGGCGTACGGGAAGAAAGATTGGAGGCAAGAGCCGTCGTTTTCAACGAGCAGTAAAGGCTGGCGCAGGTATCAGAGAAACTGCGATCGAATCACATCCGTATCGAAAGGCGTAATTCCTTGATCAGGTGCAAATACCACCTGTGCCTGCTGCAGTGAGGCCACTCGTTCTCCCCGTGCTCGAACGTGCAGGTCGAATAGTGTCTCCAAATCTGGCCGTGGCGTATGCACTAACGCTCGCAGCATTAAAGATACCCCGCTGAGGTTGTTGTCGACGTTGTTCCAGCGTGGCGATGAAGTGAGTCCCAGATCGGCCCAAATCATGCGTCGCTCCTGCAAGTCCATCACAAACGGCAGACAGATAACGGTGTCGGACGCGATATCGATACGGTCGAACACGGTTTTAGGCTCGAACACTTCACCCGATGCCACGTCCGCACGGGCCATCCAGCCCGCGAAGCATTCTGGAAGATCGCAATACGGTTGCTGGGTGAAGGAGTTGATGGATGTGACGACATAGCGGACTCCCTTCTCGACAAGGACATCAAGGTCGAGGTCGATGAATTCCGAGGCCCCTTCGGGCGCGTCCACGATATCGCCGCTGTGGTAGCCGCCATAACCCTTGAGGTTGTAGTACGCAACCGCCTCTCTGAACACGAAGTTGGCGTCGAAAAATGCAGCGGACAAGTCGATGTCCGTGCGTGCACGACCGTTCTTCCACCATAGGAACAGGCGAATGAAGCGTGTATCGGGGATTGGCAACCGGCTGCCGCGCACCAGCGTACGCAGTGACTTCGCTGAGGCACGCTGGGCCAGCGGCACTCTGTACTCGCGTAACTCGGGATCGATGAAACAGCGGCCGAGTGGCGGCAGCGATGCAAAACGCTTTACGAGAGCGTCTTCGCAGATTCGCGCTGCACGCGCCAACACGTCCGGTGTCAGAGACTCGCGCCGATCTTTGATGGCATAGACTTTGGCCAGTGCACCTTTTGGCGTGAACGCTCGCAGAGGAAGAGGGCGTGGCGAACGTACCTGGGCCAGCAGTTGCAGCAGAACAGGTGAGGACACGTGTGCCGCAACCGCCTCGAACGCGTCTAGAACCGGCTCGGGTTCTTCTGCACGTCGCAGGGTCGCGTCCAACCGCCGTGCAAACTCACCAGGACGACTCTGCAATAGGGACGTGAGCGTGGCGATGTGGCGCTGGGCAAATAAAGTTTCTACACGTGACCCAAACGAAGCGGGCGCATCATTGCGACGCGCTGCCGTGATCGCGGCCAGCGCTCGTGGGTATTTATCGGCGTAGTCACCCGGATGCAGTACTTCAGCCAGGCGCTTCCAGCGCTCGGTATGGCGCATCACGTCTTCTACGGCGTTGGGTATGGCGTCGAGCAGTCGCAACAGCAGGCGGCGCATCGAGCGCTTCATCGCGGTGAAACGTGTCGACGCTGTCGCCAGCGACACGTCGCCTGCGTTCAGTGCTACCGCAAGTCGTAGCACGTCAGTCGCTGTTTCAACGTTCTGTTCCAGGAATGCGTTCACTCGCGTATCACCGGCTACATGCAAGAGAAGTGCGCTGCCAACCTGTGCGCGGATCTCACGGAAAGGTATAGCCTCAGGCAGCAGGCGGAACACATCGCCTTTGTACTGCCGGATAAACCAGATCACGTCGGCGCTTTCCTCTTCGGATAGCGAGCTGCGCGATGACACCAGCGGCGCGAACAATGATTCGAACTCAGAGACACTTCCCGGCTCGATCACGCGGGAGATGTAGTTGCCTTCAAGCATCGCCGGTCGAGCGTGTTCAGAGGGTGGTAGGCGCCAAAGTGTGAGGTAGTGAATGACGGCGTTAAGGTACAACTCCGCCTCTGAGGCAGCCAGCACCTGCTCTGGGAAGTCAGGATAAAGCGGGGAGTGGTGCACATGAGCCCCTGTCTCCCGCCGAAGGACTCTGACAATCTCGCGCAGCCAGGACTTGAGCTCTGCCGCTGACAACCTGCCGATTTGTTCAATCAGAGGCTCCGATAGTACGCATCGGAATGCCGCGACTTCCTGGATCACTGATGCAACCTGGGCGCGCGTCGCACCGCCAGTGCCCGTCGGGACGTGAACTTTATTGCGGCGCCGCAGGAACAATCCCTGATTCATACCTGACTTTCTCCCTGGATCGCCGTCTTGGGCGAGCTGCCGCGTGGTTTTACAACTGATGTAAAAACGCCTGCAAGCAGCAGGCGTAGTGTGGAGAGCGAAACCCCTAGGTCATAGGAGGTTAGAAGGAAGGTGTTCCATAGCCACGTGGGCATTCTACGTAGGGTTCTGTCTGTTTGTCAGGTAGCGCTGTGTGCCTCAACAGTAACAATCGATGTGCAGTCCGACTTACCGCCGCGCAATATCCGAAAAGTAAAACTTATCCAGCGTATGCCGCGACTCGGTGTACTCGAACTGCCGCCCGTCCTGCAAAAACGTCTGGTTACTCACCACGATCACATGGCTTTGGCCGTCGAGGTCCAGGTGTGCCTGGTCGTCCTTGCTGCGGGGCAGGGCTTCGATGGTGCGTTGGGCGTAGCTGATTTGCAGCTGCAGGGTCTGTTCGATAAACGCGTAGATCGACTGTTCGGCGATGTCGCGGTCCAAGCCTGGGATCAGGTCGGCGACGAAGTGGTTGATGTCGAGGATCACGCGTTTGCCGCCAATGCGCCGTACCCGTTTGATGCGGGTGATGAGGGTGCCGGGTTCGGCTTCGATGTGTTGCAGCAGTGAGCCTTCCAACGGGAACTGGGTGAATTCGACCACTTCGGTGCGTACGTCATCGCCCAGGTCGGCGTGGGTTTCGTGGAAGCTGACGATGCCGCCCAACTGGAATTCGATCGGGTTGGGGGACAGCACGAAGGTGCCCTTGCCGTGGATCTTTTGGGCAAATCCGCGCTCCTGCAACTGCTCGATGGCACGACGAACGGTGCCTCGGCTGGCCTGGTAGCTGTCCATCAATTCTGTTTCGGAGGGAAGGCGCGTGCCGCGTTGCAGGCGTTCGGTGGTGATGCTGGCAAGCAGATCCGTATAGATCTGGTTGTATTTGCTCATGGGGATGGCTCTGTGCCTTTGCGTTCAGGCAGGAACCATAGTGGCACCGTTGGGGTTTGTCCATTAGACCCATTGCGAACGAGCCTTTGTAGGAGCCGGCTTGCCGGCGATGGGGGCCTCACGAACAGCATCACCGGCAAGCCAGTGCCAACAATTTGTAACTCGTACAGACGAGTTGTTGCATTAACTCGTACAGACGAGTACTTTTGCCCTCGGCGTGCTGCCAATGACTGCCCCCCAATAAAAAAAACCAAAGTGGAAACCAAGCATGAGCCACGACTATCCAGCTATCGCCCGCGAGATTCTCGAGAACCTCGGGGGCAGCGACAACCTTGAGCAAGCTGCCCACTGCGTGACACGCCTGCGCCTGGCGCTGAAGGACCCGAGTCGGGTCAACAGCGCCGCGTTGAACCAGGTTGATCTGGTCAAGGGTTCGTTCTTTACCGGCGGCCTGTTTCAAATCGTGATCGGCCCGGGCGAAGTGGAAAAGGTCTACGCCGCCCTGCGTGAAGCCACCGGCCTTGCAGTGTCGACCATCGCCGACGTCAAGCAGAAGGGCGCCGACAAGACCAATGCCATGCAGCGTCTGGTGCGGGTATTTTCCGACGTGTTCATGCCGATCCTGCCCGCCTTGATCATCGCCGGCCTGTTGATGGGCGTGAACAACCTGATGGGCGCCAAGGGCATGTTCATCGAGGGCAAGACGCTGCTGGAGGCCTATCCGAACCTGGATGGCCTGTGGAGCCTGATCAACCTGATGGCCAACACCTCGTTCGTGTTCCTGCCGGCGCTGGTGGGCTGGTCGGCGGCCAAACGCTTTGGCGGCAGTGAAATCCTCGGCATCGTGCTGGGCCTGATGCTGGTCCATCCGGACCTGCTCAATGCCTGGAACTACGGCAAGGCCGTGGCGGGCCTGGACGGCCAGAGCCTGCCGTACTTCGACATTTTCGGCTGGTTCAAGATTGAGAAGGTGGGCTACCAGGGGCAGATCCTGCCGATCCTGATGGCCGCCTACGTGATGAGCGTGATCGAAAAGTGGCTTCGGGCACGAGTGCCGAACGCCATTCAACTGCTGGTCGTACCCATCACCACCATTGTGGTCACCGGCGTGCTGGCCCTGGCGATCATCGGCCCGGTCACGCGTCACCTCGGCATCCTGATCACCGAAGGCGTGGTCACCCTGTTCGACCTGGCGCCAATGCTCGGCGGGGCGATTTTTGGCCTGCTGTATGCGCCGCTGGTGATCACCGGCATGCACCACATGTTCCTCGCCGTGGACCTGCAACTGATCTCCACCCAGGGCGGCACCTTTATCTGGCCGATGATCGTCATGTCCAACCTGGCCCAGGGCAGCGCCGCCCTCGGCGTGTTCTACATGACCCGCAACGCGCGGGACAAAAGCATGGCCTCCACCTCGGCGATTTCTGCGTACTTCGGCATCACTGAGCCGGCGATGTTCGGTGTGAACCTGCGCTTCAAGTTCCCGTTCTATGCCGCGCTGCTGGGCTCGGCGCTGGGCAGTATTTTCCTGTCGCTCAACAAGGTGCAGGCATCGGCCATCGGCGTCGGTGGGCTGCCTGGATTCATCTCGATCATCCCGCAGTACATCCCAAGCTTTGTGATCGGGATGGTCATCGCGATGGTCGTGCCGTTTGTGCTGACCTGTGCGTTGAGCATGAAGATTGTTCGGCCTGGGTATCGGGTCGCCTGATCGACCGCTTTCGCGAGCAAGTCGAATCGCCGCACCGCCGCTCCCACATGGGAATGCATTTCAAATGTGGGAGCGGGCTTGCTCGCGAAGAGGCCTTCAAGGCCAGCAAAAAAACTAATTGAAGGAACCCCCCATGCAAACCTGGCAACACTCGGTGATCTACCAGATCTACCCAAAAAGCTTCCACAGCCACGCGGGTAACGCCACCGGTGACCTGCTGGGGATCGTGGACAAACTCGACTACCTCCAATGGCTGGGCGTTGACTGCCTGTGGATCACCCCGTTCCTGCGCTCGCCGCAGCGTGACAACGGTTATGACATCAGCGACTACTACGCCATCGACCCCAGCTACGGCACCATGGCCGACTGCGAACTGCTGATCAGCGAAGCGGCCAAGCGCGGCATCAAATTGATGCTCGATATCGTGGTCAACCACACCTCCATCGAGCACGAGTGGTTCCAGCAGGCGCGCAGCAGCCTCGACAACCCTTACCGCGACTTCTACATCTGGCGCGACCAGCCGAACAACTGGGAATCCAAGTTCGGCGGCTCGGCCTGGGAATACGAGGCGCAAACCGGCCAGTACTTCCTGCACCTGTTCGACCACACCCAGGCCGACCTCAATTGGGACAACCCCAAGGTGCGCGCCGAAGTGTTCAAGCTGATGCGCTTCTGGCGCGACAAAGGCGTAGGCGGCTTCCGCCTGGACGTGATCAACCTGATCTCCAAGCCCGCCGATTTCCCGGAAGACAACACCGACGGCCGCCGTTTCTACACCGACGGCCCGAACGTGCACGAGTACCTGCAGCAAATGCACCGCGAAGTTTTCGAAGGGCATGACCTGATCAACGTTGGCGAGATGTCCTCCACCAGCCTCGAACACTGCATCCGCTACTCGCGGCCGGAATCGAGAGAGCTGTCGATGACCTTCAACTTTCATCACCTGAAAGTCGATTACCCGAACATGCAGAAATGGGTGAAGGCCGACTTCGATTTCCTGCAACTCAAGCAGATTTTTTCTGACTGGCAACTGGGCATGCAGGCCGGTGGCGGCTGGAACGCGCTGTTCTGGTGTAACCACGACCAGCCGCGGGTGGTCTCGCGCTTTGGTGACGACGGCGAACACCGCGTGGTCTCGGCCAAGATGCTTGGCACCGCGCTGCACTTCCTCCAGGGCACACCGTATGTGTACCAGGGTGAAGAGCTGGGCATGACCAACCCGGGCTTCGACAGCATCGCGCAGTACCGCGATGTAGAGACCCTGAACATCTTCCGTCTCAAGCGCGATGCCGGCGAGTCCGAAGCCTCAAGCATGGCGGCGATCAAACAGAAATCGCGGGACAACAGCCGCACGCCGATGCAGTGGAACACCCAGGCCAATGCGGGTTTCAGCACCGGCGAACCGTGGATCGGCATTCCCGCCAACGCGGCGCAGATCAACGTCGAAAGCCAGCTGGATGACCCGGATTCGGTGCTGCATCACTACCGCGCACTGATTGCCCTGCGCCGTAATGAGCCGCTGATCCAGGAGGGCGTTTATCGCCCACTGCTGCAAGACCACTTGCAGGTCTGGGCGTATCTGCGCGAAGGCCACGGCGAACGCTTGCTGGTGCTCAACAACTTTTACGGCACGCCCTGCGAAATCCAACTCCCGGACGGTGTGATCAATCCGGCTGCCGAGCAACGCCTGGTGATCAGCAACTACCCCGACTGCCCGCAGCGTACCGCCACGGTCGCCTTGCGCCCCTACGAATCCTTCGTCCTGCACCTGAGGGACTGAAACACCGCTACCCCATGTAGGAGCCGGCTTGCCGGCGATAGCGTCAGTTGAATCGCCATCGCCGGCAAGCCGGCTCCTACAAGGGCGCGTGCACCACGCAATAACAATAAGAAAAACATTAGGAGTGCTTCATGAAAACAACAATAAAGCTGGGCCTCGTTGCATCCTGTTTGAGCCTGCCGTTGGGCGCTCAGGCCTTGGAGTTTGCCGGTTACCTGCGCAGCGGCGCGGGCACCTCGACGGGCAGTGGCAAGCAGCAGTGCTTCCAGTTGCCGGGGGCGCAATCCAAGTACCGTTTGGGCAACGAATGCGAACAGTATGCCGAGCTGGAACTGCGCCAGGACTTGCTGACCCTCGACGATGGCTCGGTGCTGAGCGTCGACGCCATGGCGTCCCTCTACAACAAATACGACCGTGCCCTTAAATTCCAGGGCGACGACAACGGCTCGGCGCGCATGCCGCAGATGTATGCGCAGTGGTCCAACTTGCCCAGCCTCAATGGTGGCTCGGTGTGGGCCGGTCGGCGCTACTACAAACGTAACGACATCCATATCTCCGACTTCTACTACTGGAACCAGAGCGCCACGGGCGGTGGTGTCGAAGACGTGTTGATCGGCGACCTCAAGTACAGCTACGCCATTTCCCGCAAGGACAACCTGTACCAGAAAGAATACGCCACCCGTCACGACTTCAACGTGGCGGGCTTCAAAACCAACCCCGGCGGTGAGCTGGAGTTTGGTTTGAGCTACATCGAAAAAGCCGGTGGCCGCGACACCAACAGCGGTTGGGCGATCACGGCGCAGCATGTGCAAAAGCCTTTCCTGGGCGGCAAGAACAAATTCGCCCTGCAGTACGGCGAAGGCCCTGGGACCGGCTTGGGCTACACCGGCGACACCACCCTGGACAACAGCAGCAAAAGCTACCGCGCCGTGGAGTTCTTCGACTGGCAGGTGACCCCGCGCTTTGGCGGGCAGATCGAGGCGGTGTACCAGAAAGACATTCGCCCGGGTAGCCAGGACCAGACCTGGATGTCCATCGGGGTGCGCCCTGCGTATGCCATCAGCGAACAGTTCAAGCTCGTCACTGAACTCGGGCACGATCAAGTCGACGCTACCGGCGGCACGCGCAAACTGAGCAAATTTACCTTCGCACCGACCTGGTCGCCCAAAGGCCCGGATTTCTGGGCGCGGCCGGAAGTGCGTTTGTACTACACCTATGCAACGTGGAACGAAGCGGCCAAACGCGCGGCGAATGAACTGGCGGCGGGTTCGGCGTTGTCCGACACCGGCTCCTACGGCACGGCGCGGCATGGCTCCAACTTTGGTGTGCAAGTCGAATATTGGTGGAAATAAGAATGTGGGTATACGCGGACTAATGTGGGAGCAAGCCCGCTCCCACAGTTGATCTTCGTTGTCCCAGGATCCGCATCCAGCCAATGATTTTTACAGAACAAAACAGCAGGTGAAGTCATGACCGCAACGCAACCCCTGGAACTGCTGGCGCCCCTGTCCGGTGTGCTGCTGGCGCTGGATACGGTGCCCGATCCGGTGTTTTCCAGCCGCCTGATCGGCGATGGCCTGTGCATCGACCCCACGTCGCAGACGCTGTGCGCGCCGCTGGCCGGGGTGATCAGCAATATCCAGGACAGTGGTCATGCGGTCAGCGTTACCGATGACAATGGCGTGCAGGTCCTGATGCACATCGGCCTGGACACCGTGAACCTGGCTGGCCAGGGTTTCACCCGGCTGGTGCAGGAAGGCCAGCGGGTGGCGGTGGGCCAACCGCTGATCGAGTTCGATGCCGACTATGTGGCGCTCAATGCCCGCAGCCTGTTGACCCTGGTGCTGGTGGTCAGCGGCGAGCCGTTCACCGTGTTGGCCAATGGCCTTGTGGAAGTGGGCCAGCCGCTGATGCAGGTTTCTCCGGGTGAGGCCATTGAAGCGACAGATGAAGAGGAGGGCGACGCACTGTTCTCCAAGCCACTGACGTTGCCCAATGCCAACGGGTTGCACGCGCGGCCTGCGGCGGTGTTTGCCCAGGCGGCCAAAGGCTTTAACGCGAGTATTTACCTGCACAAGCAAACCCAGAGCGCCAACGCGAAATCCTTGGTGGCGATCATGGCGCTGCAAACTGCGCACGGCGACACCTTGCAGGTGAGCGCGGCAGGTGAGGACGCCGAGGCGGCGATCAAGGCGCTCGTCACCCTGCTGGTCGAAGGTTGCGGGGAGACGGTCGCGGCAGTGGCCGAGGCGGTCGAAGCGGTGGCAGCGGTGTCGTCGGCAACCTTGCTGCGCGGCGTCTGTGCTTCGCCGGGTTCAGCCTTTGGTCAGGTGGTTCAGGTGGTAGAACCCGAGCTGGCGATCACTGAACAGGGCGCCGGTGAAGCCGCCGAACGCGCTGCCCTGCAACGCGGGCTGCTGGCGGCAACCGAGGCGTTGAAAGCGTTGCAAGCCAAGGCCGCCGGCAGCGCCCAGGCCGAGATCTTCCGGGCCCATCAGGAGTTGCTCGAAGATCCGACCCTGCTTGAACATGCCCACCGCCTGCTGGCCGAGGGCAAAAGCGCCGCCTTTGCCTGGAACAGCGCCACGGTCGCCACCGCCGAGCAGTTCAAGGCGCTAGGCAATACACTGCTCGCTGAACGGGCGGCAGACCTGGCCGATGTGGGCCAGCGTGTGTTGAAACTGATCCTTGGCGTTCAAGACAGTGCCTGGGATTTACCGGAGCGCGCGATCCTGATCGCCGAGCAACTGACCCCGTCACAAACCGCCAGTCTCGATACGCGCAAAGTGCTGGGTTTTGTCACGGTCGGCGGCGGTGCCACCAGCCACGTGGCAATCCTCGCCCGGGCCCTCGGCCTGCCCGCCATCTGCGGTGTATCGCTGCAGGTGCTGTCGCTGGCCAACGGCAAACAGGTATTACTGGACGCCGACAAAGGCGAACTGCACCTGAACCCGGACCTGGCTGAAATCGAGAGGCTTGAAGCGGCGCGCCAACAGCAGACGCTGCGCCGTCAGCGTGAAGTCGCCCAGGCATCCTTGCCCGCCACGACCCGCGACGGTCATCACGTTGAAGTCACGGCCAACGTCGCCTCGCTGCAAGAGGTGGAGCAGTCCCTGACCCTTGGCGGCGAAGGCGTCGGCCTGCTGCGTTCGGAGTTCCTCTACCTGGACCGCAACCGGGCGCCAAGCCCCGAGGAGCAGGCTGGCACCTACACCGCCATCGCCCGTGCCCTGGGCGCCGAGCGCAACCTGGTGGTGCGCACCCTGGACGTCGGCGGCGACAAGCCATTGGCCTATGTGCCCATGGAGGCGGAAACCAACCCATTCCTAGGGCTACGCGGCATTCGCCTGTGCCTGGAGCGTCCTGAACTGCTGCGCGAACAGTTTCGCGCCATCCTCGCCAGCGCCGGTTTTGCGCGGCTGCACATCATGCTGCCGATGGTCAGCCTGCTGTCGGAACTGCACCTGGCGCGCAAGATCCTGGAAGAGGAGGCGGCAGCACTCGGGCTCAACGAGTTGCCGAAGCTGGGCATCATGATCGAGGTGCCCTCGGCTGCGCTGATGGCCGATGTGTTTGCACCCCATGTGGATTTCTTCTCCATCGGCACCAACGACCTGACCCAATACACCCTGGCCATGGACCGCGATCACCCGCGCCTGGCCAGCCAGGCCGACAGCTTTCACCCAGCGGTGCTGCGCCTGATCGCCACCACGGTCAAGGCCGCCCACGCCCATGGCAAGTGGGTGGGCGTGTGCGGCGCGTTGGCGTCCGAAGCCTTGGCTGTGCCGGTGTTGATCGGGCTGGGCGTGGATGAGCTGTCGGTCAGCGTGCCGCTGATCCCGACCATCAAGGCCACCGTGCGCGAGCTGGATCTGGCCGACTGCCAGATCATCGCCCGCCAGATCCTGGGCTTGGAAGAAGCCGCCCAAGTGCGTGAGGCGTTGAGCCAATACCACGCGGCCACCGTTGAATCCTCATCTGTTTTGGAGCACTGAGCATGTTCGAGAAATTGCAGCGAGCGTTTTGGAAAGCGCTGACGCCGGATCTGATTGCCGAGACGGTCGCCGCCCCGGTGCAGAATGAGTTGTCAGTAGGGGTGCTGAGTGCGCTGGGGGGGGCGGATAATCTTAAGTCGCAGCAGCGCGTGGCACTGACACGGGTGAGGGTGCAGTTGCAGGATGCGGGGCGGTTGGATGAACAGGCATTGAAGGCAGCCGGTGTGCCGGGTGTGATGGTGTTGGCCGGCGGCGTCGTCCACCTGATCACAGGTCTATAAGGCGACACGAACAAAATGTGGGAGCGGGCTTGCTCGCGAATGCGTAGCGTCAGTCGCTATATATACTGACTGATCCACCGCTTTCGCGAGCAAGCCCGCTCCCACATGGGTTTTGCAGTGTTCTTACAACTGCGGGTTGTCTTCCGGCGGCTTGGTTTTGTCGATGCCCGGCACATGCAGGTTGCCTTCCACCACCTGGTTGCCTTCCAGCTGCGGCTGGGTCACCCAGGTGAGGATGTCGTAGTAACGCCGGATGTTCGCCACAAAGTGCACCGGCTCACCACCCCGCGCGTAGCCGTAGCGGGTCTTGCTGTACCACTGCTTCTGCGACAGGCGTGGCAGCATCTTCTTCACGTCCAGCCACTTGTTCGGGTTCAAGCCTTCGCGCTTGGCCAGGGTGCGGGCGTCGTCGAGGTGGCCGGTGCCGACGTTGTAGGCGGCGAGGGCGAACCAGGTGCGATCCGGTTCGGCAATGCTGTCGTCCAGTTCGTCCTTGATCTTGGCCAGGTACTTGGCGCCCCCCATGATGCTTTGCTTGGCATCCAGGCGGTTGGACACGCCCATCGCCTGGGCGGTGTTCTGGGTCAGCATCATCAGGCCGCGCACGCCGGTCTTGGAGGTGACGGCCGGTTGCCACAGCGATTCCTGGTAGCCAATGGCTGCCAATAGCCGCCAGTCGACCTTCTCTTCCTTGGCGTAGGTCCGAAAGTGCTTCTCGTACTTGGGCAGGCGTTGCTGCAAGTGCTGGGCGAAGGTATAGGCGCCGACATAACCGAGGACATCGACATGCCCGTAGTAGCGGTCTTTGAGACGCTGCAGGGTGCCGTTCTTCTCGACCTTGTCCAGGTAGCTGTTGATCTCGTTGAGCAGGCTGTTGTCGTCACCTGCCGCCACGGCCCAGCTCTGGTTGCTGGCGTTGCCGAGGTCGAAGGCCACGCGCACGTTGGGGAAGTACACCTGGTTCATCGCCACTTCGTTGGAGTCCACCAGGGTCAGGTCGATCTGGCCCTCGTCCACCATGCGCAGGAGGTCGACCACCTCAACGGCGTCGGATTCTTCGTATTCAATCGCAGGATTCTGCTTTTTAAGCGCCGCCAGTTGCTCGGCGTGGGTGCTGCCCTTGAGCACCATGATCTTCTTGCCTACCAGGTCTGCCGCGTTGGTCGGGCGGGACTGGCCGTTGCGGTAGATGATCTGCGGGGTCACTTCCAGGTAAGGATGGGAGAAACGCACCTGCTGCTGGCGCTGCTCGCTGCTCACCAGGCCTGCGGCCGCCAGTACCGGGCCGTTGGGCTTGCCCAGCTGGCCGAACAGGTCGTCAAGGTTGTCGGCGGTCTCGATCTCCAGCTTGACCCCCAGGTCATCGGCAAAACGCTTGACCAGTTCGTATTCGAAACCGGTTTCACCGTTGCGGTCCTGGAAATAAGTGGCCGGACTGTTACGGGTAACCACCCGCAATACGCCATCCTCCTTGATTCGCTCGAGCGTGCTGGGTTTATCAACACAGGCGCTGAGCAACAGGAAGAGTCCGGTGGCGAAGAGCCATTTGGCGCATCGCGGGCGCAAAGCAGTAGGGGAGAACATCTGCGCAGTATACGCAAACGGCCCACGGCGCCATATCTCGACAGCGTGGGACTTGTCTGCTAGCCACCGCAAAAGCGTGCTGCAGCCCGCAGAAATGGGGCTTGGCGGGCAATTGTGACGGTTAAAATAACTGCGCGGAATGTCCGGGATAACGCCCCGATACTGTGCAATCCGTGCCAACTGACGTCCGGCAGCGGCCACCGGTGCCGTTTCGGGTGCCGTTGGCGATGGTTTACGCTAGAATGCACGGCCTCAAAGCACACCCCCTTCCCGAGGCTGTCCCGAAGATGTTGATCCTGCGCGGCGCTCCTGCCCTTTCTGCCTTTCGCCACAGCAAACTCCTTGAGCAACTGAGCCAGAAGGTTCCAGCTGTTACAGGCCTGTACGCTGAATTTGCTCACTTCGCCGACGTTACCGGCGTATTGACCGCCGACGAACAGCAAGTGCTGGCGCGCCTTCTGAAGTACGGCCCAAGCGTTCCCGTTCAAGAGCCGACTGGCCGCTTGTTCCTGGTTCTGCCACGGTTCGGCACCATCTCGCCCTGGTCGAGCAAGGCCAGCGACATCGCCCGCAACTGCGGCCTGGAAAAAATCCAGCGCCTGGAGCGGGGTATCGCTTTCTACGTCGCCGGCCAGTTCAGCGATGCCGACGCCGAGCTGATCGCCAGCAGCCTGCACGACCGCATGACCCAGATCATCGTCAGCCAGCTGGAACAGGCTGCCGGCCTGTTCAGCCACGCCGAGCCCAAGCCGCTGACCGCGATTGACGTGCTCGGCGGTGGCCGCGCCGCCCTCGAGAAGGCCAACACCGAACTGGGCCTGGCCCTGGCCGAAGACGAGATCGACTACCTGGTCAACGCCTTCAATGGCTTGAAGCGCAACCCGCACGACATCGAACTGATGATGTTCGCCCAGGCCAACTCCGAGCACTGCCGTCACAAGATCTTCAACGCCAGTTGGGACATCGACGGCGAAAGCCAGGAAAAAAGCCTGTTCGGCATGATCAAGAACACCTACGTGATGCACAGCGAAGGCGTTCTGTCGGCTTATAAGGACAACGCCTCGGTAATCGTCGGCTCCGTCGCCGGCCGTTTCTTCCCGGACCCTGAGACCCGCCAGTACGGCGCGGTGCAGGAGCCGGTGCATATCCTGATGAAGGTTGAAACCCACAACCACCCGACCGCGATTGCCCCGTTCCCGGGCGCAGCCACCGGTTCCGGTGGCGAAATCCGTGACGAAGGTGCCACCGGTCGTGGCGCCAAGCCAAAGGCGGGCCTCACCGGTTTCACCGTGTCCAACCTGCAGATCCCGGGCTTCGAACAGCCGTGGGAAGTGCCGTACGGCAAGCCAGAGCGCATCGTTACTGCACTGGACATCATGATTGAAGGCCCGCTGGGCGGCGCTGCATTCAACAACGAATTCGGCCGTCCTGCGTTGACGGGCTACTTCCGTACCTTCGAACAGTCCATCACCACCCCCCGTGGCGATGAAGTGCGCGGCTACCACAAGCCGATCATGCTGGCTGGCGGCATGGGCAACATCCGTGAAGAACACGTCAAGAAAGGCGAGATCCTGGTTGGCTCCAAGCTGATCGTGCTCGGCGGCCCGGCGATGCTCATCGGCCTGGGCGGCGGCGCGGCTTCCTCCATGGCCACCGGCACCAGCTCGGCAGACTTGGACTTCGCTTCCGTACAGCGCGAAAACCCAGAGATGGAGCGTCGCTGCCAGGAAGTCATCGACCGTTGCTGGCAGTTGGGTGACAAGAACCCGATCAGCTTCATCCACGACGTCGGCGCGGGCGGTCTGTCCAACGCCTTCCCGGAACTGGTCAACGACGGCGACCGCGGTGGCCGTTTCGAACTGCGCAACATTCCAAACGACGAGCCGGGCATGGCCCCGCACGAAATCTGGAGCAACGAATCCCAGGAACGCTACGTACTGGCCGTCGGCCCAGAAGACTTCGCGCGCTTCCAGGCCATCTGCGAACGCGAGCGCTGCCCGTTTGCCGTGGTCGGCGAAGCCACTGCCGAGCCGCAACTGACCGTGACCGACAGCCACTTCGGCAACAGCCCGGTGGATATGCCGCTCGAAGTGCTGCTGGGCAAAGCCCCGCGCATGCACCGTTCGGCGGTACGTGAAACCGAGCTGGGCGACGACTTCGACCCAAGTCAACTGGAACTGGCCGACAGCATCGAACGTGTGCTGCACCATCCGGCTGTGGCAAGCAAAAGCTTCCTGATCACCATCGGCGACCGCACCATCACTGGCCTGGTTGCCCGTGACCAAATGGTTGGCCCATGGCAGGTTCCAGTGGCTGACGTTGCCGTCACCGCCACCAGCTTTGACGTCTACACCGGTGAAGCCATGGCCATGGGCGAGCGTACCCCGCTGGCCCTGCTGGACGCCCCGGCGTCGGGCCGCATGGCCATTGGTGAAACCCTCACCAACATCGCGGCGTCGCGCATCGGCAAGCTGTCCGACATCAAGTTGTCGGCCAACTGGATGTCCGCTGCCGGTCACCCGGGTGAAGACGCGCGCCTGTACGACACCGTTAAAGCGGTCGGCATGGAACTGTGCCCTGAGCTGGGCCTGACCATTCCGGTGGGCAAGGACTCCATGTCCATGGCCACGCGCTGGAACGAAGACGGTTCGGACAAGAGCGTCACCTCGCCGTTGTCGCTGATCGTCACCGGTTTTGCGCCGGTCACCGACATCCGCCAGACCCTGACCCCGCAACTGCGCATGGACAAGGGCACCACCGACCTGATCCTGATCGACCTGGGCCGTGGCCAGAACCGCATGGGCGCCTCGATCCTCGCGCAGACCCATGGCAAGTTGGGCAAGCAGGCACCGGACGTCGATGACGCCGAAGACCTAAAAGCCTTCTTCGCGGTGATCCAGGGCCTCAACGCTGACGGCCACCTGCTGGCTTACCACGACCGTTCCGATGGTGGCTTGCTGACCAGCGTCGTGGAAATGGCCTTCGCCGGTCACTGCGGCCTGAACATCGTGCTCGACAGCGTTGCCGAGGATGCGTCCGAAATCAACGGCATCCTGTTCAACGAAGAACTGGGTGCGGTGATCCAGGTTCGCCAGGACGCAACGCCAGACGTACTCGCACAGTTCAGCGCCGCTGGCCTGGACGATTGCGTGGCCGTGATCGGCCAGCCGATCAACAACGGCGAGATCAACATCTCGTTCAATGGCGATACCGTGTTTGCCGGCCAACGCCGCTTGCTGCAACGCCAGTGGGCTGAAACCAGTTACCAGATCCAACGCCTGCGTGATAACGCCGACTGCGCCGAGCAGGAATTCGACGTGATCCTGGAAGAAGACAACCCGGGCCTGAGCACCAAGCTCAGCTTCGACGTCAACCAGGACATCGCCGCGCCCTACATCAAGAAAGGCATCCGCCCACAAGTTGCCGTACTGCGTGAGCAGGGCGTCAACGGCCAGGTGGAAATGGCGGCCGCGTTCGACCGCGCCGGCTTCAATGCGATCGACGTGCACATGAGCGACATCCTCGCCGGTCGCGTTGACCTCAATGAGTTCAAAGGTCTTGTGGCCTGCGGCGGTTTCTCCTACGGCGACGTGCTGGGTGCCGGTGAAGGCTGGGCCAAATCGGCCCTGTTCAACAGCCGTGCCCGCGACGCGTTCCAAGGTTTCTTTGAGCGCAACGACAGCTTCACCCTGGGTGTGTGCAACGGTTGCCAGATGATGTCCAACCTCAGCGAACTGATCCCGGGCAGCGAGTTCTGGCCGCACTTTGTGCGCAACCGTTCCGAGCAGTTCGAAGCCCGTGTCGCCATGGTGCAGGTGCAGGAGTCCAACTCGATCTTCCTGCAAGGCATGGCCGGTTCGCGCATGCCGATCGCCATCGCCCACGGTGAAGGCCATGCCGAGTTCTCCAGTGAAGAAGCGTTGCTCGAAGCCGACCTGTCCGGCTGCGTGGCCATGCGTTTCGTCGACAACCACGGCAAGGTCACCGAGACCTACCCGGCCAACCCGAACGGTTCGCCGCGCGGGATCACCGGCCTTACCAGCCGCGACGGCCGCGTGACCATCATGATGCCGCACCCGGAGCGCGTGTTCCGCGCCGTGCAGAACTCGTGGCGCCCGGAAGAGTGGAACGAAGACGGCGCCTGGATGCGCATGTTCCGCAACGCTCGCGTGTGGGTGAACTAAGGCGGTGTACAAGCTTGCCTTCTTCGTACCCGCAAGCCACGTGGAGACGGTGAAAACCGCCGTCTTCGCTGCCGGCGGCGGGCGCATCGGCAACTACGACAGCTGTGCCTGGCAAGTGCTGGGCCAGGGCCAATTCCGCGCGATGGACGGCAGCCAGCCGTTTATCGGGCAGATTGGCCAGGTTGAAGTGGTTGAGGAATGGAAGGTTGAGCTGGTGGTGGCGGATGAGTTGATCGTGGCTGTCGTGGCTGCGCTCAAACTGAGCCACCCGTACGAGACACCGGCGTATGAGGTGTGGCAGTTGGCGGATTTCTGATTCGCACGCTGCAAAAACAAGAAACCCGCTGGGCCAGTTTGGTCAGCGGGTTTTTTGTTGGCTTTACGAGCCTATTCGCGAGCAAGCCCGCTCCCACATTCGACCGCATGCCTTCAGGGTAACCGCGATCGAATGTGGGAGCGGGCTTGCTCGCGAATGCGTCGGCACAGGCGCCTCAGATCTTTCCGGCAAGCCTTTCAGGTTGTCCGTCGGAACTCGCCTCACTAGCCTTCGCCAGTCACTGCCAATTCAGTGACCGGGACTGCAAGCCCGCCGAAACCTCACCCGTTAGTCACAAGCACCTTTATAATTGCGGCGCTTTTTCATGGTCGCCATTTATGGTGGCTGTGTGCGGGAGACCTTCGGGTCTACAGCCCAAATCCCCCGTCTGACGCTCACCCCACCGACCAACTCTTCACCGTACGGCTCAGTCTCGATAGCGAAACCTTACTCGCCAATGCCGCCCAGGATATTGCGTAGGTACAGGCTCTGACGGGGCACCTGGCCTTTGAGATCGATGGCGTCCAACGAGAGATCGCGCTGGCAGTTCACCGTATGCTTGAAGGTATCCAGTTGAGGGTGGATAGGGTGTTGGACTTGAATGACATTTCTAGTCTCAACACTCCAGTCGCCAGTTAAGGCTAATCGCAGGCAAGCCAGCTCCCACATTTTGAATGTATCCACAGATCAAAAATGTGGGAGCCGGGCTTGCCCGCGATGTGGCCAGTTCAGGCAAGGATCAATTAAGCCCCAGCCCCAATCTGGCGGCCACTGACCAACCGCTCCAACGCCTCGCTCAATCCCGAGGCCTTGTCACCGATCAACAGGTGCCAAACGCCGCTTTCCATCTGGCTGACCCCTTGGCAGCCCAGCGCGGTCAGATCGGTTTCTGACAGCACCGAATCATCCCCCAATTCCACCCGAAGCCGCGTCATCGCCACGGCTTCGAGCTGGCGCACATTTCCTCGACCGCCCAGTGCGTTCAACCATTTCTCGGCTTCCTGCACATTCACCGCCACCGGCTTATCCACAGGCGCAACCGCAACAGGCGCGCTGGCCACAAACGACGGCATGGCCAAACGAATCTCATCGGCAATGCTGTCGGCCATCGGCCCCACCACCACCTGCAAACTCCCGCCGTTACCCGGCCGTACAACCGCCATGGCGCCGAGTGCTTTCAACTCGGCATCCACTGCCTTGTTGCGATCCACCATGTCCAACCGCAGGCGCGTGGTGCAGGCACCGACGCTCAGCAGATTCTCTGCACCGCCCAAGGCCTGGATGTAGGCCGTGGCGCGCTGGTTATCCGTCATCACCTCAGCCTGCACCACCTGGATATCTTCCCGCCCCGGTGTCTTCAGGTTGAAGCGGCGAATGCAGTAGTTGAACACGCTGTAGTAGACCACCGCATAGACCAAGCCCACCGGGAACACCAGCCAGCCATTGGTGGCCTTGCCCCAGCCCAGCACCATGTCGATAAACCCACCGGAAAAGGTGAACCCGAGGTGGATATTCAGCATATTGGTGACCGCCATCGACAGGCCGGTCAGCACCGCGTGGATCAGATACAAAAACGGCGCGAGGAACATGAACGCGAATTCAATCGGCTCGGTCACCCCGGTCAAAAACGAGGTCAACGCCATCGACAGGAAAATCCCGCCCATCACTTTACGGCGCTCCGGCAAGGCATTGCGGTACATCGCCAAACAGGCCGCCGGCAGGCCGAAGAGCATCACCGGGAACATGCCGGTCATGAACTGGCCACCTTTCGGGTCGCCAGCGAAGTAGCGAGTCAGGTCACCCGTCACCACCGCGCCGGTCACCGGGTCGGTGAAGCTGCCGAACACAAACCAGGCCATGTTGTTGAGGATGTGGTGCAGGCCGGTGACGATCAGCAGGCGGTTGAACACGCCAAACACGAAGGCGCCGAAGCTGCCGCTTTCCATCAGCAGCACGCCGAAACTGTTGATGCCGTGCTGGATCGGCGGCCAGATGAGGCCAAAGATCACGCCCAGTGCAACCGCCGAGAAACCGGTGACAATCGGCACAAACCGCCGCCCGCCGAAGAAGGCCAGGTACTCCGGCAGCTTGATGTCCTTGAAGCGGTTGTACAGCCCGCCCGCCATCAGGCCGCTGGCGATACCGGCGAGCATGCCCATGTTGATGGTGCTGTCCATCACCTTGAGGGTAGAGATCATCACCAGGTAACCAATCGCCCCGGCCAGGCCCGCGGTGCCGTTGTTGTCGCGGGCAAAACCCACGGCAATACCAATGGCGAAGATCAGCGCCAGGTTGGCGAAGATCGCTTGCCCCGCGTCGTGCATCACCGCGATGTTCAAGAGATCAGTGTCACCCAGGCGCAATAGGAGACCGGCGATCGGCAGGATCGCGATCGGCAGCATCAGTGCACGGCCCAGGCGTTGCAGGCCTTCGATGAAATGTTGGTACATGGCGAGTCTCCCTTTTCTTGTTGTTGTCAGCTCAGCGGCCAGTGGTGTTGACAGGCTTGGCGAACGGCCTTGGCGCTGCTCAGGTCGAGCAGGCCTTGGCTCAGTTGCCGGCATTGCGCCGCGTCCAGATGGCGGACGCGGTCCTTGATTTCTCCGATCTGCGGCGGGCTCACCGACAGCTCGCTGACGCCCAAGCCCACCAGCACCGGCGTGGCCAGCGGGTCGGAGGCGAGGGCGCCACACACGCCGACCCAGCGCCCGTGCTTGGCTGCGCCGGCGCAGGTCTGGGCGATCAGCCGTAGCAGCGCCGGGTGCAGCGCATCGACGCGGGCAGCGAGGCCGGCGTGGTCGCGGTCCATGGCCAGGGTGTACTGGGACAGGTCATTGGTGCCGATGGACAGGAAGTCCGCATGCTTGGCCAACTGTTCGGCCATCAGCGCGGCGGCGGGCACTTCGATCATCACGCCCAGTTCGGGGCGCTGGGTCAGCTCCAGCTCGGCGCACAGTTCATCTAGGCGCTGGCGAATCTGCAGCAACTCATCCACTTCACTGACCATCGGCAGCAGGATGCGGCAGCGCTCCAGCGGGCTGACTTGCAGCAGCGCACGCAGTTGCTGATCGAGCAGTTCGGGGCGCACCTGGGCCATGCGAATGCCGCGCAAGCCGAGTACTGGGTTGGCCTCGACGGGCAGCGGCAGGTAATCCAGCTGTTTGTCGCCGCCCACGTCGATGGTGCGGATGATCACCGACTTGTCACCCATCGCATCCAACACGGCTTGATAGGCCTGGCGTTGTTCCTGTTCATCCGGCGCGGTGCGGCGGTCGACAAACAGGAATTCGGTGCGCAGCAGGCCAACCCCATCAGCGCCGTTTTCAAAGGCCACCTGAGCTTCGGCGCTGGAGGCGACATTCGCGGCGATTTCGACGGTCACGCCGTCGGTGGTGCGTGCCGGTTGCTGAGCCTGGGCGTGTTGCTGTTGGCGGCGCAGTTTCTGTGCATCACGAATCTGGTGCACCTCGGCGTGGCGCGCCTCGCTGGGCGCCAGTTCCAGGCGGCCGTTGGCAGCGTCGAGCACTACGCGTTGGCCCTGGGGCACATCGAGCACTTCGGCGCCCAACGCGACCACACACGGCAGACCTTTACCACGGGCCAGGATCGCCACGTGGGACGTGGCGCCGCCTTCGGCCATGCAGATGCCGACGGCTTGCTGCGCACTCAGTTGCAACAGGTCGGATGGGGTCAGTTCATGGGCGCTGACGATTGCACCGGCTGGCAACTCGAAATGCCAGGCTTCCCCGAGCAGTGCGCGCAGTACCCGTTGTTGCAGGTCGTGCAGGTCATTGGCGCGCTCGGCAAACAGCGGTTTGCCCAGGGCCAGCAATACCGCGCACTGCGCCTGGATGGCATCGCGCCAGGCGTGCGTCGCTGCGCTGCCTTGTTCGATTGAACCGGTCGCGGCTTCCAGCAGGTTGGGGTCTTCCAGCAGGGCAAGGTGGGCGGCGAAGATGTCCTCTTCCTCGACATTCTTGCGCTGGCGGGCGTGGTCCAGGGTCTTGCGGATCTCGCTGCGCACTTGCTCCAGCGCGGTGTCCAGGCGTTGCAGTTGTTCATCGGCGGCGTGGTTGCCGGTGTCGGCGGGCAGTTCAATGCCGGTCAGGCGGAACAGCGGCCCGCAGACCAATCCCGGTGCGGCGCATACGCCTTGCAACACGCCGGCTTCGGTACTGGCCTTGCGTGGCGCAACGGCGGCGACGGGGGCGTGGTGTTCTTCTTTGATAGCGGCGGACAAGGCGGCGACCAATGCTTGCACGGCGCCGTCGGCGTCTTTGCCGCGACAGGTCACGCGCACCTCATCGCCTTCGCCAATGCCCAGGCCCATCAAGCCGATCAAGCTGTCGCACGAGGCGGATTTATCGCCGTAGTGCAACCACGCCTGGCTGCTAAAATCCTGGGCGGTCTTGCGCACCAAGGCGGCTGGGCGTGCATGCAAGCCACCACGGTGAGTGATGCGCACACGGGCGCTGGCTTCAGCGACCGAGTTATCCACAGTCGCCTGGGCCTGCGCCGTCGAGCGCGTCACGATCTGCAACAACGGCTCGCCGACCTTGACGCTGTTCCCGGCAACCGGCCGCAGCTCAAATCGCTCGCCGTTGGTCAGGATGATCAGGCTGACCAGGCTCTTGCACTGGCGCGCAATGCGGTCCAGGTCAAACTGCACCAGGGCCTGGCCCTTGCTCACCCGGGCGCCGTCCTTGACCAGCAAGGCGAAGCCTTCGCCATTGAGTTCAACCGTGTCGATGCCCACGTGCATGAGCACTTCGGCACCGTTCTCGGCGCGGATCGTCAGTGCATGGCCGGTACGTGCGACGTGGATGATCACACCGTCGCAGGGCGCGTGCAGGCAATCGTTCAGCGGGTCGATGGCAATGCCGTCGCCCATGGCGCCACTGGCGAACACTTCATCGGGAACGTTGCCCAGGGTCAGCAGCGGCCCGCTTAACGGGGCGCTGAGGGTCAATGCATTATTGTTGTTGGACATGGGCACGGTACTCATCAGGAAAACACGGCAATCGACTCAGTGAGTGCGGGTGACTTTGCTCAGGTGGCGCGGTTGGTCCGGGTCCATGCCCCGGGCGTGCGCCAAACCGGCGGCCATCACGTAGAAGCTCTGGATCGCCAGGATCGGGTCCAGGCTCGGGTGTTCGGCGCGGCTCAAGGTCAGGTCGCGTTCGGCGATATCGTCGGGTGCGGCCAGCAAGACGCGGGCACCGCGTTGGCGCATGTCGGCCGCCAGGCTCAACAGACCGGCTTGCTCGGCGCCGCGTGGGGCGAACACCAGCAGTGGGTAGTTCTTGTCGATCAAGGCCATGGGGCCATGACGCACTTCGGCGCTGCTGAAGGCTTCGGCCTGGATCGCCGAGGTTTCCTTGAGCTTGAGCGCGGCTTCCTGGGCGATGGCAAACCCGGCGCCACGGCCGATCACCATCAGTTGCTGGCAACCGCGCAAGGCTTCGATGGCACGGCTCCAATCCTGCTTGGCCGCGGCGCGCAGGTCATCGGGCAGGGCGCGGCAGGCTTGCAGCAACTCGGCTTCCTGGTTCCAGTGGCCGATCAACTGCGCGCTGGCGCTGAGGGTGGCGATAAAGCTCTTGGTGGCCGCGACGCTGTGTTCCGGCCCGGCGCACAGCGGCACATGGAATTCGCAGGCGGCTTCCAGCGGCGAGTCTTCGGCGTTGACCATGGAAATGCTCAGCACACCGCGTTTGCGCAGCAGGCGCAGACTGTTGACCAGGTCCGGGCTTTGCCCCGATTGAGAGAAACCAAACGCTACCTGCCCACTGACCTTCAACGGCGCTTGCAGCAAGGTCACCACCGACATCGGCAATGACGCCACTGGCACACCCACATGCTGCATGGTCAGGTAGGCGAAGTAGCTGGCGGCATGGTCGGAGCTGCCACGGGCGATGGTCATCGCCACTTGCGGCGGCTGGCGGCGCAGGCGGCCGGCGATTTCTTCCAGCAGCGGGTCCAGGCGTTGCAGTTGGGCCGCGACGGCGTCACAGGAGGCCAGGGCCTCTTCAAGCATTTTTGAAGTCAATGGTTTCTCCTTCGACCATTACGTCGGTGAGTGTCAGGGAGCGGTCCAGGCGCACGCAGTCGGCAAAACTGCCCGGTTGCAGGCGGCCGCGTTCTTCCAGGCCCAGGTAGTCCGCAGGAAATTGCGACAGGCGTTGTGAGGCTTCGCTGATGGGCAGGCCGATCTTCACCAGGTTGCGCAGCGCCTGGTCCATGGTCAGCGTGCTGCCGGCCAGGGTGCCGTCGGCCAGTCGTACGCCGCCCAGGCATTTGGTCACGGTGTGGCTGCCCAGCTTGTATTCACCGTCGGGCATGCCGGCGGCGGCGGTGGAATCGGTGACGCAATACAGGCACGGGATCGAGCGCAGGGCCACGCGCATCGCGCCGGGGTGCACGTGCAGCAAGTCGGGGATCAATTCCGCGTATTTGGCATGGGCCAACGCCGCGCCGACGATGCCGGGTTCGCGGTGATGCAGCGGGCTCATGGCGTTGTATAAATGGGTGAAGCTGGTGGCCCCGGCGGCCATCGCGGCGACACCTTCTTCATAGCTGCCCAGGGTATGGCCGATCTGCATGCGCACGCCGCGTTCGCTGAGGGCGCGGATCAGGGCGTCATGGCCGGCGATTTCCGGCGCGATGGTAATGACGCGGATCGGCGCCAGGCGCAGGTAGGCTTCCACTTCTGCCATCAGCGCGGTGTGGGCGAAGTTGGGTTGGGCGCCGAGCTTGCCTGGATTGATGTAAGGGCCTTCCAGGTGCACGCCGAGTACGCGAGCGCTGCCGGCAGGGCGCTGTTCGCAGAAGCTGCCGAGTTGGCCGAGCACGCGGGAGATTTCCTCCACCGGCGCGGTCATGGTGGTGGCCAGCAGGGAGGTGGTACCAAAACGCACGTGGGTGCGGGTGATGGTCTCGAAGGCGCTCGCGCCTTCCATGATGTCCGCACCGCCACCGCCGTGCACGTGCAGGTCGATGAAGCCTGGCAGCAGGTAGGGCAAGTCGTTTTCAGCAGGGTCGCACGGTGTGCCTTCGATGGCGACGACCTTGCCGTGCGCGTGCACCAGGCGGCCGCGAATCCAGCCGCTGGGCGTGAGGATGTTGTCTTCGGACATGGGCAGTTCTCTAAATTCGCAGTTCAGCGGAATAGTCGTGGCGGCGCAGCTCTGCGACGAAGTCGTAGTAGTCGTTGCGGCAGTAGGTGTCGGTGATTTCGATGGGCGTGTTGTCGGCGGTATAGCCGACCCGCGTCATCAGCAGCATCGCGGTGCCGGGGGCGATGCCCACCAGGCGCGCGAACTCGTCCGAAGCGTTGATCGCCTGCACATGCTGCAGGGCGCGGACGATGGGCTTGCCGATGCTTTCAAAGTATTCGTACAGCGAACTGCCCAGGGCCTGGGGTTGCGGCAGCACCGAGGCGGGGACCACGGTCATTTCAATGGCCATCACCGTGTCATCGGCTTTGCGCAGGCGTTTGAGCCGGGCCACTTTGTCGCTGGTGGACAGGCACAGGCGGATCAGTTCTTCGTGGGTCGGCGGGGTGATGTCGCGTTCAAGCCATTGGGAGCTGGGCACGAAGCCCTTGAGGCGCAACATCTCGCTGAAGCCCGACAGACGCGACAAGGGTTGTTCCAGGCGTGGCGTGATAAAGGTGCCCGAGCCTTGGCTGCGGCGGATCAAACCTTGGGCGAACAGCACTTCCAGTGCCTTGCGGGCGGTGACCCGAGAAATGCTCAACTGCTCGCTGAGCACGCGCTCCGACGGTAGCGCCTGTTCGGACGTCCACTGGCCGGCATGGATCGCCGCTTCCAGTTTGCGCGCCAATTGCAGGTACAGCGGCGTGGATTGTTTGTCGTCAGGGCGCAAGGCCAGTATCGGGTTCATCGTTCAGGGTTCCGATGCGGTTATTGGAGTGTTGTCGCCCGGTATGGGCCGGAAATTAATACCACTTAAATACCATGTCAATGCAGCCAAAACGGTGCAAATCGCCGTTTCAGGGCGCTGTAATGGGGCCTGGTATCAAGTGGTATTAGAGAGGTCTTTATTGCGCGCAGAACAGCGCAGCCCGGCGCGGTGAACTGGTATTCACCGGCAGGCACCGCACAAGGCAGGCATTTTTTTTGGATTATTTTACGAACGGTCGAGGATTACGGACGAATCTCGATCAGGGTGCCGTCCTTGACCAGGTTCCAGACTTCGCGCATGTCGACGTTGCGCATGCCGATACAACCGTCGGTCCAGTCCAGGGTGTGGAACCACTGCTCGGGGTAGTCTTCGGTGTCGGGGGTGCCATGGATCATGATCATGCTGCCCGGCTTCACGCCTTCGCGGCGGGCGCGGGCGGCGTCGCTGATATTGGGGTAGGAGATGTGCATGGCCAGGTTGAAGCGCTCGCTGGTCTTGCGCCAGTCGATCCAGTAGAAGCCTTCCGGCGTGCGGCGGTCGCCTTCGATCAGCTTGGCGCCCTTGGGGTTCTTGCCCAGGGAGATGCGATAGGTCTTGAGGGGCTTGCCGTCGTTGATCAGTTGCAACTGACGGGCGGACTTGAGCACCAGGATTTTCTCGACGGGCTTGCCGCCGATGATTTCCACCGTGGAGGCGCAAGACAGGGTAGCGAACGACAAACAGATAAGAGCAAGCAACAGACGCATTAAAACGGTATCCCTGTGTGCCGGGTTCTTATTGGGTGGGCTTGCCCATGGGCGGGACGGCTTCGCTGCGTACGGGGTACGCCTGCTGCCGACGGTCGGCGAAAAAGTATTCTAAGGTACGCCCGACCGTGCGAAAAGCCAGCTCTGACCAAGGGATGTCGGCTTCGTCGAAAAGCTTCACTTCCAGGCTTTCGGGGCCTGCGGCAAAGTCGAGGTCGACCAGTTCGGCGCGGTAGAAGATATGCACCTGGCTGATGTGCGGTACGTCGATCAAGGTGTAGATGCTCAGGTTGCGCACGCGGGCGCAGGCTTCTTCCAGGGTTTCGCGTGCGGCGGCCTGTTCCACGGTCTCGCCGTTTTCCATGAAGCCTGCAGGCAGGGTCCAGTAACCCAGGCGCGGTTCGATGGCGCGGCGGCACAGCAGCACTTTGTCGCCCCATACCGGTACGGTGCCGGCGACGATGTTGGGGTTCTGGTAGTGAATGGTCGAGCAGTGATCACACACGTAGCGCAGGCGGCCGTCGCCTTCGGGAATGCGCTGGGTAACCGGTTTACCGCACTGGCTGCAGAAGTTCATGCTGGGGTTCCTGGAGAGTGGGCCTATCTTGGCTTGGCGGGCAGGGCCCTGCAAGTTGTCGTTTCGCGACACGGCCAAGGTTTTGGGGTTGGGCACCCGCACGCTTTGGTGCATGATGCAAGGTAGCCAACAGACCGAGATGACTCATGCTGGACGAGCTACTTCGCCGGGTAAGCAATCACACCCCCCATACACTGGAGACTGACGGGCGTTTCCCCGAGGCCGCCGTGCTGGTGCCGATTACCCGCAGTGACGAACCTGAGCTGATCCTGACCCTGCGCGCCAGCGGCCTGTCGACCCATGGTGGCGAAGTGGCGTTCCCTGGCGGGCGGCGTGACCCCGAAGACCCGGACCTGATCTTCACCGCGCTGCGCGAAGCCGAAGAAGAAATCGGCCTGCCGCCCGGGCTGGTCGAGGTGATCGGCCCCTTGAGTCCTCTGATTTCCCTGCACGGTATCCGCGTGACGCCGTATGTGGGCGTGATCCCCGATTACGTCGAATACCTGGCCAATGATGCCGAAATCGCGGCCGTTTTCAGCGTGCCATTGGATTTTTTCCGGCAGGACCCGCGCGAACATACCCATCGCATCGATTACCAGGGCCGCAGTTGGTACGTGCCCAGTTATCGGTTCGGCGAATATAAGATCTGGGGCCTGACGGCAATCATGATCGTCGAGCTGATCAACCTGCTCTATGACGATTCCAAGATCAGCCTGCACCAGCCGCCCAAGAGCTTCATCAATATCTAAGCCATCGCTTGAATGGCCAGCCGTGAGGAAAAACCATGAAATACCGCCTGGGCGACGCCCGCGTCGAGACTCATCCACAGAGCTGGGTGGCACCGAATGCCACGCTGGTGGGCAAGGTCAAGCTGGAGGAGGGCGCCAACGTCTGGTTCAACGCGGTATTGCGTGGCGACAATGAACTGATCCTGATCGGCAAAAACAGCAACGTGCAGGATGGCAGCGTAATGCACACCGACATGGGCTACCCGCTGACCCTGGGCACCGGCGTGACCATCGGCCATAACGCCATGCTGCACGGTTGCACCGTCGACGACTACAGCCTGATCGGCATCAACGCGGTGATCCTCAACGGCGCCAAGATCGGCAAACACTGCATCATCGGCGCCAATTCGCTGATCGGCGAAGGCAAGGAAATCCCTGACGGTTCGCTGGTGATGGGCTCGCCGGGCAAAGTGGTGCGTGAGCTGACCGATGCGCAAAAACGCATGTTGGAAGCGAGTGCCGCGCACTATGTGCATAACTCACAGCGGTATGCGCGTGACCTGGCTGAGCAAGAAGAATGAACCCGATTGAACGCCCCGTCGCCTCGCCGTGCGTGAGCATTTGCGCCTTGGATGACGACGACATTTGCACGGGTTGCCAGCGTACGGTGGATGAGATTACGCGCTGGAGCCGCATGGACAATGCCGAGCGCCGGGTGGTGTTGGGGTTGTGCCATGAGCGGGCGAAGGCGAGTGGGTTGGTGTGGATGATTCCTGGGAAATCGGGCGCCTGATAGATCGCTATCGCGAGCAAGCCCGCTCCCACAGTTGACCGCGTTTATCCTGTTGGAATGCGGTTCAAATGTGGGAGCGGGCTTGCTCGCGAAGGGGGCCTTCTCGACGACATATTTCTAATTGTGAAGTACCCTGTGCGGCATCACCCACAGGCCCACACTCCCATGCTCTTCCTGATCGCCTACATCAGCAGCGTCGTGCTGATCAACTTCGCTTTCTCCACCGCTCCGCACCTGGACGTCATCTGGTCCGCCTGGGGTGGCCTGGTCTTCATCCTGCGGGACATGGTGCAAACCCGCTTCGGCCACGGCGCAATCGTCGCGATGCTGGCGGCGCTGGTGCTGTCGTATGTCACGTCCGACCCGGCCATTGCCCTGGCCAGCGCCACGGCCTTCGCCGTGTCCGAGTGCATCGACTGGCTGGTGTTCAGCATCACCAAGCGCCCGCTCCACGACCGCCTGTGGATAAGTTCTGCGCTGAGCATTCCCCTCGACACCTTTATCTTCTTCGGCCTGATCGGCGCGCTGACGCCTGCGGTGGCCGGTACTGCATTGGTGTCCAAATTCGCCGGGGGCACGGTGGTGTGGCTGGTCATGGCCTGGCGTATCCGCAAGCGGGCCCTCGCCAACTGAGGCCAATTCCTACAGTTCATGTAAAATGCCGGCCTTTCTCCCAATGATCCGCTCCCCTGAGGACCTGAGATGACCCGAATCGGAACTCCATTGTCGCCAACCGCGACCCGCGTTTTGCTGTGTGGCTGCGGTGAGCTGGGCAAGGAAGTGGTAATCGAACTGCAACGCCTGGGCGTTGAAGTGATTGCCGTGGATCGCTACGCCAACGCGCCGGCCATGCAGGTGGCGCACCGTAGCCACGTGATCAACATGCTCGACGGCGCCGCCCTGCGTGCCGTGATCGAAGCCGAGAAGCCGCACTTCATCGTGCCGGAAATCGAAGCCATCGCCACCGCCACCCTGGTGGAACTGGAAGCCGAAGGCTTCACCGTGATCCCGACCGCCCGCGCCACTTCGCTGACCATGAACCGCGAAGGCATCCGCCGCCTGGCCGCCGAAGAGCTGGACCTGCCGACGTCGCCGTACCACTTCGCCGACACCTTCGAAGACTACAGCAAGGCCGTGAAAGACCTGGGCTTCCCGTGTGTGGTCAAACCGGTGATGAGTTCGTCGGGCAAGGGCCAGAGCCTGCTGCGCAGTGTCGACGATGTGCAAAAAGCCTGGGACTACGCCCAGGAAGGCGGCCGTGCCGGTAAAGGCCGGGTGATCATCGAAGGCTTTATCGACTTCGACTACGAAATCACCCTGCTGACCGTGCGCCACATCGGCGGCACCACTTTCTGCGCGCCGGTTGGCCACCGTCAGGAGAAGGGCGACTACCAGGAATCCTGGCAGCCTCAGGCCATGAGCCCGGTTGCCCTGGCTGAGTCCGAGCGCGTTGCCAAGGCGGTGACTGAAGCTTTGGGTGGCCGTGGCCTGTTCGGCGTGGAACTGTTCATCAAAGGCGACCAGGTGTGGTTCAGCGAAGTGTCGCCGCGCCCGCATGACACTGGCTTGGTGACTCTTATTTCCCAGGACCTGTCGCAGTTCGCCCTGCATGCACGTGCCATCCTCGGCTTGCCGATCCCATTGATCCGTCAGTTCGGGCCTTCGGCCTCGGCGGTGATCCTGGTGGAAGGTCAATCGACCCAGACCGCGTTCGCCAACCTGGGGGCAGCCTTGAGCGAGCCGGACACGGCGTTGCGCCTGTTTGGCAAACCGGAAGTCAATGGTCAGCGCCGCATGGGTGTGGCGTTGGCGCGGGATGAGTCGATTGAAGCGGCTCGGGCTAAAGCGACCCGTGCTTCGAAGGCTGTTGTTGTAGAGCTGTAACCGCGTCGCGCCCTTCGCGAGCAAGCCCGCTCCCACAGTTGACCGCATTTATCCAATAGGAATGCGGTCGAATGTGGGAGCGGGCTTGCTCGCGAAGGCGGCCTATCAGGCCACTTTGTTCAAATCGTTGTTACGCGTTTCTTTCAGGCACAACACAGCTATCAAGCTGAGCAACGCGGCCGCCGACACATACCCACCGACATAACTCAGCCCACCCATCGCCACCAGCTTGGTCGCGAAGAACGGTGCTGCCGAGGCTCCCACGATCCCACCCAGGTTATACGCCGCCGAAGCGCCGGTATAACGCACGCGGGTCGGGAACAGTTCCGGCAGCAGGGCGCCCATCGGCGCGAAGGTCACGCCCATCAGGAACAGCTCCAGCGCCAGGAACAGGGCAACTGCCCAGGTGGTGCCATGGGTCAGCAGCGGCTCCATGGTAAAGCCCGACAGAATCGCCAGGACCGCCCCGACGATCAGCACCGGCTTGCGCCCATAGCGATCACTGGCCAAGGCGGCGAGCGGTGTCGCCAGGCCCATGAACAACACGGCAAAGCACAGCAGGCCGAGGAAGGTCTCGCGGCTGTAGCCCAGTGTCGACACGCCGTAGCTCAGGGAAAACGCGGTGGTGATGTAGAACAGCGCATAACACACCACCATCGATGCCGCGCCCAGCAAGACCGGCAGCCAATGCTGGCTGAACAGTTCCACCAGCGGCACCTTCACCGGGGCTTCGTTGGCGACGGCATTGGCGAACACCGGGGTCTCATGCAGCTTCAGGCGTGCATACAGGCCGACCATCACCAGTGCGGCGCTGAGGATGAACGGAATGCGCCAGCCCCAGCTGCGGAACTGCTCATCGCTCAGGCTCATGGCCAGGATCAGGAACAGGCCGTTGGCCGCCAGAAACCCAATCGATGGGCCCAGTTGCGGGAACATGCCGAACCAGGCGCGTTTGCCCTTGGGGGCATTCTCGGTGGCCAGTAGCGCCGCGCCACCCCATTCGCCACCCAGGCCCAGGCCCTGGCCGAAGCGCAGCACGCACAACAGGATCGGCGCCCAGGCCCCGATGCTGTCATAGCCGGGCAGCAAGCCGATCAGCGTTGTACACACGCCCATCAGCAGCAATGACGCCACCAGCGTGGATTTACGCCCGATGCGGTCGCCGAAGTGCCCGAACAGCGCCGAACCCAGGGGGCGGGCGATGAAGGCGATGCCGAAGGTCAGGAAAGACGCGAGCATCTGCGCCGTGCCGGATGTCTGCGGGAAGAACACCGGGCCGATCACCAGCGCGGCGGCGGTGGCGTAGATGTAGAAGTCGTAGAACTCGATGGCGGTGCCGACGATGCTCGCCGTGGCGACCCGTGCGGTCGAGTTGCTCGGGGCGGCGGTAGCAGCCTCTTTGTAGGTGGTGCTCATGCGGGTATCCCTGATGGTCAGTGCGCGTTTGGACGCGGATTGTTATTGGTCGAACACCCATGGATCAGGGTTGTGCGCGGAGCGGCTCGGGATGGGAGCAAACACCGGTCAGACACGGTAAGGCAGTGCCTGGACACGCTGGGTGCGGGTAGCACGCGGTCGGGCGGGGCTCTGGTAAGCCGCAGCGATTATAGGAAGGGGTTTGAACATACAACAAGTGGGCTGAAACGCCGCAAGGCAAAATGTGGGAGCGGGCTTGCTCGCGAAAGCATTGGGTCAGTCAGCTCATTTTCAACTGATCCACCGCTTTCGCGAGCAAGCCCGCTCTCGCATGGATAATGTGTTTAGGCAGCAACTTATGCGGCGACGGGCATCCGGCTGGTGTGCCAGATCAGCACCTTGCTCACCCGGTTGTCCTCGGTCTCGAGGATTTCCAGGCGGTAGCGGCCGATCTTCAGGCACACCGCGCAGTCGGGGATGGTCTCCAGTGCTTCGGTGACCAGCCCGTTGAGGGTCTTGGGGCCATCGCTGGGCAGGTGCCAGCCCAGGCTTTTGTTCAGTTCACGGATCGAGGCGGCGCCGTCGATGATGTAGCGGCCGTCGGGTTGCGCTTCGATGTGCGGGTTGTCTGCACTCTGCTCGCTTTCGAATTCGCCGACGATTTCTTCGAGGATGTCTTCCAGGGTGACGATGCCCAGCACTTCGCCGTATTCGTCCACCACCATGCCCAGGCGTCGTTGCTGCTTGTGGAAGTTGAGCAATTGCAGTTGCAGCGGGGTGCTTTCCGGCACGAAGTAGGGTTCGTGGCACGCCGCGAGCAACGCCTCTTTGGTCAGGCTGGCATCCGGCAGCAAGTGCTGGATCTGCCGGGTGTTGAGCACCGCTTCGACCTGGTTGATGTCGCTGTGGAACACCGGCAGGCGCGTGCGCTGGGAGGTGCGCAGTTGTTCGATGATGTCCTCGACCGAGTCGTCCAGGTTGATGCCGTCCACTTCGCTGCGCGGCACCAGGATGTCATTGACGGTGATGTTGTCCAGGGCATGGATACCGGGCATGCCGGGAGTGCGGCCCGCATCGGCTTCGGGTTCCGGTTCGTCGTCATGCTCGGGCAGCGGCTCGTCGCTCTTTTTCACCACGCCGGAGGTGCGCGTGAACGGGCGCAGCAACAATAGGCTGATGCCATTGAGCAGCCAGGCCAAGGGATAAAGGATTTTCAGCGGTACGCCCAGCAGTGTATTGCCGAAACCCAGCACCGCTTGCGGGTGGCGGGTGGCCAGGGTGCGCGGCAGGTAGTCGGCGAGGATCAGCAGGATCGCGCAGGAGATCAGCCAACCGAGCCACGGGCCGTTCTGGGCCCAGGCGTAGATAGCCAGCAGGGTGCAGAGAATCACCACGGCGGCGCGGCACAGGCTGTTGCACAAGATCAGGCTGTTGCGCGGAAAGCTCAGGCGGGCGGCGGCCTTGTCGCCCTGGCGTGTACCGGGGCGCAGCGCCAGCAGGTGCTGCTGTGCGGCTTCGATGGCAGTAAACAGCGCAGCCCATAACACCAGCAAGGCAATTACGGCGAGCATCGGCCCAAGGGGCAAGTTGTCCATGATCGCTGCCCGTCAGATATGCAGGATGTATTCGCGAACCAGCTTGCTGCCGAAATAGGCCAGCATCAGCAGGCAGAAACCGGCCAGGGTCCAGCGGATCGCCTTGTGCCCACGCCAGCCGAGACGGTTGCGGCCCCACAGCAGCACGCTGAACACCACCCAGGCCAGGCACGCCAGCAGGGTCTTGTGCACCAGGTGCTGGGCGAACAGGTTTTCGACGAACAGCCAGCCGGAGATCAACGACAGCGACAGCAGCGTCCAGCCGGCCCACAGGAAACCGAACAGCAGGCTTTCCATGGTTTGCAGCGGTGGGAAGTTCTTGATCAGCCCGGACGGGTGCTTGTTTTTGAGCTGGTGGTCCTGCAGCAGCAGGAGCAGCGCCTGGAACACCGCGATGGTGAACATGCCGTAGGCGAGGATCGACAGCAGGATGTGGGCGAGGATGCCGGGCTCTTCATCGATGACCTGCACGGTGCCGGTCGGGGTGAAATGCGCCAGCAATACTGTGAGCATGCCCAGCGGGAATAGCAGCACCAGCAGGTTCTCGACGGGAATGCGGTAGCAGGCCAGCAGGGTCAGCGCGATGACGGCGGCAGCGATCAGGCTGGCGGCGCTGAAAAAGTCCAGGCCCAGGCCGACCGGTGTCATCAGGTGGGTGAACAGGCTCGTGGCATGGGCCAGCAGGGCGAGGACGCCAAGGCCCACCAGCAGACGTTTGTCCGCTTTGGTGCCTTGGGCCAGACGAGTGCCCTGATAGAGGGTCGCAGCGGCGTACAGAATGGCGGCGGCGAGGCTGGGTAGCAAACTGGGTGACAAGGGGACCATAAATCCTGATAGACAAGCCCGAAAGGCGCTGAGTTTGGCATACCCCTGCGTTCCACGAAAGACTCCCGGGCCAGACAGCGGGTGTGCACCGACGCAGTCTTCGCTATAATCCGCGACCTGCCCACGCCGCAGGCTCGCCGAGCGCTGTTTTTAATAGCGATTTACCACAGCCTGGGCCGCCATTACCTCGGTCTATGATAGGGCCTGAAAGGATCGCGCATGTTTGAAAATCTGACTGACCGTCTCTCGCAGACGCTGCGCCATGTCACCGGCAAGGCCAAGCTGACCGAGGACAATATTAAAGACACCCTGCGCGAAGTGCGCATGGCGTTGCTGGAAGCCGACGTGGCCTTGCCTGTGGTCAAGGACTTCGTCAACTCGGTCAAAGAGCGCGCGGTGGGCACCGAAGTGTCCCGCAGCCTGACCCCGGGCCAGGCCTTTGTGAAGATCGTCCAGGCCGAACTCGAAAGCCTGATGGGCGCAGCGAACGAAGACCTGAACCTCAGCGCCGTGCCACCGGCCGTCGTATTGATGGCCGGTCTGCAAGGTGCGGGTAAGACCACCACCGCCGGCAAGCTGGCGCGCTTCCTTAAAGAGCGCAAGAAGAAGTCCGTGATGGTGGTGTCGGCTGACGTCTACCGTCCGGCCGCGATCAAGCAGCTGGAAATGCTGGCAGGCGAAGTGGGTGTGACCTTCTTCCCGTCCGACCTGAGCCAGAAGCCGGTCGACATCGCCAACGCTGCTATTAAAGAAGCCAAGCTCAAGTTCATCGACGTGGTCATCGTCGATACCGCCGGTCGCCTGCACATCGACGAAGAGATGATGGGCGAGATCAAGGCGCTGCATGCCGCGATCAACCCGGTCGAGACGCTGTTCGTGGTCGACGCCATGACCGGCCAGGATGCGGCCAACACCGCCAAGGCGTTTGGTGATGCGCTGCCGCTGACCGGTGTGATCCTGACCAAGGTCGACGGCGACGCCCGTGGCGGTGCCGCGCTGTCGGTACGTGCCATCACCGGCAAGCCAATCAAGTTCATCGGTATGGGCGAGAAGAGCGAAGCGCTCGAGCCGTTCCACCCTGAGCGTATTGCTTCGCGCATCCTCGGCATGGGCGACGTGCTCAGCCTGATCGAGCAGGCCGAAGCCACGCTCGACAAAGACAAGGCCGACAAGCTGGCCAAGAAGCTGAAGAAGGGCAAGGGCTTCGACCTCGAAGACTTCCGCGACCAGCTGCAACAAATGAAGAACATGGGCGGCCTCGGCGGCCTGATGGACAAGCTACCGAACATCGGCGGTGTGAATCTGGCGCAGATGGGCAATGCCCAAGGCGCGGCAGAGAAGCAGTTCAAGCAGATGGAAGCCATCATCAACTCCATGACCCCGGCCGAGCGCCGCGACCCTGAGCTGATCAGCGGTTCGCGCAAACGTCGGATCGCCATGGGCTCCGGCACCCAGGTGCAGGACATCGGCCGCTTGATCAAGCAGCACAAGCAGATGCAGAAGATGATGAAGAAATTCTCTGCCAAAGGCGGCATGGCCAAGATGATGCGCGGCATGGGCGGTATGTTGCCCGGCGGCGGCATGCCCAAGATGTAAAGAATTCGAGCGCAAGCCCGCTTGTGCTCCGACCCACAGGGATGTGGGATCTCCAGCAAACCCGCCGTTGGCGGGCGCTGACTCGCCGTTTTAACCGACGGCTCTATAGCAGATCTGAATGGCACGCCGATAGGCGCCAGAAAAAGACATTTGCAAAAGTCCGGATATTCCTTAGAATATGCGGCCTTTCGGGCACCTATGCCCGCTGTGCATTTAGATTTGCAGCACCGACTACAGGAACGATGTTCACATGCTAACAATCCGTCTTGCCCTTGGCGGCTCCAAAAAGCGCCCGTTTTACCACTTGACCGTAACTGACAGCCGCAACCCACGTGACGGCTCTCACAAGGAACAAGTTGGCTTCTTCAACCCGATCGCTCGTGGTCAAGAAGTTCGTCTGTCCGTGAACCAAGAGCGCGTAGCCTACTGGCTGAGCGTTGGTGCACAACCTTCTGAGCGCGTTGCTCAGTTGCTGAAGGACGCTTCTAAGGCTGCGGCCTGAGCGATATGAACGCGACGCCAGCTGTTGCTGATGATTTGATCGTTATCGGCAAGATTTATTCTGTTCATGGCGTTCGCGGCGAAGTGAAGGTGTATTCCTTTACTGATCCGACTGAAAACCTGTTGCAGTACAAGACCTGGACGCTCAAGCGCGAAGGTAGTGTGAAACAGGTCGAGCTGGTCAGTGGACGCGGGAGCGACAAGTTCCTGGTCGCAAAGCTCAAGGGTCTTGATGATCGTGAAGAAGCTCGTCTTCTGGCTGGTTATGAGATCTGCGTGCCACGCAACCTGTTCCCTGAATTGACCGACGGCGAGTACTACTGGTACCAGCTGGAAGGTCTGAAGGTTATCGATCAACTGGGGCAATTGCTCGGGAAAATCGATCATCTTCTGGAAACCGGCGCCAATGATGTAATGGTGGTCAAGCCTTGCGCTGGCAGCCTGGATGATCGCGAACGCCTGTTGCCGTATACCGAGCAATGCGTGTTGGCCGTCGACCTGGCCGCGGGCGAGATGAAGGTGGAATGGGACGCGGACTTCTAAGCGTGGCTAATTTGCGCATTGAAGTGATCAGTTTGTTTCCCGAGATGTTTTCCGCCATCAGCGAGTACGGCATCACCAGTCGGGCGGTGAAACAGGGGCTCTTGCAGCTCACCTGTTGGAACCCGCGAGACTACACGACGGATCGACATCACACTGTGGACGATCGCCCATTTGGCGGTGGCCCGGGCATGGTGATGAAGATCAAGCCCCTGGAAGACGCATTGGTTCAGGCCAAGGCTGCTGCCGGGGAGAAGGCGAAGGTAATTTACCTGTCCCCTCAAGGCTGTCAGCTGAAACAGGCGGCGGTACGCGAACTGGCGAATGAGGAAGCACTGATCCTGATTGCCGGTCGCTATGAAGGCATTGACGAGCGGTTTATTGAAGCTCATGTCGATGAAGAGTGGTCGATTGGGGACTATGTCCTGTCTGGCGGCGAGCTGCCGGCGATGGTCCTGATAGATGCGGTTACACGACTGCTGCCTGGAGCTTTAGGGCATGCGGACTCCGCGGAGGAAGATTCCTTCACGGATGGTTTGCTGGATTGCCCGCACTACACCCGACCGGAGGTGTATGCGGATCAGCGTGTTCCCGACGTATTGCTAAGTGGCAATCACGCACACATCCGGCGTTGGCGTTTACAGCAGTCCCTTGGTCGGACCTATGAACGACGCGCCGATCTTCTGGAAAGCCGCTCGCTTTCTGGAGAAGAGAAGAAGCTGCTCGAGGAATACATCCTCGCGCGGGACGATAGTTAACAACGTATCGATGGTAGGTCCATTGACTTACCTTAGGAGCACAGCATGACTAACAAAATCATCCTTGCACTCGAAGCAGAGCAGATGACCAAAGAGATCCCTACCTTTGCCCCGGGCGACACCATTGTCGTTCAGGTGAAAGTGAAGGAAGGCGACCGTTCGCGTCTGCAAGCGTTCGAAGGCGTGGTAATCGCCAAGCGTAACCGTGGTGTGAACAGTGCTTTCACTGTTCGTAAAATCTCCAACGGTGTTGGCGTAGAGCGTACTTTCCAGACCTACAGCCCGCAAATCGACAGCATGGCCGTCAAGCGTCGCGGTGACGTACGTAAAGCCAAGCTGTACTACCTGCGTGACCTGTCCGGTAAAGCAGCTCGCATCAAGGAAAAACTGGCTTAAGTCCAGCTTCCCGATGCAGAAAAAAGCAGCCTACGGGCTGCTTTTTTGTGCCTGAAATTTGTCTAGTCCCGGTATTTGTTTATGACCACCCGCCTTGAAGAAATCCAGCGCCGCACCGACCTGTCCGTCACCCATGTGACCAAGGCCGTGTTCCCGCCGACCACCAACCACCACAACACCCTGTTCGGCGGCACCGCCCTGGCCTGGATGGACGAAGTGTCGTTCATTACTGCCACGCGTTTTTGCCGGTTGCCGTTGGTGACCGTGTCTACCGACCGTATCGACTTCAACCACGCGATCCCTGCCGGCTCCATCGTTGAGCTGATCGGCCGGGTGATCAAGGTCGGCAACACCAGCCTCAAGGTTGAAGTGGAAGTGTTTGTTGAGAGTATGAGTGCCGACGGTCGCGAGAAGGCGATCCAGGGGGTGTTCAGCTTTGTGGCCATCGATGCCGACAAGCGGCCGGTGCCGGTGCTGCCTGGGTTTGTAGACTGATCCTGGACCGAGCCGCGGCCATCGCAGGCAAGCCAGCTCCCACATTTGATCGGTGTCGGGCACATATCAGCGCCCTGACACAAAACCCCTGTGGGAGCTGGCTTGCCTGCGATAGGATCTAACAGACACTACAGAAAACTGCCTGAGCTCCCATGCCCGCCATTGACCACCCTTTGATCGACCGCTTCCTAGACGCCCTCTGGCTGGAAAAAGGCCTGTCCGACAACACCCGCCAGGCCTACCGCAGCGACCTGGCCTTGTTCAACGGCTGGCTGCAGGAAAAGAACCTCGAACTGGTCAACGCAGGCCGCGAGCTGATCCTCGATCACCTGGCCTGGCGCCTGGAGCAGAACTACAAACCCCGCTCCACCGCGCGATTCCTCTCAGGTGTGCGTGGCTTCTATCGCTATTTGTTGCGAGAAAAGCTGATCGCCCTCGACCCCACCCTGCAAGTCGATATGCCGCAGCTCGGCAGGCCGCTGCCCAAATCCCTGTCGGAAGCCGATGTGGACGCTTTGCTCGCTGCCCCCGACCTGAGCGAAGCCATCGGCCAACGTGATCGCGCCATGCTCGAAGTGCTCTACGCCTGCGGCCTGCGCGTCACCGAGCTGATCAGCCTGACTCTGGAGCAAGTCAACTTGCGCCAGGGCGTATTGCGGGTGATGGGCAAGGGCAGCAAGGAGCGTTTGGTGCCGATGGGCGAGGAGGCGATTGTGTGGGTGGAGCGCTATATGCGGGAGGCACGTAGCGAACTGCTGGGAGGACGCCCCAGTGATGTACTGTTTCCAAGCCTGCGCGGCGAGCAGATGACGCGCCAGACCTTCTGGCACCGCATCAAGCACCAGGCCAAGGTCGCCGGGATCGGCAAGGCACTGTCGCCCCACACGTTGCGCCATGCCTTTGCCACGCATTTGCTCAACCACGGTGCGGATTTACGTGTGGTCCAGATGCTGCTGGGCCACAGCGATTTATCCACAACCCAGATCTATACCCACGTGGCCCGTGCACGATTGCAGGATATGCACGCCAAACATCACCCGCGAGGCTGAAAACCGCCAATTTATCCCGTCACGGGCTGCCCTGCGGCCCAACTGTGGTAGGCTTTGCCGGTTAGCAAAGGGGACGGCCCATGCCCGGGTTTCCACATCGGCGCGACTGCTTCCGTCCCTGCATCTGCCTTCAGGAGTTCCCATGCGCTTGACCCAGATTATTGCCGCCGCAGCCATTGCGTTGGTTTCCACCTTTGCGTTCGCCGATGACGCCGCCGAGCAGACCATTCGCAAGAGCCTGGCCAACCTGCAGCTCGACACCCCGATCGAAAGCATCAGCGCCAGCCCCATGGCCGGCCTGTATGAAGTCAAGCTCAAGGGCAGCCGTGTGCTGTACGCCAGTGCCGACGGTCAGTACATCGTCCAGGGCTACCTGTTCCAGTTGAAGGACGGCAAGCCGGTCAACCTGACCGAGAAAGCCGAGCGCCTGGGCGTGTCCAAGCTGATCAACGGCATTCCGGTGGCTGAAACCGTGGTTTACCCGGCCATCGGCGAGACCAAGACCCACATCACCGTGTTCACCGACACCACCTGCCCGTACTGCCACAAGCTGCACGCCGAAGTGCCTGCGCTGAACAAGCTGGGCGTGGAAGTGCGCTACGTAGCATTCCCGCGCCAGGGCCTGGGCTCGCCGGGTGATGAGCAGCTGCAAGCCGTGTGGTGCTCGGCCGACAAGAAGGCCGCCATGGACAAGATGGTCGATGGCAAGGAAATCAAGGCAGCCAAATGCGCCAACCCGGTTTCCAAGCAGTTCGCCCTGGGCCAGTCCATTGGCGTGAACGGTACACCGGCCATCGTTTTGGCGGACGGCCAAGTGATTCCGGGCTACCAGCCGGCACCACAAGTTGCCAAACTGGCGCTGAGTGCCAAATAAACCAGCATCGTCGAACCTTTGACGATCATGGCCCGCTGATGAGTCGGCGGGCCACTAATTGAAAGCCGCAGTCGTGCGGCTGTTTTCCACGGCCGACCTAGCGTCGGCCGTTTCATGGGGAGTTCTTCAGTGAAACCGGTCAAAGTAGGCATCTGTGGGTTAGGGACCGTCGGTGGCGGCACCTTTAACGTACTTCAGCGTAACGCTGAGGAAATTTCCCGCCGTGCAGGTCGCGGGATTGAAGTGGCACAAATTGCCACACGTTCGCCAAAGCCTCAGTTCGAAACGACCGGTATTGCGATTACCAACGATGTGTTCGCCGTTGCCACCAACCCTGAGATCGATATCGTCATCGAACTGGTCGGCGGTTATACCGTGGCCCGTGAGTTGGTGCTCAAGGCCATCGAGAACGGCAAGCACGTGGTCACCGCCAACAAGGCGCTGATCGCCGTGCACGGCAACGAGATCTTCGCCAAGGCCCGCGAGAAGGGCGTGATCGTGGCGTTCGAAGCCGCCGTGGCCGGTGGCATCCCGGTGATCAAGGCGATCCGTGAAGGCCTGTCCGCCAACCGTATCAACTGGGTGGCCGGGATCATCAACGGCACTGGCAACTTCATCCTCACCGAAATGCGCGAGAAGGGCCGTACCTTCGAAGACGTGCTGGCCGAAGCCCAGGCCCTGGGTTACGCCGAAGCTGACCCGACCTTCGACGTGGAAGGCATCGACGCTGCGCACAAGCTGACCATCCTGGCCTCCATCGCCTTTGGTATTCCGCTGCAGTTCGACAAGGCCTACACCGAAGGCATCACCAAACTGACCACTGCCGATGTGAACTACGCCGAAGCGCTGGGCTACCGGATCAAGCACCTGGGCGTGGCGCGCAGCACACCGGCGGGTATCGAACTGCGTGTGCACCCGACGCTGATCCCGGCCGACCGCCTGATCGCCAACGTCAATGGCGTGATGAACGCGGTGATGGTCAACGGTGATGCGGCAGGTTCGACCCTGTTCTACGGCGCCGGCGCCGGCATGGAGCCAACGGCTTCCTCGGTCATCGCTGACTTGGTGGACGTGGTCCGCGCCATGACCAGCGACCCGGAAAACCGCGTGCCGCACCTGGCCTTCCAGCCGGACTCGCTGTCGGCCCACCCGATCCTGCCGATCGAAGCCTGTGAAAGCGCCTACTACCTGCGCATCCAGGCCCAGGATCACCCGGGCGTGTTGGCCCAGGTGGCCAGCATCCTGTCGGAGCGTGGTATCAACATCGAATCGATCATGCAGAAGGAAGTCGAGGAGCAAAACGGCCAGGTGCCGATGATCCTGCTGACCCACCGCGTGCTCGAGCAGCACATCAACGACGCCATCGCCGCCCTGGAAGCCCTTCAAGGCGTGGTCGGCCCGGTGGTGCGGATCCGCGTCGAACACCTGAACTAATGGTTTTGCTGCAAGGGCCCCGCAGGTTCGGCGGCCCTTGTTCAAGAATGCTCTAGAGGAGCCAGTCATGCGTTATATCAGCACCCGCGGCCAGGCACCGGCCCTGAATTTCGAAGACGTCCTGCTGGCAGGTCTTGCCACTGATGGCGGCCTGTACGTGCCGGAAAACCTGCCACGCTTTACCCAGGAAGAAATCGCCTCCTGGGCCGGCCTGCCGTACCACGAGCTGGCGTTCCGGGTGATGCGCCCGTTCGTCACCGGCAGCATTCCGGATGCAGACTTCAAGAAGATCCTGGAAGAGACCTACGGCGTGTTCTCCCACAACGCCATCGCGCCTCTGCGCCAGCTGAATGGCAACGAGTGGGTGCTGGAACTGTTCCACGGCCCGACCCTGGCGTTCAAGGACTTCGCCCTGCAACTGCTGGGTCGCCTGCTGGACTACGTGCTGCAAAAACGTGGCGAGCGCGTGGTGATCATCGGTGCTACCTCCGGTGATACCGGCTCGGCCGCCATCGAAGGCTGCAAGCACTGCGAAAACGTCGACATCTTCATCCTGCACCCGCACCAGCGCGTGTCGGAAGTACAGCGTCGCCAGATGACCACCATCTTTGGTGAGAACATCCACAACATCGCCATCGAAGGCAACTTCGATGACTGCCAGGAAATGGTCAAGAACAGCTTCGCTGACCAGAGCTTCCTGAAGGGCACGCGACTGGTAGCGGTGAACTCGATCAACTGGGCGCGGATCATGGCCCAGATTGTCTACTACTTCCACGCCTCCCTGCAGTTGGGCGGCCCGGCGCGTTCGGTGTCGTTCTCGGTGCCAACCGGCAACTTCGGTGACATCTTCGCCGGCTACCTGGCGCGCAACATGGGCCTGCCGATCAACCAGTTGATCGTCGCCACCAACCGCAATGACATCCTGCACCGCTTCATGAGCGGCAACCAGTACGTCAAGGAAACCCTGCACGCCACGCTGTCGCCGTCCATGGACATCATGGTCTCGTCGAACTTCGAACGCCTGCTGTTCGACATGCACGGTCGCAACGGTGCGGCCATTGCCGGCTTGATGGACACCTTCAAGAGCGGCGGCGGTTTCAGCGTGGACGAAGAACGCTGGACCGAAACCCGCAAGCTGTTCGACTCCCTGGCCGTCGACGATGCACAGACCTGCGAAACCATCGCAGAAGTCTATGCCCAGACCGGCGAGCTGCTCGACCCGCACACCGCCATCGGTGTGAAGGCCGCGCGCGAATGCCGTCGCAGCCTGGATATCCCGATGGTGATCCTGGGCACTGCGCACCCGGTTAAATTCCCGGAGGCCGTGGAGAAAGCCGGCGTTGGCAAGGCACTGGAATTGCCGGTGCACCTGGCTGACCTGTTCGAGCGCGAAGAGCGCTGCACAGTGCTGGCCAATGACCTGAAGGCGGTGCAGGCATTTGTGAGCCAGCATGGCAACCGGGGCAAGCCGCTGTAAGGCAAGCCGCGTAGACAAGAACGCCGCTGTCCCTTCCTTGGGACAGCGGCGTTTTTTTGTTTCTGGCAGGCCCGGCTTGGCGTGAGCGATTACGTTAGAAGTTTCTGCGCGATGGCCAATACGGTGCTGAACGCCGTAAACATGGCCATTACAACCCCCAGGGGGTACCAGAAATTTTCACGGGTTATCTTGTGTGTTTCAGCCGTGAGTTTGCGTTGCTCCGCATAGATGCGTGATATGTCGGCGTGAATCTTCTCTAACGCCGCTTGCTGTTTGTCGTGTTCCAGCATTGTCTTCATCCTTCGCAATAAGAGCCTTTTGACATGCGCTTTTAACGGCATAACAGCCTGTTCAGCGCTCACCGAGTTTAGGATTCACCTCGGACAGCAGCCCTCGGCAAACCCCAAAACAGCTGCCCATTGCGTAAGCAGGTATGTGCTCCGTTTTTTCGTTGTCATGTTGCAAGCGCATGCTGGAATCCGTCACCCCTGACGACCCCATAAAGACGATAAAGCGAACTTTCCTACGTCACAAACAGTCACTTAGGATAGATGCAGCTCCCGTTGAACCGATTGTTCCCGAACTATTGAGTGGTGATCGAGATGGAAAGTATCAGCCTATTGCTCGAAGAAGCACTGAGCCCTTATCAGGTTACGCTGACCACCTCTGGTGTGCAGGCCGAGTGCCTGGTGACCGTGAAGAACCCTGCTGGCGCTATTGTCGTCGAGCGTGAAGTCGACCGAGCGCAATTGATGGACAAGCGTGTGCTGGTGGATGTGGTGGACTGTTTGTTGCGAGACCTGAAAATCGCCGAAGGTCGCCTGGAACCTTCCGTCATCGCTGCCCTGAGAAACGCTGCCCAGACACGCAACGCTGCCGTGGCATGAAGAAAAGTTTATCTGAGGAAACTTCCTACATCATGGCCGGTCAGACTTTATAACGGCAAGAGCAAGCATTGTGCTCCGGTGTTTGTGGCTTGTCGTACTGGTCTTTGTAGGCCACGTTTAACCCCGAAGTGTCTCCCCACTCTTCGGGGTTTCTTTTTGCCCGGGATTTGTCAGGGCGCAGGGGCTTCCTGGAAAAAACTCGGGTTGTCCGACAGGTAGCGCTCGCGCATGACGGGGTCCAGCCACGAGGCGTAGGACTGCTGTACTTGCCCTTGTGGGATGTCTCGCAGTACCGCGTTGATGCGTTCGATGGCCTGCCGCCCCTGGGCGGTGTCTGAGCAACCGATGTAGGTGCGTTGGTAAGGCGCTGAGCCTTTGATGGGGAAGAACGCCAGGTCTTGTGGGTCGATACCTTGCTGCTGTGCGTGATAGCGGATTTCCGTCCAATAGCCCAGTACCGCTTCCAGACGGCCAAGACGCTGCATCTGCAACAGGCTACCGAGGGCGTCGTTACCGTAATGCAGCGCCAGCCGATGAGGCGCGGCGTGCTTGAGCCGCTCGTCGATGGCCGGGCCATAGCTGCGCTCGGCAATGGCCCCCAGGCGTGCATTGTGCGCTTCGAGAAAGGCCTGCAAGTCGAACTGGCCGTCGACGATATAGGCCGCCATCGCGGCCTCTTTGCTGCGACGGATCATCACCCCGTTGCTGACCACCACAAAGGCCTGGGCCGAAAACACCACGTAGCTGGCCCGCTCAGGCGTCCACAGCAGCGACGGGTCGCAGGTGAACGAGGGCTCGCGCAGCATTTGCGTGCCACGGGCGCGATTGACGTGCAGGATCTGGTGCCGATATTCCGGCAGCCGCTCCTTGAGCATCGGCAACAACTCGTCCAGCGCGCCCTGGCCTTTCTGTGGTCCTTCGAAAATGGTCAGTGGCGGCAAGTCGCGCAGCAGCCAGATCAAGGTGTCCTCGGCGTTGGCCAAAAGTGGCCAGCCACAGCTGACCATCATCATGGCGAGACAGAGTTGCCTGGACAAGCGCCTGGTGCGGCGAGCCATCAGATCGCGCCAGCCTCACGCAAGCGGGTGATGGCCAAGGCGTCGTAGCCCAGCTCATTGAGCACCACGCTGTTGTGTTCACCCAATTGCGGACCTACCCATTCACAGCTACCTGGCGTGTCCGAAAGCTTGGGCACGATGCCCGGCATCTTGAAGTCCTTGCCTCCCGGCAACTGCGCCTTGAGGAACATTTCCCGGGCGAGAAACTGCGGGTCACCCAGCATGTCCTCGGCGCTGTAGATACGGCTGGCGGGCACTTCGGCCTTGTTGAGTTGGTCGACCACCTGCGCCAGCGGCAGCGAATTGACCCAGCGATCGATCACGCCGTACAGCTCGTCACGGCGGCTGTCACGCCCGTCATTGCTGGACAGCGCCGGGTCATTGGCCAGGTCGTCACGGCCGATGGCGCTCATGAACCGTTTGAAGATCGCATCGCCATTGGCGCCGATCTGCACGTGCTTGCCGTCGGCACTGGTGTGGATCGAGGAGGGCGTGATGCCGGGCATGATGTTGCCGGTGCGCTCGCGAATGAAGCCGAACACGTCGAACTCCGGAATCATGCTTTCCATCATGGCGAAAATCGCTTCGTACAGCGCCACATCCACCACCTGGCCGAGCCCGCCGTTCACCTCGCGGTGACGCAAGGCCATCAGTGCGCCGATCACAGCCCACAAGGCCGCAATCGAGTCGCCGATGGAGATGCCGGTGCGCACGGGCGGGCGATCCTCGAACCCGGTGATGTAGCGCAGCCCACCCATGGACTCGCCCACGGCACCGAAACCAGGCTGGTCCTTCATCGGCCCGGTCTGGCCAAAGCCCGACAGGCGCACCATCACCAATTTCGGGTTCAGTGCATGCAGGGTTTCCCAGCTCAGGCCGAGTTTTTCCAACACGCCGGGGCGGAAGTTCTCGATCAGGATGTCGGCGTCTGCCAGCAGTTGCTTGAGAATCGCCAGGCCGTCCGGGTGCTTGAGGTTCAGCGTCAGCGATTTTTTATTACGGGCCTGCACAAACCACCACAGCGAAGTACCTTCATACAGCTTGCGCCATTTGCGCAGCGGGTCGCCGCCATCCGGTGATTCGACCTTGATCACCTCGGCACCGAATTCGGCGCAGATACGCGAGGCGAACGGGCCGGCAATCAGGGTGCCCAGTTCGATGACTTTCAGGCCGGCAAGCGGTTTGGCGTTAAACGACATGAGGATCCTTGTCTGTGCAGGGCGGTGGTGGAATGCCTTTTAACATAGGCGAGGGGCCCAGTGATAAGGATGATGCAGCTCAGTATTCGTTGAATGACCTCGCCATCGGTTAGACTGGCCGCCTTTCCCTGTCTCTAGAAGCCCGTTCATGGCCCAGCCGTCCACGACTTATAAATTCGAACTCAACCTCACCGACCTCGATCGCTCGGTGTACGAGAGTGTCAAACAGACCATCGCCCGCCATCCTTCGGAAACCGAAGAACGCATGACCGTGCGCCTGCTGGCCTACGCCCTCTGGTACAACGAGCAGCTGTCGTTCGGGCGTGGCCTGTCGGATGTAGACGAACCTGCCCTGTGGGAAAAAAGCCTGGATGACCGGGTCCTGCACTGGATCGAAGTCGGCCAGCCTGACGCCGACCGCCTGACCTGGTGCTCGCGCCGCACCGAGCGCACCAGCCTGCTGGCCTACGGCAGCCTGCGCGTGTGGGAAGGCAAGGTCGTGCCGGTGGCGAACAACCTGAAAAATGTACACATCGCCGCGGTACCGCAGGAAGTCCTGGAGACGTTGGCCAAGGACATGCCCCGCGTGATCAAGTGGGACGTGATGATCAGTGAAGGCACGATCTTCGTCACCGACGACCGTGGCCAGCATGAAGTGCAATTGCAATGGCTGGCCGGCGAACGCGGCTGACCCTGCCGAAACGGGGTCGTGTAGGAGCTGGCTTGCCTGCGATAGCGGTGGGTCAGTTGGCACATCTGCTGCCGATACACCGCTATCGCAGGCAAGCCAGCTCCCACAGTTGATTTGTGTTGTATTCAGAATTGCTGTTTAACCGCTGTATTAGAAGAGAAGCACCTGTCACCCCATGCGTATCGATCCCCGCCCATTGCCTGCTGTCCTGCCGTTTCTCGGTGAATTGCCGCCGCTGTTGACCCGTCTCTATGCCGCACGCGGGGTGCAGTCGGAAGCCGAGCTGGATAAAAGCCTGGCGCGGTTGATTCCCTACCAGCAACTCAAGGGCATCGATGCCGCCGTGGACCTGCTGGTGACAGCCTTGGAGCAGCGCCAGCGCATCCTGATCGTCGGAGACTTCGATGCCGACGGCGCCACGGCCAGCACCGTGGGCACCCTGGGCTTGCGTCTGCTCGGCGCGGCGCATGTCGATTACCTGGTGCCTAACCGCTTCGAGTATGGCTACGGCCTCACCCCCGAAATTGTCGCCGTGGCCCTGCAGCGCAAGCCGCAGTTGCTGATCACCGTGGACAACGGCATCTCCAGTGTCGAAGGCGTGGCGGCGGCGAAAGCGGCGGGGCTGAGTGTGCTGGTGACGGACCACCACTTGCCCGGCGACGAACTGCCGCTGGCCGACGCTATCGTCAACCCGAACCAGCCCGGCTGTGAATTCCCCAGCAAGGCCCTGGCCGGCGTGGGCGTGATTTTCTACGTGCTGATGGCCCTTCGTGCGCGCCTGCGCAGCCTCGGTTGGTACGAAAACAAGCCGCAGCCCAACATTGGCGAACTGCTCGATCTGGTCGCCTTGGGCAGCGTGGCCGACGTTGTACCTCTGGACGCGAACAACCGCATCCTCGTGCATCAGGGCCTGGAGCGCATTCGCGCCGGGCGTGCGCGGCCGGGGATCAAGGCGATCCTGGAAGTGGCCAAGCGCGATGCGGCGCGCATCACCTCCACTGACCTGGGGTTTATCCTCGGGCCGCGCCTGAACGCAGCGGGGCGCCTGGATGATATGAGCCTGGGCATTGAATGCCTGCTCACCACGGACTTTGCCGCTGCACGGGAAATGGCCGCGCAACTGGATGGCATGAACCAGGACCGCAAATCCATCGAGCAAGGCATGCAACGCGAGGCCCTGGCCCAGCTCAAGGACTTGCCGGTGGAGTCGATGCCTTACGGCTTATGCCTGTTCGATCCGGAATGGCACCAGGGCGTGATCGGGATTTTGGCGTCGCGCATGAAAGAACGTTACTTCCGCCCGACCATCGCCTTCGCCGACGCCGGTGACGGCCTGCTCAAGGGCTCTGGGCGCTCGGTGCAGGGTTTTCACATCCGTGATGCGCTGGCGGTGGTGGCGAGCCAGCATCCCAACCTGATCGCCAAATACGGCGGCCACGCCATGGCGGCGGGGCTGACGCTGGCTGAGGAAAACTTCCCACTGTTTGCCGAGGCCTTTGATGCGGAAGTGCGTCGGCAACTGCGTGAAGAAGACCTGACTGGGCGCCTGCTGTCTGACGGCACCCTGGCCGTGGAAGAGTTTCACCTGGAACTGGCCCGTGCACTGCGCCACGCCGGCCCATGGGGCCAGCACTTTCCCGAGCCGGTGTTTCACGGGGTGTTCCAGTTGGTGGAGCAACGTGTGGTGGGAGAGCGGCACCTCAAAGTGGTGCTCAAGACCGAGTGCGGGTCGGTGAAGCTGGACGGGATTGCGTTTGGGGTGGACCGAGAGGTCTGGCCGAACCCGACGGTGAAGTGGGTGGAGTTGGCCTATAAGCTGGATGTGAACGAGTTTCGCGGGAATGAAACCGTGCAGTTGATGATTGCCCACATCGAACCGCGCTAGATCTCAGCAACACCACAAAACAAATGTGGGAGCAGGCTTGCCTGCGATAGCATCGCCTTGGTGTGTCAGTTACACCGCGGTGATGCTGTCGCAGGCAAGCCAGCTCCCACATTTTAGTTTGTGTACAGCCGGGGGTTACTCGGCTTTGTCCTTGGCCTGGTGCTTCACGATGATGTCGACCAAGCGCTGTGCCAGCGCCGGGTAGTTCTCATCGAAGTGATGCCCACCCGGCAGCTTCACGGCTTCGCCCACGGCAGTCTTGTCGGTGCAGCCACTCTCGTCGACTTCTTCGGCACCGTAGATGCACACCACTTTGTCCGCTGGCAGCTTGGCCATTTCCGGGCCGGTGGCGGCTTCTTTGCCGGCGTTGCCCAGCCAGCCTTCGACTTCAATCTCGAAGCTGCCGGTGCGGGCGAACGCCAGCAGGATGATTGCATCCACGCGCTGTTGCTCGTTTTCCGGCAGGCGGTTGTAGATGGCCGGCAGTACGTCGGCGCCGAACGAATAGCCGGTCAGCACGAAGCGCTTGGTGCCCCATTTCTGCCGATAGTGCTGCATCAGCTCGGTGAGGTCCTTGGCGCTTTGTTCCGGGGTCTTGTGCTGCCAGTAGTAGCGCAGGGTGTCGATGCCGACCACTGGGTAGCCGATCTTGGCCATTTCGCCGGCCACGTCGCGGTCCAGGTCACGCCAGCCACCGTCACCGGAGAGGAACAGGGTCACGGTGTCCTTGGCTTGGCCGGCGGGCACTTCCACCACGGGAATGGCCAGGCCGCCGTTGTCCGAACCGACCAATTGCTTGCGCAGTTCGTTGTTCAGCACTTGCGGGTAGTGAATGTCGTAGTCGCTGATGCTGGTGGTGGCGCGCGGCGTATCGCGTACGAAACTGGCGGCATCGTCGTCAGGGTTATCGTTCCAGGCCACCAGCCAGCTGCCGTGGGCAGAGGTTTTTGGCAATGGGTCCTTGCAGCCTTCCTGCGTCATGGCGAAGCCGACGGAGATGGCGTTGGCCTTGTCGTCATTCTGTGCCGCCAGCCAGCGCCATGCCAGCGCTGCGCCAGGGCCGATGCCGCTGACGAGGGTTGCCGGGCCCTTGAGTTGGCTCAGGGCGCCTTGCAGGGCTTGTTCCTGCAGCGTGCAGTCATCCTTTGGCAGGATCACTTGGACAATCTGTGCCTTGCCGCCTTGGCTCAGGGCAATCAACTGGCTGTCGCTCAGGGTGTCAGCGGCCAGCACCGCCACGGCGACGCGGGCTTTGGCCGTGCCCGCCGGGGTGACGCGGGTCATGACAGAACCGTCGGCCTGGGGCAGTTGCTCCAGGGTCGGTTGCGGGGCAGGGCGGTTCCAGTACCAATAGCCGCCACCCAGGATCAGGGCGAGCAGCACTACAAAGGCCAATACATACCGCCAGGAGCGTCGAATCATCAGCGTTTCACCAATCCAGTCAAGCCGCCCGCGATCAGGGCGGCGGTATCGGCCAGTGCCACCAGCGGATCAAGTCCTGCGGGCACGGCCATGTAACGGGGTTCCCAGTCAGGCTGGAATTTGTCTTTGAAGCGGCGCAAACCTTGGAAGTTATACAGCTGCTCGCCACGGCGGAACACCATCGAACCCAGGCGTTGGGTCAGCGGGGCGCCACGACGCGGTTGCAGGCCCGACAACGGCACCATGCCGAGGCTGAAGCGGGCGTAGTCATGGTTCTTATAATGTTGGATCAGACCGACCATCATGAACTCCATGGTCAGCTTGGGCGCGTCCGGGTGGGCGCGCATCAGGTCGAGGCTGGCCAGGTCGTGGTTGTAAGTCTCGAGCAGGTTGGCGAAGGCCACCGGGCGCCCTTCGAAGCGAATGATCGCGATGCGAAAGTGCTTGAGGTAGTCGTCGCTGAAGCGTCCCAGGGAAAAGCCCTTTTCCCGCACGTTCTTGCCGGTCAGCCAGGCATCGGAGATGACCTTGAGTTCATCCATCGGTGCATGGCCCGGATCGAAGATCTCCAGGGACAGGCCGTCCCGGGTGCCACGGTTCCAGGTGTAGCGCAGGTCCTTCATCTCTTTGCCCTTGGCTTCCAGGTCAAAGCGTTTCAGGTCGACGCGGGCTTCTTCACCCAGTTTGATCGCGGTGAGGCCGATGTCCATGTAGTACGGCAGGTTCTCGGCGCGCACCTGATAGAACACCGGGCGGGCGTGGTGGATGTCGCACAGGTCACGGAACTGCCAGATCATTTCGGCCCGGGGTTGGGTCGGGCCGATGGGGTCATACAAGGCCACCAGGCTGCGCCCGCGACGGGCGTACATCAGGAAGGCTTCATCGTTGGGGTGGAACAGCAGCGCCTTGTCGCCGGTCAGCGCGAGGCCACCGTCAGGCTGGGACGAGGCCATCAGGATCTTGGTGGCGCGCTCCAGCTCATCCGGAGTCGGCAGGTGGATGACCGGGCGTGCGGTGCGCAGCAGCCAGGTCAGCGACACGATCACCAGCAGCACGGCGGCACCCAGCAGCGAACGCAAGCCACGGGGAGCGTTGGCGTCGAGGGTGAACTGCCACCACAGTTGATGGCTGTACGGGACATCCTGATAGGCAAACAGCAGTAGCCAGATCGAGGCGCCCAGCACGCAGACACTGGCCACCAGGTACAGCGGTGAGAACGGCAGTTCAGTCAGGCGGCTGGCGCGGTAGAACGAGCGACGGAAGATCGCCAGCAGCACCGCGGTCATGATCATCAGGCTGGCTTCTTCCCAGTCGAAACCCTTGAGCAGCGAGAGCAGAGCGCCGGTCAGCAGCAGCACCATCGTCAGCATCCAGGCTGCCGACAAGCGTCGGCGCAGGCCCTGGGCGAGCAGCAGGCAGAGCACGCCGATCAGGCTGGCGCCAAAGTGGGAGGCGTCAATCAGACGGTGGGGAATCAGGAAGCCGATGTTTTCCAGGCGTGAGTCGATTTCTGGCGTGGCGCCGGAAAACAGCAGGACCACGCCTGACAAAAAAACCAGTACGGCCAGTACCGGCGCCGCCAGGCCGGATGCAACCCGCAGGCTCTGCTGCGTTTGGAACAGGCGCTGGGCTTCGTTGACCAGCAGGAACACACAGGCGATCAACAGCGGCAGTACCACGTAGATCATCCGGTACAGCAACAGGGCTGCGGCCAGCGGCGCGGCGCCAAGCTTGTCGGCAAAGGCGGCCAGCAGGATGGCTTCAAATACACCCACGCCGCCCGGTACGTGGCTGAGTACACCGGCCGCCAGGGCCAGCAGGTACACCAGCAGGAACGGGCCGAACGGTGGCGCTTCCGGCAGCAGCATATAAAGGACGGTCGCAGCGGCGGCGACGTCCAGTGCGGTGATGATCAGTTGCAGGAACGTCAGGCGGCGGCCCGGCAGGCGCAGGGTACGACGGCCAGCCTTGACCAGCAGGTTGTCTGGGTAGGGTTGTTCGGGCAGACGGCGACGATAAATGCCGATGCACAGCACGGTCGACAGCAGCAGCACCGCGCCGGCAATGCCGCCGAGCACCATCTGCGGCAGATGCAAGTAGGTTGCGGCAGCGGGCAGGTTGCTCAAGGTCGCCAGGGCGGCCAGCGGCGGCAGGGCGGTGCCGAGGGCCAGGCTGGCAAACACGGTCATGTGGGCCACTTCCGAAGCGCCGATGCCATGACGTGCATATAAACGGTAGCGCACCGAACCGCCCGAGAGCATCGACAAGCCAATGGCATTGCCGATGGCGAAGGCGGTAAAGCCGCCGAGGGCCAGGGTCTTGGCCGGCAACTTCACGCCGGCATAACGCGCACCGGAAAATTCATAGCCCAACAAAATGATGAAACCGGCCACGGCGGCGGCAAATGCACCGAGCAGGGCGGGCTTGGGCACTTCCAGGATCGAATCGTGGAGGGCGTAGAGATCCAGTTCCAGCAGCAGGTGTCGGCAGGCGATCAGGGCGATTGCGAACAGCAACAGGGTAACGGCCAACCCGATGGGCTGACGGTATTTGCTCAACAGATCCAGCCAACGCAAACGAGTGGGAGTGATCGGTTGTTCTGCTGTAACAGTGTCTTGTGGTTCAGACGAGTTGGCGCGCATCAATCACCTCGTGGATTGTGCGCGACAGGATGGAGGTATCCAGCCAAGTTACCAATCCCTATGGACAAAATAATTACAAATATTAACGCGTATCGCCGGGGGCGGCGACAGCGGCCATTGGTCGTAGAGGGTAGCGCTTGAGCATTGAGCATAGCTTGCAAAGACATGGACTCAACAAACCGTATAGGGTTTCATGAAATATGCCATGTCATTGTTTCAGAAGAACTTTTTCACCGGATACAAAAAAGGCCACTCTTTCGAGTAGCCTTTTTTGATGTTTGGTTGCGGGAGCCGGATTTGAACCGACGACCTTCGGGTTATGAGCCCGACGAGCTACCAGACTGCTCCATCCCGCGTCTGTGGGTCGGCATTCTACAGAGGAACTTCGGTGTGTCAACCGCAGATTCCAGGAAAAGCGCTTCTGCTTCAATCGGTTAGCGCTTCGTAGTGGGTTGCCGAAAGGGCTTGGGACCAGTCAGGCCGTGGCTTTCAGCTCTATCGGATTGTCGAATTCGATTGAGAAAATAAATTCATTGGCGAAATTTCCTACCGCTCGGGCGGAAGAATCAAACTACTGGTGCTATATACAGGGGTGAATGCGATACTGGCCACCCGTTGGACCACACCCCTTTATATGACGCAGCGCAAAATCATCCACGTCGACTGTGATTGCTTCTACGCCGCCATCGAGATGCGCGATGACCCGAGCCTGGCGCAAAAGCCCCTGGCCGTGGGCGGCTCGGCGGACCGGCGTGGGGTGATCGCCACCTGTAACTACGAGGCGCGGGCCTACGGCGTGCGCTCGGCCATGTCTTCACGCCACGCCCTGAAGCTGTGCCCGGACTTGACCATCGTCAAGCCGCGCATGGACGCCTATAAAGAAGCGTCCAAGGAAATCCAGACGATCTTTCGCGATTACACCGACTTGATCGAGCCCTTATCCCTGGATGAAGCCTACCTGGACGTCTCCGACAGCTCGCACTTTGGCGGCAGCGCCACGCGTATCGCCCAGGACATCCGCCGTCGGGTCTCCAACCAGTTGCATATCACGGTGTCTGCCGGGGTCGCGCCGAACAAGTTTTTGGCCAAGATCGCCAGCGACTGGAAGAAACCCAACGGGCTGTATGTGATCACGCCGGATCAGGTCGAGGATTTTGTGTCCCAGCTGCGCGTCAGCAAGTTGCACGGGGTGGGCAAGGTCACGGCGGACAAGCTGGCACGCCTGGGTATCGAAGACTGCCTGCAATTGCGCGAGTGGAACAAATTGGCGCTGGTGCGTGAGTTCGGCAGTTTCGGTGAAAGACTGTGGAGTCTGGCTCGTGGGATTGATGATCGCGCCGTGCAGAACGACAGCCGCCGCCAATCGATCAGTGTGGAAAACACCTACGATGTTGACCTGCCGGACCTTTCAAGCTGCCTGGCGAAACTGCCTGAACTGATGGAAACACTGGCCGGGCGCATGGCGCGCATCGACAGCAGTTACCGCGCGGGTAAGCCGTTCGTGAAAGTGAAGTTTCATGACTTTACCCAGACCACCTTGGAGCAGGCGGGGGCAGGGCGGGATCTTGAGAGTTATCAACAGCTGCTGACGCAGGCGTTTAATCGCGGTGGCAAGCCGGTGCGGTTGCTGGGGATTGGCGTGCGGTTATTGGATTTGAGTGGTGGTAACGAACAACTGGAGTTCTCTTGGTAGAAACCGGAAACCAAATGTGGGAGCGGGCTTGCTCGCGACAGCGGTGAATCAGTTACAGCAGCATTGACTGACACTCCGTCTTCGCGAGCAAGCCCGCTCCCACATTTAGATTTTCAGCGGTCAAAAAATATTAGCGTGCGCCAGGGTCTGCCACCAAACGCCCCGCATCCTTGGTCAATGCCTGCAGGAATTCCTGCTGCAACTCCGGATCATTGCGGGTCAGTTCGATCAGGCTTTGTTCCAGTTCACTGGCTTCTTCTTCCAGCCCCAACTCCGACAGGCGCTTGACGCGATGCACCCACTGGTTGACCTCGTCGTCTTCCAGGTCGTCGTAGATCAGGCCGTGGGCCTCCAGCAACTTGCTGCGCAGGGTGCTGCTGATCGCCAGGGTCGAGTCCGAATGCACATCGTCCTGGCCATCTTCCACGCTGATCTTCAAGGTGCTGACGCGGTTCAGGTCCTGTTCGGCAAATGGGCTGTCCAACAGGTTCAGGCGCAGGACGCCATTGCGGTCGGTGGTCAGCTCATGGGTCTGCTTGCCGGCAGTGACCTGCACCGGGCGTTCGCTCCAGGGCAGGCTCGAATACTCCACGCGTTTGTCGCGCTGGACTTCGTCGATACCCGCCAGGTTCTGTTGCGCACGGCCATGGGATTGCACGTTCATGAACGGGTTGATGCCGTCCACGCCGTAGCTCAGCCAGTCGCGGGTCATGCTGGTGGGCAGGTTGCCGAGGGCGAAGATGTTCGCCACGTTGGCACCCGCGCCAGCCACCAGGGCCACCGCACCCAGAGGCATCTCGTAGAGTTTGCGCCAGGGTTGGTAGGGGGTGTAGCGATCGTAACGACGGGTGACTTCGAACTCGGTGACCTCAAAGGTCTTTTGCTCGTGAATCCGAACCCGGCGTTGCGGCAGCTCCAGCACTTTGGGCTCGCCTACATCGATCTGCAGGCTGTGGTCGAGCAACTTACGCTCGACCCGCTCCTCGTGCTCACTGCGTTGCGACATCTGGTTGGCGCAGCCGCTGACCAGCAGGGCGCCGCACAAGGCGGCGCCCCCCAAGGCTCTGGTGTTTCGCTTGAACATGACTTCTCTTGATCTGGTTTTCAGCGACGAATACGCGCCTGAAGGAAAGACAGCACGTCAGCCACCGGCAACGGTTGGGCTTCGGCTTCGGTCCGGCTCTTGTATTCCAGATTGCCATCGGCCAGGCCGCGGTCACTGACCACGATACGGTGCGGGATGCCAATCAGTTCCATGTCGGCGAACTTGATGCCCGGGCTGGTTTTCTTGTCCCGGTCATCGAGCAACACTTCAAAACCGGCAGCCGTCAGTTCGGCATACAGGTTGTCGGTGGCTTCGCGTACTTGCTCGTTGTCGTAGCGCAGCGGTACCAGGGCGATTTGGAACGGGGCCAGGGCGTCGCTCCAGATGATGCCTTTCTCGTCGTTGTTCTGCTCGATGGCAGCCGCCACCACGCGGGACACGCCAATGCCGTAGCAACCCATTTCCAGGGTGATCGGCTTGCCGTTCTCGCCCAGCACTTCGCACTTCATCGCCTTGCTGTACTTGTTGCCCAGCTGGAAGATGTGCCCGACTTCGATGCCGCGCTTGATCTCCAGGGTGCCCTTGCCGTCCGGGCTTGGGTCGCCGGCCACCACGTTACGCAGGTCGGCCACGGTCGGCACCGGCAGGTCACGCTCCCAGTTCACGCCGAAGTAGTGCTTGTCGTCGATGTTCGCGCCGATACCGAAGTCGCTCATCAGCTCGACCGAGCGGTCGATGATGATCGGCAGCGGCAGGTTCAGCGGGCCGAGGGAACCCGCACCGGCGCCAATGGCGTCGCGCAGTTCGGCATCGGTGGCCATGACCAGCGGGCTGGCCACGCCAGGTTGCTGGGCCGCCTTGATTTCGTTGAGCTCGTGGTCGCCACGGATGACCAGGGCGATCAGCTTGCCTTCTTCTTCAGCGCGCACGATCAGGGTCTTGATGGTCTTTTCAATCGGCAGATTGAATTTTTCCACCAGGGCCGCGATGGTCTTGGTCTCTGGGGTGTCCACCAGGCGCAGCTCTTCAGCCGGTGCTGGGCGGGAGGTTTCCCGTGGCACGGCTTCGGCTTTCTCGATGTTCGCCGCGTAGTCGGAACCGTTGCTGAACACGATATCGTCTTCGCCGGACTCGGCCAGTACGTGGAATTCGTGGGAACCGGCACCACCGATGGAGCCGTTGTCCGCTTCAACCGGGCGGAATTTCAGGCCCAGGCGCGTGAACACGTTGCAGTAGGCGGTGTGCATGCGGTCGTAGGTGACCTGCAGGGACGCCTGGTCGGCGTGGAACGAGTACGCGTCCTTCATGATGAATTCGCGGCCGCGCATCAAGCCGAAGCGTGGGCGGATTTCGTCACGGAACTTGGTCTGGATCTGATACAGGTTCAGCGGCAGCTGCTTGTAGCTGCTCAGCTCGTTGCGCATCAGGTCGGTGATCACTTCTTCGTGGGTCGGGCCGGCGCAGAAATCGCGGCCATGACGGTCCTTGAAGCGCAGCAACTCAGGGCCGTACTCTTCCCAGCGCCCGGATTCCTGCCACAGTTCAGCCGGTTGAGTGCTCGGCATCAACACTTCCAGAGAGCCGGCGGCGTTCATTTCTTCACGAACGATGGCTTCGACCTTGCGCATCACCTTCAAACCCATGGGCAGCCAGGTGTACAGGCCGGAGGCCAGTTTGCGGATCATGCCGGCACGCAGCATCAGCTGATGGCTGATCACAACCGCGTCGGAAGGCGTTTCTTTCTGTGTGGCGAGCAAATATTGACTGGTACGCATGGTAGGCCGTTGTCGGTTGCTTGGACTTGAAATGACTCTGGATTGTACGGGCGCAAACTGCCGGAGTACAGGCATCAGAATACAGAGGGGTATGTAGGAGCCGGCTTGCCGGCGATGGCGTCTTTGAGATTGACGCGAGGCTTGCGGGCCTCATCGCCGGCAAGCCGGCTCCTACAGGGGGGATACTTCGTCAGCGGGTGGATTCAACCGAGCCCGCCGATTCTCCTGGAACCAATGCAAGGCAATCAGGAACAGCGTCGGCACGCCCAGCAGGCAGGTGATCAGGAAGAAGTTGTGATAACCGAACTTCTCCACCATCACCCCTGAATAGCCACCGATCAGGCGCGGCAGCAACAGCATGATCGAGCTCAGCAGCGCATATTGGGTCGCGGAGAACTTGAGGTTGGTCAGGCTCGACAGGTAGGCCACGAAGGCCGAGGTGGCCAGGCCGGAGCTGAAGTTATCCAGGGAAATCGTGAAAATCAGCATCTGCAGGTCCGGGCCCATGTCGGCGAGCATCACGAACAGCAGGTTGGTCCCTGCCGAAGCCACGCCGCCGATGAACAGGATCGGCAGGATGCCGAACCGCACAATCAACAGGCCGCCCATGCCCGCGCCGAGCAGGGTCATGATCAGGCCGAAGATCTTGCTCACTCCGGCGATCTGGTCCTTGGTAAAGCCCTGGTCGATGTAGAACACGTTCGCCATCACGCCCATCACGGTGTCGGACATGCGGTAGGTCGCAATCAGCCCGAGCAGCAGCAGTGCCTGCCAGCGGTAGCGCACGATGAAGTCGTTGACCGGCGTCAGCACCGGCGCCAGGCCACGGCGACCCATCGCCGAAAGGCACAGGCAGGTAAGGGTGATGTAGAGAATGGCGCGCAGGAAGGCGCGGTCTTCCATCAGCAGTTCCCACAGGCTGACGCCATGGAACAGCACGCTGGCGAAATCCGTGTTGTACAACTGGGTGAACATCGCCGGCACCGAGACCAGTAGCACAATCAGGACGAACACCGACACCAACTGGTGCACGAAGCTGTAGCGACCGGCCTGCAACTGGGTGCGCAGCGGTACGTTCGGCTCGCGCATGAACAGGGTGGTCAGCAGCGCCGGGATCATCAGCACGCCGAACAACACGTAGGTACCGGTCCAGGCCGAGTGCTTATAGTTGAAGCCGGTCGAGCCGAAGCCTTCGGCGAAGAACAGCGCGCCGGCCGTCGCCAGTAGGGCGGCAATGCGGTAGCCAGACATGTAGCTGGCCGCCAGGGCGGCTTGGCGGCTGTCGTCGGCGATTTCCAGGCGATAGGCGTCCACCGCAATATCTTGGGTGGCCGACGCGAAGGCGACGATGACAGCGATGGCGATCAGCCAGGACAGATGTTTCTGCGGATCGCAGAAGCCCATGCCGATCAATCCGAGGATCACCAGTGACTGGGCAAGCACCAGCCAGGAACGACGACGCCCGAGTTTACCCAGCAGCGGCAGGCGCCATTGGTCGAGCAGCGGTGACCAGACCCATTTAAAGGCGTAGGCCAGACCGATCAGGCTCGCATAGCCGATGGTCTCGCGGGCCACACCGGCCTCGCGCAACCACACTGAAAGCGTCGAGAACACCAACATGTAAGGCAAACCGGCGGCGAAGCCGAGCAACAACAGCACTAACGTCGAGGGGCTGGCATAGGCGGCGAGCGCGGCGCGCCAGGTTTTACGGGGCATGGGCTGGAGTCTGCCTCAGATTTGCGGAAACAAAGCGCGCACTCTAACCGCTGTGCTCTACCGGGCGCCAGCCATGGCGCTGAATATCCACGCGATTGTTGCGGATCGTGACGCCTTCGCTGCGCAATCGCGCGCGTTGCTCGTCACCTGAGGCACTGCCCACGGGAAGGCTTATCCGACCGCCGGCACCCAGCACCCGGTGCCAGGGCAGCCGGGTGTCTTCCGGAAGCTGGCTCAAGGTACGCCCGACCCAGCGCGCCGCACGCCCAAGGCCCGCCAGTTGGGCCAACTCGCCGTAGCTCACCACGCAGCCTGGCGGGACCTGCGCCAGGGTCAGGTACAGCGCCGTGCGGCGCATCTCGGCGGGGCTTTGCGGGGTTTCGGCAGGTTCATTCACTGTGGGCATATCCGTTGAGATCGTCGGCATCTTTGTCAGAAACGTCTGTAAATATCGCGATGAACAATGAACTCAACCCAAATCCCTGAGTCAGTCCTTGCTAAGGCGTTATCTAACACGATAATGCCGACTTTTTTGTCAAACTTGAGCCCAGAACCTGCTTATGTTGTCCAGAACCCTGCTGTGCCTCGCTGTTTTCAGCGCCTCCACGCCTTTGTTGGCCGACACCGTCTGGTTGAAGAACGGTGACCGCCTGACCGGCAAGATCAAGGTCTTCGACGGTGGCAAGCTGCTGATCCAGACCGATTACGCAGGGGCTATCCCGGTGGATTGGAAGCAGGTGAAAACCCTGGAGAGCGATCAGGAATTGCTGGTCAAGCAGGATGCCTACACGGGCGAGAAGGCCAAGTCGCTCAAAGCCGCGGACGACGGCAAAGTAGTCCTGGCCAATGGCGAAGCGCCCAAGACCGTCGAATTGGCAAGCATCCAGCAGATCATCAAGCCCAAGCCTGTGATCGAAGACCTGGTGTGGAAAGGCAACGTCGACCTGGCGCTGGACTACAAGCGCGCAGAAAAAGACACCAACGACTACGACATCGACTTCAAGACCACCGCCCGCCACGGCCAATGGCGCCACACCGGGCAGGGCGAGTACAACCGCGAGTTCCAGGACGACGTCACCACCACCGACAACTGGGCCCTGGAGTACGACCTGGACCGCTTCCTGACTGAGCACTGGTTCTGGCAGGGCCGCCTGACCTACAAGCGTGACAAGGTGGAAGACCTGTCCCGCCAGCGCACCGTCGGCACCGGCCCGGGCTACCAGTTCTGGGACGATGAGCTGGGCGCGTTCTCGTTGGGTTCGCTGGTCAACCGCACCGATTACGAATATTCCGACGGCGGTAAGGACAACTTCTACTCCGTGGCCATGAAGTGGAACTACAACCGCTACCTGGTGGGCAAGACGGTCGAGTTCTTTACCAACGGTGAATTGGGCCGGCCGATCGACGGACCGGTGGATTACTCCCTGGATGCGGAAATGGGCCTGCGCTACAAAGTCACCGAGTGGGCCTCGCTCAACCTCAAGGCCGAGCGCGACATCATCAGCGGCGATTCGGACAGCAGCCTGAGCAAGACGCGCTACACCGCAGGGTTCGGCGTGGCCTGGTAAACAGCCTTACAAAACCTGCTTGGCAACCTTTGCCGATATTGATTACCTTGTGGTTGAGATCCATTCCCATATGCCATGGGCGGCTGAATACCCCGAGGAGTCATACGTTGAGCATACAGGTTGCCAAGAACGCCCGAGAGCTGTTGCTCAAGGAATACCGTGGGGCGCTCGCCACACTGTCCAAAGCCATGCCTGGCTTTCCCTTCGGCTCGGTAGTGCCGTATTGCCTCGACGATCAAGGCCGCCCGCTGATCCTGATCAGCCGCATCGCCCAGCACACCCATAACCTGCAGAAAGACCCCAAGTGCTCGTTGCTGGTGGGTGAGCGCGAGGCCGATGATGTGCAAGCGGTAGGGCGCCTGACCTACCTGGCCGAAGCCGAGAAGCTGGAAGACGCCGCAGCCATCGAGGCGGCAGCCGAGCGTTATTACCGCTACTTCCCCGATTCCGCCAATTACCACAAGGCCCATGACTTCGACTTCTGGGTGCTCAAGCCGGTGCGTCACCGTTATATCGGCGGGTTTGGCGCGATTCACTGGGTCGATGAACTGACGCTCGCCAACCCGTTCGCCGGCAAGGCCGAGCGCAGCATGATCGAGCACATGAACAGCGATCACACCAAGGCCATCGCCCATTACGTCGACCTCACCGGTTTGCCGACCTCCGAGCCAGCTCAATTGGCGGGCATCGACAGTGAAGGCATGCACCTGCGTATAGGCCAATCCTTATATTGGTTGCCCTTTGCGGAGTCTTGCAACACCCCGACACAAGTGCGCGAAGCCTTGGTTTCCTTGGCTCACGCCGAGGTCTGGCCGAAAAAAGCAGCGGCCAGTGCTTGAATTCACGAAACGGCGACGTCATCTAAGGTGGACTGGCAAGGCATTCTTGCGTTGAGGAACCATTTGATGCGCCCTTTTTTGTTGCTCTTTCTGCTGTTCCCGGTGTTGGAGCTGTTCGTCTTCGTTCAAGTCAGCAGCGCGATCGGGTTTTTCCCCGCCCTGTTGCTGATCATTCTCGGCTCGATGCTCGGCGTTCTGGTGCTGCGCGTCGCCGGCCTGGCCACGGCTCTTCGTGCCCGTGAAAGCCTGAACCGTGGCGAACTGCCCGCCCAGACCATGCTTGAAGGCCTGATGATGGCCCTGGCCGGTGGCTTGCTGATCCTGCCGGGCTTTATCAGCGATGTGGTCGGCCTGGTCATGTTGCTGCCGTTCACCCGCAAGCTGCTGGCGGGCAAGATGCGCCAGCGTGCCGAAGAGGCTGCGATCCGTCAGCGAGCGTTCGCCGACGACCTGCAACCCCGTGGCGGCCCAGCCCCGCGCCAGCCTCTGGAGCGTGAAGGCGACGTGATTGAGGGCGAATTCGAACACCGCGACACCAAGTAACCGCTTAACCAGCACGGCACCTTCGGGTGCCGTGTTGCTTTTACCGCCCGGCGAGTGCAAAAAAAATCCGCCGAGGCCCCTTGTAATAAGCTTATGCGCCCTTATGTATCGGTCACCGCAAGGTTTCTGGTGGCAACGCCAGACAGACTTCCGCGTTTCGCTTGGCGAACCGCGACCGGCACAGCCGGATTACAACCCGCCGGTACTGACACCGGCCGATGAAAAACACAATTAGGAGAGATCGACAATGAGCAAGCTTCGTCCTCTGCACGACCGCGTCGTAATCCGTCGCAGCGAAGAAGAAAAGAAAACCGCTGGCGGTATCGTTCTGCCAGGTTCGGCTGCTGAAAAAGCCAACCACGGTGTGATCGTCGCTGCTGGTCCAGGCAAAACCCTGGAAAACGGTGAAGTGCGTGCTCTGGCCGTTAAAGTCGGTGACAAGGTTGTATTCGGCCCTTACTCCGGCAGCAACACTGTGAAAGTCGACGGCGAAGACCTGCTGGTCATGGCCGAGAACGAGATTCTCGCCGTTCTGGAAGCGTGATTTTTCCGCTCACTTTCCCGTTACTCCAAAGAATTTAAGGATTATCGATCATGGCTGCTAAAGAAGTTAAATTCGGCGATTCCGCCCGCAAGAAAATGCTCGTTGGTGTCAACGTCCTGGCTGACGCTGTAAAAGCGACCCTGGGCCCGAAAGGCCGTAACGTGATCATCGAGAAGAGCTTCGGCGCTCCGACCATCACCAAGGACGGCGTTTCCGTAGCCAAAGAAATCGAACTGGAAGACCGTTTCGAAAACATGGGCGCGCAGCTGGTCAAAGACGTTGCCTCCCGTGCCAACGATGACGCTGGTGACGGTACTACCACCGCTACCGTTCTGGCTCAGGCTATCGTTAACGAAGGCTACAAAGCCGTCGCTGCCGGCATGAACCCGATGGACCTGAAGCGCGGCATCGACAAGGCGACCATCGCCATTGTTGCCGAGCTGAAAAACCTGTCCAAGCCATGCGCTGACACCAAGGCTATCGCTCAGGTAGGCACCATCTCCGCCAACTCCGACGGCTCCATCGGCGACATCATTGCCGAAGCCATGGAAAAAGTCGGCAAAGAAGGCGTGATCACTGTTGAAGAAGGCACTGGCCTGGAAAACGAACTGTCGGTTGTAGAAGGCATGCAGTTCGACCGTGGCTACCTGTCCCCGTACTTCGTCAACAAGCCAGACACCATGGTTGCCGAGCTGGACAGCCCGCTGATCCTGCTGGTCGACAAAAAGATCTCCAACATCCGCGAAATGCTGCCGGTGCTGGAAGCCGTTGCCAAAGCCGGACGTCCGCTGCTGATCGTTTCCGAAGACGTTGAAGGCGAAGCCCTGGCGACCCTGGTTGTGAACAACATGCGTGGCATCGTTAAAGTCGCAGCCGTCAAGGCTCCAGGCTTCGGCGACCGTCGCAAGGCCATGCTGCAGGACATCGCCGTTCTGACCGGCGGTACCGTTATCTCCGAAGAGATCGGCCTGAGCCTGGAAAGCGCCACCCTGGAAAACCTGGGCAGCGCCAAGCGCGTGACCATCTCCAAAGAAAACACCATCATCGTTGACGGTGCTGGCGTTGAGCAGGACATCCAGGCTCGCATCACTCAGATCCGTGCCCAGGTTGCCGAGACTTCGTCCGACTACGACCGTGAAAAACTGCAAGAGCGTCTGGCCAAGCTGTCCGGCGGCGTTGCAGTGATCAAGGTGGGCGCGGGTTCCGAAGTTGAAATGAAAGAGAAGAAAGCCCGCGTTGAAGACGCCCTGCACGCAACCCGTGCTGCCGTTGAAGAAGGCGTGGTACCTGGCGGTGGCGTAGCGCTGATCCGTGCTCTGGAAGCCCTGACTGGTCTGAAAGGCGACAACGCCGATCAGGACGTGGGTATCGCTGTTCTGCGTCGTGCCGTTGAAGCTCCACTGCGCCAGATCGCTGCCAACTCCGGCGACGAGCCAAGCGTGGTGGTCAACGAAGTCAAGAACGGCAAAGGTAACTACGGTTACAACGCTGCAACTGGCGTCTACGGCGACATGATCGAAATGGGCATCCTGGACCCTACCAAGGTGACTCGTTCCGCGCTGCAAGCCGCATCCTCCATTGGTGGCCTGGTTCTGACCACCGAAGCTGCAATCGCTGACAAGCCGAAGGCTGAAGGCGCAGCTGGCGGCGGCATGCCAGACATGGGCGGCATGGGTGGCATGGGCGGCATGATGTAAGCCAGCCTTACCCCCGTACTGAAAAAGCCCCGCCTGCAGTGATGCAGGCGGGGCTTTTTATTGGGCGTACGTTAACGGTTCTGAAGGTGCCCACCCTCCACAGGTGGGAGCGGGCTTGCCCGCGAAAGCGGTCTGCCTGTCGATAAAAATGTTCCATCGATCCAAAATTTTCGCTTCAGCGCTGTCGTTAAACTGTGAAGCTATAGTGAAAATCTCGTTCAACTGAAATATCGGTTGAAAACCTTAATCGACGGGCCTTCCAGGTCTATCCCTGAGCCACACTTGGCCTTAAGCTGCGCGAGCCAACACGGCCGTTACCGCGTACGGAGACACTGCCCATGCGAATTTTATTGGTTGAAGACAACCGCGATATTCTGGCCAATCTGGCGGATTACCTGGGGCTAAAAGGCTATACCGTGGACTGCGCGCAGGACGGTTTGTCGGGCTTGCACCTGGCTGCCACCGAACACTACGACTTGATCGTGCTCGACATCATGTTGCCAGGTATTGATGGCTACACCCTGTGCAAACGCCTGCGCGAAGACGCACGCCGCGACACACCGGTGATCATGCTCACCGCTCGCGACCAACTGGATGACCGGCTGCAGGGCTTCAAGTCCGGCGCCGATGACTACCTGCTCAAACCGTTCGCCCTGTCGGAACTGGCGGCCCGCATCGAAGCCGTCTTGCGCCGTGCCCAGGGTGGCGGGCGACGTGCCCTGCAAGTCGGCGACCTGAGCTACGACCTTGATACGTTGGAAGTCACCCGCGAAGGGCGCCTGCTCAAGCTCAACCCGGTCGGCCTGAAGTTGCTGGCGGTGTTGATGCAAAAGAGCCCGCATGTGCTGCGCCGGGAAATTCTCGAAGAAGCGTTGTGGGGTGATGACTGCCCGGACAGCGACAGCTTGCGCAGCCACGTTCACCAATTGCGCCAAGTGATCGATAAACCGTTCGCCAAGCCGTTGCTGCAAACGGTGCACGGCGTGGGTTATCGCCTGGCCGAGGGTCGTGATGGAGTTTAAGCAAAGCCTTGCCCAGCGGATCATCATCGCCTTTGCGTTGATGAGCGCACTGGTGGCGGGAGCCTTCGCCATGGGCATTGTCGCCACCGTGCATTTGGTGGAAGAAAAACTCATCTCAGCCGGTTTGGGCGGTGATTTGCAACGCCTGCTGCTGATGGACAGCGTCGAAGACTGGAGCCACCGACCCGAGCCGGACCAACTGTTTTACTTCAGCGGTGGGCGCGGTGATTTCGAGCTGCCCAAGGACCTGCGGCACCTGGAGCCGGGTTTTCACGAAGTGTTTCGCGAGGCGCTGTCGTACCACGCCATGGTGGAAGTGGTCGACGGCCGGCGCTACGTGCTGCTGCAGGATCAGAGTGATTTTGAAGAACGTGAGCGCGTGCTGTTCGCCGTGGTGCTGGTAGGTTTTGTGCTCAGCCTGGCACTGGCGGTGTTCCTCGGCTGGGTGTTGGCGCGCAAGGTGATGGCGCCGGTGGTACGCCTGGCCCGCCAGGTTCGCCATCGTGACCAACTGCTGGGCCTGGCACCGCCCTTGGCGCCTGACTATGCGGCTGACGAAGTGGGCGAGTTGGCCGTGGCCTTCGACGCCACCCTGGGCCGGTTGCGCCAGGCGCTGAACCGCGAGCAGATGTTTACCAGCGATGTGAGCCACGAGTTGCGCACGCCCTTGATGGTGCTGGCCAGCTCCTGCGAATTGCTGCTGGAAAACCCGGCCATCGACCAGCGCGGTCGCAACCAGGTCGAGCGGATTGCCCGGGCGTGTGAGGAAATGCGCGAACTGGTGCAGACCTTCCTGATGCTCGCCCGTGCCCAGCACGATAACGGCGCCATGTCGCCTCAGGTCAGCCTCTCCCAGGTGGCGGACGACCTGCTTGGCATCTGGCGTGAACCCATCGAGCGCAAGGGACTGGAGCTGATCTACCAGCCTGGCCAGCCGCTGGATACACGCTATAACACGACGTTCCTGCATGCGGTCATGGGCAACCTGCTGCGCAATGCCTTGCACTACACTGAGCAAGGGTTTATCCGCTTGACCCTGGAACCCAGTGGTTTTGTGGTGGAAGACTCTGGCGTGGGCATCCCCGAAGACAAGCGCGAAGCGATGTTCGAGCCGTTTGTACGGGGCAATGAGAAGCGCGGTGACGGCCTGGGCCTCGGGCTTTCCCTGGTGCAACGCATCTGCGAGAACCAGGGCTGGAGCGTCAGCCTCAGTACCATGGAGCCCAACGGCTGCCGCTTTCACGTCCAGTTGAGCCAGGTCAAACCCTGAGCCCCCTCCCTGCCGCTATCCTGCGGCAGATCCCCTCCTTTTCGGCGAAGATGGCCCCATGCCACTGCTTGTATCTGTAAAGTCTTGAAATGTATGGGATTGGACAGGACAAGTTTTTCACAACGGGTTGACCTGTTGATCACAGTTCGCTGCTTAAGGTTGTAGGCATCAGCAACTGGAGATCCGTTGATGTCTACCCCGACCAAGCTTGAATTTTCTGAAAAGTACGACGATCAGCACGCCCAGAAATATTTGCTCAAGCATCAGGACAATCTGGCTCGCCGGTTGTCCCACAAACGCGACGAGCAATTGGCGCGCGGTGCACTGGCCATGGCCGGTGAGCCCGGCCTGGTGCTGGACCTGCCGTGCGGAGCGGGGCGTTTCTGGCCGCTGCTGGCCGAGAAGCCCAACCGTGTGATCATCGGGGCCGACAATTCGGCGTCGATGCTGAAGGTGGCGACCGCGGCCCAACCCGCCGATGTGGTGAAACGGGTACGGCCCTTGCAGACATCTGCCTTTGATATCGATCTGCCCGATAACTCGGTCGACAGCATTTTCTGCATGCGCTTGATGCACCACATTGGTGATCCGGCGCACCGGCTGTCGATACTGCGGGAGTTTCAGCGGGTCACCCGCGACAGCGTGATCATTTCGCTGTGGGTGGATGGCAACTTCAAGGCTTGGAAACGCAAGCGCGCCGAGGTCAAACGTCGTAAGAAAGGTGAGCAGGAAGGTTACCAAAACCGGTTTGTGTTACCGGCTGCTACTGTTGAGGCAGAGTTTGAGCAAGCCGGTTTCCGTGTTCAGGAGTCTCTGGACTTCATACCGCTCTATGCCATGTGGCGAGTGTATGTCTTGCGTAAGAGGTAACAGGATGGCAGTTGAGTGCGCAGTAGGCAGTCATGTAGCTCCCGAAGAACGATTCGATTTTTTCTGGCGCCAGCAAGGCGAGTGGGTGGAAGAGCCCAACCGTCGGCGCGGCGGTGAAAGTGGTGTACAGCGGGTGATCAGCCCCAATGGCCGCTTGCTCTACAGCAAGCGCCAGACCGGGCATATCTACCGCAGCTTGTTGCATCCGTTTGGACGCCCGACCGTCCTGCGCGAACGTGATGCCCTCAAGGGTCTGCGTTTGCTGGATGTGCGGGTGCCGGAGCTGGTGTTCTGTGAGGCGCGTCGCGACCCTGAGCATCAATGGAAGGCCCTGTTGGTGACCGCGTCCCTGGACGGCTTCGACGAAATCGAAAACTGGTATGCCGCCGGTGGCCGTGAACAGTACGGCGAACAGGTGCATGAACGGATGCTCAAGGAGTTGGCGGGCACCCTGGCGCGCATGCACAAGGGCCGTTGGCAGCACGGTTGCCTCTACATCAAGCATATCTTTGTGCGGGTAACGGGCGAGGGTGACTCGGCCAATGTGGAAGTGGCGCTGCTGGACTTCGAGAAATGCCGCCAGCGCTTGACCGCTTATCGGGCGGCTTCCCATGACATGCTGCAACTGCGCCGCCATTCGTCGTGGAGCAGTACCGACTGGGAAAAACTCAGCTACTTTTACGAGACGGCGTTTGGCAGCGCTATCAAGGGTTTAACCAGATGAAGCTAGAAATAGCACGAGGTTTGTTCCTGGTCGGGGCGTTGGGCGTTGCAGCCCTCGCCCTGGCGGCGTGGGAGCAGCCTCGCACACAGGTGTTGCATGCGGTGCAAGGTGGCGGGCAATGCCTGTTGCCACGCGTCGCCAAGGCCAGTGTGGCGGTCAAGCCCGATCATGAGCTGTTGCTGTTCATGTTCGGGATGTCTCAAGGCATGAGGCCGCAAAGTTGAAATTATTCAAACCCCCGGAGAAGGGCCTTGCGATGCGAGGCCCTTTTTTTTGCCTTGAATAACCGGGCGTCAGACCAGGTGCAGGTGGTTGTCCCAAAGCCCGGCCGGCAGCTCCAGTGGTTTGGCCACCAGCTGTTTCTGGCGGCAGTCGTAGAAACGGCAGCGCCCCTGGCCTGAGGTGACGACAAACCCATCGGCCACCGCACCCACGCCGGCACAATCAGGCAGCGGCCCATCCAGACGCAATTCGCCGCTGTCCATGTCCCAGATAAAGAAGCGATTGCCTCGCGGTGCGGTCAGCGCTACCAGGCGCAGCTCACTGTGTACCGCAACGCTTGCGGTGTAGTGCCCCATGGCCTGCAATTGCTCATCAGCCACCGGGAACGCCACGAACGGTTGCCCTGGACGCTTGATCGCCAGCAGCTCGGAACGCTCCTGGGACGGCCCCATGAACTGCTGCCCAGTGAGGATGGTGCCATCGCTGGCGATCCCCATATGCCGCACGCTGTTCATCTGCTGGCCGAGGGTTTCCTTGCTGATCAGCGTCCCGTCGCGGTGCATCAGCACCAGGCTCGGCTCCATGGCGTTGAGGTTCATCTCCACCCGGCTTTCGGCTTCGGTGCGAATACCGCCGTTGGCTACCACCAGGGTTTCGCCGTCGGGCATCCAGGACACTTGGTGCGGGCCTATGCCATGGGTGGAGAGCTCACCCGTGTGCACCAGGCGCTCACCTTCGGACCTGTACACACCGAGTAGGCCACGGCCGGGGTCGGACGTGTCGTTTTCGGTGGCGTACAGCCAGTCGCCGCTCTTGTGGATGACCGCGTGGCCATAGAAGTGGCGGTTGGCCTTGGAGGTGATGGTTTGCAGCAGCGTGCCATCACGCAGGTCGATCAAGTAACTCTCGGTGCCCGGGCGACGGGCGACAAACAGCGCAATCGGCAGCGTCGGATGGTTGATGATGTCGTGGCAGCGCTGGCCGACCTGGGTGGCAAACACTGGCTTGCCGTCCAGGCGGTAACCCACGGCATAGTGCTTGCCGTCCGCATCATCGCGCGCCGACAACAGCAGCGGGCCCTTGTCTTTGCTTTTAAACAGCGTCCAGCCACCCAATGTGATTGCACTGAGCAGTACGCTGCCAACGGCCAAAGCCTGTCGCCTGAGCATCATCAGTCACCGTCGTTGGCGTTAAAGCCCAGTTGAATGCCCAGCGCCTTGGCCAGCTCGCCTTCGTGCAGGCGGTGGACGACGTTGAGGCTGTCGTAGAGGTCGTTGAGTTGCTGGCGCCCGGCATCGTCGGCCAGCAATTCGTTGAGGGTGCGCTGGTTGCTGGCGAACAGCTTGAGGGACGCGGCGTAAGCGGCGTCGATCTTGTCGGCCAACGGCTTCTGGTCCGACGGCAACAGGCCACGCAGGCCCTTGTTGTCGACACCGACCCACACGGTCTGGGCGGCGGCCAGGCTGGCTTCGAGGCTTTGCAGGGATGACTCGCTGCGCCAGGCATCGGCCTGGAACGGCTGCGGGATGCCCTTGGTCTGGCGGCCCATCGGCGTGCCGAGTTTTTTCTTCAGAGTGTCCAGCGCGGTTACCTGGACACGCAGCAGATCGGCAATGGCTTCATGGGAATCGGCGTAGCGCTGGTTCGGAAACTTGGTCATCTGCGCCAGCATGCCGTCGGTGCTGTTCCAGCTGGCCAAAATCTCCTCGGCCAGGGCTTTCTGGCGCTCGCCAATGGCCACCAACAGCGGGCAGTAACGGGCCTTCTGGGCTTCGTCGGCGACGTCGGTCTTGGCGTCGTAGAGGATGTATTCGTAGGCCGACAGGCCTTGTACCACGACGCTGGATTTGGCCAGCGCAGCGCCATCGATCTGTGGCTGGGCGGTGACCAGCTGTTCAACCTGGCGACCGACCAGGTTTTTCTTGTCCGGCCAGAACTGCACCTGCCACGAACGGTTGCCTTCGGCCAGCGGGCCGATCAACAGCGGTTGCAGCTCGGCCCAGGCTTTTTGTGCATGCAGGAAGTCGGCACGGGCGGTTTCCAGGCTTTCCTTGCCCTGGCAGTAGGCGAGGGCGCTGACGGCCAGTTGACGGTCGGCTTCGACCCAGCGGCTGTAGGTCGGCAGGATCACTTGCTTGGCGATGGCCGCCGAGGTCACGGCCTGCGGGTCTTGTGGCGAGCAGGCGCCCAGTGCGAGGGCGGCCAGGCTGGTGAACAACAACTTGGGACGGAACATGTAGAGCTCCCTTCTGTAATTGGGGCAACGCTTATAAGGAATTCAAGAACGCCAGCAACGCAGCGCGCTGCTCGGCATTAAACGTCAGCACATGCTGCTGCGCCGCGTGGGCTTCACCGCCATGCCACAGCACGGCTTCGAGCAGGTTGCGCGCGCGACCGTCATGCAAAAACTGGGTGTGGCCACTCACGGTTTGCGTCAGGCCAATACCCCACAGCGGCGTGGTGCGCCAATCTCGGCCACCGGCCTTGAATTCGCTGCGGTTGTCGGCCAGGCCTTCGCCCATGTCGTGCAACAACAGGTCGCTGTAGGGGTGGATCACCTGATTGGCCAGCTCGGGCTCGGCGGCAGTCGCGGCCGTGGTGAACGTCGGCGTGTGACAACCCTGGCAGCCTGCCTGGTAAAACAGGTTCTTGCCGGCCAGCACCTGTGGCGTGTTGACGCCTCGGCGTGCGGGTACGGCGAGGTTGCGCGTGTAGAACAGCACCAGGCGCAGGATGTTGTCGCTGACTTCCGGTTCGCCATCCGGGCCATTGCCGTTGGGCGCCTGTTTGCAGGCGACTTGTGCATCGGTGCAGTCATCAAAGGGTCTCAGGGACGTGGTGAGGCCCATATCACCAGAGAACGCGTGAACATTTTGTTGATTGAGGTTTGGCTGCCCGGCTTTCCAGCCAAAACGCCCGAGGACGGTGGTGTGCTGGGCGTCGTCCCACACCCAGTTGGCGCGGCCGACGAGGGCTTCCTTGTCGGCGGTTTTCGGGTCGGTATTGCGCAGGATGTCGGCGTCGCTGATGGCTTCCAGCAGCCCCAGGCCGATCATGGGCGGCGCGATCCGCGCGGAAAAAAGTGTGTCTGGATGCATCGGGCCGTAGCCGAGCCCGGTGATTTGCAGGTTCGGCTTGCGCAACTCGACCACCGTACCGTCCTTGAACCTGACGTTGACCGGTGTGTAGTCCACCCGCACTTTGCCTTCCGGTGCCACGCCGGGTACGGCCATGTCCTGCAGTTGCCCGCCGTAGACCGGCTCGGGGACCACGCCGATCTGTTCGATGACCTTGGCATAGGCCGGCGTGCCCGGGATCGACAGGCGCACCAGCATCGACACCGCGTTGGGCGCGTCGGGCAGTGGCGGATGGCCACGGCCGTCCTTGATATGGCAGTTCTGGCAGGCATTGGTGTTGAACAGCGGGCCCAGGCCGTCCCGCGCAGTGGTGGTGGACGGCGCGATCACCCACGGGCTGCGAAAGAAGCTATTGCCGACGCTGAAGTCGAGGCGGCGGGTAGGGGGCAGGTTGGCCGAGGGCAGGGAAAACGCGTTCTGGTCGCGCTTGTTCACCGTCGTGGCGCCACCGCTGCGCGATTCACCCGGCTCGGCCTTGGTGAAGCGAGGGGCGTCATCGCAGGCCGTGAGGCTCAAGGCCATCAATGCTGCGGACAGGCGAAAAAGCGAACGGAACATCGAGTTTCCTGAACGGCGGCTGAAAATAAGGTCGCAAAGTCTAACAGGGCGGGGCGGATTGAATAAGAGCAATTATCGTTTGGTCCAATCCGATTCAATCCCGCTAGAATGGCCGCACATTTTTCTCTGGAGGTGGCCAATGCAGGCTCTCGACGCTTTGCTCAACCGTGTTTCCGTGCCGCGTTTGCTGGAGCCGGCGCCGACCCAGGAGCAGCGCGACGTGCTGTTCGCCGCCGCCATGCGCGCGCCTGACCACGGCCAACTGCGCCCTTGGCGTTTCCTTACGGTAGAAGGCGCCGCCCGCGAGCAGATGGGGACGTTGCTGGCCGAGGCCGCCCGTCTGCAAGACGCCGACGCACCGCAGGCGGTGATCGACAAGGCCCAGAACGGCCCGCTGCGCGCGCCGTTGGTAGTGGTGGTGATTGCCCGGTTGCAGGAGCACTTCAAGGTGCCCAAGTCCGAGCAGCTGCTGGCCGCCGCCTGTGCAGCCCACGGCATCCTGCTGGCCGCGTACGCCCAGGGCATCGGTGCGGTGTGGCGCACCGGTGAATTGTCCTACTCGGCCCACGTCGCCAAAGGCTTGGGGCTGACGGCGGATGAGGAAGTGATTGGCTTCCTGTACCTGGGCACGCCGCAGAACCCGCCACGTACGGCGGCCAAAGAAGACGTAGCAGCGTTCGTCCAGGCCTGGCCCGGGCGTTAATCCGTAGGAGCCGGCTTGCTGGCGATAGCGGTGTGTCAGCCAATAGAGTCATTGCTGACCCACCGTCATCGCGGGCAAGCCCGGCTCCCACAGGGTTTAGCGTGGGGTTGGCGTAAGCGGTCAGACCTTGAACTGGTCCATCAGCGCCATCTGCTGAGTCGCCAGGGCATTGAGTTGGCTGCTGATGGCCGCCGACTCGGTGGCCTGGCCGGTGAGGGTTTCGGTGACGGTGCGGATCGCCGAGACGTTGCGGTTGACCTCTTCGGCCACGGCGCTCTGTTGCTCGGCGGCGCTGGCGATCTGCAGGTTCATGTCGCTGATCACCGTCACCGCATCGCTGATCTTGCCCAGGGCCTGCACCGCTTGATGGATCTGCCCGGCATTGCTTTGCGCCTGGCTCTGGCTGGAGTGCATGGTTGCCACCACCCCTCGGGTGCCGGTCTGGATGCGTTCGATCACCAGGCGGATTTCCTCCACGGAATCCTGGGTACGCTTGGCCAGGTTGCGCACTTCGTCGGCCACCACTGCAAACCCCCGGCCGCTTTCCCCGGCGCGTGCGGCTTCGATGGCGGCATTCAGCGCCAACAGGTTGGTCTGCTCGGCGATGCTGCGGATCACTTCCAGCACCGAACCGATCTGCTCGCTGTTCACGGCCAGGGCTTCAACTTCGCTCACCGCTTTGCTGACTTCTTCGGCCAGGGTGGTGATGTCACGTGTGCTCTGCTCAATGATCGACATGCCTTCACGTGCCGACTGGTCAGCCCCTCGCGCCGCACTGGCTGCATTGGATGCGCTGTTGGCCACGTCGTGGGCGGTGGCGCTCATCTCGTTGGACGCGGTGGCCACCTGGTCGATCTCCCGGAACTGCACCTGCATGCCTTCGCTGGTCTGGCGTGCGATGGCCGAAGACTGGTCGGCGGTACCGCGCGCCTCGGTGATGCTTTGCTTGATCTGCGCGATGGTCGGTTGCAGCTTGTCGAGGAAACGGTTGAACCAGTTGGCCAGTTCGCCTAGTTCATCCTTCTTGGCGTAGGCCAGGCGCTGGGTGAGGTCGCCTTCGCCGCTGGCGATGTTCTTGAGCATGGCCGCCACGTTGTTGATCGGGCGGGTGACGCCGGTTGCGGTCAGCCAGATCAGCAGCAGGCCGAGCAGACCGGCAGCAGCGCCCACCAGCAAGGCTTTGAGGGTACCGCTGGCCTGGGCTTGATCAAGCACGTGTTGGAGTTTCACGGAGTCGGCCAACATTACCTGTTTTGGCAGTTTAATCACTACGCCCCAGGCTTTTGCATCGGCAATGGGCCTGACTGAGTAAACCGCACGAATTGTATCGCCTTGTTCACGGTTGACGTGGCTGTCACTGGCCAGCAACTGCACGATTTCCTTGCCTTCGGCGCCGATAGTGTCGATCAGGTTTTTGCCGACCTTGTCCGGCTGGCCGCTATACGCCGCGATCAGGCCGGTGCTGGACAGGATCTCCAGGTGCGCCGCGCCATCAAACAGTTCTTTTTGTGCCGCATCCGTCACTGCTTGCAGGGTGTTGAGGGCGATGTCGATACCGACCACGCCGATGACTTTGCCGTCCACGATCAGCGGTAAGGCAATGGTGGTCATCAGCATTTGCTTGCCGGCCACTTCATCGGCGTAGGGGTCCAGCAAGCAAACCTTGCGCGTGTCCCGTGGGCAGGTGTACCAGATGTTGTAGGGCGTGCCGCTGAGGTTGGGGGTGGTCTTGGTCAGGTCCTCTTCGACCATGATGGTGTTCAGGCCGTCGCCACCGGCGCGGCTCCAGTAGCTGGAGAAACGGCCTTTTTCGTTGGACACGCGGGCCTTGTCGTCGACGAATTCGCTGTCCTTGCCATCCAGTCCATTGGGTTCGAATGAGAGCCAGATACCCAGCACTTTGCTATTGCGCTCAAATGTGGTCTTGAGGCTCTGGTTGAGTTCTTCTCGCAACGCGCCAGGCTCCAGCGAACGCTTGGCCGCCAGGGCGCGCAAATCCTTGACCTGGTCGGCGAGGGCGGTCACCACCAGCAGGTTTTCGCCAAAGGTTTTCTGCAACAGCATGGCCTGTTCGGCGGCTTTGGATTGCAGCAGGCTCTGCACGCTGTTGGTGAGCATTCGCGAGCTTGAGTCGCTGATCAGGTGATCGTTCTGGTCGGTTTCGTAGAGGTTGATGCTGATGATCAGCGCGATCACACCCAACAGGCAAAGGCCTGATAGCAGCACTATTTTCAAGCGAATGGAGAGGGTGTCGAACATAGGTTCACTCACGAATGGACTTATTGGAAGGCACGCAGTGCAGGCCAAGTCCATTCAGCGCTATGTCTGAAACATCGGCGTCATGATTCAATTCATGAGAGAGAGGCGATGAGCGGTAGGAGAAACCCTACACGCAGCATTATACAGGGGCTGCAAGCCGTTCCGGACGTGACCAGATCCACAGGTTGCCCAGGCTCATCCCGGCAATGGCCAGGTACACCGGCCAGCCGTGTTCGAGCATCACCAGCATCAAGACGGCGCAGACCAACATGCTGATGGTGGCGCTGATTTTGGCGCGGCGCGCAATGATCTTGCCGTTGCGCCAGTTGAACAGGATCGGCCCGAACAGCCGGTGGTTTTCCAGCCAGGCGCTCAGGCGCGGCGAACTTTTGGTAGCGGCCCAGGCAGCGAGCAGGATGAATTCGGTGGTGGGCAAACCCGGGATGACAATCGCCACCAACCCAATGCCCAGGCTGACATAGGCCAGCAGGCCGAAGAGGATCTGCGCGATTTTCGAGGTGGATTGGGTTTTGCCGGTCATATGTGGGGGTATCACAGAAAATCTATTTGAAATGAGATCTAAATGTGGGAGCGGGCTTGCATCGCGAATGCGGTGTGTCAGCCAATGCATTTTTGCCTGATCCACCGCATTCGCGAGCAAGCCCGCTCCCACAGGGTTATCGCATTTCAGCCAAAGATCAGGCGAGTTCAGGGGCGCTAGCGTACGCCTGTTCGAGCAGCACGGTGAAGCGCACGAACGCGTCGATTGCACCTTTTTCCACCGCCGCTTCTTCTTCTGCGCTGAACTCCAGGCCGTCGAGGGTGCGGGTAAAGCTCTTCCAGCCTTCAGCACGGCCACCGGCCGGTTCGCCAAGGTGGCGGGCGCCGAAGGTTTCGCTCAGGCCCAGACCCACGGCGCGCTTGATCAGGAACGCAGCGCCCAGCTTGGAGCCTTCGGACACAAACAACCAGCCCAGGGCTTCGGCTTTGCTCGGGTTTTTAACCGCGCCGGCAACGGGGGCCGGTACGTCGGTATCCAGGTCGCCCAGGTCCAGTTTGGCGGCTTCGGCGCGGCAGCGTGCGGCAAGGTCCGGGACAATTTTGATGAGTTCGGCGTCGTTGTACAGGGCTACGAGTTCTGATTGGAACAGGTACTGGGCCACCACGAAGCGGGCGAAGTTGGCCTGGGTTTCAAATGGCGCGTGAGCCTTGACCAGGGCGTCGAGCTTGGTGTGTGGCTCGTTGGTGATCTGGTTCAGGCGCTGGGAGCGCAGGCTTGGGCGTTCTGCGGTAGGGGAAGCGGTCATTGGGAAAGTCCTTGAGAAGGGTAGCGCCTTGTGGCTCTAAAGAGAGCTGTTATCAACTAGACGAACAAGAAGACGCGGCACAGTAAAAAATCCTCACCCCGCCGGTGAAATTCCGGCGGGGTGAGGCGGGTGTTATCAGATGTCCCAGATCAGGTTGATCGCGAAGTTGCGGCCCGGCTGGGTCAGGCGGTCAAGGTTGGCGGGTGCGGTCACGCCAGCTTCACCGACACTGTCGTAGCTGCGCACGTCATCCCAGTTCCAGTACTTCTTGTCGGTCAGGTTGTAGACGCCACCGTTGATGGTCACGTCGTCTGTGACTTTGTAGAAGGCGGTCAGGTCGAGAACGCCGAAGCCCGGCGTCTTGAAGGGCGCGCTGGTGCTGCCATCGGGGGCGTGGAAGGTAGTGCTGTCCACACGGTTCTGCTTTTTCACCAGGGTCCAGCTCAGCAGACCGCCGTAGTTGTCCTGGTCGTAGCCCAGGCCGAACACGCCTTTGAGCGGGTTGACGCTGTTGAGCGGCTCGCCGTTGTCGTCGTTGCGGCCATAGGTGTAGCCGACCGAACCCTGGGTGTAGAGGCCTTGTGGTGCGCCGAACGCATCGAGGTTCAGGCGGCCCTTGGCTTCGATGCCCTTGATGGTGGCGTGCTTGATGTTGTTGGCTTCGAACTGCTGCACGGTACCGCCGGCGACCGAGGCGTCTTCGTCAATGAAGTCGCGGTATTTGTTGTAGAACACGGCGATGTCGAACGAACCTTCGTCGAAGTTGCCGCGAATCCCGGTTTCAATGCCTTTGCTGGTTTCCGGCTTGAGGTTCGGGTTGGGCTCGACGGTGTAGCCCTGGTTCAGGTTTTCGAAACGGCCGTACAGCGCTTTCGCCGAGGGTGTGCGGAACCCTTCGGCGTATTGGCCGAACCAGGTGTAATGGTCGGTCAGCGCGTAGGTCAGGCCGAACTTGGGTGTGACCCGGTGCCAGGTTTTGTCGGCGTCGCTGTGGTCGTAGATCCGCGTTGGGTCAACGGTGTTGAGGAACTCTTCGGTCAGCTTGGGCTTGAGCTGGGTGTAGTCGTAACGTACGGCCGGCAGGAAGGTCCATTTGTTCCAGGTGATCTGGTCTTGGGCGAACAGCGAATAGGTGTTGATGGTCGGGTCCGGGAAGTCGCTGGCCTTTTTCACGCTGTCGCTGGCCTGTGGGCTCGGTGCGCCAATCGCCGTGCAACCGCCGCCGACGGCCAGGCAGGTCGCGCCGCCTTCGCGGGAGCCGGTGACTTTTTGTTGTTTCAGGGTGGTGCCGTAGGTCACCTGGTGATCGGTTTCGCCGATGCTGAAGGCCTTGTCCAACTGCGCGTCGAACACCCACTGTTTTTCTTCATACAGGGTTTCGCGGGTGCGCAATACGCGGCGCGAGGGTTGGTAGATCTCAGCGGTGGTCTGGTCGGTCTTGGCGATCTGATAGTTGAGGCTGGTCTTGATGTGATCGGCAATCGGCGAGTCGAGGGCAAAGCGGTTTTCAATGGCGAAACGTTCGCGGGTGATGGTGTCGTTACCTGAACGCGCACGATAGAAGTTGAAGCCGCGACCGCCGGTGAACGGACCGCCCACGGCGTTTTTCAGGTTGACGTCGCGGTCATCCTTGAACTTCTCGTAGGTCAGGCCCAGGCGGTTGTCGTCCCCGTAGTTCCAACCCAGTTTGGCCAGCACGTTGGTGGTGCGCGCATCCTCCGGGTTGGCGCCAGTGCGGGCCAGGCCGGTGGCGTTGTTGCCGTCATAGGATTCCATTTCATGACCGTTGCGCTGGCTCAGGTGCAGCAAGCCGTCGAAGTCCTGCACGCGACCGGCGACGGTGCCGGAGGTCAGCCAGCTGTCGTCGGCCGAGCTGTAGCCGGTTTTCAGGCGGGCGCCGTAGTCCTGGCCGGGCTTGATGATGTCATCCGGGTCGAGGGTGAAATAGCTGACGGCGCCGCCGATGGCGCTGCTGCCGTACAGGGCCGAGGCAGGGCCACGCAGGATTTCCACGCGCTTGACGATTTCCGGGTCGACATAGTTGCGACGGGTCTTGGCGTAGGGGCCGTTGAAGAAATTGTCCGGCACTTCGACGCCGTCGACCTGGGTGAGAATGCGGTCGCCGTCGATGCCGCGAATGTTGTAGCCCGCATTGCTGGCGCGGGTACCGGCACCGCCGACCGAGATGTTGGGCTCGTAGCGCACCAGTTCGCGAATGGTGTTCACGTTGTCGCGGTCCAGGTCCTGGCGATCATGCACGGTGACGGTGCTGGGCACGCTGCTCACGTCCTGCTCGGTACGGGTGGCACTGATGGTCACCTGCTGCAGGTTGAGGGCGCTGCCGGCGGCACGCTTTTCCAGCACGATGTTGTTGTTGCCCAGTTTGCGATAGCTCAGGTTGGTCCCCACCAACAAGCGATCCAGGGCCTTTTCCGGCGACAGCGGGCCGCGCACGCCAGGGGACGACACACCCTGGCCCAGCTCGGCGGGCAGGCCGACTTGCCAGCCGGTCACCGCGGTGAATGCGTTCAATGCCGAGACCAGCGGCTGTTGTTCGATACTGAAGTTGTAGTTGCCGTGGCTGCGCGCGGCCGGTTCGGTGGCCGTGGCGGCCATCACGGGCGTTGCGGCCAGCAGGATGGCGGCGGTCAGCAAGGACAGGACGGGCGAAGAAGACCGGCGATTGAAACAAGAGGACATCGAGAGCGCTCCGGGGTACGAATCTTATAGTTGCGAACCGAACCAAATAGGAATCAGTTGCATTGGCTAAGACGAGACGTACCACCGACAGCTATCGAGTAAAAATAATTCTCATTTAGTTCAGGATGACCAGCGCGGGGTATTCCGAGAGCTTGGCCGAGGTGATGTGGGCCAGGGAGCGCACCACGTCCAGCGGCTGGTCGAGGCGGTAGTTGCCGGTGACCGCGACACTGGCGAGCTTGTCGTTGTTATTGACGATCCAGCCCGGGTAGTAGCGGCGCAGTTCTGCGAGCACTTCGCTCATCGGGCAGTTTTCGAAAATCAGCCGGCCCTGCACCCATGCCAGGTCTTTGTTGAGGTCGAGCTTGGCCGGTTGGCCGAAGCCTTTGGGGCCGATACGGATGCTTTCACCAGCGCTCAGGCGTACACGGGCATCGTCGAAGGTGTTGCTCAGGTCGACATCGCCGCGCTGTACCTGCACCTGGGCTTCGCCATTGAGGTAGCGCACGGCGAAGGAGGTGTCGCGCACGCTCGCACGCACCGGGCCGGCGTCGATTTCCAGCGGCAGGCCACGGTTGGGCACCACCTCGAAAAACGCCTCGCCCTGATACAGGCGCGCGATGCGCTGGTGATCCTTGATGCTGCTGGAAAAGGCCGAGTTGGTGTTCAGCAGTACTTTGGAGCCATCGTCCAGTTGCAGGCGCTGGCGCTCACCCACCACGGTGAGGTGATCAGCCTGCAGGCGCACGGGCAGGTTGCTGAAGCTGAACAGGCCGATCAGCAGCACGGCGGCGGTGGCCAGGGGTTTCCAGTGCGGTTTGATCCGGCGCCAGGCCGACGGTTTGCGCGGTGCTGCCAGGGCCACGGCGGCGCTGTATACCGGCGCGCCACCCCAGGCGGCCTGGGCCTTGGCGAAAGCGTGAACGTGTGCAGGGTCTTTGGCCAGCCAGGCCTCGAACTCGGCCTGTTGCCCGGGTTGCGGGCATTGCAAGGCGATCAGCCAGTCGAGGGCCTGGTCCATAGCCACGTCTTGCAGCACCTCATGAGCCAGCTCATGGGGGCGCAGTTTATTCGGGTCCGTCACGGTGTTCCTCGGGTCTTCGCCACGTTTTATTCATCTTTCCTACAGCCTGGATCGACCTATCTGTCGGGTGAAGCTTAAGGCTGATCCAGCCGTTCGGCCACACCTACACAGATGGCCATGATCAATTTCAGTTCCTTTTGCACCGTGCTCAAGGACACGTCGAGCTGATCGGCAATCTCCTGATAGCTGCAGCCGTGCAGGCGACTGAGGATAAAGATCTGCTGCTGGCGGGCGCTCAACTGGCCGAGGCTGACGCTCAGGTGCTCAAGCAATTGCTCGGCCTGGGTGGCGTCTTCCGGGGTGCTGGTGGGGGCGGCGACGCTTTGCAGGATGTCCAGCGGCACATCTTCCTGCAGGGTGCGAGCCTGGATCCTGCGCGAACGCAGGTGATCCAGCGCCAGGTTGCGCGCGGTTTGATAGACGAAAGGTTCAAGGTGATCGATGGGCCGCTCGCTCAGGGCCCGGGTGACGCGCAGGTAGGTTTCCTGCAACAGGTCCTCGGCGGTGCTGTGGTTGTTCACCATCCGCTGCAAGGTGCGTAGCAGAATCACCCGTTGGGTGAGAAAGACTTGGTTGAAGCGAGATTGGCTCACAGTGATACCAGACCGATTTGCAGTGAATGATAATGCTTATCATCAACTCAAATGGCAAGTGGCACTTTGAACGGATTTGCGCAGGACAAAGGTGGGAGCGGGCTTGCTCGCGAATGCATCACCTCGGTATTCAGACGAACCGAGGTGCCTGTATTCGCGAGCAAACCCGCTCCCACACAAGCCTGCCCTACGGGATTATTCTGCGTTGCACAGCGCCAGGCAGTTATCCAGCATGCGGTTGGAGAAGCCCCACTCGTTGTCGTACCAGGCGAGCACTTTCAGCAACTTGCCGCTGACCTTGGTGTGATTGGCATCGAAAATCGACGACAGCGGGTTGTGGTTGAAGTCGCTCGAAACCAGCGGCAGGGTGTTGTAGCCGAGGATCTTCGAATGCTGGCTGGCTTCCTTGAGCAGTGCGTTGACTTCTTCGGCCGTGGCGTCTTTTTTCAGGGTGACGGTGAGGTCCACCAGCGACACGTTGATCACCGGTACACGCACGGCCATGCCGGTCAGCTTGCCGGCCAGTTCCGGCAGCACCAGGCCCACGGCTTCGGCGGCGCCGGTCTTGCTCGGGATCATGTTCTGGGTGGCCGAACGCGCACGGTACGGGTCGGTGTGGTAGACGTCGGTCAGGTTCTGGTCGTTGGTGTAGGCGTGAATGGTGGTCATCAGGCCGCTTTCGATGCCCAGCTCACGGTGCAGCACCTGCGCCACAGGCGCCAGGCAGTTGGTGGTGCACGACGCGTTGGAGATGATCTGGTGGGATTGACGCAGAGTGTCATGGTTAACCCCATAAACCACGGTGGCATCAGCGCCCTTGGCAGGTGCGGAGATGATCACCTTGCGCGCACCAGCGGTAATATGGGCGGCAGCTTTGTCACGGTCGGTGAACAGGCCGGTGCATTCGAACACCACGTCGATTTTGTGCGCCGCCCAGGGCAGTTCGGCCGGGTTGCGAATGGCGCTGACGGCGATCCGGTCACCGTTGACGGTCAGGCTTTCCTGATCGTGGGCGACCTCTGCTTCGAAAGTGCCATGCACGGTGTCGTACTTGAGCAGGTGGGCATTGATTGCGCTGTCACCCAAATCATTGATGGCGACGATCTGCAAATCCTGACGGTAGCCTTGGGTATACAGTGCGCGCAGGACATTACGGCCGATACGGCCAAAACCATTGATTGCGATACGAAGAGTCATTGGAAAGTGCCTGTCGTCGATTTGTTGTAAGAATTACAAGATTATTCGCATAAAAATAGAAAACAAGCCTTTTTAGTGGCAATATTTTGTTCAATCTACAACGAGTGACCTGAATCAACTGGTCCGATTGGTCAAGTAACACCCTGCCAACCTCTTCACGGCGGGCGTTTGACCAGCATAGACACTCAGGTCGCCACATCCGTTAGCCTGGAGTTCTACACATGCATCCCCGCGTCCTTGAGGTCACCGAACGGCTCATCGCCCGCAGCCGCGCCACCCGCGAGGCCTACCTTGCGCTCATTCGCGGCGCCGCCAGCGACGGTCCGATGCGCGGTAAGCTGCAATGCGCCAACTTTGCCCACGGCGTGGCCGGTTGCGGCACTGAAGATAAAAATAGCCTGCGCATGATGAATGCCGCCAACGTGGCAATTGTTTCGTCATATAACGACATGCTCTCGGCGCACCAGCCCTACGAACATTTCCCTGAACAGATCAAGAAAGCCCTGCGCGAAGTCGGCTCGGTCGGCCAGTTCGCCGGCGGCACCCCCGCCATGTGCGACGGCGTGACCCAGGGCGAGCCCGGTATGGAGCTGAGCCTGCTCAGCCGTGAGGTCATCGCCATGTCCACGGCGGTAGCGCTGTCCCACAACATGTTCGACGCGGCGCTGATGCTGGGCATCTGCGACAAGATCGTGCCGGGCCTGATGATGGGCGCGCTGCGTTACGGTCACCTGCCGATGATCTTCGTACCGGGCGGCCCGATGCCGTCGGGTATCTCCAACAAGCAGAAAGCCGACGTGCGCCAGCGCTACGCCGAAGGCAAGGCCACCCGCGAAGAACTGCTGGAATCGGAGATGAAGTCCTACCACAGCCCGGGCACCTGCACCTTCTACGGCACCGCCAACACCAACCAGTTGCTGATGGAAGTGATGGGCCTGCACTTGCCGGGCGCCTCGTTCGTCAACCCCTACACGCCGCTGCGTGACGCGCTGACCCGTGAAGCCGCGCACCAGGTCACGCGACTGACCAAGGCCAATGGCAACTTCACGCCGATCGGCGAGATCGTCGACGAGAAGTCCATCGTCAACTCCATCGTCGCCCTCAACGCCACCGGCGGTTCCACCAACCACACCCTGCATATGCCGGCCATCGCCATGTCGGCGGGCATCATCCTCACCTGGCAGGACATGGCCGACCTCTCCGAGGTGGTGCCGACCCTGTCCCACGTGTATCCAAACGGCAAGGCCGACATCAACCACTTCCAGGCAGCGGGCGGCATGTCGTTCCTGATCCGCGAACTGCTCGAAGCCGGCCTGCTCCACGAAGACGTCAACACCGTGGCCGGCAAGGGTTTGAGCCGCTACACCCAGGAGCCGTTCCTGGTGGACGGCGAGCTGATCTGGCGCGACGGCCCTATCGAAAGCCTCGACGAAACCATCCTGCGCCCCGTGGCCCGTGCGTTCTCGCCAGAAGGCGGCTTGCGTGTGATGGAAGGCAACCTCGGCCGTGGCGTGATGAAAGTCTCGGCAGTAGCCCTTGAACACCAAGTCGTCGAAGCGCCTGCGGTAGTGTTCCAGGACCAGCAGGACCTGGCTGATGCGTTCAAGGCTGGCCAGCTGGAAAAAGATTTCGTCGCGGTGATGCGCTTCCAGGGCCCGCGCTCCAACGGCATGCCTGAACTGCACAAGATGACCCCGTTCCTCGGCGTGTTGCAGGACCGTGGTTTCAAAGTGGCCCTCGTAACTGACGGGCGTATGTCCGGCGCCTCGGGTAAGATCCCCGCCGCGATTCACGTCAATCCCGAAGCCCAGAGCGGCGGGCCGCTGGCGCGAGTGCAAGATGGCGATATCATTCGCGTCGATGGCGTTACCGGCACCTTGGAGCTTAAGGTGGACGCCGAAGAATTTGCAGCGCGCACGCCTGCCACGGGCCTGTTGGGCAATAACGTGGGGGCCGGGCGCGAGCTGTTTGCATTTATGCGCTTGGCCGCAAGCTCCGCAGAGCAGGGCGCCAGCGCCTTTACCGCTGCCTTGGAGACGCTTAAGTGAAGCTTGCGCTGGTCGGTGATATCGGGGGCACCAACGCCCGTTTTGCGTTGTGGCGGGACCAGGAACTGCATTCGATCCGCGTGCATGCCACGGCGGATCACCAAAGCCCTGAGGAGGCCATCAAGGTCTACCTCAAGGAAGAAGGCCTGGAAATCGGGGACATCGGTGCGGTGTGCCTGTCAGTCGCCGGGCCGGTGAGCGGGGATGAATTTAAATTCACCAACAATCACTGGCGCCTGAGCAAGACTGCGTTTTGCAAAACCCTGCAGGTGGATGAGCTGCTGCTGGTCAACGACTTCTCGGCCATGGCCCTGGGCATGACCCGCCTCAAGCCGGACGAATTCCGCGTGGTCTGCGAAGGCACGCCGGAACCGTTGCGCCCAGCGGTGGTGATCGGCCCGGGCACCGGCCTGGGCGTCGGCACCCTGCTGGATTTGGGTGGCGGCCGTTGGGCAGCGTTGCCGGGGGAGGGCGGCCATGTCGACCTGCCCTTGAGCAGCCCGCGTGAAACCCAGCTGTGGCAACACATCTACACTGAAATCGGCCACGTCAGCGCCGAGACCGCCTTGAGTGGTGGCGGGTTGCCGCGTGTGTACCGTGCGATTTGCGCGGTCGACGGCCATACGCCGGTGCTCGATACGCCTGAAGCCATTACTGCAGCGGGCCTGGCGGGCGACCCGGTGGCGATGGAAGTGTTGAACCAGTTCAGCATCTGGCTGGGCCGGGTGGCCGGTAACAACGTGCTGACCACCGGTGGACGCGGTGGTGTGTATATCGTGGGCGGGGTGATCCCCAGGTTTGCCGACTTCTTTATCAACAGCGGTTTTGCCAAGAGTTTCGGCGACAAGGGCTGCATGAGTGACTACTTCAAAGGCATTCCGGTGTGGTTGGTGACCGCGCCGTATTCCGGGTTGACCGGGGCTGGCGTGGCGCTCGAACAGGCATTTGCATAGTTGGTTATGGCCTCTTCGCGAGCAAGCCCGCTCCCACATTCGATCGCGTTCCAACTTTGGAATGCAGGCAAATGTGGGAGCGGGCTTGCTCGCGAAGGGGGCCTCAAGGGCAACAAATGACTTAAGCTTGGCCATAACAACAAGGAGGACCCCGTGAGCGTAATCAGTAAATCGATTCTCCTCGTCGACGACGACCAGGAAATCCGCGAATTGCTGCAAACCTACCTCAGTCGCGCCGGTTTCCAGGTGCGTGGGGTGCCGGACGGTGCGGGGTTCCGTCAGGCGATGAACGAGGCGCCCTGCGACCTGGTCATCCTTGATGTGATGTTGCCGGACGAAGACGGTTTCAGCCTTTGCCGCTGGATCCGCCAGCACCCGCGCCAGGCGCAGGTGCCGATCATCATGCTCACCGCCAGTTCCGACGAGACCGACCGCGTGATCGGCCTGGAGCTGGGCGCCGACGACTACATCGGCAAGCCGTTCAGCCCCCGTGAATTGCAGGCACGCATCAAGGCGTTGCTGCGCCGTGCCCAGTTTGGCCAGGAGCGCAGTGGCGCGGGCGATGTATTGGTCTTTGACGAATGGCGCCTGGACATGATCAGCCATCGCCTGTTCCACGTGGATGGCGAAGAGGTGATTCTCTCGGGCGCCGACTTTGCCCTGCTCAAATTGTTTCTCGACCACCCCCAACAGATTCTCGACCGCGACACCATCGGCAACGCCACCCGGGGCCGCGACCTGATGCCGCTGGACCGTATCGTCGACATGGCCGTCAGCCGCTTGCGCCAGCGCCTGCGCGATACCGAAAAACCTCCGCGACTGATCCGTACCGTGCGCGGCAGCGGTTACCAACTGGCAGCCAGCGTGGTTGCCGGCAATGCCCACTGAACATTTGACCGAACGCCGCCGTCGCTTCCCGGTGCCGCGTTCGCTGCTGGGGCGGATGCTGCTGCTGACGTTGCTGGCGGTGTTGTTTGCCCAAGCGCTGTCGAGCGTGATCTGGGTCTCGCAATTGCGCGCTACCCAGCTCGAAGGCCTGGTCACCAGCGCCCGTAGCCTGGCGCATTCGATGACGGCCAGCGTAAGTTACTTCCGTTCGTTGCCGGTGGCCTATCGCCCGTTGGTCCTGGACCAATTGCGCAGCATGGGCGGCACCCGTTTTGTGGTGACCCTCAACGATCGCCCCCTGGACATGGCCATCCTGCCCCAGACCCCGCGCAAGCAAGCGGTGCTGCAGACGGTGGATGAAGTGCTGCGCCAGACCCTGGGCGCCGACGTGCATATCTCGGTGGAATTCGTCAGCGCCGAAGACCTGCGTATCTTCAACGCCGGCTTGAAGCTCGATGAGTTGCCACGCTCATGGGCGCATTACGCGCTGACCCTCGAACCGGTCAACCCGCCGGTGCTGGTCACCCAGATCCAACTCGCTCCTGGCGAATGGCTGTATATCGCCTCGCTGCTGCCCGAGCCCTACACCAGCCTTGAAGAGCAAGGCCTGCCGTCCCAGCAAGTGTGGTTCATCGTGCTCACCAGCGGTTTTCTGCTGCTGTTCATCGGCCTGCTGGTGCATTGGCAGAGCCGGCCCCTCAAGCGTCTGGCGCGGGCCGCGCGGGACATGTCCCTGGGCGCCGATGTAGAACCGGTGGCCGAAGGCGGCGGCAGTGAAGTGGTGGAAGTGGGGCGGGCTTTCAATGCCATGCGCGAGCGGATCAGCCGTTACCTCACCGAGCGCAGCCAGTTGTTCAGCGCCATTTCCCACGACTTGCGCACACCGATTACTCGCCTCCGCTTGCGTGTAGAACTGCTGGAAGACGAGAACCTGCAAACCAAGTTCGGTCGCGACCTGGATGAGCTGGAGCTGCTGGTGAAGGGCGCCCTGCAATGCGTGAAAGACACCGACATCCACGAGAACATCGAGCCCGTGGACCTCAACCACGTCCTCGATTGCCTGGTGGAACCCTACCTCGCCCCCAACGGCAACGGCCGGATCACCCAGGACGGTCGCGCACTGGCGCCGTACCCGGGCAAGCCGCTGGCGCTCAAACGCTGTATCGGCAACCTGATCGACAACGCCTTGAAGTACGGGCAGAACGCGCACCTGCACATCGAGGACGATGGTGCGGAATTTATCCTGCACGTCGATGACGAAGGCCCGGGTGTGCCGGAGCAGCGCCTGGAGCAAGTCTTCGAACCGCACTTCCGCCTCGCCGGCCAGCAGCAGGGCTACGGCCTGGGCCTTGGGATTGCGCGCAACATTGCCCATAGCCACGGGGGGGAAGTGAGTTTGCAGAATTTGCGTGAGGGTGGATTGCGCGTCACCTTGCAGCTCCCCCGTACCCTCGACTGAATACACCGCATCCCTTGTAGGAGCCCGGCTTGCCGGCGATGGCGTTCTCAAGGGCCCCATCGCAGGCAAGCCAACTCCCACATTTTGATTGGTGGGGTGTCAGACGCTTTGGCGCATCCGGGCCAGGTCGCGCAAGGGTGGCGCACCGAACAACCGGCTGTACTCCCGGCTGAACTGCGACGGGCTTTCATAACCTACCCGATACCCCGCTGCCGACGCCTCTAGCCCTTCGGCAATCATCAACCGCCGAGCCTCCTGCAAGCGCAGTTGCTTCTGGTATTGCAGCGGGCTCATGGCGGTGATCGCCTTGAAGCGGTGGTGCAAGGTCGAGACGCTGAGGTTCACTTCCTTGGCCAGGTCGTCGATGCGCAGCGGTTGTTCGTAGTTGCCGTTCAGCCAGGTGATCGCCCGGCTGACGCGATGGCTCTGGCTGTTGGTCACGGCGATCTCATACAGCCGATAGCCCTGCGGGCCCCGCAATAAACGGTAGAGGATTTCGCGGTTGATCAGCGGCGCCAGCATGGCGATGTCTTTGGGGGTATCCAGCAGTCGCGCCAGGCGCAACACGGCGTCGAGCAACTGGGTATCGATGCGGTCGACGTACATGCCACGGGACGTCGGGCGCGAAGGCACGCCCATCGGCCCTGCTTCGGCAATCAGCGCGGTGAGCTGCGCCGGGTCGATGTTGATACGCACCGACAGGTTGGGGTCTTCCGGTGTGGCGTCGATGATCCGCCCGGCCACCGGCATCGCGACAGAAAACACCAGGTAGTTGAGTGGGTCGTAGGCAAAGATTTCGTCGGCCAGGCGCACTTCCTTGCTGCCGCTGGCCAGGATGCACAAGGCCGGTTCCACCAGCACCGGCATGAAGTCGCGCGGTGTGTTGTGGCGGTTCAGGTACAGCGAGGTGATCGCTGTCCCGTAGGAGCCATCTTCCCAGGTGTGCCGGTGCACGATGGCGGCCAGCTCGGCGCGCTGTTTTTCCATCTCGGCATCGAGGGGCATGGGCTTATGTTCCGGCGACGACATGGGGCGTCCTCTACAGGCTGCTTTGATGGGGTCAGCTTAGCGGCGGCTTTTCAAAAAGTGTTAGGTCGATTCTGCACAATCCTTGCCTGATCCTGCGGCACGTCGTGAATCAGGCAAGCACAGGGCCTGTCATCTCCTTGAAACACTGAACATAGGCCTGGAATAAACTCCGGGTGGCAAACGTCCTCCCTACGCTTCTCGCAGGATTGTGCAATAAGCCTGCAGGAATTGACTAACTGCGCCGACACCCGCGCCGTTATCTTTGATCCTGTGGCAACACGCCCTCACAGTGTTTGCCGAGCATCACTTCTCAACGGGAGAGTCGAACATGTCCACCCCCATTCCCGCGAGCCATATGGCCTTTATCCGTGCCCGTACCGGGTGCAGCACCGAACTCGGTGCACGCTTGAGCAGTTTGATCGAACCGGGCCGTCAGGCTCAGGGTTGCCTGCAATTTTCGTTGCAGCATTCCCAGGTCGACCCCGATGTCTGGCTGGTCTCGGGGTTCTGGAGCAGCGAGCAGGCCATGAGCGCCTACTTCAACTCGCCAGCCCTGATGATCTTTACCGAGCTGTTGAACGACATGGTGGTCCGCAGCATGGACTTCCAGACCTTCACCGATGCATCCGCTGCACACGCCTACGGCGAGTACCTGCAACTCGCCGGCTGAAGGTCTAGAATGGCCGACTTTCCATTGGCCAGGACCTGCAACATGGCACGTAAACAATTTGCCCATCACGAAGCCGTCTCCGCCGTAGTGCCGGGAGAAGGTGGCTACAGCGCCGCCGTCGCCGTCAAGGCACTGGATGGCATGGGCGCACCGCAGTTTCACAAGATCCTTGATGGACAGAAGTTCAAGACCGCTTCCGATGCCGATGATGCGGCGACGGTGCAGCTTGAGCGGCTGGTTGATGTGGATGAAGAAGGTCAGTTGACCTGGGCAACTTCCACTAACTGAAGCCGAACACTTTTTACTGCCCAACAAAGAGCAAATGTGGGAGCCGGGCTTGCCCGCGATGAGGGCAGGTCAGCCGACTCATCGGGTGGCTGACACTCCGCCATCGCGGGCAAGTCGAATCGTCGCACCGCCGTCCCCACACTGTTCAGTTGTGTTTGTTAGAAAGTGATCAGTCAGCGCGGGCGGTGCATTTTGAACAGGGCCTCCGGCCCCAGCTGGAAGTAATCCGCCGGCCCGCCGCCGCGCAAGATCGGCTCGGCGGCGGCGGTGTCGTAGATGCCGTCCTTGAGCAACCACTTGGCAATGTGCACGGCAACTACTTCACCCAGCACCAGCCAGCTCGGCACCGGCGCTTTGTCCGCGCGTTGCAGCTGGATGATCTGCGTCACCTTGCATTCGAACGACACCGGGCTTTCGCCCACCCGTGGCACCTTGATGATTTTCGAGGCGACTGGCGTCAGCCCGGACAATTCGAACTCGTTCACCTCTGGCGAAACCGCCGCACAACTCTGGTTCATCTGCTCGGCCAACGGGCGCGTGGCCAGGTTCCACACAAACTCGCCGGTCTGTTCGATGTTGTTCAGGCTGTCTTTGCGCCCGACACTGGAAAACCCGATGATCGGCGGAATGTAGTTGAACGCATTGAAGAAACTGTAGGGCGCCAGGTTCAGGCGGCCCTCGCTGTCCTGTGATGAAATCCAGCCAATGGGCCGTGGGCCGACGATGGCATTGAACGGATCATGGGGCAGGCCATGGCCGTTGGCAGGTTCGTAGAAGTGGATATCGTCAGGCATGGCCGGGGTTCCTGCTAATGGGATCGGTGAGGTGGCCATACTGCAAGCCGTGGCGATGAATTTCCACCGGCCCTATGGAATTTTCATTCCTCGGCCACCTATTTTTCACAGCGCCACGTTCAGTCTGCGCCCAGGTCGACACCCCCTCTATAAGTCGGCCCATTGAAAGACTGAGCTTTGGAGCCTTCTACCCGATGAACAAACTTCCTCAGATCACCCTGGCGTTCTGGGTCATGAAAATCTGCGCGACGACCCTGGGCGAAACGGCCGGGGACTTGCTGTCGATGACCCTGAATGTGGGGTACGCCATCAGTTCGATGATCTTGATCAGCGTGTTTCTGGTCACCCTGGTGACGCAACTCTGGTCCAAGGCCTACAACCCGGTGCTGTACTGGGTCGTGATTTTGTCCACCAGCACGGCGGGCACCACGATGTCGGACTTCATGGACCGCACCCTCGGCCTGGGCTATGCCACGGGCTCGATGATCCTGATTGTGATCCTGATGATCATCTTCGCCTTGTGGCATGTCAGCGGCGACTCGCTGAACGTGAACAAGGTGCAGAGCTTTCGCGGGGAGCTGTTCTACTGGATGGCGATTCTGTTTTCCAACACCCTGGGTACCGCATTGGGCGACTTCCTGGCTGACGACTCGGGGCTTGGTTTCGCCGGTGGCGCCTTGCTGATTGGTTCCGCCATTGCGGCGGTGGTGGCACTCAAGTACTTCACCCGGATCTCGTCGGTGCTGTTGTTCTGGGTGGCGTTTGTACTGACCCGACCGTTTGGCGCGACCTTGGGTGACTTCCTCACCAAACCCCATGAAAAGGGCGGGCTGGATTTCGGCACGATTGGTTCGTCGGCGGTACTGGCGGCGGTGCTGGTGGTGATGATTGCGGGGGCGTCGTATGCGCAGCGGCGGTATGGGCGTGACCGCATTAGCCAGGCGACACAAAACTAAAATGTGGGAGCTGGCTTGCCTGCGATAGCGGTGAGCCAGTCAACGAATTTAGAGACTGATCCACCGCAATCGCGGGCAAGCCCGCTCCCACATTTTTTACCGTGTTAAACCTTTAGTCGGTGGTGATGCGCGAATGCTTGCGGGTGTCTTTCATGGTCGCGTAAACCGCCAGCGAGATGGCAATACACGCCGTGACATACCAGTAGTACCCAGTCTCCATGCCGATGCTCTTGAACCACAGCGCGATGTATTCAGCCGTACCGCCGAAGATCGACACGGTCAGTGCATACGGCAGGCCCACGCCCAGGGCGCGGATTTCAGTAGGGAACAGCTCGGCCTTCACCACCGCGTTGATCGAGGTGTAGCCGCTGACGATGATCAGCGCCGCCATGATCAGGAAGAACGCGCCCCACCAGGTCTGGATGGTGTGCAGGGTGGTGAGGATCGGCACGGTGAACAGGGTGCCGAGGACGCCGAAGGCGATCAGGATCGGGCGACGACCGACCTTGTCCGACAGCCCGCCGATGATCGGTTGCAGGCACATGAACAGGAACAGCGTGGCGGCCGAGATGGTGGTGGAGTCGGAGATGCTCATGCCGACCGTGTTCACCAGGTATTTCTGCATGTAGGTGGTGTAGGTGTAGAAAGCCAGGGTGCCGCCCATGGTCAGGCCGACCACGGTCATCAGTTCCTTGGGGTGACGCATCAAGGTGCGCATGGCGCTTTCCTTGGCTTTTTCCTTCTTGGTGAACGACTCGGTTTCTTCCATGCCGCGACGCAGGTACAACGCGACTACCGCGCACAGGGCGCCGATGGCGAACGGGATACGCCAGCCCCAGGCGTACAGCTGTTCGGTGGTGAGGAACTGCTGCAGCACGATCAGCACGCCCAGCGCGATGAGCTGGCCGGAGATCAGGGTCACGTACTGGAAGCTGGAGTAGAAACCACGGCGTTCCTTGGTCGCCATCTCGCTGAGGTAAGTGGCGGAGGTGCCGTATTCGCCACCCACCGACAGGCCCTGCAGCAAACGGGCAAACACCAGCAGGATCGGAGCACCGATGCCGATGATTTCATAGCCCGGGCTCAGGGCGATCAGCAGCGAGCCGAAGCACATCAGGTAGACCGAGGCCATCAAGGCTTTTTTACGCCCGACTTTGTCAGCGTAAAGGCCCATCAGCCAGCCACCGATCGGGCGCATCAGGAAGCCGACGGCGAAGATCGCGGCGGTGTTGAGCAGTTGGGCGGTGGTGTCGCCCTTGGGGAAGAAGGTCTTGGCGAAGTACAGCGAGAACGCGGCGTACACGTACCAGTCGTACCACTCGACCATGTTGCCGACGGAACCACTGAAGATCGATTTGATGCGGCTTGAGGTAGTGCGCTCTTTCGTCGGCGCGGCCGCCGACCCCAGAGGCAGGGCGTTGGAGTTATCCATTGAAGGATCCTTCATCTAGTTGTTTTTATGGAGCGTGCCTGGGCACAGCCTGGTTCGGGCTATAGCAGGAGCTGTGCCAGGTAGATGAAGGCCCGGCCTAGAAGGGTTGGCGGGATTTTTTGAGCGGAAAGTCGCTGATAAATTTTGGGTGATGAGCGGAAATCCGCTTATGGCTGCCGGCCTCATCGCAGGCAAGCCAGCTCCCACATGGGAATGTGTTCACAGATCAAACTGTGGGAGCGGGCTTGCCCGCGATGGCGGCCTGAAGATCGCTAGAGAAACATCTCCCGCACCAACCCATGCCGCTGCATTTTCTCATTGAAGGTCCGCCGCGGCAGTTGCAGCTCCGCCAACACCGCCTTGATATCACCTTTGTGTCGCATCAGCGCCGCCTTCAGGCAGTGTGCTTCAAAGGCCTCCTGCTGCGCCGCCAGGGACTGCCCGGCCTCGATGCCCTCCGGCTCCGGATCACCCAGGCCCAGCACCTGGCGCTCGGCGACGTTGGCCAGCTCACGCACATTACCCGGCCAGTCATGGCTGAGCAGGCGTCCCAGCTGTGCGCCGCTCAACGGCTCAACGCTGCGCCCCAGGCGCTCGGCAGCACTTCGGGCGAAGTGGTCGAACAACAGCGGGATATCTTCACGACGCTCACGCAAGGGCGGCAAACGCAGTTGCGCGACGTTCAGCCGGTAGGCCAAGTCTTCGCGGAAACGTCCGGCGCGGGCCTCTTCCAGCAGGTCCGGCTTGGTGGCGGCGATGATGCGCAGGTCCACAGGGATACTCTGGTTGGAGCCCAGCCGTTCCAGCTTCTGTTCCTGCAGCACCCGCAGCAGCTTGACCTGCTGGGCCAGGGGCATGCTTTCGATTTCGTCCAGAAACAGCGTGCCGCCATGGGCATATTCCAGCTTGCCGATGCGCTTGCCCTGGGCGCCGGTGAATGCGCCGCTTTCGTGGCCGAACAGTTCGGCCTCAAACAGTTGCTCAGGGATCGCGGCGCAGTTGAGCGCCACGAACGGCTTCTTCGCCCGAGGCCCGAAATCATGCAGGCAACGGGCGACCAGTTCCTTGCCGCTGCCGGTCTCGCCACGGATCAGCACGTTGACCGGCAAACTCGCCAGGTCGAGCACCTGGCGCCGCAGGTTCTGCAACCCACGGGACACGCCGAGCAGGCTGGATTCCAGTTGCGCCTTGGCATCGGCCTGCTGATGCAGGCGCCGGTTTTCCAAGATCAGCCCGCGCTTGTCCAATGCCCGGCGCAGGCTATTGAGCAACGCGTCCGGGCTGAAGGGCTTTTCCAGGAAGTCATAGGCACCCTCGCGCATGGCTTCGACCGCCATTGGCACGTCGCCATGGCCGGTGAGCAGGATCACCGGCAGGTCGGCGTCGCGGCGCTGCACTTCGGCCAGCAGTTCCAGGCCGCTCAGACCGGGCATGCGCACGTCGCTCAGGATCACGCCGGCAAAGTCCTTGGGCAGTTGCACCAGGCACTCCTCGGCGCGGCTGAACAACTGCACTTCAAAACCGGACAGGCTCAACCATTGCTCGACGGCCGTGCGAATGCTGGCTTCGTCATCGACCACAATCACCGCGTTCAACATAGGTCGGGCGTCTCCAGCGCGATGGGCAAGGTCAGGGTGAACGCGGCGCCATCCCCTCGGTTGCCGGCGATCAGGCGTCCACCCAATTCATGCACGATAGCGTACGACACGGCCAACCCAAGGCCCAGTCCGTCGCCCACCGGCTTGGTGGTGAAGAAGGGGTCGAACACGCTGTTGAGGTGTTCCTCGGCTATCCCGCCGCCGCTGTCGCTGACGGTCAGTTGCCACAGTTGCTGGTCAGCCTGCAGGCGGATTTCCAAGCGCTTACGCGGTTTGTCGGCCATCGCATCAAGGGCGTTGCGCAACAGGTTGATCAGCACCTGCTCCAGGCGGATTGCATCACCACGGACCCAGGCTGGGCGGGTCAGGTCGAGCACCACGCCGATGCCTTCATCACGCAGGCGTGCATCGAGCAGATGCAGGGACTGGTCGACCACCAACGCCAAATCCAGTCGTTCGCGCAGGCCGCTCGGGCTTTTACGGGCAAACGTCTTGAGGTGGCCGGTGAGGGCGGCCATGCGGGTGAGCATTTCATCCAGTGGGGTCAGCGCCGTGTAGGCGTCGTCCACGCGGCCGTGGTCCAGCAACAGGCGCAAGGTGGCCAGCTGCATGCGTTGGGCCGTCAGCGGTTGATTGATTTCATGGGCAAGGGCGGCGGACATCTGCCCCAGTGCCGCCAGCTTGGCCGATTGCACCAGGCCGTCCTGGGCGGTGCGCAAGGCTTGGGTGCGCTCTTCCACCAATCGTTCCAGCTCTTCACGGCTGCGCTGGCGCAAACGGGCCAGGCGCCAGCGCTGGGTAAGGAACAGCACGAGGAACACCAGGGCCAGCCAGGAACCGGCGGCGGCGAGGCCGGCGTTGCGCTGGTCTTCAAAGGCAAACTGCGGTTTACGCAGCAGGTGCAACGTCCAGCCCTCGGCCTTCAACGGCAGGGATTCCCAGATGTAATTGGCGCTGCCGTCGGGGCCGTTGACGCGCATCAGGTGGCTGTTGTCGTCGAAGCGTTGCAGAGGCTGGCTTTCCAGCGGCTGCAGGTGTTTTTTATCGTACTGACGGGTGGCCTTGAGCTCCGCCAGGTCCTGCTCCGACAGCGGGCGCAGGTTGCGGTAGCGCCAGCCCGGTTGGTTGGCGATGAACACAATGCCCCGCGCGTCGCTGACCAGCAGCAGGTCATTGCCTTGTGCCCATTCGCGTTCCAGCTCGGGAAACTCCAGCTTCACCACCATCGCACCGAGGAACTGCTCGTGCTCATCCACCACCGCACTGGAGAGGAAATAGCCGGGTATGCCCGTGGTCACGCCCACGGCATAAAAGCGCCCGGTGCCCTGACTCAGGGTCTGGCTGAAGTAGGGCCGAAACGCATAGTTGTGCCCGACGTAACTGCTCGGCAGGTTCCAGTTGCTGGCGGCCACGGCCAGGCCGGTGCGGTCCATCAACTCCAGGGTGGAGGATTGGGCGGCGCCGTTGATGCGCTCCAGTTTGCGGTTGAGCAGGTCCTGGGTGCTGGCATCCAGCGGGCCTTTCAAGGCGCGGATCATTTCCGAGTCCAGCGCCAGCACGGCGGGCAGGGCGCGGTAGCGTTCGATCAGGGTGTGCAGGGAGTTGGCGTACAGCGCCAGCTGCTGATTGGCGCGGGCGGCATCGTCCACCAGGGCCTGGCGTTCGGCGTGGCGTGTGGCCAGGGCAGCGGCCAGCACCGCGCCGGCAATGATCAGCAGCGAATAGAAGGTCAGGCGCAGCGGGCGAGGGATCACGATCATACGGTGAGGGGCAGGCACAGTAAGGGGTGAGCACCATACCATGCGCCACGAGGTCTGTAGTGAGCGGGCTTGCCCTGCGCTGGGCTGCGCAGCAGCTCCAATAAAAACACCGCGTTCTGCCAGGCAAAACGCGGTGTTTGGGGTCAGGGCTGCTGCGCAGCCCAGCGCGGGGCAAGCCCGCTCACTACAAGAGCATGACTTACTGCACTTCTACCGCCAGGCTTTCACTGATCTTTTTCTGCCAGATCGCAGGACCGGTGATGTGCACCGACTCACCCTTGCTATCAACTGCAACGGTCACCGGCATGTCTTTCACGTCGAACTCGTAGATCGCTTCCATACCCAGTTCGGCGAAGGCGACAACGCGCGACTTCTTGATGGCTTGCGCCACCAGGTAAGCAGCGCCGCCCACGGCCATCAGGTACACGGCCTTGTGGTCCTTGATCGCTTCGATTGCGGTCGGGCCGCGCTCGGACTTGCCGATCATGCCCAGCAGGCCGGTTTGCTCAAGGATCTGACGGGTGAACTTGTCCATCCGCGTTGCGGTGGTCGGACCCGCCGGGCCCACCACTTCTTCGCGCACTGGATCAACCGGGCCGACGTAGTAGATGAAGCGACCTTTGAGGTCCACCGGCAGGGTTTCGCCCTTGTTCAGCATCTCGACCATGCGCTTGTGCGCAGCGTCGCGACCGGTGAGCATTTTGCCGTTGAGCAATACGGTTTCACCTGGCTGCCAGCTCTGCACTTCTTCCGGGGTCAGGGTGTCGAGGTTGACACGGCGGGCCGATGGGCCGGCTTCCCAGACGATTTCCGGGTAGGCGTCCAGCGGTGGTGCTTCCAGCGACGCCGGGCCCGAACCGTCGAGCACGAAGTGTGCGTGACGGGTGGCGGCGCAGTTGGGGATCATGCACACCGGCAGGGAGGCGGCGTGGGTCGGGTAGTCCATGATCTTTACGTCGAGCACGGTGGTCAGGCCACCCAGGCCCTGGGCGCCGATGCCCAGTTGGTTGACCTTATCGAACAGCTCTAGGCGCATCTCTTCGATACGGTTCTGCGGACCACGGGCTTTCAGCTCGTGGATGTCGATGGACTCCATCAACACTTCCTTGGCCATCACCGCGGCTTTCTCGGCGGTGCCGCCGATGCCGATGCCCAGCATGCCCGGTGGGCACCAGCCAGCGCCCATGGTCGGAACGGTCTTCAATACCCAGTCGACGATCGAGTCGGACGGGTTGAGCATGGCCATTTTCGACTTGTTCTCGGAACCGCCGCCCTTGGCTGCCACGTCCACTTCCACGGTGTTACCCGGGACGATGGAGTAATGGATCACCGCCGGGGTGTTGTCCTTGGTGTTCTTACGCGCGCCTGCCGGGTCGGCCAGGATGGATGCACGCAGGACGTTTTCCGGCAGGTTGTAGGCGCGACGCACGCCTTCGTTGATCATGTCGTCCAGGCCCATGGTGGCGCCGTCCCAACGCACGTCCATGCCCACGCGCACGAACACGGTGACGATACCGGTGTCCTGGCAGATCGGGCGATGGCCGGTGGCGCACATGCGCGAGTTGATCAGGATCTGGGCGATGGAGTCACGGGCCGCTGGCGATTCTTCGCGCAGGTAGGCTTCGTGCATGGCCTGGATGAAATCAACGGGGTGGTAGTAGGAAATGAATTGCAGGGCGTCGGCAACGCTCTGAATCAGGTCGTCTTGCTTGATCACGGTCATGAGTCGCGCTCCTCTATAAGGGAACATTCAATAAAGGTGGCTTCAGTGTTGCATCGGTCGGCTGAAGCCACCTTTCCAAGGCACGCCAAAATGATGCAGGCGCGACGCTAAAAAGGCGCGGCAGTATAACCCGGCTCGGTGGCCGATACACCCGACTATGGTCAAACTGTCGCAGGCATGATTCCCTGTGCGCGTCCCCTGTGTCTGAGACCTTTATATGCCTGAACTGCACGTCGGCGAACGCCACTGGTCGGTCGCCCCCGGCAGCAACCTGCTGGATGCGCTGAACCAGGCGGGTGTGGCCGTGCCCTACAGTTGCCGCGCCGGCAGTTGCCACACTTGCCTGGTGCGTTGCCGGGGCGAGGTTGAGGACAAGCAACCCGAGGCCTTGAGCCCCACGCAGCGCCAGGACGACTGGCGCCTGGCGTGCCAGTGCCAGGTACTGGGGGATGTGCACGTCGAAACCTTTGACCCCCAGCGCGATGGCCTGCCCGCGCACGTGGTGGGTGCCGACTGGCTGAACCCGACGGTGCTGCGCCTGCGCCTGCAGCCGGAGCGCGGCCTGCGGTATCGCGCCGGCCAGCACGTGGTGTTGTGGGCCGGGCAGGTGGCGCGGCCATATTCCCTGGCGAGCCTGCCCCAGGAAGAGGCGTTCCTGGAGTTTCATCTGGATTGCCGCCAACCCGGCGAATTCAGCGACCTGGCCCGTCAACTGCAGGTGGGAGACCCTCTGCGCCTGGGCGAACTGCGCGGCGGTGCATTGCACTACGACCCGGACTGGCATACGCGGCCGCTGTGGCTGCTGGCTTCTGGTACCGGCCTGGGGCCTTTGTGGGGCGTGTTGCGTGAGGCGTTGCGCCAGGATCACCAGGGCGCGATTCGCCTGATTCACCTGGCCCATGATGTCAACGGACATTACCTTGCCGAAGCCCTGTCGCAGCTGGCCGCGCAGCACCCGAACCTGACAGTGGAGCTGTGGACCGCGGCCGAGGCGACCCAGGCATTGGCGCAACTGCGGCTTGTTTCGCGGCAAACTCTGGCTTTACTCTGCGGGCACCCTGGCAATGTCGAGGCGTTCTCCAAGCGCCTGTTCCTGGCGGGGCTGCCGCGTAATCAACTGCTGGCCGACGTGTTCCTGCCCCGTGGTTGAGCGCTGAATTCCACTGTCGCGAGACTCACCATGACCGACGCCATCCTGCAACAACGCGAGCGCGGGCTGCTGACCTTGCAGCTCAATCGCCCCGACAAGAAAAACGCCCTGACCCGCGCCATGTACACGCAACTGGCCGAAGCCCTCGAAGGCGCTGACGCGGATGCCGACATCCGCTGCGTGCTGATCCAGGGCAGCAGTGAGTGCTTTACCGCCGGCAATGACATCGGCGATTTCCTCGAGCAGCCGCCCAGCGACCTCGACAGCCCGCCGTTTCACTTCATGAAGAGCCTGCTCAACTGCCGAAAGCCGGTGATCGCTGCGGTGGCAGGCGTGGCGGTGGGAATCGGCACGACGCTGTTGCTGCATTGCGACCTGGTCTATATCAGTCGCGATGCGCGCCTGCGCATGCCGTTCGTCAACCTGGGCCTGTGCCCGGAGTTTGGTTCGAGCCTGATCCTGCCGCGCTTGTTGGGGCACGTGAAGGCGGCTGAATTGTTGCTGTTGGGCGAGGGGTTTACAGGCGAACAGGCGGCTGCGTGGGGCATTGCCACCGAGGCGTTGGGTAGCGGCGACGCGGCGTTGGTCAAGGCGCGGGAAATGGCCGAGCGGTTTGAAACCCTGGCACCGGGAGCGGTGCAAGTGACCAAACAGCTGATGAAGAGCGTCGACCGCGAACAGCTGCGGCAGGTGATCGAGGAGGAGGGCGCCCTGTTTACCCAGCGCTTGAAGTCGCCGGAGGCGATTGAGGCGTTGTCGGCGTTTATTACCAAGCGCTGATCAAAATGTGGGAGCGGGCTTGCTCGCGAATGCGGTGGATCAGCGAATGAATCCGTCGACTGAAACACTGCATTCGCGAGCAAGCCCGCTCCCACATTTGACCGAGTTCGACACGAACCCATGAAATGCAAAAAGCCCCGCCATCTACATGGCGGGGCTTTTGTTTTTCAGCGTGTCACATCAAACCTGCGGGTCGCCCACGTGCAGGATCTTCATGCCGTTGGTGCCACCGGTGGTGTGGTAGCTGTCGCCCTTGGTCAGGATGACCCAGTCGCCTTTCTCCACAACGCCGCGCTTGACCAGCTCGTCGATTGCCTTCTGGCTGACTTCGTTCGGTGCCAGCGAAGCCGGGTCGAACGGAACGGTGTACACACCACGGAACATCGCCGTGCGGGCCTGAGCTTCACGGTGTGGGGTGAACGCGTAGATCGGTACCGAAGAGCGGATACGCGACATGATCAACGGCGTGTAGCCACTTTCGGTCAGGGCGATGATCGCCTTCACACCCGGGAAGTGGTTGGCGGTGTACATGGCGGCCAGGGCGATACTCTGGTCACAGCTTTCGAACTCTTTGCCGATGCGGTGGCTGGAGGTCTTGCTGGTCGGGTGCTTTTCAGCGCCAAGGCAAATGCGCGCCATGGCTTGCACCGCTTCCAGCGGGTAGGGGCCGGCAGCACTTTCAGCCGAGAGCATCACGGCGTCGGTGTAGTCGAGCACGGCGTTGGCCACGTCGGACACTTCGGCGCGGGTCGGCATCGGGTTCTGGATCATCGACTCCATCATCTGGGTCGCCACGATCACCGCCTTGTTGTGGCGGCGAGCGTGCAGGATGATTTTCTTCTGGATACCGATCAGCTCGGCATCGCCGATTTCCACGCCCAGGTCACCACGGGCAACCATCACGGCGTCGGACGCGTTGATCAGGCCGTCGAGGGTTTCATCGTCTGCCACGGCTTCGGCGCGTTCGATCTTTGCCACCAGCCAGGCAGTGCCGCCGGCTTCGTCGCGCAGTTTACGGGCGTATTCCATGTCGGCGGCGTCGCGCGGGAAGGACACGGCGAGGTAGTCCACTTCCATTTCGGCGGCGAGAATGATGTCAGCCTTGTCTTTTTCAGTCAGGGCCGGTGCGGTCAGGCCGCCACCACGACGGTTGATGCCTTTGTGGTCGGACAGCGGGCCACCAATGATCACGGTGCAATGCAGTTCGGTCGGGGTGGCGGTGTCGACGCGCATTACCACACGGCCGTCATCGAGCAGCAGCTCGTCGCCGACGCCGCAGTCCTTGACCAGGTCCGGGTAGTCGATACCCACGACTTGCTGGTTGCCTTCGGTCAGCGGGTGGCTGGTGGAGAAGGTGAATTTGTCACCGATCTTCAGCTCGATCCGCTTGTTGGCGAATTTGGCGATACGGATTTTCGGGCCTTGCAGGTCACCCAGCAGCGCCACGAAGCGGCCATGCTTGGCAGCCAGGTCACGCACCAGCTTGGCGCGAGCCTTGTGCTCGTCCGGGGTGCCGTGGGAGAAGTTCAGACGGGCAACGTCCAAACCAGCCAGAATCAGCTGTTCGAGGACTTCCGGCGAGTTGCTGGCCGGGCCAAGGGTGGCGACGATTTTGGTACGACGGACGGACATGCACAGACTCCTGAGTTCAAGCGCTGAGGAAGGCTACTATGCTCTTTCGTTGTAGTCATTGTTCGTTTGCACTACTTATCGACGATTGACTTGTTTTTGCTGCGAGTGAATACGAACACCCTTGAAGATTTTCGACGAGGGGTCGATACACTGCACAAGACAGGAGAACCCTCATGCGAATTTTGCTCGTTGCTGCCCTGGCCGTCAGTGTTGTCGGCTGCACCCGCTGGTCGATGGACCACCATTTGAACAACGCTTACCGTGCCTACGGGGTGGGTGATTGCGAGCGCGTCACCCTGGAGTTGTCCCAGGTTGATCGCGAGAGCCGCACCCGTCGTTATGTGCAGCCGGAAGTGTCGATGTTGCGCGGGCAATGCCTGGAACGGCAGAAGCTGTTCGTCGATGCGGTCCAGACCTACCAGTTCATCATTACCCAGTACCCCTCGAGTGAGTACGCGTACCGTGCCCGTGCCCGGCTCGACACCTTGCAGCAGTTGGGGCATTACCCGGGGGCCAGCGTTGCACAACCGCGTCCGGCGTCTTTGTAATGATATTTGTCATCCTATAGCTGGCCCATCGCCAGTCTTGGGCTATCCTTCGATTGTTCGTTTGTACAAGTTTTTTTGAGCGAATGCAGGGCCCTGATTCGGCAGCAGTCCAGTGACACAGGGAGACCTGTTGCCACACCGAGATCCGGGGGAGAGTGGGCTCTTGGCCCGTTACGAATCACTGACATGGCCTGACTCATGGCCACTGGATGACGACCATGTTTACCGAGCGACGGATCGAGCGACACCAACTTCCTTATTTCCTGCAGGTGTTTAATCGCCGTACGGATAAACCTATTGGTTATTTGGGCAATGTTTCCGAAGACGGCCTGATGTTGATCAGCCACTTGCCCATGATGGTCGATGTTGACTTCGAGTTGCGCTTTAAGATCCCGGGGCCTGAGGGCGACTTCCACGCCGTCGACATCACGGCGACGTGCCTGTGGAGTCATGAAGATATCAACCCTCAGCACTACGACTCGGGGTTCAGTGTGACGCAGGCGTCCGATGAGTACACGCGCGTGATCGGCGCTTTGCAGGACTATTTCAGCTTCGATCCTTTGCAGGCGTCTGCCTAGTCATCAAGCCCTGTCGACCCAGTTTTGGGCCAGCCCAGGCTGCGGTCGACGCATGTTTCAGAATGCTCCGGCTTTTTTCCAGCCCAGATAGCGTGTCACCAAGGCGGCCCCCAGTTCCGAAGGCAAGGTGTCCAGCAGCGACAAACCCTGTGCGGCCAAGCGGTCATGCAGCTCGTTTCGAGTGTTGAGGTAGTCGATCGTGCCGCTGTAGGCGAGCGCTTCGGGCAAGGTTTGCACGGGTGCCTGACGCAGTTGGTCGAGGACTTCCTCGCGCAGGCTGGCTACCAGCACCCGGTGTTGTCGGCTGATGCGCTTGACCGCAGCCATCAGGGCTTCATCATCCTCATCCCGCAAGTTGGTCACGACAATCACCAGCGCCCTGCGTTTTTGCCGAGCCAGCAATTGGCTGGCGGCAGCCTCGTAGTCGGCTGTGCGTCGGGTGGTGTCCAGGTCGTAAACCGCGTTGAGCAGCAGGTTCAACTGGCTGCTTCCCTTGACCGGGGCCAGGTAGCGTGGCGGATCGCTGGCAAAGGTGCACAACCCCACGGCATCACCCTGGCGTAACGCTACGTAGCTGAGCAGCAGGCAGGCGTTGAGCGCGTGGTCGAAATGCGATAACTCGCCGTCCTGGCTGCGCATGCGTCTGCCGCAATCGAGCATGAACACGATTTGCTGGTCACGCTCATCCTGGTACTCGCGTGCGATGGGGGTGCGTTGCCGGGCAGTGGCTTTCCAATCGATCTGACGCAGGCTGTCGCCTTCACGAAATTCGCGCAGCTGATGAAACTCCAGCCCCAGGCCCCTGCGTTGGCGTTGTCGCACGCCGAGTTGGCTCAGCCAGTTATCCACACCCAATAGCTGTGCACCGTACAAACGGGCAAAGTCGGGGTAGACGCGGGTGGTGTCATTCACCTCGACAAACCGTCGTGCCGACCATAGCCCAAGCGGGCTGGGCAGGTGGACCTCACAGCGGCTGAAACTGAAATGCCCACGACGCAGAGGGCGCAAGCGGTAGCCCAGCTCGCTGCGTTCGCCGGGGCGCACTATTATGGATTGGGGCAGGTTCTCCACGCTCAGGCCATCGGGCGTGTGGTCGAACACGTGCACCGTCAGGGGCTGTGAGAAGCCGTGTGCCAGGCTCAGGCGTACTTCACCCCAACGTCCGAGTGCCAGGCTGCCAGGCATCTGCCGTTCGATCTGAACGGGGGGCCTGCGACGCAACCGCACAGCATCCAGAAGTGACAGCAATAACAGCGCGAGCAACAGGCCCCAGGCAATCGAGTGCAGGGTGCCGGGTACCTTGAGCTGCAAGGCTTCAGCCGCGCCGAGCAGGATGTTCAGGCCTAGCAGCACACCCAGCCAGCTTAACAACAGTCGGGTCGGCTTCATGAGGGCGTCACTGTCGAGGTGCCGGAATCTGGTCCAGCATCTGTTTGAGCACCTGGTCTACTTCCAGCCCATCGATGTCCAGCTCCGGTGCAATACGCACCCGATGGCGCAGTACGGCCAATGCGCAGCCCTTGATGTCATCCGGGGTGACGAATTCCCCGCCACGCAACAAGGCCCGGGCCCGGGCGCCGCGCACCAGGGCAATGGAGGCCCGCGGGCCGGCGCCCAGGGTCAAGCCTGGCCAACTGCGCGTGGCACGGGCCAGGCGCACGGCGTAGTCGAGCACCTGTTCGTCCAGGGCCAGCTCACTGGCGATCTCCTGAAGACGCAGCACGTCTTGAGCCTGAAGCACAGTGCGCAGCGGCTGCACGTCGAGCATGTCGGCCCTGGAGGAGCGGGTGACCTCGCGCACCATGTCCAGTTCCTGGCTGGCATCGGGGTAGTCCATGCGCACCTTGAGCATGAACCGGTCCAGCTCGGCCTCAGGCAAGGGGTAGGTGCCTTCCTGTTCGATGGGGTTCTGAGTGGCCAGCACCATGAACGGTTGCCCGATGGGCAGTGCTTCACCTTCAAGGGTGACCTGGCGCTCCTGCATCGCTTCAAGCAACGCGGCCTGGGTCTTGGCAGGTGCACGGTTGATTTCGTCGGCCAACAACAGGTGAGTGAACAGTGGGCCTTTGCGCAACTTGAACTGCTCGCTGTGCAAGTCGTACACGGCATGGCCGGTGACGTCGCTGGGCATCAGGTCGGGGGTGAACTGAATACGCGCGAAATCACCACCAAAACACCGCGCCAACGCACGCACCAGCAACGTCTTGCCGAGGCCGGGTACGCCTTCGAGCAGCACGTGGCCACCGGCGATCAAGGCGGTCAGCACATCGTCAATCACCGGGTCCTGGCCGATCACCGCCTTGCGCAATTCGATACGCAGGGCCTGTGCTTGCTGGCTGGCGTGTAGCAGGTGTTCGGAGGTCATAGCCGTTGGAAAATCGCTCATAAGGCATTCCTGAGAGTTTGCAGGCACGCCACCTGACGACTGAAATCGGCGCTGTTGAGCCGTTTTTCGCCAAGTGGACCAAGGGCCTGGCTGATGACGTGTGAGGGTTGGTGCGTCAGGCGTTCAAGCACCTGCCACTGTTCTGCCGTTTCAAGGTGCTCGAAGCCTGGGTGGCGTCGGCGAGCGGCGCGTTGAATGTCTTGTTGCAAAGCGCGTAGCAAGGCGCCTTGGCCACCGCGACGCAACAAGAAATCGGCACTGGCCTGCAGGTGTTCCTGCAACTGGCGACGGGCCTTGGGCGCCGGCGCCGTGATAGGGCCTTGACGCACGCCGGCCTGCCAGAGCCCCAGGGCAATCAGCGCGACAAGGGCCACCAGCGCCTGGGGGAAGTAACGCATCAACAGCGTGAGCAGGCTGTCCACTTCGGTATGGAACAGCAGCGTCACGTCAGTCCCCTGGTTCAGATACCAGAGCAGCCAGGCATTGTCATACTGGCCGATACTCGGGTTTTTCCACAGGTCGCTGTCGGTCACCACCGTCACGCGGCCATCCCCGAAATCCAGTTGCATCAAGTGGCTGGATTTGGCGCTGTTGGCGGAAAACTGCGCCAGGTGCTTGGGGTCGGTGAGGTTGAAGTCGGTGTCGAAGTTGAAATAGGCCGGCGCGGTTTCATTGTCGACATACAGCTTGGTCAGGTCCGGCGCTTTCTTCTTTCTCGGGGAGGCCGGTTCGTCGAATGCCTCGCTCAATGCCTGATGAATATTCAGGCGATCGAGCAGCAGGTCACCGCTGCTACCTGCCTCTTCATCCCACAACGCTTCGGCGACCACCAGCAGATGGCCGCCGGACTTTGCCCAGTCGAGCAGTTGGCTCACCTGGCCAGGTGTCATATTGCTGCGTTCACCCAGTAGCAAAAGGCTGTTGCCCTTGGGGGGCAGGTCGGCGAGCGGTTCAAGGCTATTGGCATGGGTTACGGTCAGGCCTTGCTGGCGCAAGAAGTGCTCGGCTGCAAGATAAGGGTTCGCCCGGGCCTCCGGCGATGGTCCACGGTCGACGACTTCTTCATAGGGGATTGCCTTGGGCCAGGCGTAAAACGCGCCGGCACCCAGCAGGCATGCCAGCAGCAGACCGACCCACAGTAAAAACCGATTCATCGTACGGCTCCCGAGCTGAACAATGCGCGCCAGTCGCTGCACAGTTTTTGCTGGGTTGTGACCGGGGGCAGGCGGTGACCGTAGGCGAGGTTCTGCCAGTGGCGCGTCAGTTCATCACTGAAGGCCAGCAACTGCGGTTGTTGCAGGTGGTGAACGCGTTCCAGGACCTGGCCTTCGGTGTCGGCATCTTTGAGTGGCAGGTGGAAGTCGTGCAGCAGGCGACTGAGCAAGCCGCGATACAGCAAGCCAAGGGCTTCCCTGGGACGCGTGGCCCAGAGTGCTTCGGCGGTACCTGCGATGTCCTCGGGCAAGGTTTCGAGGCCCAGGTCGAGGCCGAACAATTGGGCGGGGGCCGGCTTGGGCATTTTGTGCGGGAGTGTGGGGCGTCGGCTGACGAAGGCGCGAAGCCAGTCCCTATAGCGCCAGACCAGCAGCGCCAGACCGCCGATCAGCACGCTCCACAGGATGACCTCCAAGCCCTGGGCAGCGTGCTTGAAGGTATTGCTGTTGAAACTGTCCAGCAGGGCCTGCAGCCAGGCGGGTAATTGACCTTCACCGTGCGCGCGGTTTTTGACGGCGGTTTTTTCCTCACCGAAACGATACCGCGTGACGGTTTCCGGGTTCTTGAAGGGCGGCTTTTCCATTTGCGCCTTGATGGCCTGGCTCGCAGCTTGGGTACTCAGTTGCGTGTGGCTATTGGGCTCCTCGGCCCAGGCCGGAGGGCTGGCCTGTACGAGCAGCAGCCCGACCACCAGCAACATCAACATCGCAACGCTGCCCAGGCGTTGGCGCAGACGGCGAAACACCAGCTCCAGGTCCCAGGCTTCCAGCACGGTGCGGCGGTTGAGGTAGAGGCTGAAGCCGCAGGCGACGTAGATGGGCTCCCAGAATATCAACACCAACGCATAGAACGCGTTACCCAGATGCTCCAGCCACAGGCCTTCGGAGGCGGTTGCAAGTGCCAGCCGTTGCCAGTCCCAGTCCAGTTCGACTTCTTGAGGAATGAAGAAGTAGAACAGGGCCATGCAGCCGAACCACAGGCCGATTTCCAGATGCATTCCAAGGAGGGTGAGCCAGCGTGCAGCCCCGGCGTTGTGTTGCAGCAACACGCCTAGGCGTCGCTGGCGTGCCTGGCCGTCCAGTCCTTCGAGTTGGCTGACTGCCAACAGGAAGCTGCGACTGAGGCTGAACCGACGCCAGGTCAGGCTGACCAGCAACTGGCCCTTGAGCAACTTTGGCCAGTGGCGCACCGCTTGCCTCAGGCTTGGGGCGTCACCAAACAATGCCGTGGACAGGATGTACAGGGGGAGGCGGTCGAAGGCGGGCTTGAGCCACCAGAACAGGATCATGGCGAGGGTGGGGAAGTCCCAGAGCAAGACGGTAAGCAGTGCAAATACCGGCAAGGTAATCAGCGCCCAACTGCCCATCAACAGCCCACGGTGCTGACGCGCCATGAGCACGCCAAGGTCCATGGCTTCCCAGGTGGTGCGCGGGCGGATCACTACGCTGGCATCACTCAGGCGCATGGGATACCCGCCCGGCAAACGTCAGGTAGGCTGCCACCAGCAGCCAGAGTGCGGCGCCTGCCAGGTACTTGACCCAGGGCGCGATCGTTGTGGTGGAAGACCAGTAGGCCTCGATGAAGGCTGCGATCAGCAGGAATATCATGACGCCGCAGAGCATCTGTACGCTTTTGCGGGCTGCCAGGCGCAGGGATTCACCTCGGGTCAGTCGTCCCGGGGCAATCAGTGCCCAGCCCAGTTGCAAGCCCGCCGCGCCCGCGAGGGCAATGGCCGTCAGTTCGAAGGCGCCGTGCCCGATGACAAACGACCAGAAGGTCTGGCCGTAGCCGATATCGGTCAGGTGCCCGGAGATTGCACCGATGATCAAGCCGTTGAATATGAGGAAGAACACGCTGCCCAGGCCAAACAGCAAGCCGGCCGCGAACGTCTGGAAGGCGATGCCGATGTTGTGCATCACGTAGTAGCCGAACATCATCCAGTCTTCACTGGATGCACGCTCGGCGGCACGGCCGAGGCGGCTGGCGTTGGGGTTGTACATGGCCTGCATCTCGGCGACCTGCTGGGGGCTGACGATGCTGTAGATCAGGTCGGGAAATAGGTAGACCAGCAAGGCGATGCCCACCAGGCTGGCAAAGAACAGCAGGCTGGCGATCAATACGAAACGCCATTGCTCCCGTACCAGCCGCGGAAAGCCTGCCAGGATGAAACCCAGGACATTAGCGGTCAGTTGGCTACGATGGCGATACAGCTGTTGATGGCCTCGCAGGGCGAGTTGCTGCAGTGGATCGACCAGGTAGCTGCTATAGCCTCGCTCCTGGGCGAGTGCTAGATGCTGGCACAGCCTTCGATAGTGGTGGGGGAACTCGGCCATGTCACTCGCCTTGGCCTTGCCTTGCTCCAACTGATTCAGTTGTTCGGCAAAGGCCTGCCATTGGGGTTGGTGACGGCTTTCGAACAGGCTCTGCTTCATGCTGGCCCCAACAGTCCGCGCGCCACACCATTGAGTTGCTCGACGGCACGGGCCGGAGACACCTGCAGGGGCGTGGCGAGGATGGAGGCCAGTTCATGCACTCGTTCGGCAGACAGCTCACCCTGGCGTTCGGCAAAGCCAAGGATCGCCCGCTGCTCGCTCAACTCCAATGGGAACGGCAGGCGCAAGGCTTGGGCCTGGGGCACCTGAGGGCGAGCCAGTGGCCGTTCGCGGTAGACCACCAGCGTGCCCGCAGCCAGGTCGCCAAGGCGTTTGAAATGGGGGTGTTGCAGGCAACTGATGGCGCCCAGGAAGTAGCCGAAGGGCAGCATGTCGACAAAACGCAGCAGGTTACGGATAAGTGACGCGGACCAGCCCACTGGCGTACCGTCGTCTTGCACCACCCGCAGGCCCATGACCTGCTTGCCGGGGGAGCAGCCCTGGTTCAGCACCTCGAACAGCACCATGTACCACCAACTGACCAGGAACAGCAGCAACGAGCCCAGGCCGATACCGATGTTGCCCAAGAGGGCCAGAGGCATGAGCAGGATACCCATGATCAGCCCGCGCACCCCCAGGTCAAAGGCAAAGGCCACTGCACGTGGCAGCAGGCCGGCAGGGCGCAAGGGCAGATCGATACCCTCCGGGGTCTCGATCTGGTAGCGGGTATCCAACGGAACTGATGGCATTGCGATCCTTGGCAGTGCAGAGCGGCTGAGTGACACGGATGCTAGCAGTGTCGACGGTGGAAGCAACCATTCAAGTTTTTACTGGGTATTTGTACAGTAATCTATCGCTGGCCTCTGACGCCTTGCAGCGCCTAGACTTTGCCGATCTTCAGTACAGGAACAGCCCGTGACCACCATTTTCTGGTACGACTACGAAACCACCGGCATCAACCCGCGCAGCGATCGCCCACTGCAGGTTGCCGGGATTCGTACCGATCTCGAACTCAACGAGGTCGGCCCACCGGTCAATCTTCATTGCCAGCCCAGCGATGACATCCTGCCGCACCCGGCCGCGTGCGCGATCACCGGTATCACGCCTGGCGTCCTGGCGCAGAAGGGGTTGGCGGAAGCCGACTTCATGACCCGGGTGCACGCCGAACTGGCTGCTCCGGGAACCTGCGGTGCCGGCTATAACACCCTGCGGTTTGACGATGAGATGACGCGCTACAGCCTGTACCGCAACTTTTTCGATCCTTACGCCCGTGAATGGCAGGGTGGCAATAGCCGTTGGGACCTGATCGATGTGGTTCGCACCGCCTACGCGCTGCGACCTGAAGGGATCGTCTGGCCCGAACAGGATGGGCGCGTCACCCTGAAACTGGAGCGACTGACCGAGGCCAACGGCATCGACCATGGGCAGGCTCACGATGCGCTGTCCGATGTGCGTGCCACCATCGCCCTGGCGCGTCTGGTCCGAGAGAAACAGCCCAAGTTGTATGAGTGGCTGTTTCAACTGCGCAGCAAGCAACGGGTGATGGATCAGGTGCGCCTGCTGCAACCGATGGTGCACATTTCGGGGAGATTTTCTGCCGAGCGTCATTACCTGGGTATCGTGCTGCCGCTGGCCTGGCACCCACGCAATCGCAATGCGCTGATCGTGTGTGATCTGGGGCTGGATCCACAAGGCTTGCTGGACCTTGATGCCGATACGTTGCGCCGACGCCTTTACACGCGTCGTGATGAATTGGCCGACGGCGAATTGCCGGTGCCGCTCAAGTTGGTGCATATCAACCGTTGCCCGGTGGTCGCCCCATTGAATGTGCTGCGTGGGCCGGACCTCCAGCGGCTTCAGCTGGATAAGGAGACTTGCCTGGCAAGGGCGCTGCGACTAACTGACGCACAGGAAGTGTGGCGGGACAAGTTGGCAGCCATTTACGCCGAGGAAGATTTCGAACCGAGTGCGGACCCGGAGCAGCAGCTCTACGATGGATTTATCGGTGATCGTGATCGTCGTTTATGTGAACAAGTGCGAGCAGCTGAACCACTGCAACTCGCGCGTGAGCAGTGGCCTTTCGATGATCATCGTTTGCCGGAATTATTGTTTCGCTACCGTGCGCGTAACTTTCCTGAAACCTTGAACAGCGAGGAGCAACAGCGCTGGAAACTTTTTTGTCAGCAGCGTTTGTCGAGCGCGGAATGGGGAGCGCCCAATACCCTTGAGGCATTTAAACAGGCCGCTGAGGAGTTGGTTGTTAGTGCTACGCCGTTTCAGCGTCAGGTACTCGACCAATGGCAGGTGTATGCCGATTCTTTAGCGGCTCGCCTGAATCTGTAATCGGGTAACAACAAAATACCCAGGCAATAAAAAACGCCAGCAAGCTGGCGTTTTTAATGTGTTGCGTATCAGGTTAACACCCGATGAGGCTTAGCCCAGCAGGGTTGCCCAGCCTTCAACCACGTCACCGCCCCACTTGGATTTCCACTCTTTCAGGGTCTTGTGATTGCCGCCTTTGGTTTCAATCACTTCGCCGTTGTGTGGGTTCTTGTATTGCTTGACCTTGCGAGCGCGCTTGGTGCCAGTAGTTTTCACAGCACCGCGTGGCGCTTTAACTTTTGACTCTGGATCCAGCAGCGCGATGATGTCGCGAAGGGATTTGGAGTATTCACCCATCAGGGCGCGCAGTTTACCTTCGAATTCCAGCTCGGTTTGCAGCTTGTCGTCTTGGGACAGGTTCTTCAAACGGGCTTGCAGCTCTTTGATAGCTTCTTCGGTGGCACGGTATTCGTTGATCAGAGACATGGGGACTACCTTATGTAGAGCGCGGGTTGAACAAGGGGAGTGGGGCAATAATAGTCAGGCAATTTCGTCAAGTAAACATTTAACAAGGCATTTATGTGAATTACTTTGAATGTTTGTGGCGAAGCTATGCAATCGAGTTAATTAGTAGGTCGTAGGCCTAAAGATAATCGCCGTTGTTTTTTGATATTTCCCTGATCTTGCCGTTGTACCGCCATGTAGCAAGGGTAAAACCTTACGCTATTAAGGGGTGTGGCTGGCACGGGGGATCAGAATAAGCCACAAGGAATACTGCAGATTTTCTGCGCAATCGCTAGAATGGCGGCCTTTGCGAAGTTCTGGAGTTTCCCCCTAATGCGCACTTTTCGGCTGGTGATTGCTTGCCCGGACCGGGTTGGCATCGTTGCCAAGGTCAGTAACTTTCTGGCTTCCCACAACGGTTGGATCACCGAGGCGAGCCATCACTCGGACAATCTCAGCGGTTGGTTCTTCATGCGTCACGAGATTCGTGCCGATACGTTGCCGTTTGGTCTTGAAGCGTTTCGCGAGGCCTTTGCGCCCATCGCCGAAGAGTTCTCGATGACCTGGCAGATCACCGACACCGAGCAGAAAAAACGCGTGGTGCTGATGGCCAGTCGTGAGTCCCACTGCCTGGCCGATCTGCTGCACCGCTGGCACAGCGACGAGCTGGACTGTGAGATCGCCTGTGTGATCTCCAACCACGACGACCTGCGCAGCATGGTCGAATGGCACGGCATCCCGTACTACCACGTCCCGGTAAACCCGCAGGACAAGGAGCCGGCGTTCGCCGAGGTCTCCCGCCTGGTCAAGCAGCATGAGGCGGATGTGGTGGTACTGGCGCGCTATATGCAGATCCTGCCACCGGAGTTGTGCCGTGAATACGCCGGCAAGGTGATCAACATCCACCACAGCTTCCTGCCGTCGTTCATTGGTGCCAAGCCTTACCATCAGGCCTCCCTGCGTGGCGTGAAGCTGATTGGCGCGACGTGCCACTACGTCACCGAGGAGCTGGACGCCGGCCCGATCATCGAGCAGGACGTGGTACGTGTGAGCCACAGTGACAGCATCGAAGACATGGTGCGTTTCGGCCGTGACGTCGAGAAGATGGTCCTGGCCCGTGGCTTGCGTTACCACCTGGAAGACCGCGTGTTGGTGCACGGCAACAAGACCGTCGTGTTCTGATCCAAGGGTTTTGATTGAAGAATGAAGGGCCTGGGCGTTAAATCGTCCCAGGCCCTTTTTCTTTGTTGGGCGCAGAGGTTTAGAGCATGAGCGATCCACTGGATAAGGCCACTTCCAAGGCCCCGGCCACCCTGGGGGAGGGCTGTTTGAGCCGGTTTGACCCGGAAGAACTGAGCAGCGACGACGGCACCGAATTTCCGGGTGCCGCCGAGCTGTGGGAGCAAGAGAAGGGCAAGGCCGAACCGGAGGGTAAGTAACGCCCCGCGCGGGTTAGATCCGGAAACTGCCCACCAGTTGTTTCAGGCGCGCCGCCTGTTGTTCCAGGTCGGCACAGGCACGCAGGGTGGACTGCAGGTTTTCGACGCCTTCCTGATTGAGGGTGTTGATCTCGGTGATGTCCATGTTGATCGACTCGACCACCGAGGTCTGTTCTTCAGTGGCGGTGGCCACCGATTGGTTCATGCCGTCAATCTCGCCAATGCGCAGGGTCACGCTGTTCAGGCGCTCACCGGCCAGGTTGGCGATCTCTACGCTGTCGTGGCTATGGCGCTGGCTTTCGCCCATGGTGCTGACCGAATCCCGGGCACCGACCTGCAACTCTTCGATCATCTTCTGCACCTGTTGCGCCGATTCCTGGGTGCGATGGGCCAGGTTGCGCACTTCATCGGCCACTACGGCGAACCCGCGACCCGCTTCCCCGGCACGGGCCGCTTCGATGGCGGCGTTGAGTGCCAGCAAGTTGGTTTGCTGGGAGATGCTGGTAATCACCTCGAGAATCTGCCCGATATTGACCGTCTTGCTGTTGAGCGCTTCGATATTGCTGCTCGAAGCACTGATCATTTCGGACAACTGGTTCATGGCCTTGATATTGCGCTCCACCACCTGCTGGCCATCTTCGGCCAGGTGCCGCGCATCGCTGGCCTGGTGCGAGGCTTGCGCCGCATTGCGCGCGATTTCCTGGGCAGCGGCGCCCAGTTCATTGATGGCCGCCGCCACGCTGTTGGTGCGGTTGGCCTGCTCGTCGGAATTGATCATCGATGAGTTGGAAGCGCTCACCACCCGCAGTGCCACTTCATTGACCTGCTCGGTGGCTGAGGACACTTCGCGGATCGACGTATGAATGCGCTCCACGAAGCGGTTGAACGCGTTCCCTAGGGTGCCGAATTCGTCGTGGTTCTGAATGGCCAGGCGGCGTGTCAGGTCACCTTCACCGTCGGCGATGTCTTGCATGGCGCGGGTCATCACGTGCAGCGGTTGCAGCAGGATGCGGATCAACATGCCGAGCAGGGCGATGATGATCACCACGGCAATGAGCGTGGCAATCACCGCCGAGGTGCGGAATTCGCTGAGCATGGCGAAGGATTTGTCTTTATCCACCGAAATGCCGAGGTACCAGTTCACCGAGGGTAGACCCTTGATCGGTGTAAAGGTCACGATGTTGTCCTTGCCGTTGGCTTCGACCTCACTGAAGCCGGTGCTGATGGTCGGCGTGTTTTTTGGGTACACATCGGCCAGCGTCTTCATCACCAGGTTTTTGTCCGGGTGTACCAAGACCTTGCCATCGGCGCTGACCAGGAAGGCATAACCCATGCCGCCGAAGTTCAGCGCGCCAATGTTATCCACCAGGGTTTGCAGGCTCAGGTCGCCGCCCACGACGCCAATGCTCTGGGCGCCCTGGGTGCTGGGCGTGGCGATGGAAATGATCAGTTTGCCGGTCGCGGCATCGATGTAGGGCTCGGTGAGCGTCGAGCCGTTGCTGGCCTGGGCGCCTTTGTACCAGGGGCGAACACGCGGGTCGAAGCCGTCCGGCATCTTGGTGTCAGGGCGGATGGTGAACGCGCCTTTACTGTCACCCACGTAGGTCGCCATGAAGGATGACGTCAGGGCTTTCTGTTCGAGCAGCTTGGCAACGGCGGAGGGTTCCGGGTTGATGGCGATGTTCTGTGCGGCGTTTTCAACCAGGGCAATGCGCCCGGTGAGCCAGGTTTGGATGTTGCTGGCGGTGACATCACCCATTTCATGCAAGTAGTTGTTGAGGTCGTCGCGAATGGCGTTGCGTTGCAGGTAGTCGTTGTAGAGGGTAAACAGCGCAAATGCGGCGATGACGATAAGGGAGGCTGCAAGCAGGATTTTGTGGCTGAAGCGCAGATTTTTATTCATGGCTTGTAGGGTCCGCTAAGGTCTTATTATCCGAAGCGCGTCCTTATGGGATGCGCAAAATGGCAGCGTCAAAAAAGGTGTGATATTTCTTGCGATAGCTCCGTTGGTCCCTGTAGGAACTATCCGACCTATTTTTAGACTTTGTGGGTCTCACACCTCTCTATATCGACCTGGCGGCACTAAAGATTAACCAGAGGTGACGAAATGCCTGATACCACGCAACTCCTTATCGGCGCGGGCCTGGACGGCCAACCCATCGCCCAGGCCATGCGCTTGGCCAACCGCCATGGGCTGATTGCCGGTGCGACCGGCACGGGCAAGACCGTCACCTTGCAACGCCTGGCGGAAGCCTTCAGCGACGCGGGCGTCGCGGTGTTCGCGGCTGATATCAAGGGCGACCTGTGTGGCCTCGGGGCCGCAGCCAATCCGCAGGGCAAGGTGGCCGAGCGCATCGCCGGCATGCCTTTCCTGGGGTACACCGCCAAGGCCTACCCTGTGACGCTGTGGGATATCCACGGGCAATCCGGTCATCCATTGCGCACCACCATCAGCGAAATGGGCCCATTGTTGCTCGGCGCGCTGCTGGAACTCACCGACAGCCAACAGTCGGCGCTCTACGCGACCTTCAAGGTGGCCGACCGCGAAGGTTTGCTGCTGCTGGACCTCAAGGACCTCAAGGCGCTGCTCAACCACCTGCGCTACCACCCGGAATTGCTGGGCGAGGACGCGGCGCTGATGACCACCGGCTCCAGCCAGGCCCTGCTGCGGCGCCTGGCGGTCCTGGAGCAACAGGGCGCCGAGGCCTTGTTTGGCGAGCCGGCCCTGCAGCTTGAAGACATCCTGCAACCCGCCAGTGATGGGCGAGGGCGTATCCACCTGCTCGACGCCAGCCGCCGGGTGCATGAGGCGCCCAAGGTGTACGCGACCTTCCTGCTGTGGCTGTTGGCGGAGTTGTTCGAGCAATTGCCCGAACGCGGCGATGCCGACAAGCCGTTGCTGGCGCTGTTTTTTGATGAGGCCCACTTGCTGTTTGCCGATACGCCCAAGGCGTTGCAGGAGCGGTTGGAGCAAGTGGTGCGCTTGATTCGCTCCAAAGGTGTCGGCGTTTACTTTGTCACACAGTCTCCGGGGGATTTGCCTGACACGGTCTTGGCGCAATTGGGCCTGCGCATCCAGCACGGCCTGCGGGCGTTCACCACCAAGGAGCAGAAGTCCCTGCGGGCAGTGGCAGACGGTTTTCGGCCGAACCCCACCTTCGATACCCTGGCGGTGCTGACCGAGCTGGGCACAGGTGAGGCGTTGGTGGGCACGCTGCAGGAAAAAGGCACGCCGGAAGTCGTCCAGCGCGTACTGGTGGCGCCGCCGCAGTCGCGTATCGGGCCGCTCAGCGAGGCCGAACGCGCGGCGCTGATTGCCAGTTCACCGTTGCTGGGGCGCTATGACAAACCGATTGACCGGGAGTCGGCCTATGAAGTGCTGATGGCGCGCAAAGACCTGGGGACGACCGAAGAAGCCAAGCCGGCTACCGAAGAGCCAAGTTTCACGGACAAGGCGGGGGCCTTTCTGGGCACTACGGCGGGCAAGGCGCTGAAATCCGCGATGCAGCAGGCGGCCAATCAGATGGGGCGCCAGTTGGTGCGGGGGTTGCTGGGGTCGTTGCTGGGTGGCAGCAAGCGCAAGTAACGGTTCAGGCCTTGGGCTTGGCGTGGGCGGCGAGCCGTTCCAGGGCGGCGCGCAGGCCGGGGTCGCTGATGCCGTCGGCCGTCGCCTGGATGGTTTCGGCGGCATTTACCGACAGGTCCATCGTGTGGCCCGCTGCGCCTTGTTGCACGGTAGGCGGCTGCACCTTGAACTGGATGCGCATCAGGTTGGCGAACTCATCGAAGGCCATCAATTGACGTTGCAGGCGTTTTTGCTGGTAGCGCAAGCGTGTGGCCCAATGACCGTCGGTGACAATTAACAGCAAATTGCCTTCACGCCAGGACGCCACATGACAATGTTCACGTGCGGCCGGTTGCAATTGGCTTTCGAGCAGGCGTTGCAGATGGCCCAGGCGTTGCGCGTGGCCAAAGATGGCTTTCAACGGCTTGGCTTCGCGGAGCAACACGCTGGGGATGCGAGCTGTATGAGGGCGAAATGCCATGTTTAGACACCTTAAGTAACAGAGCCGCCATCTTAACAGAAAGCGCCCGCAGGCCCCCGGGCAATGCAACTGCAGGTCAACGCTTGCCAAATCAATAGGTAACTTCTGCGCTCCATGGGTTGAAGTTCCGGTAAAAGCCCTTATTTTAAACAGGCCCTCTCACAGCACCATGCCAGCATCGGGGAACAACGCCACTTTCCTCACCCACGATTCCGGGTAGAATGCGCGTTCGCATGCGGCCGTGAGGGCTGCTCGGGCCACTCACGGTGCGCCCTCCATCCCTATGTGTGGAAGAACCTGCCGATATGTTTGCGCCTTTGTTAAAGAAACTTTTTGGAAGCAAGAATGAGCGCGAAGTCAAACGCATGCTCAAGACGGTGCAACTGGTCAATGCTTTCGAAGAGCAGATGGTTGCCCTGTCGGACGACCAATTGCGCGCCAAGACCCAAGAGTTCAAGGCCCGCATAGCCAAAGGTGAAACCCTCGACAAGCTGCTTCCCGAAGCCTTTGCGGTCGCCCGTGAAGCCGGCAAGCGTGTCATGGGCATGCGCCACTTCGACGTCCAGTTGATCGGCGGCATGACCTTGCATGAAGGCATGATTGCCGAAATGCGTACCGGTGAAGGCAAGACCCTGGTGGCAACCCTGGGCGTTTACCTCAACGCACTGTCCGGCAAGGGCGTGCACGTTGTGACGGTGAACGACTACCTGGCTCGCCGGGACGCCAACTGGATGCGCCCGCTGTATGAATTCCTCGGCCTGACCGTCGGCGTGGTAACGCCGTTCCAGCCGCCGGAAGAGAAACGCGCCGCTTACGCTGCCGACATCACCTACGGCACCAACAACGAATTCGGTTTCGACTACCTGCGCGACAACATGGCGTTCAGCATGGAAGAAAAATTCCAGCGCGAACTCAACTTTGCCGTGATCGACGAAGTCGACTCCATCCTCATCGACGAAGCCCGTACCCCGCTGATCATCTCCGGCCAGGCCGAAGACAGCTCGCGCCTGTACACCGAAATCAACAAGTTGATTCCGCGCCTGACCCAGCACGTTGAAGAAGTTGAAGGCGTGGTGACCAAAGAAGGTCACTTCACCATCGACGAGAAGACCCGCCAGGTCGAACTCAACGAAGCCGGTCACCAGTTCGTCGAAGACATGCTGACCCAGATCGGCCTGCTGGCTGAAGGCGAGAGCCTTTACTCGGCGCACAACCTGGGCCTGTTGACCCACGTTTACGCCGGCCTGCGCGCCCATAAGTTGTTCCACCGCAACGTCGAATACATCGTGCAGGACGGCCAGGTGGTCCTGGTCGACGAACACACCGGCCGTACCATGCCGGGGCGTCGTCTGTCCGAAGGCCTGCACCAGGCCATCGAAGCCAAGGAAAACCTCAACATCCAGGCCGAAAGCCAGACGTTGGCGTCCACCACCTTCCAGAACTACTTCCGTCTGTACAACAAACTGTCCGGCATGACCGGTACGGCCGACACCGAAGCGTTCGAATTCCACCAGATCTACAACCTGGCCGTGATGGTCATCCCGCCGAACAAGCCGTTGGCGCGTAAAGACTTCAACGACCTGGTGTTCCTGACGGCTGAAGAGAAATACGCGGCAATCATCAATGACATCAAGGACGGCATGGCCCAGGGTCGCCCGATTCTGGTCGGTACTGCCACCATCGAGACTTCCGAGCACGTGTCCAACCTGCTCAACAAGGAAGGCATCGAGCACAAGGTCCTCAACGCCAAGTTCCACGAAAAAGAAGCCGAGATCATCGCCCAGGCCGGTCGCCCAGGCGCACTGACCATCGCCACCAACATGGCCGGTCGTGGTACCGACATCCTGTTGGGCGGCAACTGGGAAGTGGAAGTCGCGGCCCTGGAAAACCCGAGCCCCGAGCAGATCGCCCAGATCAAGGCCGACTGGCAGAAACGCCACCAGGCCGTGCTGGAATCCGGCGGCCTGCAGGTGATCGCTTCCGAGCGTCACGAATCGCGCCGTATCGACAACCAGCTGCGTGGTCGTGCCGGTCGTCAGGGTGACGCCGGTTCCAGCCGCTTCTACCTGTCGCTGGAAGACAGCCTGATGCGCATCTTCGCCTCGGACCGCGTGAAGAACTTCATGAAGGCTCTGGGCATGCAGTCCGGTGAAGCGATCGAGCACCGCATGGTGACCAACGCCATCGAGAAAGCGCAGCGCAAGGTTGAAGGCCGCAACTTCGACATTCGTAAGCAACTGCTCGAGTTCGACGACGTCAACAACGAACAGCGTAAAGTGATCTATCACATGCGTAACACGTTGCTGGCCGCCGACAACATTGGCGAGACCATCGCTGACTTCCGTCAGGACGTGCTCAACGCCACCGTCAGCGCACACATTCCGCCACAGTCCCTGCCAGAGCAGTGGGATGTTGCCGGCCTGGAAGCGGCACTCAAGAGCGACTTCGGTGTGGACTTGCCGGTTCAGCAATGGCTGGACGAAGACGACCACCTGTACGAAGAGACCCTGCGCGAGAAGCTCATGACCGAGCTGCTGGCCGCATACAACGAGAAAGAAGAGCAGGCGAGTGCCGAAGCACTGCGCACCTTCGAGAAGCAGATTGTCCTGCGCGTGCTGGACGACCTGTGGAAAGACCACCTGTCGACCATGGATCACCTGCGTCACGGTATCCACCTGCGTGGCTACGCCCAGAAGAACCCGAAGCAGGAGTACAAGCGCGAGTCGTTCACGCTGTTCTCCGAGCTGCTGGACTCGATCAAGCGCGATTCGATCCGCGTGCTGTCCCACGTTCAGGTGCGTCGTGAAGACCCGATCGAGGAAGAGGCACGCCTGCGTCAGGAAGCCGAGGCGCTGGCTGCGCGCATGCAGTTCCAGCACGACGAAGCCCCGGGTCTTGAGCAACCTGAAGTCTTGGGCGAAGAGGTCGATGTGGCCCTGGCCCAGACGCCGGTTCGCAACGACCAGAAGCTGGGCCGCAACGAACTGTGCTGGTGCGGTTCGGGCAAGAAGTTCAAACACTGCCACGGCGAAATCAACTAAGATTTTTGCCTGACGCTGCAACACCCCGCGCCGCGACCGGCCTTTGCCGTCGCGGCGTTTTGCCATTAATTTCACCGTCGCTTACGACGGCACAGATATCACCTCATTTTTAAGGAGCGCATTCATGGCTGTTGGTCTTGGTCCTTTGCCCACTTTGCACCCGGTCGCCGGTTTTGAACTCGGTATCGCTTCGGCCGGCATCAAGCGCCCGGGGCGCAAGGATGTGGTGGTGATGCGCTGTGCCGAAGGTTCAACCGTCGCTGGCGTGTTCACCCTCAATGCGTTCTGCGCAGCACCGGTGATCCTGGCCAAGCAGCGCGTAGCCGGTAACATTCGTTACCTGCTGACCAACACCGGTAATGCCAACGCCGGGACCGGCGAGCCAGGCCTGGTGGCCGCTGCGCGCACCTGCGCCAAGCTGGCCCAGCTTGCTGGGGTTGATGCCAGCCAAGTGTTGCCGTACTCCACCGGCGTGATCGGCGAGCCGCTGCCGGTCGAGAAGATCGAAGGTGCCCTGCAAGCCGCGCTGGACGACCTGTCTGTGGATAACTGGGCTGCCGCCGCCACCGGCATCATGACCACCGACACCCTGCCAAAAGGCGCGAGCCGCCAGTTCGTACACGACGGCGTCACCGTCACTGTAACTGGCATCAGCAAGGGCGCAGGCATGATCCGTCCGAACATGGCCACCATGCTCGGTTACATCGCCACTGACGCCAAAGTCTCCCGTGACGTGCTGCACAGCCTGATCCTGGACGGCGCCAACAAGTCGTTCAACCGCATCACCATCGATGGCGACACCTCCACCAACGACTGCTGCATGCTGATCGCCACCGGCCAGGCCAACCTGCCGGAAATCACCGAGGCCAGCGGCCCGCTGTTCGCGGCGTTGAAGCAGGCGGTGTTCGAAGTGTGCATGGACGTGGCCCAGGCCATCGTGCGTGACGGTGAAGGCGCGACCAAGTTTGTCACCGTTGAAGTCAATGGCGGCGGCAACCACCAGGAATGCCTGGACGTGGGTTACACCGTGGCGCATTCGCCACTGATCAAGACCGCGCTGTTCGCCTCCGACCCGAACTGGGGCCGTATCCTGGCTGCCGTCGGCCGTGCCGGCGTGCCAGACCTGGACGTGAGCAAGATCGACGTGTTCCTCAGCGGCGTGTGCATCGCCAGCCGTGGCGCGCGTGCCGAGACCTACACCGAAGCCCAGGGCTCGGCGGTGATGCAGCAGGAAGAAATCACCATCCGCATCGAGCTGGGCCGCGGTGAGTGCAGCGAAACCATCTGGACCACTGACCTGTCCCACGAGTACGTGAAGATCAACGCGGAATACCGTACCTAAGAGGATAAGCGCGGTGAAACGAGTGCATGTAGCAGCAGCGGTGATCCGCGGTGTCGACGGCAGGATCCTGCTGGCGCGCCGCGCCGATACCCAGCATCAGGGCGGCCTCTGGGAGTTTCCCGGGGGGAAGGTGGAAGCCGATGAGTCGGTTGAAACCGCCCTGTCCCGCGAATTGCAGGAAGAGCTGGGCATTCAGGTCACGGCGGCACGCCCGTTGATCAAGGTGCAGCATGACTACCCGGACAAACAGGTATTACTGGATGTCTGGGAAGTCTCGGCCTTTACCGGCGAACCCCATGGTGCCGAAGGGCAGCCGTTGGAATGGGTGGCCCAGCGGGACCTGATCAACTACGAGTTCCCGGCAGCCAATGCGCCCATCGTTGCCGCAGCGCGTTTGCCTGCCGAGTACTTGATCACGCCTGGCGAGCTGGAAACCCCCGCATTGTTGCGCGGTATCCAGAAAGCCATTGCCGGTGGCATCAAGCTGGTTCAACTGCGTGCGCCCAACGGCTACGACCCTAAATACCGGGACTTGGCGGTGGACGCCGTGGGCCTGTGTGCGGGCAAGGCGCAACTGATGCTCAAGGGGCCCTTTGAGTGGTTGGGGGATTTCCCCTCGGCGGGCTGGCACATGACCTCGGCGCAACTGCGCAAATACGCGAGCAAAGGCCGGCCGCTGCCCAAGGACCGCTGGTTGGCGGCTTCTTGCCACAATGCCGAGGAACTGGCGCTGGCCGAGTTGATGGACGTGGATTTTGTCACGCTGTCGCCGGTGCAACCGACCCAGACTCATCCTGACGCGCAGCCGTTGGGGTGGGAGCAGGCGGCGCTTTTGATCAGTGGGTTCAGCAAGCCGGTGTTTCTGCTGGGTGGCGTTGGGCCGGCTGAGCGGGAGCAGGCTTGGGAAGCCGGTGCCCAGGGTGTTGCTGGCATCCGGGCGTTCTGGCCTGAGGTTTGATGGTGTTCTGACGGGCCTCTTCGCGAGCAAGCCCGCTCCCACACTTGACCGAGTTCTACCTTTGGAATGCGGTCGAATGTGGGAGCGGGCTTGCTCGCGAAGGCGTCAGATCAGGCACTGAAAACTAATGGGGTTTGGCAGCCGCCTGCCACAACACCTCCGCCACACCCTGGCGCCTGGCAATCACCCGCGCTGCCACAAACAGCAAGTCCGACAGCCGATTGATATACGCCAACCCCACGCCGTCCAACGGTTCCACCGCATTCAACTGCTGACACCGCCGCTCTGCACTGCGCGCCAGGCTGCGGCATACATGGGCTTGGGCAATCAGCGCCGAACCCCCGGGCAGGATGAAGTTCTCCAGCGGCCCCACTTCCTCGTTCCAGCGGTCAATCGCCGCTTCCAATCGGTCCACTTCAGCGGCATTCAACGCCTTGTACACCGGCATCGCCAGCTCGCCGCCCAGATCGAACAAACGATGCTGGCAAGGCGTAAGCACTTCGATCACGTCCTTGAGTTCAGGGTGCTTGCCGCTCTGTTCTTCCAGGTTGGCCAACAGCAACCCCAACTGACTGTTCAGCGTATCGACCTCGCCAATGGCCTCCACCCGTGGGTGGTCCTTGGGCACACGGCGGCCATCGCCCAGGCCGGTTTCGCCCTTGTCGCCGGTACGGGTGTAGATCTTCGACAGGCGAAAGCCCATGGTCAGTGCTCCAGTTGGGTAAGTTCGTAGGGGGGCAGTTGGCTGCCGGCCAGCGGCAAGCGCAAGGTAAAGCACGTACCTTGGCCCGGCGTGGAGTGCACTTCCATCTGGCCTTTGTGGTTGTTGGTGATGATGAAGTACGACACCGACAGCCCAAGCCCGGTGCCCTGGCCGATTTCCTTGGTGGTGAAGAAGGGCTCGAAGGTGCGCTTGCGCACGTTTTCGCTCATGCCGATGCCGTTGTCTTCCACCTGGATTTCCGCCCACGGCGGGTTGAGCCGGGTGCGCAGGATGATGCGCCCAGGCTCGCTGTCGTCTTCGCGCAGGTGGATCGCCTGGGCGGCGTTTTTCAACAGGTTGAGCAGTACCTGCTCCAGTTCGTTGGCGGTGCCGGGCACGGGGCCCAGTTGCGGGTCGAACTGGCGGATGATCGCCTGGCCCTTGAAGTCGAAGCCGATGGTCAAGTCGAAGTCGTTACCGGCGATCTCCACCGCCTGGTCAATCAGCGCGGGCAGGTCGCAAGGCGCCATCTGCCGGTTGCTGCGCCGGCTGAAACTGAGCATGTGGGTGACGATCTTCGCCGCCCGTGCACCGGCTTGCTGGATGCCGTCGAGCAGTTGCGGCACCTCGCGGCTTTGCAGGTAGCGGTTGACGGTGTCCAGCTCGATGCCGGCCTGTTCGGCCTGCTCCAGGTTCTTGGGCAGGTCGGGGGACAAGCGCCGGCGGATGTTCTGTACGTTGTGCAGGATCGCGCCCAGGGGGTTGTTGATCTCGTGGGCCATGCCAGCGGCGAGCCCACCCACCGAGAGCATTTTTTCCGACTGCACCATCATTTCTTCCAGGGACAGGCGCTGGGTAATGTCGTCGATGCGGATCACCACGCCGCGCCCGGCACCACCCATCAGCGGGTAGAAGGTCAGGGCGTAATGCTTGGGCTCATCGTCCTTGACCCAGGTGACCCGCTCGATGCGTTCCACCGTGTGTTGTTCGACCGTGGCCTTGATCTGGGGCAGGTAGGGCTTGAGCGGCTGGAAGGCGAGGAAAATCGGCTGGTTCAGCGCTTCATCCAGGCGCGTGCCGGAAAGCGCGCTGGCTTCCTGGTTCCACTGGGTCACGTAGAGCTGTTCGTCCAGGGCGATCAGCGCCGAGGGCATCGAGTCGATGATGCTATTGAGGTAGTTCTGGAAACCGGTGAGTTTTTTCTCGATCTTGCTGCGCACCTGGACTTCCAGTTCCAGCTTGCGGTTGGTGTGGCGGGTTTCTTCGGCCAGGCCCTGGGCCTGGTCGTAGGCGGCCTGGGAATCGTCACGGGCGCGCTTGAGCTGCTGCTCACGGGCTTCGATGCGTGACAGCATGGTGTTGAAGGCTTCGGCCAGGCTGCCGATTTCGTCGTGGTTGCCACGGCCGGCGCGCAGGGCGTAGTTCTCTTCGCGGGTGACCTGGCGCGACAGCTCTTCCAGTTCGTGGATCGGCCGGGTGATCAGGCGCTTGATCTGACGGGCGATGATCAGCCACAACAGCACACTGAAAATCAGGATGCCCAGGCTGGCGGTCAATGTGCCGGTGTAGAAGGCCACCGGCAGCTCACTGCTGGCCACCAGCAGCAGGTGCCCGGAAGGCTGGCCGGCACGGGGCAGGGTGATGACCTGGTTACTGCGAAACTCGGTGACGCGCCAGGCTTCGATGTGCCGGTAGTTGTCCGGCAAGTGCAGGCGATCGCCGTGTTGCATCTGGGCCAGGCGGTTGCCTTCGCCGTCGTACAGCGCCGCCGCGCGCAGCGGTGAATAGCTGGTCAGTTCGTTAAGGAGCGCGTCGGCCTTGGAGGGGGATTCGAGGGCTTCGGCGGCGAGCGCCGGGTTGGACACCAGCCGACCAATGGCCTGGAGGGCCTGGGGCGCCATGCTTTCCTGGGAGATCCAGTAGGCCGCACTGATAAAAGTCAGGTTGGCCACCAGCAACACGGTGGTGAGCAGCACCAGCAAGGCGGCCAGCAGTTTCTGCCCGACCGGTAGGTTTTCTAGACGCTGGCGCAGTGGCATCAGGTTTTTCGCAGGCAATAGACAAGTAGGCAGGGTAGCGCGTGGTTCAGTCGCTGGGCAATCCGCGTGCGCGCAACTGCTCGACCAGGCGCGCTTGCACTTGTTGCAGGTGCGGCAGGGTCAATTGATGGCGAGCCGCCGCGAGGCAAGCGTACCCAAGCAGGTAGCTGATTTCGGTGCGTCGGGCGTTGGCCACGTCCTGATACATCGAGGAGTAGTTGGCAGCGGTGGCCTGGATCACCCGTTCCACTTCGCTGTGCAGGTCGTGGGCGGCTGCGGGTTGGCCGCAGCACTCCAGCAGTTCGGCCAGCTCCGCACACAGGGTCGCCACTTCGCACTGATGGGCCTGCAAGCCGCCGTTACGGCATTGATACAGCACGGTCAGTGGGTTGATCGCGCAATTGAGGGCCAGCTTGCGCCACAGGCGGGTGAGGATGTCGGTGCTCCATTCGTGGGGGATGCCGGCAGCGCTCAGGTCTTCGAGCAGCAGCGGGGGTGTTGGATGGGCAGCGTCCCCCAGCCACGTATAGCCATGACCGGCAAACACCACGCGCCAGTCGCCGTCGCGAAACGCACCTTCGGTGCTGGAGGCGAACATGCAGCGGGCCTGGGGTAACTGGGCCGCCACCGCGCCCTGGCTGCCGAGGCCGTTTTGCAGCAGGACCAGTTCGGCGTCCGGTACAAGTCGGTTCTGCAACTGTGCGACGGCGCTTTGGGCGTCGTAGGCTTTGCACGCTACCAGCAGGCGATGAATCGGCCCCGGGCTGTCGGGCGTTTCGCCGATTACCGGGTAGGTATTCGAGACACCCTGTTCTACAAGGGTCAGGCCTTCTGCCGCCTGGTAGCTGGCCAAGCGCGCTTCATCGCGCAGTATCAACCGGACGGGCACGCCCGCACGGGCCAGGCGTGTGGCCCAGAGAGTGCCCAGGCTGCCCGCGCCGAGAATGTGCCAGGTGGTCGACATCTGTTTGTGCTCCGTTGGGGCGCCCACGATGAACGGGGCGAAAGAACCGCTATAATGCCCCGGCATTTTAGCTCGGGCGCGCTCCATCTCTACTGAGCCCGCCCCTTATATTGGAGAAATGACATGCCTTCGTTCGACGTGGTATCCGAACTGGACAAACACGAAGTCACCAACGCCGTCGAGAACGCCGTCAAGGAACTGGACCGTCGCTATGACTTGAAAGGCAAGGGCAGCTTCGAGTTCAAGGAAAAGGAACTGACTGTCAACCTGACCGCTGAAGCCGATTTCCAGCTGGAAGCGATGATCGAAATCCTCAAGCTGTCCCTGGTCAAGCGCAAGATCGACGTGCAATGCCTTGAAGTCAAGGACGCCTACGCTTCCGGCAAGCTGATGAAGCAGGAAGCGACGCTCAAGGAAGGCATCGACAAGGAGCTGGCGAAAAAGATCGTGGCCCATATCAAGGACGCCAAGCTCAAGGTCCAGGCCGCCATCCAGGGTGAGCAGGTGCGCGTTACCGGCAAGAAGCGTGACGATCTGCAAGAGGCCATCGCGGCCCTGCGCGCCAAGACCTTCGACATGCCGCTGCAGTTCAATAACTTTCGCGACTGATGGCACTTTGGGGAACCTGAGGGCGTTTTTGGCGTCCCACGCCCCAGAGCCATTGCCTACTATTGAGCCCTGCGGGGCTCAATTGCATTTTTGGGCACCTGAAAACACCGAACATCCGCTAGACAGGAGAATGTAGATGGATTTGAACGCTGAAGTGGATCACCTGATCAAGACCTCGGAATCGTGGATCCCGATGATCATGGAATACGGCAGCCGGTTTTTGCTGGCGGTGATCACCCTGGCCATCGGCTGGTGGTTGATCAACGTATTGACTCATCGAGTGGGGCGTTTGCTGGCCCTGCGTAACGCAGACCTGGCGCTGCAACACTTCATCACCAGCCTGGCGAACATTGCGCTCAAGGTCATGCTGGTGGTCAACGTGGCGTCGATGATCGGCGTGGCGACCACCTCGTTCGTTGCCGCGATCGGTGCCGCCACCCTGGCCATCGGTTTGGCGCTGCAAGGCAGCCTGGCGAACTTTGCCGGCGGCGTGCTGATCCTGCTGTTCCGCCCGTTCCGCATTGGTGACTGGATCGAAGCACAGGGCACGTCGGGCACGGTCGACAGCATCCAGATCTTCCATACCGTGTTGCGCACCGGCGACAACAAGACCGTGATCATCCCCAACGGCAGCCTGTCCAACGGCCTGATCACCAACACCAACCGTCAGCCGACGCGCAAAGTGGTATTCGACGTGGGCGTGGACTATGAAGCCGACTTGCAGAAGGCGCGTGAAGTCCTGCTGGAACTGGCCAAGGACCCACGGGTATTGGCCGATCCGGCTGCGGTGGCGGTGGTGTCGACCCTGGGGGACAGCTCGATCACGGTTTCCCTGCGTTGCTGGACCAAAACGGCGGATTACTGGGATGTAGTGTTCATGCTCAATGAACTTGCACGTGACCGCTTGAAGGCTGCCGGGATTGATATTCCATTTCCACAGCGAGTTATTCGAGTGATGCAGGAAAGTGTTACGAAGTAACTAAGTGCAAGGGCATCGAACTTGGCCAAAAGGTCAGGTTCGAGGTCGACGGGTTAATCTCGTTAGTTAGCTTGCTAGTTATTTTTCGATTGAAATAAAACAGCAATAAAAAAGCCGCCCCCTTGTTTGCAAGGGGGCGGCTTTTTATTTAAGGCCGAAGCCTTAAGCCATCGTTGTAATCAAACGAGCTATTACAAGATGTTCAGCGGGTATTGCGCGATCAGACGCAGTTCGTCGATGGACGCCGAACCGTAGTACACGCCGTCAGACGAACGATAGGTCGCTTGACGTACGCGCAGGCTCAGGTCTTTTGCCGGGCCGCTCTGGATCACGTATTTGGCTTCGATGTCGCGTTCCCACTCTTTGCCGTTCGAGGTGTCGGCGGTGTTCGCGCCGGTACCTTTCACGTAACGAGTCATGAAGCTCAGGCCTGGCACGCCGAAGGTGGCCATGTTCAGGTCGTAGCGAGCCTGGAACGATTTCTCGTCTTCAGCGTTGAAGTCGGAACGGGCGATGGAGTTGGCCAGGAAGATCGTGCCGCCGCCGTCTACGCCGTAGCCGTAGTCACCGTCGCCGCTGACTTTCTGGTAGGCCAGGGTGAAGGTGTGAGCCTGGATGGTGTACGCGCCTTGCAGGCTGTACGCACGGTTATCCAGTTTGGTGGTGCCGTCTTTTTCTGCGCGTTGCAGGCCGGCGCCATCGCTCTTGGTGCTGTAGATGTTGAAGTCAACGGCCAGGGACTGGTCGTTGCTCAGCGCGTGAGTCCAGTTCAGGTTGGCGTAGGTTTTCTTCCAGTAGTCTTCAGTCTTCGCGTAGTACAGGCTGGCGCTGACTTCTGGAGTCAGGGCATAGACACCACCGATGAAGTCGGTTTTGGTCAGGCCCAGGCTGTCACGGTAAGTCTGTGCTTGTGCCACGCTGGAAGTGAAGTGACCGCCTTCGAGTTTCAGGCCTTTGATTTCGTTGCTGGTGATCGAGATACCTTGTGGCAGCTCTGGCAGCAAACGGCTGTCATCGGAAGCGAAGACAGGAGCGGTGGTGTATTGGTCGCCGACTTTCAGCACGGTGTCGGAGATGCGGAACTTAACAGCGCCGCCGCCTTTGGAGTAATCGTCTTGTGCACGACCGTCCGAACCGGTTGGGAACAGGCCAGTGCCCGAACGACCCTTGCCGCTGTCCAGTTTCACGCCCAGCAGGCCGATGACGTCAACACCGACACCGATGGTGCCTTGGGTGTAGCCCGACTGGAACAGGCCGTTGAAGCCCAGGCCGGTTTCGTTGACGCGGCTTTTGCCGGTGTCGTTGTTACGGAAGTCGCGACCAAAGTTCAGGAGGCGAGTGTTGATGCTGAAAGTGCTGTCTTCAACAAAGCCCTTGGAATCGTCCTGGGCGGACGCCATTGCGAACTGCGAGGTGCCTGCTGAAACAGCCAGGGCGATCATGCTCCACTTCATCACGCGCATCGTGATTTGCTCCTTTGGTTTTAGGAAGAGTACTGCCGTCCCACCTGTATTTTTATCTGGGCGGCTCTTTCTTTTTTGTGTCGGCGCAAAGTTATATCACGCAGACTCTATTGACGATACTTACCCATCTATCCTTTCAGCTTCTTTACGAGGCTGTCGTAAATTGCTAGCTCCATGTCGCAAATTCACAGTCCGAATGTTCCCGGACTGACAACTTCAATGCTGTTTTCAAACCCTTTGGAAGTTTGATTCCGTCCTGGATACGCATTGAAACGCTACTGTTTTTTATCGCGAAACACCGGCCTCCTGGCGCGTGTCGTTGCCGACGATGTGTGGGTGAATGCAACAAGCGTGCACAAACCGGTAACCGAATGTCATTTTTTCGTGAAAAGCGTTACAGCAATGTAAAAACCGCATAAGCACGGGCTTTTTACGCCGTTTGGTTTGGGCTTGACGCCCAGCCATTCCATCGGTTCGGGGGTACACAAAACCCGTGCCAGGCAAAAACGTTACCGGTTCACCCTCATGAGTGGGTACTTGGCGGATCCCTTTGAGGCACAGGTGGGTCATTTTGGTGCGTCCCGTTGAGGCCCGGTCTAGCGTAGCTCAAATATCGGACTGCCTCGAAAGGGTGCAGTTTTTTTGCCGGATCTGGCCCAGGCGCTCATTGTTCGAGCTGTATTCGCCGTGAAGCCCCGGGCATTCGCAGGTATGCTGGGCCCTTGAAACTGACCTGCCGAACGGAGTGCCCGCGGTGTTCGCCCTAGATCAACGCCTGCAACAAGACACACTGGCCATCGGGGACTTCCCGCTGTGCCGCCTGCTGCTGTCCAATGACTCGAACTATCCATGGTTCATCCTGGTGCCGCGCATCAACGGTATCAGCGAAGTGTTTCAACTGGATGTCGCCGATCAACAAACGTTGTGGCGGGAAACGACGGCCTTGGCGCAAGTGCTGAACGAAGGCCTGGCCGCCGACAAGATGAACATTGGTGCGCTGGGTAACGTCGTCAGCCAATTGCATGTGCATGTGATCGTGCGCAGGCGTGATGACGCTGCCTGGCCTGCTCCGGTATGGGGCAAGCATCCGGCGCAGCCTTACACCGAGGATCAGGTGGCCGCGATTCGCGCGCGCTTGCGTGAACTGTTACCGGCTGACTTCATCTTTTCCCACGCTTGAGTGGCAGGACTGACTTATGGATTTGCAAGACCGTGTGACGGACCTGGAAAGCCGCCTGGCTTTCCAGGACGACACCATCGAGACCCTCAATGACATCCTCGTCACCCAGCAGCGGGCGGTCGAACGCCTGCAACTGCAGATGACTGCACTGCTCAAGCGTCAGGAAGAAATGGGCGGCCAGTTCGAGACCTCGGAAGAAGAAGCGCCACCGCCACACTATTAATGGTTCGCCACTGATAGCCGGGCATTAAAAAACCGCGATCCAGCAAGGCTGGATCGCGGTTTTTTTGTGGCGAGGGTGCAATCAGCGACGTGGCAGTGCCGCGATCACGTCTTCGGCTTGCAGGCCCTTGTCACGGTTCATGACGGAAAACTCCACGCGCTGGCCTTCGACCAGGACACGATGGCCTTCGCCGCGGATAGCCCGGAAATGGACGAAAATGTCGTCGCCCGAATCGCGGGAAATAAAGCCGAAGCCTTTGGAGGTGTTGAACCACTTGACGGTCCCGGTATCCCGGTTGGTCATGTCGTAGTTTTGCGAGGCGGCCGCAGGGGACGAACGGTAGAAGCTGATGGCCAGGTGAAGAACGATGGCGACCACAGCAATCACCAGGCTGAGCAGGATGGCCGGATGGCCGCCCACTTCAGGCATCGGTGCCAGGAGGGTGAGGGTTTGTACGACAACGGTCAGCACCAGCAGCGCACTGACCAGGTTTTGCAGTTGATGACGCGTGCCTTTGTTCCAGTAAGGAATCACTGGAGCCAGCGTCAGGTTAAGAAGGCCGAACAAGGCCAGGTACAGAGCGTCGTGTTGTTCCAGGTAGGGAGGGCTTCCCTGTTGCAAGCTCGGTATAAAGGACAGCAGCAACGCTGCAACGCCCGTTAGCAGGTGGACGATTTTCAACATTTTGATTAACTCACTTTAAGATGGATCACGCGGAAGAGCTGACTGGCACGGTTCGCTTCTGAACAATGGGAGGCGTTGAGCACGTGCGCGGTTATCAGCCTATGTGACGTGCCGCAGAACGATAACGGCAGCCACACGTCGTCTATTTAACAGCAAAGGCTGTGCCTACTCAAATCAAGCATTTCGGGGTGTTACAGCGAGCAGGGCATTTCTGCGTCAAACACTTGTCCTAGACAGGTGCGGGCTTTTCAGCGTGCTTTTGGCGATGTTTCCTACCTAGTGCGGACCGGCGTCATTCGCACGTGGGGGGCGATTTGCCGCACCTTGTACCCGGGCATCGGGCTGCATGCCGTCTGCACTCTTGCTAGAGTGGTCCTGCACCTGATCAATGAATGCTCGTCAATTGAAGGGGAAAAACATGGCAATCGATATTGGTATCAGCGAACAAGACCGTAAATCCATCGTCGATGGGCTTTCACGGCTGCTGTCCGATACCTATGTACTGTATTTGAAGACCCACAACTTCCACTGGAACGTCACGGGCCCCATGTTTCGCACGCTGCACTTGATGTTTGAAGAGCAGTACAACGAACTGGCGCTGGCCGTGGACTCCATCGCCGAGCGCATCCGTGCCCTGGGGTTTCCGGCGCCGGGTGCCTATTCGATCTATGCCCGCCTGTCGTCCATCAAGGAAGAGGAGGGCGTGCCCAGTGCCGAAGAGATGATCAAGCAACTGGTGGCGGGCCAGGAGGCGGTCACGCGAACTGCACGAGGTATCTTCCCGTTGCTTGACAAGGTCAGCGACGAGCCGACAGCCGACCTGTTGACCCAGCGCATGCAGGTTCACGAGAAAACCGCGTGGATGCTGCGTTCCCTGCTCGAAAACCAGTAACCCTACCTACCGGGTGGCGCTGTCCTGGCGCCGCCCACTTGTTTCTCTGCGCTTCCTGGCGTTGTCCTACAACGTTCAGCTCCCCGTCTTCTGGCTGCCTTTTGTTTCCTGCTGTTTGATAAGGCCCATTGCCCAATGGGAGAAACCCATGGGCGGCTGTTTGGCAATGGAGTGTCAGGTGTATGTCACGCGGAGTGGGTAATGGAGTGATGGAAGCCGGTGGTTTTCATAAGATAAAGATCGACCCCTTTGCCAAGGGGTTCGACATGGGGTTGGCCAAGCCGTTGTCCCGGTCGGTGAGGCTCAATGGGTTTTCCACCTGCCTGCGGCTTGAGCTGATCTATTGGAACATCCTCACGGAGATCGCCAGGATCAACGCCTGTTCGGTCAGCGCGTTGTTGTCCTACGTCGACCGGGAAGTGCATTTGCGCTATGGCGGGGTGAAGAACTTCAGCGGGCTGGTCAGGGTCGTGTGCGTGGTTCACGTGCTCGCGGACCGCGCCTGTTCGCACAACCCGGAGTAATCTGCCTGCCCGGGGCCGGCCCGCTTCACGGGCGGCGCGGCCCCGGGCAGAAAGCCGGCTGCGCTGCCTCGATTTAACAGATATAATCCCGCGCTTTGCTGCGCATGCAGGGGTTGCCCCGGAACAGGCGTGGCGCAGTAACGTTCTGATCGCCGAGACATCGCCATGCCCATGTACGACTACCAATGTGCTTCCTGTGGTCATCAGTTGGAAGCCATTCAGAAGATCAGCGCCGCGCCGCTGGTCGATTGCCCGGCCTGCCAGGCGCCGGACCTCAAGAAGATGTTGTCCATGCCAGGCTTCCGCCTGAGTGGCGGCGGCTGGTACGAGACCGACTTCAAGACCGGCTCGAAGAAGAACCTGGCGGGCGGCGACAAAGCAGACTGAGTTGAACTCAACGCGCAGGCTCCTGCATTATCCGTCCCCTGCTTTAATGTACGGTGACGAGGCAGGCCTCCACCGAATTTCGAATTACGAGAAGTGAAACCACTACCATGATGCGCAGCCACTATTGCGGCCAACTGAACGAGACCCTGGAAGGTCAGGAAATCACCCTTTGCGGATGGGTTCACCGTCGCCGCGACCACGGCGGGGTGATTTTCCTCGATATCCGTGATCGTGATGGTCTGGCCCAGGTGGTGTTCGACCCGGACCGCGCCGAAAGCTTCGCCGCTGCCGACCGCGTGCGCAGCGAATACGTCGTGAAGATCACCGGCAAGGTTCGCCTGCGTCCGGCCGGTGCCGTGAACAAGAACATGGCGTCCGGCGGCATCGAAGTGCTGGGCTATGAGCTGGAAGTGCTGAACGAGTCGGAAACCCCGCCGTTCCCACTCAACGAATTCTCCGACGTCGGTGAGGAAACTCGCCTGCGCTACCGCTTCCTGGACCTGCGTCGTCCGGAAATGGCCGAGAAGCTGCGCCTGCGTTCGCGCATGACCACCAGCATCCGCCGTTTCCTCGACGAAAACGGCTTCCTGGACGTGGAAACGCCGATCCTGACCCGGGCCACCCCGGAAGGCGCGCGTGACTACCTGGTGCCGAGCCGTACTCACGCCGGTTCGTTCTTCGCCCTGCCGCAATCGCCGCAGCTGTTCAAGCAATTGCTGATGGTGGCCGGCTTCGACCGTTACTACCAGATCGCCAAGTGCTTCCGCGACGAAGACCTGCGCGCCGACCGCCAGCCGGAATTCACCCAGATCGACATCGAGACCAGCTTCCTCGATGAAAAAGAGATCATGGGCCTGACCGAGCAGATGATCCGCAACCTGTTCAAGGAAGTACTGAACCTGGAGTTCGGTGATTTCCCGCACATGACCTTCGAAGAAGCCATGCGCCGCTACGGTTCCGACAAGCCAGACCTGCGTAACCCGCTGGAACTGGTGGACGTGGCCGACCAGCTCAAGGAAGTCGAGTTCAAGGTGTTCAGCGGCCCGGCCAACGACCCTAAATGCCGCATTGCCGCCCTGCGCGTGCCAGGTGGCGCGAGCATGCCGCGCAAGCAGATCGACGACTACACCAAGTTCGTCGGCATCTACGGTGCCAAGGGCCTGGCGTACATCAAGGTCAACGAGCGCGCCAACGGCATTGACGGCCTGCAATCGCCGATCGTGAAAAACATCCCGCTGGACAACCTGAACGCGATCCTCGACCGCGTCGGTGCAGTCGACGGCGACATCGTGTTCTTCGGTGCCGACAAGGCCAAGATCGTCAGCGAAGCCCTGGGCGCGCTGCGCATCAAGCTGGGTCACGACCTGAACCTGCTGACCTGCGAATGGGCCCCGATGTGGGTCGTTGACTTCCCGATGTTCGAAGAGAACGACGACGGCAGCTTCAGCGCCCTGCACCACCCGTTCACCGCGCCGAAGTGCTCCCCGGCCGAGCTGGAAGCCAACCCGGCTGGCGCGTTGTCCCGTGCCTACGACATGGTGCTCAACGGCACTGAACTGGGTGGCGGTTCGATCCGTATCCACCGTAAAGAGATGCAGCAAGCGGTATTCCGCCTGTTGGGTATCAACGAAGCGGAACAGGAAGAGAAATTCGGCTTCCTGCTCGACGCCCTGAAGTACGGCGCACCGCCGCACGGTGGCCTGGCGTTTGGCCTGGACCGTCTGGTGATGCTGATGACCGGCGCCCAGTCGATCCGTGAAGTGATCGCCTTCCCGAAAACCCAGAGTGCTGCGGACGTCATGACCCAGGCTCCGGGCGTGGTGGATGCCAAGGCCTTGCGCGAACTGCACATCCGTCTGCGTGAGACGCCAAAGGCTGAGTAAGGCCACTGCGTGAAAGCGCACTGAGGTTTACGCAGTCTAAAAGGGCGCATCTTCGGATGCGCCTTTGCGTTAAAGGACTACCTCCCGCCTGGGGCGGGGTTGATCAAGGTTTCTACAGAATTTCGGAGTTGTGTTATGGCTGGCCATTCCAAGTGGGCGAACATCAAGCACCGCAAAGAGCGTCAGGATGCCAAGAAAGGCAAGATTTTCACTAAGTGGATCCGCGAACTGACCGTCGCCGCCCGCCAGGGTGGTGGTGACCCGGGTTCCAACCCGCGTCTGCGCCTGGCGCTGGACAAGGCCCTGGGCGCGAACATGAGCCGCGACATCATCGATCGCGCCGTGGCCCGTGGTGCCGGTGCTGCCGACACCGACGACATGGTCGAGCTGAGCTACGAAGGCTACGGCCCGGGTGGCGTGGCGGTGATGGTCGAGTGCATGACCGACAACCGCAACCGCACCGCAGCGGCCGTGCGCCATGCGTTCAGCAAGTGCGGCGGTAACCTCGGCACCGACGGTTCGGTGGCCTATCTGTTCGAGCGCAAGGGGCAGATCTCCTTCGCCCCGGGTACGGACGAAGACGCGCTGATGGAAGCGGCCATGGAAGCTGATGCCGATGACGTGGTGACCAACGAAGATGGCTCAATCGACGTGTTTACCTCGTTTGCCAGCTTCTACGCCGTGCGTAACGCGCTGGAAGCGGCCGGGTTCAAAGGCACAGACGCGGAAATCGTGATGCTGCCGACCACAAGCGCCGAGCTGGACCTGGATGGCGCGCAGAAAGTGCTGAAGATGCTGGATATGCTCGAAGACCTGGATGATGTGCAGAACGTGTATTCGAATGCCGATATCCCGGAAGAAGTCGCCGCACAGCTAAGCTGAGGCCAGACGTAGATCAAAATGTGGGAGCGGGCTTGCCCGCGAATGCGGTGTACCAGTCGCTGAAAATATTGGCTGATCCACCGTCTTCGCGGGCAGCCCGCTCCCACATTGGATCTTCTTTGTAGCAGAAATTGTGTTTACCCAACCCGCAGGCGTTATGACTTTAATCCTAGGTATCGACCCCGGTTCGCGCATCACCGGTTTTGGCGTGGTGCAACAAACCCCTCGCGGCTGCATCTACGTCGCTTCGGGCTGCATCCGCACCGGCGCAGGCGAGTTGGCCGAGCGCCTGCAGATCGTCTATCGCGGTGTACGGGAAGTGATCCAGACCTACGGGCCGGTCACCATGGGCATCGAAAAGGTGTTCATGGCCAAAAATGCCGACTCCGCGCTGAAGCTTGGCCAGGCCCGTGGCGCGGCCATCGTGGCCGGGGCCGAGGAGGGCATGGAGATTGCCGAATACACCGCGACCCAGGTCAAGCAGGCCGTGGTCGGCACCGGTGCAGCCAACAAGGAGCAGGTGCAGATGATGGTCATGCACATGCTCAAGCTCACCGCCAAACCGCAAATCGACGCCTCCGACGCCCTGGCCATCGCCATTTGCCACGCCCATACCCGCTCCAGCCTGTTGCCTCACGGCTTGGGCACTGCACGCAGTCGTGGCGGGCGGCTGCGTCTCTGATAGCATCAGCGCAATCGTTTTTTCCGGTCAGGCCTTGATCTGACCCTACGCTTTAAGGATTCGAACCGTGATTGGACGCTTGCGCGGCACCCTGGCTGAGAAACAGCCGCCGCACCTGATTCTGGATGTGAATGGGTTGGGCTATGAGCTGGAAGTGCCTATGACCACCCTGTATCGCCTTCCGTCAGTCGGCGAGCCGCTGACCCTGCATACCCACCTCGTTGTGCGCGAAGATGCGCAATTGCTCTATGGTTTCATTGGCAAGCGTGACCGTGACTTCTTTCGTGAGCTGATCCGCCTCAACGGCGTGGGGCCCAAGCTGGCCCTGGCGTTGATGTCGAGCCTGGAAGTGGATGAGCTGGTGCGTGCGGTTTCCGCCCAGGACACCTCGGCCCTGACCAAGGTGCCGGGTGTCGGCAAGAAGACCGCCGAGCGCCTGCTGGTGGAACTCAAGGACCGCTTCAAGGCCTGGGAAGTCGCGCCGAGCATGTTTGCCCTGGTGCCGAACCAGCCGGATATGCCGGCAAGCCAGGTGGCCAGTGCCGAAAGTGATGCGGTCAGCGCGCTGATCTCCCTGGGCTACAAGCCGCAGGAGGCCAGCAAGGCCGTGTCGGCCATCAAGGACAAGAACCTGAGCAGCGAAGACATGATCCGCCGAGCCCTGAAGGGAATGATTTAAGTGATTGAAGCTGATCGTCTGATCGCGGCCACCGGCCCACGCGACCGCGAAGAAATCCAGGACCGGGCCATCCGTCCCCTGAGCCTGGCCGACTACATCGGTCAGCCCACCGTGCGCGAGCAGATGGAGTTGTTCATCCAGGCGGCGCGCGGGCGCAGTGAGTCCCTGGACCATACGTTGATCTTCGGCCCGCCTGGCCTGGGCAAGACCACCCTGGCCAACATCATCGCCCAGGAAATGGGGGTGTCGATCAAGTCCACTTCCGGTCCGGTGCTGGAGCGTCCGGGCGACCTGGCGGCGCTGCTGACCAACCTTGAACCCCATGACGTGCTGTTTATCGACGAGATCCACCGGCTCTCGCCCATCGTCGAAGAAGTGCTGTACCCGGCCATGGAAGACTTCCAGCTCGACATCATGATCGGCGAAGGCCCTGCCGCGCGCTCGATCAAGCTCGACCTGCCGCCGTTCACCCTGGTGGGGGCCACAACCCGTGCGGGCATGCTGACCAACCCGTTGCGAGACCGTTTCGGCATTGTTCAACGTCTAGAGTTCTATAGCACCGGCGACCTGGCGACCATTGTCAGCCGCTCGGCGGGCATCCTCGGTTTGCCGCTGGACCCTGAAGGCGCGTTTGAAATCGCCCGCCGCGCCCGTGGCACGCCGCGAATTGCAAACCGTTTGCTGCGCCGTGTGCGCGACTTTGCCGAAGTGCGGGCCAAGGGGCACATCACCAAGGCCGTGGCCGACCTGGCCTTGAACCTGCTGGACGTGGACGAGCACGGCTTCGATCACCAGGACCGACGCCTGCTGCTGACCATGATCGAGAAGTTCGACGGTGGCCCGGTGGGTGTGGACAGCCTGGCGGCGGCCATCAGCGAGGAGCGTCATACCATCGAGGACGTGCTGGAGCCTTACCTGATCCAGCAGGGTTACATCATGCGCACGCCAAGGGGGCGAGTGGTGACGCGCCATGCCTATTTGCACTTTGGGTTAAACATTCCGTCACGATTGGGTGAGATGCCCGTGGTAGACGAATTCCTCGATGCAGTGGACGATTAAAAAGGTCACGCCAGTCGATTTATCTGAAGTTTGTGCTGTCCTAGTGGCTGGTGTCGTCACTCAGTGACTGGAAATGTTTCGATGGATGAAAAAACAGTTGCCCAGCCGGATTGGCAACCTGAGGAGTAAGCACTAGAGTATGCGCGCGCAAAACGGGGATCAGTCGTTCGCACATCGCTGTCGCGTTTATTACGAGGACACCGATGCGGGCGGCATCGTGTATTACGTCAACTACCTCAAGTTCATGGAGCGGGCTCGAACCGAGCGGCTACGGGAGCTGGGCTTTGCCCAATCCCAGCTGGCAGGGGAGGACCTGTTATTTGTCGTGCATTCCAGCGAGGCGCGGTATCACGCGCCGGCGCGGCTGGACGACGAATTGTTGGTCAGCGCTGAAGTAATCGAATTGAACCGTGTCAGCCTGCGCTTCAAACAGCAGGTCAGGCGGGCGACGGATGCAACGCTGCTCTGTGAGGGGCAGTTCCTGGTGGCCTGTGTGCGCACCAATAGTTTGAAACCCCGGGCCATTCCCGAAGCTCTACGTGCGGCCTTTGCCGACGTAAGCGGCGCGGGTAAACAATCAAAGCAGGAGATTTAGCGTGGAACCTACCGTCGTCGACCATTCCTCCATGTGGAGCCTGGTCAGCAATGCCAGTGTCGTGGTTCAACTGGTCATGCTGACCCTGGTAGCCGCATCGGTTACCTCTTGGGTCATGATTTTTCAGCGCAGCAACCTGCTGCGTGCCGGTCGACGTGCCCTGGAGAGCTTCGAGGAGCGCTTCTGGTCGGGGATCGACCTGTCCAAGCTGTATCGCCAGGCCGGCAGCAACCCGGACCCGGATTCGGGCGTCGAGCAGATCTTCCGCGCCGGCTTCAAGGAATTCTCCCGTCTGCGCCAGCAGCCTGGTGTTGACCCGGAAGCGGTCATGGAGGGCGTGGCCCGTGCCATGCGCGTTGCCATCTCCCGCGAAGAAGAGAAGCTGGAGCAGAGCCTGCCGTTCCTCGCTACCGTCGGTTCCGTGAGCCCGTACATCGGCCTGTTCGGTACCGTATGGGGCATCATGAACTCCTTCCGTGGCCTGGCCCAGGCCCAGCAAGCGACCCTGGCCACCGTGGCCCCGGGTATCGCCGAAGCCCTGATCGCCACCGCGATCGGCCTGTTCGCTGCCATCCCCGCAGTAATCGCCTACAACCGTTTTGCCGCCCGTGGCGAAAACCTGATTGGCCGTTACTACACCTTCGCCGACGAATTCCAGGCGATCCTGCACCGTAAAGTGCACACCAGCGAAGAATAAGCAGGTATTTCCCGATGGCTTTAATCACTCGAGCACGCACCAAGCGCAAGCCGGTCGCCGAGATGAACGTAGTGCCTTACATCGACGTGATGCTGGTGCTGCTGGTGATCTTCATGGTGACCGCGCCGATGCTCAACCAGGGTGTGAAGGTTGACCTGCCCAAGGTTTCCAGCGAAGCCTTGCCCCAGGACAACAACACCCAGGTGCTGACCATTTCGATCAAGTCCGACAAGACCTATTACTGGAACCTTGGCAGCGAAGTCGACACTCAGAAGCAGCAGGACAAGGCGCTGACCTTGCCGGCGATGACCGATGCGGTGACCAAGATCATTCGCTCCGGCAACGAAGGCGGCAAGCACACCCAGGTCTTCATCCGCGGTGACAAGGCGGTCGACTACGGCTCCGTCATGGGCGCCATGGGCGGGCTGCAGAAGGCCGGCGTGGGTAACGTTGGCTTGATTACCGAGGCGCCCTGATGCAGCAACAGCGAGAGCCGTCCGCCTCGGAAAGCTACTTCTGGCCTAGCGTCTGGGCAATTGCCCTGCACGTCTTGGTGTTTGGCATGCTGTTTGTCAGCTTTGCCATGACTCCGGACCTGCCGCCAGCCAAGCCGATCGTGCAGGCGACCCTGTATCAGCTGAAATCGAAGAGCCAGGCCACCACCCAGACCAATCAGAAGATTGCGGGTGAGGCCCAGAAGTCGGCTGCGCGCCAGACTGAAGTCGAGCAGATGGAACAGAAGAAGGTCGAGCAGGAAGCGGTGAAGGCTGCTGCGGAACAAAAGAAAGAAGAGGCGGCTCAAAAGGCCGAGGAAGCGAAAAAGGCTGACGAAGCGAAGAAGGCCGACGAGGCGAAAAAGGCTGATGAAGCCAAGAAAGCCGAGAAAGCTGCCGAAGCGAAAAAGGCCGAAGAGAAACAATTGGCTGATATAGCCAAGAAGAAAGCCGAAGACGAAGCGAAGAAAGCTGCCGAAGAAGAGGCCAAGAAAAAGGCCGCTGAAGACGCCAAGAAAAAGATAGTCGAAGACGCGAAGAAGAAAGCCGCCGAAGACGCCAAGAAAAAAGCTGAAGCAGACGAGGCGAAGAAGAAAATCGCCGACGACGCGAAGAAGAAAGCTGCCGCCGACGCCACCAAGAAAAAGGCCCAGGAAGCAGCGCGCAAATCCGCCGAAGAGAAAAAGGCCCAGGCCTTGGCAGACTTGCTCTCCGACACGCCGCAGCGTCAGCAAGCCTTGGCCGATGAGCAGGGCGATCAAGTCGCGGGCAGTTTCGACGACCTGATTCGAGCGCGGGCAGCAGAAGGCTGGACACGTCCACCTTCGGCACGCAAAGGCATGAAAGTGGTACTGCAGATCGGTATGTTGCCGGACGGTACGGTGGCTTCGGTCGGCGTGGCCAGTTCCAGTGGCGATGGATCGTTCGACAGTTCGGCGGTTGCAGCGGTCAAGAACATTGGCCGGTTGACCGAGATGCAGGGAATGAAACCAAGTGACTTCGCTCCCTATCGTTCATTCAAGATGACATTCACACCTGAGGATCTAGCCCCGTGAGAAACATTCTTCGAGGAATGCTTGTCGTTATTTGCTGTATGGCAGGGATAGCGGCGGCGGATGAAAAGAACATCCTGGTCACCAGCGGCAGCGATCGGGCCACCCCGATTGCCGTCGTACCGTTTGGCTGGCAGGGCGGCAGCGTGCTGCCGGACGACATGGCCCAGATCGTCAGCGACGACCTGCGCAACTCCGGTTACTACGCGCCAATCGACAAAGGCAACATGATCAGCCAGCCGACCCAGGCCAGCGAAGTCATCTTCCGCGACTGGAAAGCCGTGGGCGCGCAGTACCTGATGGTGGGCAACATCGTGCCAGCCGGCGGTCGCCTGCAGATCCAGTACACGCTGTTCAACGTGGCCACCGAGCAGCAGGTCCTGACCGGCAGCGTCTCGGGTACCGCCGAGCAGATTCGCGACATGGCCCACTACATTTCGGACCAGTCGTTTGAAAAACTCACCGGTATCAAGGGTGCGTTCTCGACACGCCTGCTGTACGTTACGGCTGAGCGTTTCTCTGTAGACAACACTCGTTACACTTTGCAGCGTTCGGACTACGACGGCGCCCGTGCCGTGACCTTGCTGCAATCCCGTGAGCCAATCCTGTCGCCGCGCTTTGCGCCGGACGGCAAGCGTATTGCCTACGTGTCTTTCGAACAGAAGCGTCCGCGTATCTTCGTCCAGCACATCGATACTGGCCGTCGTGAGCAGATCACCAACTTCGAAGGCCTCAACGGCGCGCCTGCCTGGTCGCCGGATGGTTCGCGCCTGGCGTTCGTGCTGTCCAAGGACGGCAACCCGGATATCTACGTGATGAACATGGCCACGCGCCAGATCACGCGTGCAACCAGCGGCCCGGGCATCAACACCGAACCGTTCTGGGGCAAGGATGGTTCGACCATTTACTTCACCTCTGACCGAGGCGGCAAGCCACAGGTCTACAAGGCTAATGTGAATGGTGGTGGTGCGGAGCGTGTTACTTTTATTGGTAACTACAACGCCAACCCTAAACTTTCGGCCGATGAAAAGACGTTGGTAATGATTCACCGTCAGGATGGTTTCACTAATTTCCGGGTTGCGGCCCAGGATTTGCAGCGTGGAACGGTAAAAATCCTTACAGATACCAACCTTGATGAGTCAGCCACTGTTGCGCCCAACGGCACCATGGTAATCTACGCCACCCGCCAGCAGGGCCGGGGAGTCTTGATGCTCGTGTCCATTAATGGACGTGTAAGGCTCCCACTTCCTACCGCTCAAGGCGAAGTCAGAGAACCATCCTGGTCCCCTTACCTGAACTGACGCGGCGCTACAAAAAGATTTGCTTAACACACTGGGGTTCATTAGGAGTTTCACGATGGAAATGCTGAAGTTTGGTAAGTTTGCTGCTCTGGCTCTGGCTCTGTCCGTAGCCGTTGGTTGCTCGTCTAAAGGCGGCGACAATGCCGGTGAAGGCGCAGCTGTTGATCCAAACGCTGGTTACGGCGCTAACACTGGTGCAGTTGACGGCTCCCTGAGCGAAGAAGCTGCTCTGCGCGCTATCACCACTTTCTACTTCGAATACGACAGTTCGGACCTGAAGCCAGAAGCCATGCGCGCTCTGGACGTTCACGCGAAGGACCTGAAAGCTAACGGCGCTCGCGTTGTTCTGGAAGGTAACACCGACGAACGTGGTACTCGTGAGTACAACATGGCACTGGGCGAGCGTCGTGCGAAAGCCGTTCAGCGCTACCTGGTACTGCAAGGTGTTGCTCCAGGCCAACTGGAACTGGTTTCCTACGGTAAAGAGCGTCCAGTTGCTACTGGCCACGACGAGCAGTCCTGGGCTCAGAACCGTCGCGTCGAACTGCGTAAGTAATTCGTCATGCGAACGTGCCGTCGTGCTCTAACTGTATTGGCTCTCAGCCTCGCACCGCTTGCGGTGTGGGCTGCGGTTCCTGTGGAAGATAGCAACTCTGGCTATAACAATAGCGGGAGCAGTTATCCGCCAGCGGGTTATGGCACGAACGGCGCCTATGCGGGGGGAGCGGCTACGTCCGCCCCCTCGGCACAGGGCGAACTGTTCAACCAGCTGCAACGTATGCAGGATCAAATCGCGCAGCAACAAGGCGCCATTGAAGTACTGCAGAATCAAGTGAACCAGCTCAAGCAAGAAGGCCTGGAGCGATACCAGGATCTTGATCGACGCATTGGAGCCGGCGTTCAACCTGCCGCAACTCCTGATAATTCTTCTACCGGTGGCGCGCCAAACGCTGCTGCCGGTGGTGCCGCAGCAGGGGCCGTGGCTGCCAGCCAAGCCCCTGCCGCCAGCAGCGAACCGGGTGATCCGGCGAAGGAAAAGCTGTATTACGACGCAGCCTTCGACCTGATCAAAGCCAAGGATTTCGATAAGGCCAGCCAGGCCTTTACCGCATTCCTGCGCAAATACCCAAACAGCCAGTACGCGGGCAACGCCCAGTACTGGTTGGGTGAGGTGAACCTGGCCAAGGGTGATCTGCAAGCAGCAGGCCAGGCATTTGCCAAGGTCAGCCAGCTGTACCCCAAGCACGCCAAGGTGCCGGATTCGCTGTACAAACTCGCTGACGTAGAGCGCCGCCTGGGTCATACCGACAAGGTCAAAGGCATTCTGCAGCAGGTGGTGGCCCAGTATCCCGGGACATCCGCTGCCCAGTTGGCTCAACGGGATTTGCAACGCTTGTAAGCGATGCTTGCCCGTTTAGAAGAAACCCGCGCCTGACGCGGGTTTTTTCGTTAGAATCCACGCCCTTTTATGAAACACGCTTCCTGGGGTTTACGCGTTGGCGGGATCCCTTGAAGTGCCTGACGGAGGCGGACAGCCTGTTTAGCTGTTACGCCCGTGGCGACTATGCAAGACACATTACGCATCACCGAAGTTTTTTACTCGTTACAGGGTGAAACGCGAACGGCTGGCCTGCCCACTGTATTTGTGCGGCTGACCGGTTGCCCTTTGCGTTGCCAATACTGTGATAGCGCCTACGCCTTCAGTGGCGGCACTGTGCGCACCCTCGAAGACATCCTGGAGCAGGTTGCCAGCTACCGGCCGCGCTACGTCTGTGTGACGGGCGGCGAGCCCCTGGCCCAGCCCAATGCCATCCCTTTGCTCCAGCAGCTGTGTGACGCCGGTTACGAGGTTTCCCTGGAAACCAGCGGCGCCCTGGATATCTCCGCGGTCGACCCGCGTGTGAGCCGGGTGGTCGACCTCAAGACCCCGGGCTCCAAGGAGGCGCACCGCAACCGCTACGAGAACATCGAGCTGTTGACGGCCAACGACCAGGTCAAGTTCGTCATCTGCTCCCGTGAAGACTACGACTGGGCGAACTCCAAGCTGATCCAATATGGCCTGGATCGTCGCGCGGGCGAGGTGCTGTTTTCCCCAAGTCATCACGACCTGAACGCACGGGACCTGGCCGATTGGGTGGTTGCCGATAACCTGCCCGTACGCCTGCAGTTGCAGCTACACAAATACCTTTGGAACGACGAGCCGGGACGCTGATATGACTGAACCCACGATTGATCAAAAACGCGCTGTAATCCTGTTGTCCGGTGGCCTCGACTCCGCCACCGTGGTGGCGATGGCCCAGGCACAAGGCTACAGCTGCTACACCATGAGCTTCGACTACGGCCAGCGCCATCGCGCCGAGCTGAACGCCGCCGCTCGCGTCGCCCGTGAAATGGGTGTGATCGAGCACAAGGTGATCGGCCTGAACCTCAACGGTATCGGCGGCTCCGCATTGACCGACAGCAGCATCGACGTGCCGGAAGCGCCGAGCGAAGGCATCCCGATCACCTACGTGCCAGCGCGCAACACCGTGTTCCTGTCCCTGGCCCTGGGTTGGGCGGAAGTGCTCAACGCCCGTGACATCTTTATCGGCGTGAATGCGGTGGACTATTCGGGCTATCCGGACTGCCGTCCGGAGTTCGTCGAGTCGTTCGAGCGCATGGCCAACCTGGCGACAAAGGCCGGTGTAGAGGGGCAGGGCTTCCGTATCCTCGCGCCGCTGCAGAACCTGAGTAAGTCCGATATCGTGAAGGCTGGCGTAGGACTTGGCGTCGATTACTCGCTGACTGTTTCCTGCTATCAGGCAGACGATGACGGCCGTGCTTGTGGGAAATGTGATAGCTGCCGACTGCGTGCAGAAGGCTTCCAAGCGGCCGGAATTGCGGACCCTACGCGTTATTTCTGATTTATTTAAAATAAGGTGTTGAATAATCCTTAGAAATCAGTATTATACGCGCCACCACACAGCGGGTCGTTAGCTCAGTTGGTAGAGCAGTTGGCTTTTAACCAATTGGTCGTAGGTTCGAATCCCACACGACCCACCATATTTGGCGGTTTAGAAAATCCGGAAGGCCCACGCAAGTGAGGATTTCCGGGTTTTTTTTTGCCTTGCGAAAACACAACGGGGGAGCCCCCTTAAGGGCTCCCCCGTTTTTTTTGGCCGAGCGGCTATCAGCCAAAGCGCCCGGTGATGTAGTCCTCGGTCTGCTTCATCGTCGGCTTGGTGAAGATCTCATCGGTATTGCCATACTCGATCAGCTCCCCCATGAACATAAACGCGGTGTTGTCCGACACCCGCGCCGCCTGCTGCATGTTGTGGGTCACGATGATCACCGTGTATTGGGTCTTCAGCTCGGTGATCAATTGTTCGATACGCCCGGTCGAGATCGGGTCGAGTGCCGACGTGGGCTCGTCCAGCAGCAATACCTGCGGGCGCAGCGCGATGGTGCGGGCGATGCACAGACGCTGCTGCTGGCCGCCTGAGAGGCTCTGGGCGCTCTGGTTGAGCTTGTCCTTCACCTCATCCCACAGCGCGCCACCGCGCAGGGCCTGTTCGACGCGGTCGTTCATCTCGCGCCGCGACAGTTTCTCGTGATGGCGCACCGCGTAGGCGATGTTGTCGTAGATCGACATCGGGAACGGCACGGGCTTCTGGAACACCATGCCGACGTGGCTGCGCAGGCGGTTCATCGAATAGCCGGGGGCGAGGATGTTCTCGCCATTGAGCAGCACTTCGCCGCGCGCTTCCTGCTTAGGGTACATCGAGTAGATGCGATTGAACACGCGCAGCAGCGTGGACTTGCCGCAGCCCGACGGGCCGATGATGGCGGTGATGCGTTTTTCCGGGATATCGATGTCGATGGATTTCAGGGAGCGCTGGTGGTTGTAGAAAAACTCCAACCCACGCACGCGGATTTTGGTTTTTTCGTGATCTATGCCGGTGGCGTCCATCAGTGAGACCTATTGCGTAAAAGGATCAGGCGAGATGCCAGGCTGAGCAGCAGCACGAACAACGTCAGGACCAATGCACCGGCCCAGGCGAGCGCGTGCCAGTCTTCGAACGGGCTCATGGCGTACTGGAAAATGACCACGGGGACACTGGCGATCGGCTTGAGCAGGTTGCTGCTCCAGAACTGGTTGCCGAAGGCGGTAAACAGCAGGGGCGCGGTCTCCCCGGTGATCCGGGCCAAGGCGAGCAAGATGCCCGTCACCACACCGGCCTTGGCCGCCCTCAGCACGATCTGCAGCGTCAACTTCCATTGCGGCACACCCAGGGCCAGCGCCGCTTCGCGCATGGTCGAGGGTTGCAGCTGGAGCATTTCATCGGTGGTGCGCACCACCACCGGAATCACCAGCAGGGCCAAGGCCAGCGCACCGGCGATGGCGGAAAACCCCACCTGGTGATTGGTCAGCAGGTTCAGCGGCAGGATGACGGCGGTGTAGACAAACAGCCCCAGCACGATCGACGGCGCGGACAGCAGGATGTCGTTGATGAACCGCACCGTGGTGCCCAGGCGTGAATGGCGCGCGAACTCGGCCAGCCAGATACCGGCCATCAAGCCGATGGGCGTGCCGATCAGCAAGGCAATCACCGACATCAGCGCACTGCCATAAAACGCGTTGGCCAGGCCGCCTTCGGTGCCGGGGGGCGGGGTCATCTGGCTGAACAGGCGCAGGTTCAGTGCTTGAAACCCGTTGATGATGGTCGTCAGCAGGATCCACGCCAGCCACAACAGGCCAAAGGCCGTGGCGGCGCAACTGAGGAACATCGCTACGCCATTTTTGAGTGCGCGTTTGCGGTAGAGGCGTTCGTTGGGACTCATAACCCCTCCTTGCGGGACAGACGCATGAGCAGCAGCCGGGCCAATGCCAGCACGACAAAGGTCACGATAAACAGCAGGAAGCCCAGGGCGATCAGCGCGGAGCGGTGCAGGTCGGTGTAGGCCTCGCTGAACTCGTTGGCGATGACCGACGCAATCGAACTGCTCGGCATCAGCAACGACGCAGAAAATTGCTGCGCGTTGCCCAGCACGAAGGTGACCGCCATGGTCTCCCCGAGTGCGCGGCCCAGGCCGAGGAAGATGCCGCCGACCACCGCCGAGCGTGTGTAGGGCAGGACGATGTCCCACACCACTTCCCACGTCGTGCTGCCCAGTGCGTAGGCCGATTCCTTCAACTGTGTCGGCACGCTGCGAAACACTTCATGCATCACCGACGTGATGAACGGCATGATCATCACCGCCAGCACAATGCCTGCGGTCAGCATGCCAATCCCCAACGGCGGCCCTTGGAACAGCGAGCCCACGAAGGGCAGGGCGCCCAGGTAGTCGTTGATCAGCGGGGACAAGTGCTCGGCCATGAACGGCCCGAACACGAACAGCCCCCACATGCCGTAGATGATCGATGGGATGCCAGCCAGTAACTCGATGGCCGAGGCCACCGGCATTTTCAGCCAGGGCGGTGCCACTTCTGTCAGGAAGATCGCGATGCCAAAACTCACCGGCACCGCAATCAGCAAGGCCAGGAAAGACGTCACCAGGGTGCCGTAGATGGGCACCACGGCGCCAAAGTGGTTGTTGACCGCATCCCACTCGGTGCTGGTGATGAAGTCAAAACCGAAGGTGCGGAAGGCCAGGCCTCCGCCCCAAAGCGTCGAGGCCGCGATACTGGCCAGCAACAGCAGCACCAGCATGGCGGCCCCGAACATCGAGCGTTTGAACCACAGATCGTGGCGTTGATCGCGAGCGGCGCGGCGGTCGCCGTGTGTGTCGCTGGCGTGAGTAGTCATAACCAGAGGTTGGACGGTGTCGTTCATATCAGATGTGCTCACCGTCGCCCTCAATCACCCAGGTGATTGAGGGCGGTGGTCGTAGGGCGAATCAGTGGGTGAAGTCAGACTTCCAGTAACCTTCGATTCGCGACACCAGAGAGTCCGGCAGTGCTACGTAGTCCAACGCTGCCGCCTGCTGTTGACCTTTTTCCAGCGACCACTTGAAGAAGCTGAACGCCGCCTGGCTTTGCTCAGCATTCTTGGGCTGCTTGTACATGATGATCCAGGTGGTGGCCGTGATTGGCCATGCGCCTTCGCCTGGGGCGTCTGTCATGATCAGGTTGAAGTCCTTGGCGCTGGCCCAGTCGGCGGTGTCCGCAGCCGCCTGGAAGGCCTTGGCGTTAGGCTCGACGAATTTGCCCGAAGCGTTCTTCAACTGGGCGAAAGTCATTTTGTTCTGCAGCGCGTAGGCGTATTCCACGAAGCCGATGGAGTTCTTGATCTGCTTCACGTAGGCCGAAACACCTTCGTTGCCTTTGCCGCCCACACCCACTGGCCAGGGTACGGTGGTGCCGAAACCGATCTTGGTTTTCCAGCTGTCACTGACTTTGGACAGGTAGTTGGTGAAGTTGTACGAGGTGCCCGAACCGTCAGAGCGATGCACCACGGTGATGTTCGCGCTGGGCAGTTTCAGGCCCGGGTTGAGGGCGGCGATGGCCGGGTCGTTCCAGGCCTTGATGTCACCGAGGAAGATTTTCGCGAGGGTGTCGCCGTCGAGTTTCAGCTGGCCTGCGGCCACGCCCTCGACGTTCATCACCGGCACGATGCCGCCGATCACGCTGGGGAATTGGCCCAGGCCACCGGCCTTGAGGTCATCGGCCGACAGCGGGGCGTCGGAGGCGCCGAAGTCGACGGTGGCCGCCTTGATCTGGGCGATGCCGCCACCCGAACCGATCGACTGGTAGTTGATGCGGTTGCTGGAGTTCTTGCTGTAGTCCTGGGACCACTTGGACAGCACCGGGTACACAAAGCTGGAGCCGGCACCGGTCACGTCGGTGGCGTGGGCCACGCCGCTCAGGCACAGGGCGGACAACAAAACAGACAGCGTTTTTTTAGTCGGCAACATCACGACAACACCTCAAGGGAAGGGGTAAGTGGAGGGGTCCACCTGTCTAAGACGTGACGATTTAATTCCCGATATGTGTCTTTTTGATGACGGTTTGGCTTTATGAAGAAACATTTAGAAATGTTTGCGATTGGCGGTGCCGACCGCCTTATTCAGCCGTCGCTGGCTGTTGTTCGATGAAGTACTGGCAAATCAGCCGATCTTCACGCAGGCACTGCTCGCTCGCCGGCATCCCCGTGGCTTCGGAGAAAAACGCCGCCATCGCCCGGCACACGCACTGTTCTTCGCGCACCACGCTGCCCACCGGGCAGGTGAAGTTGCGCACCATCACGCCGCCTTCTTGCGGCACGGCCTCAGTGCTGGCGCCCAGGGCATCGGCGGCGGCCATGGCGGCGCGCAGGCCGCTGTCGAACGTGGCAGGGTTGGCCAGGCCGGCACGTTGCGCGAGTTGGCGACCGGTCTGTTCCAGCACATCGCCCAGTTCGTCGACGTCGTAGCGATCCTTGAGCGTGGCGAGCAATTGGGTCAGCAACACTTGGTAGGCCGTGGACGTCACGTCCTCACTGCCCGGCGCCGCTTCGAACACCACCGGCGGTTTGCCCACTGTGTTGCGCGGGCGAACCTTGCTGCGCCGCACCAGCCCCTCGGCCTCCAGTTGCTTGAGCTGCACGATCACCGCATTGCGCGTGACTGCCAGGGATTCGCACAACTGCACCACGGTGAGTGGCTCGCGCTGGAGGAGGTGCAGGATGTCACTTTTGGTACTCACGAGTGGCTCGGTTCGCTGGGGTTTGAGGGAGGCTGAGTATAACGCCATACGGCGTGGATCGAAGAGGAAAAACAATAATGACAAAACATATTGTCATTATTGTCGTTAGGTGATTAGAATTCGCCGAAATCCCCCACCCACCCGCAGGTCCGTCCCATGAAAAACGCCCAACGCTTGTTGATCGCGCTCCCGTTCGCCTTCTCCTTGATAGGCAGCGCCCTGGCGCAAGACCCACCGCAATCGTCCACACCCACCCAACTGGTGGACGCCTTGAACGGCGTCTTCGGTAAACACGCCGGCGCCCGTGCGGTGCATGCCAAAGGGACCGTGCTCGAAGGCCGTTTCACCCCAAGCCCTGCCGCCGCGGCCATCAGCAAGGCGCCGCACCTGCAAGCCACGGCGGTGCCGGTCACCGTGCGTTTCTCCAACTTCGCCGGTATCCCGGACATTCCGGACAACCACGGCCTGGCCAGCCCACGTGGCTTGGCGGTGCGTTTCAGCCTGCCGGGCGGTGGCAGCACCGATATCGTCGCGCACTCGTTCAACGGCTTTCCGTCGCCTACGGCCGATGATTTCCGCGACCTGCTGATTGCCCTGGGCACCAGCGGCCCGGATGTCGCCAAGCCGACCCCGCTGGACGGCTACCTCGGCACGCACCCGGTGGCCAAGGCCTTCCTCACCGCACCTAAACCGGCGCCGCAAAGCTTCGCCACGCTGCCGTACTACGGCGTGAACACGTTCCGCTTCATCAACGCGGCGGGTAAGGTCACCTTCGGTCGCTACCAGTTCCTGCCGGTCAGCGGCAGCCACTTCCTCAGCGAGGCGCAAACCGCCAAGGCCAAGCCGGATTATTTGAGCGACGAGATCCAGCAGCGCATCGCCAAGGGCGCCGTGCGTTTCAAACTGGTGGTGCAGCAAGCCGCCGAGGGCGACAAGCTCGACGACCCGTCCATCGCCTGGCCCGCCAGCCGCCCCGTGGTAGAACTGGGCACGCTTGAAATCACCCAGGCCGTGGCCGACAACGTCGCCGCGCAGAAAAGCCTGATGTTCCTGCCCAACAACGTGCCGGCCGGCATCGAACCGCAGGATCCGATGATCAATGCGCGTTCCGCCGCCTACCCTGTTTCATTCGGCCGTCGGCAGTAAGCCATCGCCCCATCGATAATAAGAGGAACGCCCTGATGAGTCTGATACCGAACAATTCACTGATCACCGCCACCCCGGAAGAGGGGCGCGAGCTGGCGATCAAGATGGCGCGGCTGGTGATCAAGGCCACCCAACCCGACGAGGCGGTGCGCGGCCGCTTGCGCGATGTGTACGCCAATGACGCGGCAATGCTGATAGGCATCGGCCAGGTGGTGGCGACAGAATTCGCCACCATCGCGGCGGCCAATAAATACTGGAACCCGTAGGGCGAAGAGGGCAGCCAATGCTTGCCATTGGCTGCCCCTGAAAAACGTTGGAATCGACAGGGTCAACGGTGTGAAACCCGCCGGTCACGATCGGGTTAAAAAGTCATAAAAAGACAGCGTAAAACGCTCAAAGTCTTTGAAACCAATAGGATTGTCCGACAATCCTGAGCATGAAAAACTCTTCATAATCGCCCCGCTCGATCGTTGGTAGTTTCCTCATCGCTGCCCAATCATTCGAGTCCTAATAATGAATAAAAAAACTCTGAGAAGCGCCCTGGCGCTCGCCGTTTCGCTTGCCTCCACACACCTGCTCGCCGGTGGTTTCGCGCTCAATGAACAAAGCATCAGTTCAATGGGTACGGGCTACGCCGGTCGCTCTTCCTCGGCCGACGACGCCAGCACGGTGTTCGGCAACCCGGCCGGCATGTCCCGCATCAAACAGAATGAAGTGAGCATCGGCGCGACCTACCTCGATGCCAAATCCAACATCAAGGACGCCAGCTCTTCCCAAGGCGGCGCCGACAACCCGGGCACCAACAAAGGCGACATGGTCCCCGGCATTGCCGTGCCGATGGGCTACCTGGTCACGCCGATCGATGAGCACTGGGCCTTTGGCCTGGGGGTCTACGCTCCGTTTGGCCTGGTGACCGACTATGAACACAGCTTCCAGGGCAACGGCTTTGGCAACAAGAGCAAGGTTCAGGTCATCACCGTGCAGCCGACCGTCAGCTACGCGTTCAACGACAAGGTCTCGGTCGGTTTCGGCCCTACCTTCAACAAAATCAGCGGCGAGCTGGATTCCAAGGTCCCGGCGTTTGGCCTGGGCACCGAAACCGCCAAGATCAAAGGGGATGACACCGCCACGGGCTTCAACGCCGGTATCCTGGTGCAGGCCCTGGACAGCACCCGCATCGGCGTCACGTACCACTCGCAAGTGGTCTACCACCTGAGCGGTCACACCAACGCCTCGGGCGTGCTGACCGACCTGCTGGACGGCGGGCCGCAGAAGTATGACGCCAAGCTGGACGTCACCACCCCATCGTCTGTGGACTTCTCGGTCACCCACCAATTGACCGATGACCTGACCCTCTACGTGGGCAGTACCTACACCCGCTGGAGCCAGTTGAAGAAGATCACGGTCAACAACACCGGCGTGTCCGACCTCACTGCGCAACTGGCCGGCCTGGACTCCATCACCGAAGAGCAGCACTGGCACGACACCTGGTCCCATGCGATCGGCCTGTCGTATCAGCTCAACAAGCAATTGGTGCTGCGTACCGGCTTCTCGGTGGACCAGACCCCAACCAACAACACCGACCGCTCCGTGCGTATTCCGACGGGCGACCGCACCGTGTTCAGCCTTGGTGCCGGCTGGACCCCTGTGGATAACCTGACCTTCGACGTGGCCTATTCCTACCTGAAGGAAGAGCCGATCAAGGTGCGCGACAACAACCCTCAGTTGGCCCTGACCTACGACGCCAAGTACGAAAACAGCGCCAATGGTTTTGGTGGTTCGGTGACTTACCGCTTCTGACCTGAAGATAATGGCAAAGGGCCGGTTTTTTGACGTGGCCCTTTGCCGTAAATTTTGATCTCAATGCTGTCAATCGCGGCGTGTCTTGGTTAGATTGAAGGCTAATCAGCTTTTAAGACACGGACTGTCATGACTACGCTAACGCCGATCATCGCGACCAATCCCCTCATTCTTCGCGCCGCCACGACCTCACCCCCGGCAGCACTGGCCAACACCCTCGACGTCTCGCCGACCAGGCCCTCTTCCGTGGTCAGCCTCGGAAATCCCGTGGCCGACGTTATCGATCTCTATTCCAAAAACGGGCAGCTCCCCGGCCGCGAGACCGTGTGGGCCTGGGAAAACGATAATCAGGACGCCGTCACCCAGTTGATCAGCCAACGCTTCGGTTCAATTTCCACGGCCAGCCGTTACAGCGGCCTCGGTGCTGCGTTGGTGGATCAGTTCATCGGGGGCGGCGGGGCGGGGATTTCACAATCGGTGCTCAACACCACGGCAGAGCGTGCCGGTGATACGGGCGGGATCAAGGCCGACCAGGCGGTGTTGCACAGCAAGGCCGACAACCAGGTCAGCCTCAGCATCAAGACCGCCAGCGGCAAGACGGTGACGTTCAGCCTGTTCAGTCAGAAACACGGCTTGGGCGTGCAGGCCACCGTCGACGGCGGCGATTTGACCGCGGATGAACTCAAAGCCGTCGGCCAATTGGGGGCGGCGTTTCAGGCGTCGGTCGATGGCTTGACCGCCGTACCGCCGAAACTCGACCTGAGCAAACTGACCCAGTTCGACACCCACGTGCTGAAGTCGGTGGACCTCAACGCCAAGCTCAAAAACCAGGCGGACGAGGACCTGAGCCTGGCGTTCCACGCCGACAGCCAAACCCGCACCACACGCATGAGTGGCCCGGCCGGTGACATCGACTTGGCCGTGGACCTGAAAAACACCGCAATACAGGGTGACGCCAAACAGCAAGCCAACGCGCTGAAAACCTACCTCGCCCAGTTCGACCGGGTGCAGGAGCGCGGTAGCGCCAATGCTGACTTGATGGCGATGTTCAAGGACGCGTTCAGTGCCATGAACAGCAACCATCCCCAAACGGTTGGCGCACCGAATGCCTTGAGCAACAACCCGACCGACAAAGGTTTGCTGACGGGGCTGGCGGACTTCAAGGCCTCGATCAAGCAGGCCGTCGGTGCGTCCAACCCGATGCGTCCTAAGGAAGTCGACAGCTTCTCCTACACCGTGTCGCAGAAGACCGAGGTCAATGGCCGCAGCAGCGCGGACCGCAGCGTGACCCAGAACCAGCAGTCGGTGCTGTCGGCAAACTTCCACAAAAGCCTCGGCGGTGGCGAGCCACCGGTGTTGGATGATACCCGCAAATCGCAGAACTACCTGTATGTGCACGTGCAGGACAAGGCCAGCAGCACCGCGAGCTTCTCCTATAAGGATGGCCAACTGGCGAGTGCTTCTGTGTCGCAGTCGGCGGTGCAGAACACCCGGACCCAGAAGTACGAGATGGCCCAGTTGGTGTCAGACACGGTGGAGCCCAAAGATGGCTCGTCCAAACGCGACTACCTGGCGTTGCTGGAACACGCAGCCAAGGAGGTTAAAAAGTCCAAGGACGCGTTGGAGCAATCCACCTTGAAGGACGCCCTGGCGGCCATGCAGGGTTCGGTGTTGCTGCATGACTATCCGGCTGTGCTGATGCACTGACGTTGTCTTACCGATAAGCGTAGGAATTTCCGTTTGTCGGCCTAAGAGCGCTCCCAAGATTACTGAGACAAGTCTCATATTTTGGGAGGGTTCCTATAAATACCCTTGTGTTTCTTCTGGTTTAGAAACATTCAAGGGTGTTTATCGTGTTCAAGTTATCGTTAGTGGCAGGTTCTGTTTTTTGTTTGTTCGAGTATTTATTCGCATCTATTTCCCGCGCCGACGCGATGAACGTGAGCTTTATGCGCCACGACTCAAGCCTCGCCGCCCAGGCGAACCCCAGGATCAACGGCGTGGTGGAGCGGGCCCACGAGCTGATCGGCACGCCTTACCGCTGGGGCGGCCAGACAGTCAAGGATGGCTTCGATTGCAGCGGGCTGCTGGTGTACCTGTTCCGCACCGAGGCCGGTATCAAGCTGCCGCGTACCACCACCACGATGCTGGCGTCGAACGCCAAGACCGTGGCGCGCAACCAATTGAAAGTCGGCGACGCCGTGTTCTTTAAACATAACGGGGCCGCGCAGCTTAAACATGTGGGGATCTACATCGGTAACGATCGCTTTATTCACTCGCCCAGGACCGGCAAGACCATCCGCATCGACTCGTTGAGCAACACCTATTGGAACAAGAGCTACCTGACCGCCAAGCGCTTTCATTGATCAACACGCGTTAAACAAAAAAGCCCCGCCTCTGCCAAGAGCGCGGGGCTTTTTTGTGCCGGCCGGATCACCCCTGGACCAAGGTCACCACCCGTTGTGGGAAGGGAATGCCGATACCCTGTTTGGCCAAGGCACAGCGGGTTTTCTCGTTGAGCCGGTACAGCACGTCCCAGTAGTCATCATTGTCGGTCCACACGCGCAGCGATACGGTGATCGCACTGTCGCCCAACGTGGTCACCACCACCACCGGCTCGGGGTCGCGATGAATGCGCGGGTCGTCGCACAGGCCCAGCAGCACCTGCCGCACGGTGTCCAGGTTGGCGGTGTAGTCCACGCCCACGTCGAACACCACTTTGCGCGTGGCTTCGCTGGAGAAGTTCACCACCACCCCATTGGACAAACCGCCATTGGGCACGACGATGCGTTTGTTGTCGGTGCTGAGAATCACCGTGTGGAAAATCAGGATGGCATCGACCGTGCCATACACGCCCTGAACTTCGATTTTGTCGCCCACCTTGAACGGGCGAAACAGCAGGATCAACACGCCACCGGCAAAGTTGGCCAGGCTGCCTTGCAACGCCAGACCAATCGCCAGGCCCGCCGCACCCAGGGCGGCGACAAAGCTGGTGGTCTGCACGCCGACCATCGAGGCCACGCTGATCACCAGCATGATCTTCAGGGCAATCTTGACCAGGCTGCCGACGAAACCCTGCAAGGTTTTGTCGACGCTGCGCTTGCCCAGCACTTCACCGATGCGCCGCGTCACCGTGCTGATGAACCACCAACCCAGCACCAGGGTGAGGCCGGCCAGGGTAATGTTCAGGCTGTGTTCCAGAATGACGGGTAACCAAGCCTCGCTGTGTTGAATCAGTTGATCGAATTTGAAATCCACGTTGCACCTTGTCGCGATAAAAAAAACGGCCCGCGCAGTGAGCGCAGGCCTTGTGGGGTGATGGCCGAAGCGGCCGTCGAGGGAAGGCTCAGTCGCTTAACAGCGCCGCCATTTTTTTCACTTGCTCCAGGTCGCCTTTCGCCACATCCGTCACGCCAGCGCCGTATTCCGGGTCGGCCTTGTAGAGGAACGACAGGATGTGGTGTTTGCTCACGGTGTCGGCCTGCGCCAGGGAGGTGCCGAAGCTGTGGATCAGGTCTTTGCGCGCCTTGCTGTTGAACGAGCGATACAAATCACCGGCCTGCTTGAAGTTCTGCTCGCGCTGGATCTTGGCCTGCTGGGTGCTGCCGGTCAGTAGGAGCATGCTGTAACGTGCAGCGGAAGATTCCTCGCGCGGGAACAGCCGGCTCGGTTGGTAATTGACACCGGTGAGGGTCGAGGCGGTGTTCATCGCGCCGTCCTGATTGCCGTTATCGACAGGGGCTTTGCTGGCATTGATCGGCAGTTGCAGGGCGTTGGCCCCCAGGCGATGCATCTGTGTGTCGGCGTAAGAAAACAAGCGCCCTTGCAGCAAGCGGTCTTCCGACGGCTCGATGCCGGGGATCAGGTTCGAAGGGGCCATCGCCACCTGTTCGGTTTCCTGGAACACGTTGGCGGGGTTGCGGTTGAGCACCAGTTGGCCGACCTTGCGCATGGGCACTTCTGGCCAGACCTTGGTGGCGTCCAGCGGGTCGAAGTCGAACGTGGCCAGCGCTTGGGGCTTGAGCACCTGGATGTACAGGTCCCACTTCGGGAATTCGCCTTTTTCAATGTGCTTGATCAGGTCGAGGGTCATGTGGCTGAAGTCGGTGCCTTGCACACGGGTGGCCTCTTCCGGGGTGAAATTGCGCACGCCTTGCAAGCTCTTCCAGTGGAACTTGACGTAGCTCACCTCGTCCTTGGCGTTCACGAACTTATAGGCATGCACGCCATTGCCATCCATTTCCCGGTAACTGGCCGGGGTGCCGGCATTGGAATACAGCTCGGTCAGGGTGCGGGTGGCTTCCGGCACGTGGGAAAAGAAATCGAAGCGCCGCGCATCGTTGCCCAGGTTGGTGCGTGGGTCGGGCTTGAACGCGTGGACCATGTCGGGGAACTTGATCGCGTCACGGATGAAAAACGTCGGGAAGTTATTGCCGACCAGGTCCCAGTTGCCTTCGGCCGTGTAGAACTTGGTGGCAAACCCTCGTGGGTCACGCAGGGTTTCGGGTGAATGGGTGCCGTGCACCACGGAAGAAAAACGCACGAACACCGGTGTGACGGTGCCGGCGGTAAAGAGCGCGGCCTTGGTGAGGTCTACCAGGTTTTCGCTGGCGGTAAACACGCCGTAGGCGCCTGTGCCCCGTGCATGCACCACGCGCTCCGGAATGCGCTCGCGATCAAAACGCTGCAGCTTCTGGATCAGATGCACGTCTTGCAGCAGCACCGGGCCGTTGGTTCCGGCCGTTTGCGAGTTCTGGTTATCGCCCACCGCCGCGCCATTGTCTCGGGTGAGTGGGCTGCTGTGGGCGGCCACTGAAACAGAACCCAGGGTCAGTACACATAACAGCTGCAAGGGACGAGCGAAACGCACAGGCGTGCAGGCAAACATGGTAAGGCTCCAAATAAGACGAATAAGCCAACATCAACCCGCTGGGGACTGTGTTGGCAGGCGTGAGTACTTTTTAGTGTGTCCGCCGCACACCCCTCAGTGATTTAAGAAATGTCTCAATTAACTAAGTTTGGCCGAGGTGTTGTGTGTCTCGGTTATTGAGACAGTTCTTAAAGCCTTTCTTTGTCTCAGCCCTTACTGTGGTTCTATCGATCGAACATTCCGGTTCGCAGCCTGGGTGTGAAGTGACCTTTTAACGGGTGTTGCGCCCGACAGTTCTAATACGGGGTATTCGCTAACAGCAGCGAAGCCATTATTCAATTCGGCGTTAAATGGTTTAGGCCGCGCGAAAAAGGATGCAGGTTAAATTCCTGGGAAGACGAGGTGTGTGATGTCTGGGTTAATCAGAGTGGGGGTGCTGGATGAACATGAGGTGGTCCGTCAGGGGTTGCGTTACCACCTGGCTGATCAAACCGGTATTGAAGTAACAGGCCTGTTCGAGACCACGGACAGTGCCTGGCAGGCGATCGAGCAGGGCCATTTGGACCTGTTGGTCATGGACAATGAATTGGAACACAGTGCCGCGCAGGACTTCATCAAGGCCTTGAGGGCGCAGTTCCCGCATATTTGGGTATTGGTCGTGGTGCCCGAGGCCGACCCCAGGGTTGCCATGCTCCTGCTGGCCGCCGGTGTGCAAGGCGTGGTCTGCAAGCGCCAGCCCCTGGGCGTGTTTATCCGCGCAATCGAAATGCTGGCATGCGGCCAGCGCTACCTCTGCTCCAGCATCGTCGTGGCGCAAGAGAATGACACCGTGTCGACCTGGTGGGAGGCCACCGGCGCAGAAGAAGCCTTGGCGTCCCACGCTTCGCTGTCTTTGCGCGAGCGTGAAGTGTTGAGGCTGTGCATCAGCGGGCTGACCGTGACGCGAATCGCTGAAATGTTCAACCGCAGCCTTAAAACCGTCAGCACGCAAAAGTTGGCGGCGTACCGCAAGTTGGGCGTGACCAGTGACATGGATCTGTTCAAGCGTCTGTCCCAATACCGAACGATGAAAGGGCTTTGAGACAAATCTCAAAGACAGCCTGACCCTGGCAATGTTAGTTATTCGTTTTATCGTGAAGACCCGCCTCGTGCGGGTTTTTGTTTATGCGCGGTCAACACAGTAATTGCACACAAAAATAGTTAAGCCTGAGGGGTTTTGAGACAGTTCTTATATTGCCTATTACGTCGAGTGAGGAGAATTCCGACATCCAAGGATTCCTCTTAACGGAGTGGCTTGGTTGATAGGAATGCCGGACAAACCGGTGTACGCAATCCTGACTAACTCAAAGGCAGAAAACGTGAACGCTAACTCTGTGAATATCGCCGTGGTAGACGGCAAGACGATTACCCAAACGGTGGACCTCGGTGCCGCCAAAACGGGTCTTCCTGTACGCATCAAGGCCGTACAGGGTGGCAAGTACATCATTGGCGAAGGCGAAAAAGGCTTCGCGCCCGAAAACCTCACCATCAAGCGTGTGGGCAAAAACCTGCACATCGCCCTGGAAGGCACTGACCCGGACCAGGCTCAACTGATCATCGAAAACTTCGAAGGCAGCGGCGGCCAACTGGTCGGCCTCGCCGAAGACGGTTCCTACTACGAATACATCTCCTCTGACGGTGACCAGGATGGCGCTGCTGCGTTCCTGTACGACGGCGCAGAGTCGGCCCAAGTGCTGGGCGCCCAACCGTTGGCCGGTTTTGGCAATGGCCTGGTCGCTGGCGCCGGTATCGGCTGGTTCTGGCCTGCACTGCTGGGCCTGGGCGCACTGGGCCTGCTCGGTGGCGTATATGCCGCCACGCGTAACAAAGACGACAACAACGACCCAACCACCCCGGTTGGCGGCGGTAACGGCGACAAAGGCTCGCTGGGTAGCGTCACCGATGACGTGGGCGACAAACAAGGCCTGATCGGCCCAGGCGAATCCACCGACGACAAAACCCCAACCTTCACCGGTATCGGCAGGCCGGGTACCACTGTAGAAATCGTAGACAACGGCAAAGTCATCGGCACCGCGCCGGTGGGCGACGACGGCAAGTGGGAGTTCACCCCTGCAGAGCCAGGTCTGGCTGACGGCTCCCACAACATCGTGATCGTTCCGGTTGATGCTGGCGGTAACAAAGGCGAGCCTTCGCCTGGCCACATCATCATCGTCGACACCGTCGCACCCGCTGCCCCGCTCATCGACAGCGTGTACGACGACACCGCGCCAAACGAGGGCCTGCTGGCCAGCGGCGACAGCACCAACGACACCACCCCGACGCTCAAAGGCACCGCTGAAGCGGGCGCCATCGTGCACATCTACGACAACGGCGAACCCATCGGCACCGCCCTCGCAGACGAACACGGCAACTGGGAGTTCACCCCGAAAACTGAACTGGCCGAGGGCGCCCACGAGTTCACCATCGCCGCTGAAGACGCTGCCGGCAACATCAGCGTGCCTTCGCTGCCGTTCCCTATCGTCATCGACATCACCGCACCTGAAAAACCAGGCCCGGGCAAGGGCGGCATTGACGACATCTTCGACAACGTCGGCCCTGTCCAAGGCAGCATCGGCGACGGCGACAGCACCGACGACAAAACCCCAACCTTCAGCGGTGGCGGCGCAACGCCGGGTGATACCGTGGTCATCATCGACAACGGCGAGCCAATCGGTAGCGTGGTTGTGGGCGACGACGGCAAGTGGGAATTCACTCCGGAGACTGGCAAAGAGCTGGCTGAAGGCAGCCACGAAATCGTGGTCGTGATCAAAGACCCATCGGGCAACCCAAGCGAGCCTTCCGATCCGATCACCATTATCGTCGACACCCAGGCACCGGTTACCCCGACCCTCGGTGCGGTCATCGATAACGAAGGTGACTCCACCGGCAACCTGAACCCAGGTGACGTTACCGATGACGCCCGCCCGGAGCTGACTGGCACCGCCGAGCCTGGCTCCGTGGTGACCATTTACGACAACGGCGCCATCCTTGACAAAGTCACGGCAGGTGCCGATGGTAGCTGGAGCTTCACGCCGCAATTGCCATTGAGCAACGGCCCGCACTCGTTCACGGTGACCTCGACCGATAGCGCCGGCAACGTCAGCCTGCCTACCCCTGCCTTCGATCTGCAGATTGTCACTGGCGGCTCGCCGTCCGCGCCTGCCATCACCGGTGTGGTGGACGATCAAGGCAGCATCCAGGGCAACGTGAGTAAAGATGCAACGACGGACGATAACCTGCCGACCATCACAGGTACCGGCACAACGGGCGATACCATCTTGATCTACAACGGTGACCAGCTGCTGGGCACTGCCAAAGTAGAGAATGGTCAGTGGGAGTTCACCCCTGAAACGGCTTTGGTGGACGGCACTTACAACCTGACCGCCCAGGCCAAAAGCCCTGCCGATAACCTGAGCCCGGCCACGGGTGTCTACACGATTATCGTGGACACCAGCGCCCCGGCCGCTCCCACTCAGCAGCAGTTGATCGATGACGTTGGCGCCGTGACCGGCCCGATTCCGTCCGGCGCAACCACCGACGACTCCAACCCGACGTTCGTAGGCATGGCGGAGCCTGGCTCCGTGGTCATGATCTATGACAATGGCGCCCTGCTCGACAGCCGTACCGCTGACAGCGACGGCAACTGGAGCTTCACCCCGACCATAGCCCTGGAGAACGGCCCGCACTCGCTGACTGCCCAGGCGGTAGATGCCGCTGGTAACGTTGGCCCGATGGGCCCGGCGATGACGTTCATCGTGGATGCCACGGCCGTGGAGATCTCCATCACCTCCGTGGTCGACGACGCTGGCTTCTACAAAGGTCCGCTGGAAAGCGGTGAATCCACCGATGACACCACCCCGACCCTGAATGGCCAGGCCACTCCGGGTGCGACCGTCAACATCTACAACGGCACCACCTTGGTGGATTCCGTTGTGGCCGACCCAGTGACCGGTGCGTGGAGTTTCACGATGCCCGAGCTGGCCCCTGGCACTCACAACCTGACGGCCACTATCACCACCCCGGCGAGCGGCGAAAGTGCACCGACGCCGGCCTTCACCGTCATCGTCGACACCACGGCGCCGTCTGCTCCGGCGATTGGCGCGGTGACAGACGACGTAGGCACGATCCAGGGCCCGATCGGAAGTGGCCAGACCACCGACGACAACACCCCGACCCTCAGCGGTGAGGGCCTGGAACCCGGTGATACGGTCGAAATCTACGACAATGGCGAGCTGCTCGGGATTGAGAAGGTCGATGAGAATGGGCGTTGGAGCTTCACCCCTTCGCCCTCCCTCAACGATGGCTCCCACTCGCTGACCGTGATCACCCGTGACCAGGCCGGCAACCCCAGTGCGCCGTCTGCACCATGGGTTGTGATTGTCGACACCGTTGGCCCAGTGGCTGTCATCACTTCTCTGAGCGATGACGTAGGCACCGGTACCCCGACACTGCCAGAAACCATCGCCAATGGCGGTGAAACCGATGACCGTTCGCCGGTGATCAACGGTACGACCGAACCGGGCGCCATCGTGACCGTCTATGCCAATGGTCAACTGCTGGATTCGGTCCAGGCCGACGCGTCCGGTAATTGGTCGCTCGAGCCTGCGGATCCTTTGGAGTTGGGGGCGTATAGCTTGACCGCCACTGCAACGGATGCGGCGGGTAATACCGGGCCGCAAAGTGCGTTGTTTGATTTTGATTTGGTGAGTGTTTTCCATCGGCCGGTTGTGGTGGACTCTTTTGGAGCATATGCCCTTATAGGTGATGGTGTAACTATTGACCTTGGCCCTATGAGTTTGACTCGAGTAGTGACCTCGGGTAGTTCGAGCGCTATTAGCAAGTTGACTGGCGGTGATTACCTGGCTTTTCAGAGCGGGGATTTTGGGGGGAACGGAATCAGTTATGCTGAACAAAAGGCGGTTTTTGATCTGAAAGGCGAGTCGGCTAATAAACTTTCCCTTACAATAGCCATGAATTCCAGTAGGCCTGACGGTACTATTGTAGGGAAAATTGTTTTCTTTGATGAGGGTGGTGGGGTAGTTCACACTTATGACATTCGCACTGGGGAGGTGGATAACTTTAAAAATATTCAAGTTCCCGGCGGGCAGATGTTCTCGAGTTTTGAATTGGTTCAGTTGCAGCCCCCTTCTGGTCACCATATTCAAATGCATGTGGACAATATTGTCACTAGTGCCAACGATTTTTCTGTTGTAAGTAGTTTTGGTCCTTATTCGCTCCTTGTAGATGGCGTAACGCATGACATAGGCAGCCTAACTGTGACTCGAGTAGTGACCTCGGGTAGTTCGAGCGTTGTTAACAAGTTGTCTGGCGGTAGTGCCCTGGTTTTTCAGAGCGGGGATTTTGGGGGGAACGGAATCGGTTATGCCGAGCAAAAAGCTGTTTTTGATATGAAGGGGGTTTCGGCTAGTCAACTTTCCCTCGAGATTGGTGTTAATACCGATAGGCCTAACGGCACTATTGTAGGGAAAATTGTTTTCTTTGGTGAGAATGGTGAGGTAGTTCATACCTATGATATTCGAGCTGGAGAAACGAATAACCTTACAACTATCAAGATCCCCGATGGGCAAATCTTCTCGAGTTTTGAAGTGGTTCAGTTACAGCCTCCGGTTGGTCAAAATATTATAATGAGTATTGATAATATAATTTTTGGCGATGAAAAAAACGTTCCGGAAGATAACGTTTCTTTGAGCGACCTCAACGACGACCTCTCCGCCGCCGACCAACTCATCGAAGTGGCCGAAGGCGAAGAGCGCACCGTCGAAGCCGAAGGCACCGACGCCATCGACACGCTGACCCTCACCGGCGCGAACCAGGTCCTTGACCTGACCGCCCTGGCCGAAGGCCAAGTGACGTCGATGGAAGTCATCGACATCACCGGCACCGGCGACAACGTGTTGAACCTGTCGCTGAGCGATGTCCTGGCACAGGGTGGCAACAGTCTGTTCACCGGTGATGACAGCACGCAGATGATGATCAAGGGCAATGCCGGCGATGTGGTCAACCTCGCGGATCTGCTGCCAGACGGCACCGATCCGGGTGATTGGGCCAGTGCGGGCACCGCGACGGTGGCGGGCGTGGTTTACAACGTCTACCAACACTCGTCCCAGGACGCACAACTGCTGGTTCAAGACGGCGTCACCACCAACCTGGTGTAAGCCGGCCCACCCGGCCCCGGGGATTGTCCCGGGGCTCGGGTGCCCAGGTTGATCCAGGCAGGTGACTGCCGCTCTTCAATTGTCTTTTACTTTTTTAGCCCGGGTGCCCAGCGGCACCCGTGCGGAGTTTTGATCATGTTTACACGCAACAACACCCTTACCGCTGCGCTGTTCGCGGCGGCCGTCTGCGCGATGCCATTGGCTCACGCAGAACAGCAATACACCTACCGGTCGGCGGACATCCAGTCGTTCGGCAATGGTTACCAGCCGGTGGCCCCGGTCTCCGACGGTCAGGCCCAGGTGATTTACTACCGTGGCACCGATGGCCAGCAACGCGGTTCGGCCAACGTTTACGTTGACCGCGAGTTCCACACCAGCCTGCTGCCAGGCGGCTACACCGCCTTCTGCGTGGAGCCGGGCAGCCGTACCCTGGGTGCCTACATCGGTGATGCCCCGAGCTACCGTGGCAAAACCACCGACTTGTACTCGGCCAAGCTGGAAGGCGGCAAGACCTACTTCCTCAAGGTTCGTGAAAACGGTAACGGCGCGCCATTGGCCGTGACCCGTGCCGACGCCGAGCGCGAGCTGGCCGGCAGCCGTGCCCAGGTGCAGGCGCTGTCCCGTGCTTCGAAGGTGCAGCAGTGCAACTTCGTCGACAAACCGGCCGAGGCCTTCAAGGACTACGCCTTGTCCGGCGACGTACTGTTTGCCTTCGGCAAGTCGGGCTACCAGGACATCAGCAGCCGTGGCCGTGTGGCGATCCTGGAGTTGGTCACCCAACTCAATCGCGAACACGCCAAGCTCGACCGCGTGGTTGTAGTGGGCCATACCGACCCGATCGGTTCCTACCAGGCCAACCAGACCCTGGGCCTCAAGCGTGCGCAAACCGTACGCCGCCTGCTGATCGACGGTGGCATTCCGTCCACCGCCGTGATTGCGCGCAGCGCCGGCAGCAGTGAGCCCGTGACCGACGAATGCTACGGCAGCAAGGCCGAGCAAGTGGCGTGCAACGCGCCAAACCGTCGCGTCGTGGTCCGCGTGGACGTGAGCGGCCAGTAACGCCCTCACGCTAAAACCGCCCCGGGAGGCCTTCGGGCTTCCCGTTCTTTGCCGCAAGCGCTGTGCGTTTGCGGCCTTTTTCTCGACTCAATAAACCGTCACCGGTTCGCTGGTGGCCACGGCGGAGTGACGCCCATGTTTTTACTTAACAGGAACCGAGCTGCCGTGCTGATCGGCGCAGCCTTGTTCAATTTCCAGGCCTTGGCCAATGTGCCGGCACCCGTGGCCGGCAAAGTGTTCGATGCCACCTACGAGCCGGTGGCGGCCATCGGCGAAGACCAGGCCCAGGTCGTGTATTACCGCGCGCTGGGCGGGGTGCAGCGCAAAGGCGCGGCCCATGTGTACGTCGACCGTGAGTTCCACGCCGGCCTGCTGCCGGGCGGCCACACCACGTTTTGCGTGGCACCGGGCACCCATACCCTGGGCGCTTACCTGGACGATATGCCGACCTATAAAGGCAAGCACAGCGACCTGTACCAGGCCACGCTGCAAGGCGGCAAGACCTATTACCTGCGTGTACGCGAAGACGGCAACACCTTCCCGCTGCCGGTGGCCCGCGATGCGGCCGAGGCCGAACTGACCACCTCGCGCACCCAGGTGCACGCCGTGTCCCGCGCGGCGTCGGTCGAAGCGTGCCGGCATTACGACTACCTGGTGGACGAATCGCGCTTCAAGCACTACGAGCTGGCCAGTGACGTGCTGTTTGCGTTTGGCAAAGCCGGCTCGGGGGATATTTCCAAAGCCGGGCACCAGGCCATTGCGCGCTTGATCAACGACCTGCATGACGACGATGCACAGGTCAAGAGTGTGCAGGTGATCGGCCATACCGACCCGATCGGCGACGAAGCCAAAAACCAGCAACTGGGCCAGCAGCGTGCCGACACACTGCGCCAGCTGTTGATCAACAAAGGCATCCCGGAATCCATCATCAGCGCCTCCAGCGCCGGCAACCGCGAGCCGGCGGTGTTCAGCTGCTACGGCAGCCGTGCGCAGCAAATTGCCTGCTATGCGCCGAACCGGCGTGTGGTGGTGAAGGTGGAGCTGGGCCGTCCGTGAGACGTGCTGTCAGTGGGGCGTGCACCTGCCCGCAAGGGCGGTGGGGTCAGCCCTTTTGGGACAGGTCTTATTCTTAGAGGCAGGCCGTCTCGTCAGAATTCTCCTAACGGTTTCCAAGGCCGGCCTGCTCGACAGGGCCAGCCTTGAGACATCCATTTTCAATGCGGTCGCCACCGGCGGCCCAGGACTCTTGTGATGACTACAGACGCGCCTGTTGGCCCAAGCGAGCAGCCCCCCGTGTTGCCCGCCACCCAAACGACGGTCCAGGACACGCTGCTCGACAGCGTGTCGTGGATCTGCGATCACTACGGCGTGGGCAAAAGCCCTGAAGCGCTGACCGCTGGCCTACCCAAGGGTGGCATGCTGGCGCCGTCGCTGGCGCTGGCCGCGTTGTCTGCCGCCGGCCTGAGTGCCGGGTTGGTGGAGCGCCGCGCCCAAGCGTTGCCCCAGCAACTGGTGCCGATCGTATTGCTGCGCAAGGAGCAGGGCGGCTGCATTTTGCTCGGCCGCACATTGCGCGACGACGCCGAAGGCAAGCGCGCCTGCTACTACCAGGTGATCCTGCCGGAAGTCAGCCTCGAGCCGGTCGAGCTGGACCAGGCTGGCCTCGATGCGATGTACGCCGGCCACGCGATTCTGGTCAAGCCCCGCGCCAAGGTCGACCTGCGCGCCGGCGATGAAACCCCGCGCCCGGCCGGCCACTGGTTGCTCAGCACCCTGTGGCGTTATCGCAGCTACTACCGCAGTGCGGCCATTGGCGCGGTGCTGATCAACGTGCTGGGCCTGGCCACCATTTTCTTCACCATGAACGTGTACGACCGCGTGGTACCGAACCAGGCGTTTGTCACGTTGTGGTCGCTGGGCATCGGCGTCTCTATCGCCATGATCTTCGAAGCGATTGCACGGTATGTGCGGGCGCACTTGCTCGACGTGGCCGGCAAGAAAGCCGACCTGGTGCTGGGCACCATGCTGTTCCGCCAGGCGCTGTCGATTCGCATGGAAAACAAACCGGCCTCGTCCGGCTCGTTTGCCAACCAGTTGCGCGAGTTCGAATCGGTGCGCGACTTCGCCACCTCGGCCACGCTGGCGGCGCTCACCGACCTGCCGTTCGTGCTGATGTTCGTCGGCGTGATCTTTGTGGTGGGCGGCCCGCTGGGCTGGGTGCCGTTGTTGCTGATTCCGCTGATCTTGATCATCAGTGTGATCATCCAATGGCCACTGGCGCGCACCATGAAAGAAAACATGCGCGAAGGCGCGCTCAAGCAAGGCGTGCTGGTGGAGTCGGTCGAAGGCCTGGAAACCCTCAAGGCCGTGGGCGGCGAAGCCTACATGCAGCGTCGCTGGGAAAACTTCAGCGCGCTGTCGGCGGCCACGTCCATGAAGTCCCGTTCGCTGTCGAGCCTGGCGACCGGCGTGGTGGCGTTCCTGCAACAGATCCAGACCGTGGTGCTGATCATCATCGGCGTGTACCTGATCGACGCCGGTGACCTCAGCATGGGCGGCCTGATCGCCACCGTGATGCTCGCCGGCCGCGCCACCGGGCCGTTGGGCCAGGTGATCGGCTTGGCGGTACGCTTCCAGCAAGCCAAGGCCGCGCTCGGTTCGCTCAACGGCCTGATGGCCATGCCGGTGGACCGCGACCCTAAAGGCCAGTACCTGTCCAAGCCCCCGCTGTCGGGCCAGTTGACCCTCAAGAACGTCGGCTTTTCGTACCCGGCACCGCCGATGCAGCCCAACCCACCGGTGCTGCAAGGCATCAACCTGACCGTCGCCCCCGGCGAGCGGGTGGCGATCCTCGGCCGTATCGGCAGTGGCAAGTCCACGCTGTTGCGCGTGATGGGCCGGCTGTACGCACCGGTGGAAGGGCAGATGTTCACCGATGGCCTGGACGTCAACCAGATCGACCCGGCCGACTGGCGCAAGGCGGTGGGTTATGTCGGCCAGGATGCACGCCTGTTCTACGGCTCGCTGCGTGAAAACGTGATGCTCGGCCGCCCGGATGCCACGGTCGAGGAGTTCCTGCGGGTGCTGCGCCTGACCGGCCTGGACCATATCGCCGCCAAGCACCCCAAGGGCATCAACTTGCCGATTGGCGAAATGGGCGAGGGCTTGTCGGGCGGTCAACGGCAGTTGGTGTCCCTGGCACGCAGCCTGTTGGCGCGGCCGAAAATGCTGCTGCTCGACGAGCCGACCAGCGCGATGGATACCCAGACCGAGATGGCGTTCCTGGACCACCTCAAGCGTGCCACCGAAGGCCAGGCCATGGTGGTGGTGACCCATCGCCCCTCGTTGCTGGCGCTGGTGGATCGCATCGTGGTGGTCGACGACGGCAAGGTCGTGGCCGATGGCCCGAAAGCACAGATTCTTGAGGCGTTGACCAGCAAGGCCGACCCCCAAGCGATGCAAACGGCTGAGGCTGCACCTGCCAAGGCTGCGCCGGCCAGGGCACGTCCGGCCCCGGCTCCGGTTCGTCCGGTGCAAGCGCCGACGTCAGCCAAAGCGGCCCCTTCATTTAGCGTAAGCCCCCGTGCTCAAGCGTCACCGAACCACGCAACACGATCCGCGGCTTCCCCTGCTTCAGGCCCCGCGACAGGAGAGGTAGCCCCGTGATCCGCACACTTTTCGGCCGCAAACCCAAGGCCAACCTTGAGCCCGGCGACGCCGCGTTCATGAACGATGTACAAGAGTCGTTGCTGTCCCAGACCACGCCGGGTTCCAAGCTGGTGTTGTACCTCATCGCTGCCGTGTTGGTGATCGGCGTGGTGTGGGCGTATTTCGCCCGCGTCGAGGAAATCACCCTGGGCGAAGCGAAGATTATTTCCATGAGCCGCGAGCAGGTGATCCAGAGCCTGGAAGGCGGGATTCTGCTGGACATGAATGTGCGCGAAGGCGCCATCGTCGAGAAGGGCGATGTGCTGTTGCGCATCGACCCGACCCGTGCCGAGTCCAGCTACCGCGAGGTGCTGTCCAAGGTGATCGGCCTCAAGGCGTCGATCAGCCGTCTGCGTTCCGAGGCGTATAACCAGCCGTTGCAATTCGACGACCAGGTCAAGCAGGACAAGGACGTGGTGGCCCAGGAGACCCGTGCCTACGAGTCGCGCAAACGCGCGCTCAACGACAGCATCAGTGCCCTGGAGCGCAGCTATCAGTTATCGACCCGTGAGGTGCGCCTGGCCGAGCCGCTGGCGGCCAAGGGCCTGATGTCGGAAGTGGAGCTGTTGCGTATCCGCCGTTCGGCCAACGACATCAAGTCGCAAATCGTCGAGCGCACCAACAAGTTCCAGGCAGACGCCAACTCCGAGCTTTCCAAGCTGGAGCTGGAACTGTCGCAGATCAGCGAAAACCTGATTGGCCGCGCGGATGTGCACGACCGCACCACCATCACCGCCCCCGTGCGCGGCACCGTGAAAAACGTGCGCGTCAGCACCATTGGCGGGGTGATCCAGCCGGGTGAGCACATCCTCGAGATCGTGCCCCTGGAAGAACAACTGCTGGTGGAAGGCAAGATCCGCCCTTCGGACGTGGCCTTCCTGCGCCCAGGCCTGGCGGCGACCGTGAAGATCACCGCGTACGACTACGCGATTTATGGCGGCCTCAAGGGCCGGGTGGAACACATCAGCCCGGACACCCTCAAGGACGACCAGAAAGCGGCGTCGGGTCGCCCGGATGACACCTACTACCGCGTGCTGGTGTTGACCGACAGCAGTGAGTTGACGGCGGGCGGCAAGTCGCTGCCGATCATTCCGGGGATGGTGGCATCGGTGGAAATCCGTACCGGTGAAAAGACCATCCTCAATTACCTGCTCAAGCCCGTGCTCAAGGCGCGCGAAGCCTTCCGGGAGAGATGATCATGACTTACACACATGACCGACGGCCGAAGCCGTCGGCACAGGGCACGGCTGCGCCGGCGTTTCGCCTGAGCCTGCTGGCCACACTGGTCTGGAGCCTGTCGGTGGGGTTGCACAGCGCTTCGGCTCAGGCCGATGAATTCCTCGCGTTTCTGGCGGCGGCACCCGGGAAGGATCTGCGTCCCGCCGTGCGTCCGGCGGTACGGCAAGTCGAACCACGTCGCACTGAGGTGGTGACGTTCCAGCCCGCAGTGGCAACGGCCTATACGCCGCCGCGTCCTGCGGCGGTACGCGAAGCCGAGCCGCGTCGTACTGAGGTGGTGACCTTCCAGCCGGCAGCGCCGACGGCCTATACGCCGCCGCCGCGTCCTGCAGTGGTGCGTGAAGCCGAACCGCGTCGCACCGAGGTGGTGACTTTTCAGCCCGCAGCGGCACCGGCTTATACGCCACCGCCGCGTCCTGCGGTGGT